>CAZUYC010000084.1:0-11376 GCA_964624475.1 uncultured Spirochaetales bacterium | reverse complement strand
AGCGCGCGGAGGCGCTCGCGGGAGGCCGTGCGATCCGTCAGGATCCGATGGGCTACTACGAGATCGAGGGCTCGCCTTCCTTCCCCTGATCTCGAGGAGCGCCCCCCGCGGGCGCATTTTTTTGGAGGGCGCTCGGTTTTCCAGGGCTTTCGCCTTGACCCGCCCCGAGACACGGGGGAACATGCCCCGAACACCCGCCCGTCGAGGCGGAGAGGAGAAAACTGAAGATGCGATTGCGCACTCTATCTGGTCTGCTCGTGGCCGCTGCTCTGTGGTTCCCGTCGCTTGGATCCGCCGACACGACGATCACGGGTGAGAAGCTCGGGGCCTTCTTCCAGATCACGGTTCCGGACAACTGGAATGGCGACCTGGTGATCAACAACCACGGCTTCGATTTCGGGACTCCGGCCCCGAATCCGGGGCTCGGCTCACTCGCGCCGCTGATGCTCTCCCAGGGCTATGCGGTGGCGGCGTCGAGCTACAGCAACTGCTGCTGGACGCTTTTCAGCACCCAGAAGGACCTGAATCGCCTGGTGGGGGTCTTCGAGGCGAACTTCGGTCCGCCGGACAACGTGATCCTGCACGGCGGGAGCCTCGGCGGCATCGTCACCGCGCAGGGCGTCGAGAAGCTCGGCGCGAACGTGGTCGGCGCCTACCCGGTGTGCGGCGCGCTCTCGGGCAGCCGCTCCTGGGACGGCGCGATCGACCTGCGCCTCATCTACGATGCAGTCTGCACCGGCGTGCCCGGTGGCACCCTCCCGGGCGGCGCGACGGGTCTCCCGGCGCCCGGCTTCCCGCCGGGGCTCTCCAACACGGCGATCGCGATAGCGGTCAACACCTGCACGGGCGTGCTAACCCCGGTGGCCTTCCGCACTCCCGCGCAACAGGCGCGCCTCAACCTCTTGAAGTCCGTGACCACGCTCCCGGAGAACTTCATCGTCACCGACATGGTCTTCGGGACCAACGGCCTCTCGAACCTGATCTTCGCACCCGACAAGCTCGCCGGCGGGCAGGGCGTCGGCAACATCGGCGTCCCCTACAACGACCCGGGGATCAACGCGTCGATCCAGCGCGTCACCGCCGACCACCAGGCGGCGAAGGACCTCGAGAAGAACTTCACCCCGAAGGGCGACGTCGGAGCCACCAAGATCGTCTCGATCCACACGGACGGCGACGGCCTGGTGCTCGTGGAGCAGGAGAAGGAGTACCAGGACGTGGTGCCCGCTTCGAACCTGAGCGTGGCGATCGTCGACGAGGCCGGGAACACCCACTGCGGCTTCACCTCGCCCGAGCTGGTCGCGGGCTGGGAGGAGCTGCGCGACTGGATCGCCGGCGGACCGCAGCCGACGGCCCTGGACGTCCAGAACCGCTGCCTCACGCTCGGGCCGCCGGCGCAGTGCCGCGTGAACCCGGCCTACGTGCTCAACGACATGGATACGCGCAGCGCGCCGCGCTGATCGCGCCAGGCCGCAGGGCAAGCGCAGCGCGCAGCGAGCCGTAGGCGAGCGGAGTTCCTCGGGCTCGACCGCAGGGCAAGCGCAGCGCGCAGCGAGCCGTAGGCGAGCGGAGTTGATCGGGCTTGACCGTTACCAGTTCGGCGCGCCGGCCGCGACGGCTTCGTCGCGGCCGGCGTCGCCCTCGGCGCGGAGCCAGGCGAGCGTGCGGGTGAGGCCCGCCTCGAGCTCGGTGCGGGGCTCGTAGCCGAGGAGGCGCCGCGCCTTCGCGACGTCGGCGAAGTGGCGCTTGACATCGCCGGGTCGGCCCGGGGCGCGCACGGGTGCGAGATCGGGGCGCCCGACGAGGCCCGCCAGCCGCTCCGCGATGCGCGCGATCGAAACCTCCGAGCCGCGCGCCACGTTCACCACCTCTCCGACCAGCGCGTCGCAGGCAGCCGCGCGCACGATCCCGTCGACCGTGTCCTCGACGAAGGTGAAGTCGCGGGTCTGGGCGCCGTCGCCGTAGACCACCGGCGGCAGGCCCGCCAGGAGGCGCAGGGCGAAGCGCGGGATCACCTCGGCGCGCGAGCCGGAGTAGGGCTCGCGGGGGCCGTAGGTGTTGAAGGGGCGCACCACGCAGACCGGCATCCCAAAGCTCCGCCACTGCGCCAGCGCGTAGAGCTCGCCGGCGAGCTTGCTCGCTCCGTACACCGTCGTGGGTCGGAGCGGGTGCTCCTCGGACATCGGCACGCTCTCGGCCGTGCCGTAGACCTCGGAGGACGAGACGTAGACGAGGCGGCGCACGCCGGCGCTGCGCGCGGCGAGGCACACGGCGAGGCTCCCGCCCGCGTTCACGGCGTGCGAGAGCTCCGGGTTCCCGAGCGAGGTGCGCAGGCACGAGATCGCCAGGTGGAAGACGAGGTCGGCGCCCGCGAAGAGCTCCTGCATGCGCCCGCGCTCGGCGACGTCGGCCGCGACGATCCGCACGCGCGGGTCCGCGGCGAGCCCGGAGAGGTTCTCGCGGCGCCCGACCGAGAAGTCGTCGATCAGGACGAGCTCGTTCGCGCCGGCGAGGCGGTCGGCGAGATGGCTCCCGATGAACCCGGCCGCGCCGGTCACCGCGATGCGCTGGCCCGTGATCTCCACGCAGGTCTCCTCCTAGGCGAACCGGGCGCCGACGGGGATCGAGCGCGCGATCGCCTCGGACGGCTCCTCGGGGTGCTCCGGGTCCGCGAGCTCGGTGAGGCGTAGCGATCCGCCGGCCGCCGCCACCTCGAGCGCCCCGTTCTCGCGCGCGAGCACGGTCCCGGGCGGTCCGCCTGCGTCCGCCCCGACGCGGCCGCCGACGCGCCGGATCAGGAGCCGCCGCCCCGCGTGGCGGAGCTCCGGGAGCTGGAAGGGCGGGAAGATCAGCGCGCGCAGCCAGCGCTGGAGCTCGCCGGCCGGGCGCGCGAAGTCGGCGCGCAGGCTCGAGAAGTCGAAGTCCCCCGTGCGGCGGGTGCTGGCGCGCTCGTCGGCCTGGGGCCGGCGGCCCGCGAGCAGGGCGTCCGGGAACGGGTAGCTCCGCTCGAAGAGGTCGCCCGCCGCGCACGCCACGCGCTCGTAGAGATCGCGCGCCGTGTCCTCCGGGCCGATCGAAACGGCGAGCTGCGCCACGACGTCGCCGGCGTCGATCGCCTCCACCATGTGGTGGAGGGTCACGCCCGCCTGCGCGTCGCCGGAGAGGATCGCCCAGGCGATCGGGGCGGCGCCGCGGTGGCGCGGCAGGAGCGAGAAGTGGAGGTTCAGGCACGGGCAGCCGATCCCGCGCAGGAGCGCCCCGCGCAGGATCTGGTCGTACTGGATCGAGACGAGCGCGCGCGCGCCGAAGCCCGCGAGGCCCAGGGTCACGGCCGGGTCGTTGATGCGGCGCGGCTGCTCGAAGCGCACGCCGAGGCGCTCCGCGGCGCGGCGCAGCGAGTGCTGCCAGCCGTCCTCTCCGCGGTCGCCGTGGACGCCGATCGCGAAGACCTCGTCGCCGCGCGCGACGAGGTGCTCGAGCGCGCGCACGGCGGCGTCGTTCTTGCCGCAGAGGATCCACCTCATGCGTCGCGCCAGGAGCCGAGCGTCGCCAGGACGGCGGCGCGGAGCTCGTCGATCACGTAGTCCTGGTCGTCGTCGGCGAGGCCCGGGAAGAGCGGGAGCACGAGGGTCGAGGCCGCCGCCGCCTCGCTGTGCGGGAGCGGCCGGCGCGGGGGCCGCTCGCGGTAGGCGGGCTCGAGGTGGACGGCCATCAGGCCGCGCCGCGCGCCGATCCCGCGCCGCTGCAGGCGGTCGAGCACGGCCTCTCGCGCCGCGGCGCCGGCGCCGCGCAGGCGCACCAGGTACGACTGGTGGTTCGGCGTGGCCCACTCGGGGGGCTCCGGGCGCAGGGCACGCGAGCCCGCGAAGGCCGCGTCGTAGCGCGCAGCCAGACGGCGGCGCTCGGCCAGGAAGGCCTCGAGGCGGCCGAGCTGCGCGATCCCCACGGCCGCGTGGAGGTCGGAGAGCCGGAAATTGTAGCCGACCTCGGCGTAGGTCTCCACGATCGCGCGCTCCGAGCGGTGGCGCTCGAGGTCGGAGATCGACATTCCCTGGTGTCGGAGGCGCCGCAGCCGCTCCGCGAGCGCGCCGTCCGCGAGCGTCAGCATGCCGCCCTCGCCGGTCACGAGCACCTTGCGCGGGTGGAAGGAGAAGCAGCAGGGGTGGCCCGAGGCGCCGATCGGGCGCCCGCGATGGCGCGCGCCCAGCGCGCAGGCGGCGTCCTCGACGAGGGCGAGGCCGTGGCGCCCGGCGATCTCCTCCAGGGCGTCGAGGTCGGCGGGCAGGCCGAGCTGGTGGACGGGCAGGATCGCCCGCGTGCGCGGGGTCACCGCCTCGGCGACCGCGGCGGGATCGAGGTTGCAGGTCTTCGGGTCGACGTCGACCAGGACCGGCGTCGCGCCGGCGTGGACGATCGCGTTGGCGGTCGCGATGAAGGTGAGCGAGGGCGCGATCACCTCGTCGCCGGGCCGGAGATCGAGCGCGTGGAGGGCGAGGAAGAGCGCCGAGGTGCCGGAGGAGACGGCCACGGCGTGGGGCGCGCCGACGGCCTCGGCGAAGCGCGCCTCGAACTCCTCGACGCGGGGCCCCTGGGTGACCCAGCCCGAGCGCAGGGCCAGCACGAGCAGGCGCTCCTCCTCGGGGCCGAAGCTCGGCCGCGTCAGCGGGACGCGGCGGAGCGCCGTGGCGGGCGCGCTCACGCCGCCCAGCCCCGCCACCAGGTGTGCCAGCGCAGGCGCAGCATGTCGCGCAGCGTCCAGAGGATGTCCTTCGGGCGCCCGAAGTGGGCCCGCCCGCGCTCGCGGCGCAGGAAGGGCGCCGCGACCTCGCGCACGCAGCGGCCCGTGCGCTCGGCGCGCAGGATCAGCTCCGCCGTCACGAAGGCGGGGCTGGTCGAGCGCACGGGCACCCCCTGCACCCAGGCCCGGCGGTAGAACTGCACGAAGTTCAGGTCCGCGACCCGCGGGCGGAAGAGCAGGCGCAGCAGCCAGTGGTTCGTCCACGAGGTGAGCTTGCGCCACGGCGAGTGCGCGGAGCGGTCGTGGCGCACGACCACGACGACGTCGGCGCCGTCGAGCTCGGCGCCGATCCGGGAGATCTCCTCGGGGTCGAGGGGCAAGTCCATCGGCTCGTGGAGCACCCACTCGCAGCGCGCGGCGGCGAGCCCGCGGCGCAGCGAGAGGCCGTAGTTCAGGTTCCGGCCGTTGCGCAGCACCCGGACGCGGGGGTCGCCGGCCGCGACGGCCTCGGCGAGCTCGGCGGTGCGGTCGCGGGAGCCGTCGTCGATCACGATCACCTCGAAGTCGCGCGCGCAGCGCTCGAGCGCCGCGACGGCGCGCCGCACGGCGAGCTCGACGTTCGCCTCCTCGTTCAGACCCGGCATCAGCACGCTGAGACTCGGCCCGCCCCGGGCGCCCGGCTCAGCGGGCCCCTGGCTCTCGGTAGACATAGACCGTGTACTCGTGGAGAGGGTAGTCGTGGCGCAGCGTCACGTAGCGGCCGAGCTCGCGCCGGCAGAACTCGAGCGTCTCGCCCGGGCTCGAATAGTGGAGCGTGGGGGCGCGCCAGTCGACCCGGTCGCTGATCAGGTTGAAGGCGATGGCGACGCGACAGAGCCCCCACATCCGGCGCAGCGTCTCCTCGACGAAGCGCCGCCAGGCGGGCTCGGGGTGGCCGAGCGAGACGTGGAAGAGCCCCGAGCAGACGACCACGTCGTAGCTCGGCGCCGGCGCCTCGAGCAGGAGGTCGCGCTGCTCGAAGCGCGCGCCCGGGTGCAGGCGCCGGGCCGCCTCGACCATCGCCGGCGAGAGGTCGCTGCCCGAGTAGTCGGCTGCGACGCCGCTCTCGCGCAGGTAGTCGAGCAGGTGCCCGGCTCCGGCCCCGATCTCGTGCAGCGAGTGCCCGCGCAGGTCGCAAACCTCGCAGAGGATGCGGAAGCGCAGCCGCTGCGAGGCGGCGTCCTTCCAGTCCATGCCCTCGGGCGTCGGTCCGAAGCGGCGCAGCTGCGCCTCGTAGTGCCGGACCACCGCCTGCTTGAGCTCCGGCGGGACGCCGCTGCCCGCCGCCCCGGGCGTCATCCGCGCTCGGCCTCCCCGGCCTCCCAGGCGCTCTCGCGCGAGCTCGGCCCGGCCGCGCCCGCGGCGCCCGCGCCGATCCGGTCGAAGGGCAGGGCGTAGTGCCAGGGATAGCCGCTGCGGACCGCCTCGACGGGCCCCTGGAGGAAGGGCCGCGCGTCGCCGGTCACGCGCGTGAGGTAGCGGTAGCGGGCCTCGCGGCTCCCCCACTGGAGCTTGAAGCGGCGCACGCCCCCGCCGGGCGGAGAGGCCTGCCAGTTGTAGAGGCGGAGCCCCCGCGCGCGCGCGAAGCGCAGCGTGTGCAGCGCGAGCAGGAAGCCGGGCGCGAGCGAGGCGTGGGCGCTCCCGACCGAGGGCATCAGCGCGTCGATCACCTGCCCGTGGTAGAGGTAGAGGCCGCCGGCGACGAGCGCGCCTCCGTCCGCGAGCCGCACGAAGAAGAAGCGCGCCTTGTCCCGCGGCACCATCTGCTCGAGTGCCGCCGTGAAGAGCCGCTCCGGCAGGGGAGGCGCGCCGATCTCGCGGTGGCGAGCGGCGTGCAGCGCGTACCACTCGGCGACGTTCTCGGGCGTCTGCGCCTCGTCCACGACCAGGCGCCCCGAGCGGGCGCGGCGCAGGTTGCGGTGCAGGTTCTCGCCGGGGGCGCGCAGCTCGCCCGCGCCGTCGAGGGCCGTCTCGAGGTCGAGCACCTGGCAGGTGTTCTCGAGCGCGAAGCCCGGCTCGAGGTAGCGCTCGCAGAGCTCGGCGTCGGGCCAGAACGGGTTCGTGAGCACGCTCGCGAGCGCGCAGCCGCGCTCCGCGGCGAGCGCGCGGAAGGCGCCGAGCAGGGCCGCGTAGACGGGCTCCGGGTCGGCCGTCGGGAGCTGCGCCACGCCGCCGAGCGGCCCCGCCTGCGCCGCGGAGGTGAGGATCGCGCCGAGCGGCCCCGCGAAGCGCCAGGCGGGCAGCACGCCCACGAGGCGCCCCTCGCGGCGCGCGCCGAGGTGCAGCGGCTCGTCGACGCCGAGGCTCGAGATCGCGTCGCGCCAGCCGGGCGTCTGCTGCGCGAAGCTCGTCGGGCAGGCCTCGAAGAAGGCCGCGAGCTCGGCGTCCGCGGTCGCGCCCCGGGCGAGCCGCTCGACGGCGATCGCGCTCACGCGGGCCCCAGGTGGATCCGCTCGCCCTCCCGGGCCAGGGAGGTCTGGGCCGCCTCGAGGATGCGGACCACCTCGAGGCCCGCGCGGCCGTCGGTCAGCGCGGGCTCGCCCGTCTCGATCGCGCGGACGAAGTCCTCGCAGACGCGCGCCAGCGGCTCGGCCTTGTCGACGTACGGGGCGAACATGTCGCCGATCCGGTAGTCGACGCGCGCGCGGTCGCGGAGGCCGCGATCCCCGTTCAGGACGATCCCCTTGTCGTAGATCCGGATCTTCTCGCTCGGCGCGAGGTCGTCGTAGACGATCATCCGCTTCGAGCCGCCGATCAGCGTGGAGCGGATCTTCACCGGCGCGAGCCAGTTCACGTGCAGGTGGGCGATCAGCGAGTCGTCGTACTTGACCGTGAGATAGGCCTGGCTCTCGAAGCGCCCCAGGTGCGCGGCGCCCACCGCCGAGACCCAGCGCGGCGTGCGGTCGATGAGAAAGCAGACGACCGAGAGGTCGTGCGGGGCGAGGTCCCAGAGCACGTTCACGTCCGACTGGAAGAGGCCCAGGTTGATCCGCACGCAGTCGACGTAGAGGAGCTCGCCGAGCTCGCCCGAGCCGATGATCGAGCGGATCCTCTGGACCGCGGGGTTGTACACGAAGGTGTGGTCGACCTGGAGCACCCGGCGCTCGCGCTCGGCGAGCCGCACCAGCCGCTCCGCGTCGCGCAGCGAGTCGGTGAGCGGCTTCTCGACCAGCACGTGCTTCCCGGCCCGCAGGGCGGCCTCCGCGATCTCGAAGTGGGTGGCGACGGGAGTGCAGATCGCGACGGCGTCGATGCGCGGGTCGGCCAGCACGTCGCGGTAGTCGGTCGTCGTGCGCGAGGTCGGGTAGCGGCGCCGCAGCGGCTCGAGCCGCGCGGGGTCGAGGTCGCAGAGCACGCGCGCCTCGGTGCCGGGAATCGAGCTCAGGTTGCGGACGATGTTCGGCCCCCAGTAGCCGCAGCCGATCACCCCGACGCCGATCACCGCTCCGGCCTCCCGAGCACGCGCGCCACGGCCTTCTCGAAGCCGTGGTCCCAGGCCATGTGCTGCCAGTCCATGCATTTCGCGCACATCGACATCTCGTTCCAGCGCCCGCTGGCGTGGAGGCGGCGGAAGCGCTGGTAGAGCTCGCCCTGCCAGATCTCGGCGATCGTCGACTCGCGCAGGTTCCCGACGACCCCGTGGTTGCGCCAGTCCTCGACGCAGAAGCGGATCTCGCCCTCGTGGTTGATGGTGACCCGCTTCCAGAACTGCGGGCAGGGCCAGCGCGCGAGATCCTCGCGAAAGTAGCTCTCGGTCACGTTCACGATCCCGAGATCGGTGTTGAGCCCGCGCACGAGGACCTCGTCCACGATCCCGCCCCAGTAGGCCCGGAAGGCCTCGACCTCGTCCTCCGCCTCCTTCTGGCGGATGATGCTGGTCATGATCTTCGTCGGCGAGCCGAGCTCGTCGCGGAGCTCGACCAGCCGGCGCAGGTTCGCCGTCACCACGTCGAATTTCCCGCGCTTGCGGATGCGCTCGTAGGCCGTCTTGGTGAAGGCGTCGAGGCTCACGTCGATCACGTCGACGGGCGCCTGCAGCAGGCGCCGCATCTTCTCCTCGTTGAGCGACATCGCGTTCGTGGTGAGGTCGACGGGGCCGATCCCGGCCGCCTTCGTCTCCTCGACCATGTCGAGGAAGTGCGGGTTGAGCAGCGACTCGCCGTCGGCCGCGTAGCGGAACACCCAGAGGCGGTCGCGCCAGGGCCGCGTCTGCTCCACCACGAGCCGGTGGGTCTCGGGGGTCATGAAGGTGGCCCGGTAGCCCGGGTCGCGCTTGATCACGGGGTGCGCGCAGTGGATGCAGGCCATGTCGCAGACGTTGGTCACGGCCACGATCACGATCGGGGGGAACTCGGCGTGCTCGGGGAGCACGAAGCCGTGCGCGCCCGGGGCGACCGGCTCGGCCGGGGCCTCGGGCGCGAAGATCGGAGGCGGGGCGGGGGCGGGCTTCGGGGGCCGGGCCGGGTCCATGGGCGGGGTCTCCGGGCGGTTCGAGTCCCCGATTATACGGGGTTTTCGGGGGCGCCGGGGATCGGAGCTGCGGGAGCGCCGTAGCCTTGGTCGCCGTCGGGCCGCTCTGGTAAGGTTGCCGGCGGCCGGCCCCCGAGGGGCGTCCCCGCCCCGACCGGCAAGACGCACGCAAGAGACACGCAAGAGAAGGAGACGCGATGAGGGCCGCCGTGCTCTGGGAGCTCAACAAGGAACTCGACGTCCGCGACGACGTCCGGCTGACCGACCTCGGGCCCGGCGAGGTCCACGTGAAGCTCGTGTCGAGCGGCGTCTGCCACTCCGACGTCTCGGTGCAGAACGGCACGATCCCGATGCCGGCGCCCTGCGTGCTCGGGCACGAGGGCGCGGGCATCGTGAAGGAGGTGGGCCCGGGGGTCACCGACGTGAAGGCCGGCGATCACGCCATCATCTCCTTCACGCCCGCCTGCCGCAAGTGCAAGGCCTGCCTGCGCGGGCAGTCGAACCTGTGCGCGACGACGATCTCGATGATGATCGCGCCGCACTTCATCGTGGACGGGAAGACGATTCCCGGCATGACCGGCTGCGGCACCTTCGCCGACGAGATGATCGTCCCGGAGAACGCCGTGATCCCGGTCGACGCCTCGATCCCGCTCGATGTCGTCTCTTTGATCGGCTGCGGCGTGACCACCGGCGTCGGCGCGGCGATCAACACGGCGCAGATCCGCCCCGGCTCCTCGGTCGCGGTGATCGGCTGCGGCGGCGTCGGGATCGCAGCGATCCAGGGCGCGCGCATCGCCGGCGCGGCGGAGATCCTCGCGATCGACACCATCGAGCGCAAGCTCGCCATGGCGAAGAAGTTCGGGGCGACCCACACCTGCCTCGCCAAGGACGTGGAGGCGGCCAAGCAGCAGATCACGGCCGGCGAGGGCTTCGACTACACGCTCGAGTGCGTGGGCCACCCGGTCACGATCCGCCAGTGCTACGACCTCGCCCGGCGCGGCGGCGTGGCGGTCGTGGTCGGCGTGGGCGGCCTCGCCCAGCAGGTGACGTTCAGCGCCTTCGAGCTCTTCTACGCCGAGAAGACGCTCAAGGGCTCGATGTACGGGAGCGCCAACGTGCGGGTCGACTTCCCCCGCCTGCTGCGCCTGTGGAAGGCCGGCAAGCTCGACCTCGAGGGGATGATCACGCGCCGCATGCCGCTCGAGGACGTGAACGAGGCCTTCCGCGCCATGCAGGCCGGCGAGGTCATCCGCTCGGTCTTGACGCTTTAGGCAGATCCGTCCAACGAGGAGCCTCGGTTGGCGCTCGTCGCGCGGCATTTCCTGGACTCACGCCGCTTTGCGTCCCCTGCACAGTCCCTTCCCAACCACAATAGGCAGACCGCCTCGACGCGCTCGCGGTGTTTATACAGGTCTGTCCAATACACGTTAGCCTCAACCCAGACGAGAGCGGATGGACTAATGCTTACCGAGTTACACGTGATCTTCGGAACCGGCCCGGTGGGGTGTTGGACGGCGCGGGCACTGAGAAGCCAAGGACGCGCTGTGCGCGCGGTGAATCGAAGCGGAGTTCGTCCAGGTGTGATGCCGGCCGACGTCGAGATGGCCAAGGCGGACGTCGCAGATCCAACTCAGGCGGCTACGGCGGCCACCGGAGCCAGCGTCGTCTACCAAGCCCTCAATCCCCCGTATCACCTCTGGCACGAGTTCTTCCCGGCCCTGCAGGCCGCCGCGCTTTCCGCCGCGAAGACCGCGAACGCCAGATACGTGTCGATTGAGAACCTCTACATGTATGACTCCTTGAAGCCGATGACGGAGGCCTCGCCAGTCGCACCGGTGTCAAGGAAGGGAGCGCTGCGCCAGAAGATGGCCGAGGAAGTCATGGCGGCTCACGCGCGCGGCGAAGTACGTACGACGGCCCTTCGCTCCAGCGACTACTACGGACCTGGCGTGCTCGGTTCGGCACTAGGTGAGAGGGTTTTCGGCAATCTAGTCGCCGGCAAGAAGGCGCAACTCAGTGGTTCGACGAAGATGCCGCATTCCTTCTCTTATATCGAAGATGTCGGCCTCGCGGCGGCCGCACTGGGCACGCACGACAAGGCCCTCGGTCAGGTCTGGATTGCCCCGCATGCC
>CAZUYC010000083.1:0-216470 GCA_964624475.1 uncultured Spirochaetales bacterium | reverse complement strand
CGAAAGACGCTGGCCCAGTCGAGCAATACCGCCGCGCTGACGAGCATCCCCAGGAGCTCGAAGGGCTCGCTCGAGGCGCCGAAGGTGCTGCTGACGATCCACCAGTCGCGCCCCGTCACCATCGGAGGTACGAAGACGCAGAGCAGGATCACGGCAGCTCGGACGAGTGTTCGCACGACGTGCTCGATTCCAGAGGGTCTGGAGCTTCGCGTCAGTCGCCGGATGCGATCCGGCCCAGCAGCTCGGACCGGGTCGCGGCCACGTCGACCAGCGGCGTCGCCCGATGCCCTGCGACCTCCGCCGCGTCGTAGGGAAGGAAGCCCGAGGGGTCCTCCGGAGACCCGAAGCTCGCCACCATCCAGTTCAGTACCGAGGCGAGCTCGGCGTCGCTGAGCGGCGAGTGCGCGCTCCCGGGTACCTGGACCAGGTAGGCGCGTCCGCCCGGGACCGCGAGGAAGCGCCCGAGCATGCCCACCAGCGAGGGCACCTCGCCGGCCTTGCCCGCGCCGTCCGCGAGGTGGCAGCCCTGGCAGTGGAGCATGTAGAGAATGCGGGGCGACTCGGCCGCGGCAGGGGCCGCTGCGAGCGCGATCGCGGCGGCGGCCGCGAGGCGCCGCGCTCCCGCACCCCTCACCGCTCGTCGCGGTCCGTCGCGACGCCGAGCACGAGCGCCACGGTCGAGTTGTAGACGACGCCCACGCTTCCCATGCACCAGTCGATGTCGTTGGCGCGCGCCGGGACGTAGACGGGCTTGTCGCCTTCATTGCGGTTGCAGTAGCAGCGGCCACACTCGCCCTTGCCACAGCAGTCGTTGTAGGAGATCACGTAGTCGCGGCCGTCGGCGGGGTTCCGACAGGTGCCGATCCAGGTGACGGGCGACATCTCCGTACCCGGCGGGCAACTCGTGTGCGTTCCGCCGCAGCAGGATGCGAGGAAACCGTCGATCGCGCAGTTGCGCCAGTACTCGCAGTCCCTCGGATCTCCCTCCGGCGTCGACGGGTCGGGCTCGCCGGGCGCGGGCTCGCGCGGCTGCGCGGCGGCGCGCGCCACGGGCAAGAGCGGCAGCGCCGACGCACCGAGCCACAGCGCTCCCGCGCGCGCCAGGAAGCCCCGCCGCGAGCTGCGCCGCGCGATCTGCCGGGTGAGCTCGCCGATGAGGCGGTCGAGTGCCTGCATCACGCCACCTGCCGGGCCAGGTAGTCCTGCACCGAGGCCACGCCACGCCGCCTCGCCTCGCAGAGGCTCTCGAGGTGCTCGCGGGAGTTCACGAGTCCGCGAGCGCGCACGACGCCCTCCGCATCGAGCAGGACCGCGTGCGGAAGGCGAGCGACCTGATAGCGGAGCCCGAGCTCGCTCGAGAGCACGTAGCTCTCGCGCTCGAGGCCCTGCGCGGACACGAAGGCGGCGTGCTCGTCGCGCGGCCCGTCGCTCGCGAGGACGAGGCGCAGCGCCCCGCTCTCGGCATCGCGGAGCGAGCGCGCGGCCGCCAGCAGCGCCTTGCAGACCGGACAGCTCGGAGAGACGAAGAGCAGCAGCGTGTCGGCGCCCGAGGGCTCGCTGCCCCCGACCACGATCCGGCGCCCGGAGAAGTCCTCGAGCTCGAGCGAGGCAGCGCGCTCGCCGGGCCGCGGTCCTTCGCGGCCGAGCAGCGCCCCGACCGGAGCGACCCTCTCGTGGAGGATTCCGATCTGGCGCACCAGCGCGAGCACCACGAGAGCGAGCACCACCACGAGGATCCACAGCAGCACGTGGGAGACGACGAGGGCCTGGGTCATGCCTGCCTCCTGTGTCGCAGCGCCCGCCCCCGCGCGGCCTGCTCGAACGAGAGCTCCGTCGCCGCGAAGAGGCACGCCCCGGCCGCGATCGCACCCGCGATGCTCAGCGCGTCGATCCATGCGAGGGGCCGCGGCGCGACCGGGAGCGAAGCGACGAGCGCCGCGACGACGAGCAGCGCGTTGCGCACGACGAGCGAGGGGCCGAGCGGCTTCGATCCGGCCGGCCCCGAGCAGCCGCAGTCGATTCCGCGCCGACCCGCGGCCAGCGCGGCGAGCATCGCACCCGCATAGAGCGCGAGCAGCGCGGCCGCGGCGAGAGCGGCCGTCTGGCCGGCCGCCGGCACGAGCAGGCCCGCGCCGATCGCGAGCTCGGCGGCGACGAGGAGCGCTGCAAACGCCGCAAGCGTGGGCTCGGGCAGCAGGCCGTAACCGGCGAGCGCCGCGCGAAAGCCGGCCCGGTCGCGCAGCTTGTGCAGCGATGCCCCGAGGAAGAGCAGCGTGAGAGCGCCGCGCAGCGTCGCCGCCACGGCCGGATCGAGCGCCGGCGTCACCGCGTCGCCTCGACCGTTTCCCAGGGAACCTGGACGACGAGCGTCGTCGTGTTGCCCGGGGCAACCCGATGCAGGAACTCGCCCGAGAGCGCATCGTAGATGCCGAGCGACCCGGAGTAGCTCGAGCCGGTCACGAGCAGCGGCTGCTCGTCCTGCGTGACCGCGATCCCGTCCACGCCCATCCCGATGCGGGAGAGCACCCACTCGTAGAGCCAGTCGAGCGGCCAGAAGAGATCCGGACCGGGATCGATCGGCTCCCCGAGATAGGTGAGCCCGGGGCCGCGCAGCGCGATGCGATCGATGCGCCGACGCTGCGCGAGATCGTAGACCCAGAGCTCGCTCCCGGGATCCTTGTGGGTATCGGGTGGGCCCTGGTGCACCAGCGAGTAGAAGCGGCCGCTGGCGACGTGCACGGCGAGGTGCTGTCGCCCGCCGATACGCCAGCCCTCGCTGCGCTCCGCGGGGGTGAAGAGATCCCACGGCTCCGCGAAGCGCAGCTCGTGGCCGGAGACATCGACCGCGTGCACGCGTCCCTCGAAGGAGACGAAGAACCACTCGTCGCCGCTCCGCACGGCCTTCTCGGTGACCGGGTCGCTCGAGGGATCCACCAGGGGCCGAGTGCGGATCTTCGACGCCTCGCGGCCCGCTTCGTCGAGGCTCACGAGGAGGAGCGCTCCGTCGGCACAAGGCAGCAAGAAGCGCCGCGCGCCGGCAGCGTACACCAGGCTGCAGCCCGGAGTTGCGATCTCCGCTGCGAAGCTGCGCTGCTCGAGATCGACGACGCTCACGGACGTGGCCGGGGTCATGTTGAACACGAGCGCGAAGCGGTCGTCGTCCGTCAGTGCCGCATTCGCCGTCGGCAGCATGTTCATCGCTCGGCGTGCAGGGATCGGGACCTCGGCCACGGGGCGGAGCGAGAGCGCATCGTAGATGCTGAGCACGTCGGTACGCTCGCCACGCGAGCCGCGCGAGTAGTAGGTCGCTGGCACGTAGAGCTCGGGTCGCGTGCGCGCGAAGAGCGCCGCCGTGACGCCGTAACCGCCGTCGATCATGCCCAGGGTGTCGCCGCTCTCGAGGTCGGCGAGGACGATCCGGCGCAGGAGCCCGTCCGAGGCCCAGACGAGATGAGGCGAGAGCGGGGCGCCGAGCGTCTCGACCCGGCCCAATTCGTCGGCCGGAAGCTCGGCCAGCGCGGTGGGCGCCGCGAGGAGTGCGAGGAAACCCGCCAGGCGGCGGCAAGCGGAGAAGGGGAGCACGCCCAGAGCCTATGCGATCGCGCCCGTCGCCTTCAAGCGCCGAAACGCACTCCGCGGGCGGCTCGGCCGGCCGAGCGGTGGACTTTCCCCCTCGCAGGGCGCGTGCGTCCGGGCCTCGAAGCACCCGTCTGGGCTCAGCGGCGGGCCAGCGCCTGCCCGAGGAGCTCGGACTCGTACCGGGCGATCGCCTCGAGCACGCCTCGGGCAAAGGTCTCGCGACCCCGATCGGTCCAGTGGCAGATGTCGATGAAGTGCTCGCCGTCCTTCGGCATGTAGCGCTCCATGTCGAAGAAGAGCGCTTCCGGGTGCAGCTCGGCGAGGCGACGGATCCGCGCGTTGTGGGCCTCGATCGCGGCCACCACGTTCTGCTTGCGTCCCCAGACCTCCGTCGCGACGCTCTCGGGCGCGAAGCTGTAGTCGGTCTGCTGCGCGAGGAAGCGTTCGTTCGTGTAGTCGGAGGGAAGGTAGTAGGCGTAGGTCAGGAGCAGCACCTTCTGCCCGCGCTCGCGCGCGATCCGGAGCACTTCCTCGGCGTTGCGGGAGAATACCGGCGGGGTCTTGAGATCGCTGCCCTCCGCGAGCCACGGGTCGTCGAGCGGATTGTTGTAGGGCGCCTCGCGCGCGAAGGAGGGCGCGAGCTGCACCTTCGCGCGCTGGAGGAGCGAGGCGCCGAGCGTCGCGGCGAAGGAGCGCGAGAGCAGCGGGTGACGCTCGATCCAGAAAAAGACCGGCGCGAAGCGCTGATAGTACGGGAACTGGGTGTAGTCGGCGCGAAAAACCTCGCGCGGATAGTTGTTGGCGCGGGAGTCGTTGATCCCGTGGTAGAAGAGGACGAGGTCGAAGTCGTAGCCCCGATACCAATACTGATACTTCCACAGCGAGTCGAAGCTCGTGTGGGCCGGAACGCCCGTCGAGACGACGCGCACCGAGAGGTCGCGCTGGCGGAAGAAGGGCGCCTGGTTCACGAGTTCCTGGAAGCGCGGCTGGAAATCCCGGGTCACGAACGCCGACGCGCCGAGGCCGAGCATGCGGAACTCGCCGGCGCGAATCTCGCTGTCGAAGGAGGGATCCTTGAAGCCGTTGATGTCGTTCGCGATGCGCGGGTAGACCAGCACGCGCGGGTCGTTCGTGAAGTGGACGAGGCGCAGGCCGAAGCCAACGCTCAAGAGCGCGAAGGCGACGCTCGCGACGGCGGTCGCGAGGTTGCGAAGAGGCTCCGGCAGTCGGCGGAGAAGTGCTCGCATCTCGCACTCCCCGGTAGCAATGGACAGGCCAACTCGAGCGCCGGTGCCCGGGCGCGCAGCAGCGGGGACTTGACCCCGGGAGCTGCGGGTCGCAGGGTCGCGACCTGCAGCTCGCCGGGAGGCGCCGGCGCGCCTCGCTGGGACAGCCGCCTCCCACTCCGCAGCGCGCTGCGCAAGGCGCCCCGCCCTTGCGACCACTCCTCTGGCCCGGCGCCGGATCCTGTGTCCGTCGGTCCGCAAGAAGCTGCACGGGCTCTCGGCCGGGCCTCGGGGCCCGCCGCGCGTGGGGTGCCGGCTTCCCAGGTCGGACCCGCCAGCGCTCCTTCCGCCAGCGGGCGCTCCGCGCAACTCGTCTCGCAAGCGCTCGCGGCCTCGCAGCTCCTCAGGGTCTCCCTCTGCGCGGCACGTGCCTTGCAGCCGATCGCGATCGCGGCTCTTCTGCCGCGGCTGGGAGTAGATCTTGAGCGCGAGTACAGCGGAGCGGATGCACCGGGAGCCGGCAGGCGACACGCAGGCCACCGGAGAGGCCAGCAGCTACCGGGTCCTCACGGTCACGAGCAACAAGGGCGGAGTCGGGAAGACGACCGTCGCGACCAACCTCTCGATCTACTTCCGCGCGCTGCGCGAGGACCTGCCGATCCTGCTGATCGGGCTCGACGACCACCGCATGATCGACCACATGTTCGCGATCGAGGCGGACGCGCGCGGGCCGCGCATCGAGGCGGCGCTCCGCAACGGCGACCTGGCTCCGGCGATCCGCCTCGGCCAGTACGGCGTGCACTACGTCCCGTCGAGCCCCGAGATCTCCGAGCTCAAGGGCGAGCTCCGCGACCCCTTCTACCTCCACGAGGTGCTGCAGCGGAGCGGGTGGAACGGCCTCGTCATCGTCGACACCAAGAGCGACCTCGAGATCCTGACCCGCAACGCCATTGCGGCGGCGGACCTCTCGATCGTGGTCGTGGAGGACCAGCTCTCGATCCACGAGGCCGTGCGCGTCTTCGAGCTGCTCGACCGCTACCGCAAGCCCCGCAGCTCCGCGCGCGTGCTGCTCTCGCTCGTCGACCAGCGCATCAAGTTCGACGACGCGCAGCGCGGCGACATCCTGACCCTGCTGCGCAGCGAGGTCGCAGCCCGCGGGCTCCCGCGCTTCGAGAGCTTCGTCTCGCGCAGCCCGAAGGTGCAGTCGCTCGCCACGAACCCGGCGGGCCGCGCGCTCTCGATCCTCCACAACGCGAAGGGCTCGCTGGTCCACCGCCAGATGCACGAGCTCGCCTGCGAGGTGCTCGAGCTGCTCGGCGACCTCGAGTTCGCGGCGGAGGCGCCGGCACCCGCTCCGGCGCCGCAGAACCTGGCGCCCGTGATCCACCTCCCCGTCCCGACGCGCCGCGAGGCGGTGGCGAACCCGCTCAGCTACCAGCTCGCGGGCGCGAGCTCGCACTCGGAGCTGGCCGAGGGCAAGCACCTGCTCGCCGAGCTGCGGGCGCGCTACGCGCACTTCTTCGAGCTGATCTTCGACCCGGTCACCAACCGCGTGCCCGAGCTCGAGGATCTGCGGGCCGACCTCGAGCGGCACCCCGCCGACCGGCACAACTTCGACGCGCTCCACGCCATCGCCGTCGGCTTCTTCGAGATCAGCTACCGGGCCGAGGCGCAGAAGGGATCCGGCCTGCACTACATGGGCCAGTCGTTCCGCGCCGCGCGGGTGGCGGCCGTCTTGTGGCGCGCCTACGGCGAGACCCGCGACGAGCGCCTGCGCGACGCGATCATCGACTTCTTCGAGGACGCCGCGAGCGGGCAGAAGCTCGGCGCGCGCACCACCGCGCGAACGCTCGCCCAGATGGTGGCCTCGATCCAGCGCCAGGAGCCGGATCCCGTGCGCGCGGCGCGCCTGCAGCGCGCGGCGCAGGCGCTGCGCCGCGGCGGCGCCGAACCCGCGGGCGCGCACGGCGATCCGCGCTCGACCCCCGCGCCTCGCCCGAGCCGGGCCGCCCGGATCGCCCCCGCGTCCGGCGGCGAGAAGCGCGGCGCCTGAGCCCGCGTTTTTCCCTGGCCTTCTCCCGGCGTCGGTGAGATCCTCGACCCAAATCGATCAGGGGATGGGTCATGGCGAGGCCCCTCGCGACGCTCGCGCTGGCGGCGCTGCTCGCCCCCTTCGGGTCGCCGGGCGAGGCCCGCGCGGGGGCGACGGTCGATCTGCTCTTCGTCGGGATCAACGGCTCGCCGATCGCGGCCACCAACACCATCCTCGGTCCGCCCCCGGGGGATTGGCTCACGATGGCGATCATCATGCGCAACGACGTGCCCCTGTCGGTCGCGATCTTCTCCCTCAACTACGATGTCGACGGCGACAACGAGCTCGACATCCTCTCCGCCTTTCAGTGGCACGGTGTCGCCCTCGACAAGTCGGCGACCGACTTCTTCAGGCCGGTCTCCGGCCTGAGTCCCTCCACGGCGACCTTCGTGGGGTCGTTCCAGGGCGCCACCACCAACTTGACCGGGCCGCGCGTCCTGCCCCCCGCCAGCGGCGCCTTCGCGGGCGGCTACCAGATGGGCACCGTGACCTGGAAGGTGAACGCCGGCGTCAACAACGACGGCGCGGACATCCTCTCGGGCCTCCTGAACCCCGGGGTCGACGCCTTCAGCGACGCTGGCTTCAACAACATCGGTGCCAGCGTGAAGTTCAACCTGGCGACCGTCAACTACGGAATCCCCGAGCCCGCCACCGCTGCGCTGCTCGGGCTCGGAGTCGTCGGCCTGGCGCTCTTGCGCCGCCGCGGTCGGGGAGACCGCTAGGCCGCGGGCTCGCGCGGGCCCGCTTCGTCGGCCAGCGCCGGCTCCCATGCGACGTCCTGGAGCAGCATCCGCCCTCACGAGAGCCCGTCCAGGTGCTCGGTCCGGTTGAAGCTCAGCAGCTCCGGGGCCGGCTCGAGCACGAGCTCGGAGACGGCGCAGTTCGCCATCACCCGGCGCCAGCGCGTGTAGTCGCCGTCGAGGATCGCGGCGAGGGCCATCGAAAGCGCGCCGCCGTGGGTCACGACGATCACGCGCTCGCCGGGGTGGCCCGCCCCGATGCGCCGGAGAGCGCCGGTCACGCGCTCGGTCACCTCGCGCGGCGACTCGCCGCCGTGCGGGGCGAAATCGGGGTCGCGCCGGATCTCGTCCCACAGGCGGTGCCGCTCGTGGAGCTCGCGGTAGCTCTTCCCCTCCCAGTCCCCGAGGTGGTACTCGACGAGACCGCTCTCGAGCCGGAGCTCGAGGCCGAACCGGCCGGCGATGGCGCCCGCGGTCTCGCGCGCGCGCAGGAGCGGGCTCGAGTAGATCACCGACGCATCGGGGTGTCGATCGCCGAGGAAGCCCGCGACCCGCAGCGCCTGCTCGCGCCCGCGCGGCGTGAGCGGGCCGTCGGTCGACCCGTGCCAGACGCCCTCGAGGTTGGCGGAGGTCTCGCCGTGCCGGACCAGGGTGAGGATCGCGCGCTGCACCGGCAGGAGACTCTACCGGAGGCCCCGGGCGAGACCGGAGGGAGCTGGAGACGGGCGCCCCTGGGTACCGAGGAGAGTCACCCAGGGACGCCGCGCCGCCATGGGCCGCAAGCGGCCCGGCTCTCGGGAATCAGGTCTAGAGACCCCGCAGCCCCCGGCCGGGTTCCGCAGCGCCCTCCCCCGCGGGCGGAACGCGCCTCTCGCGGGGTTCGGACCTAAGCTCGCTCTCCACATGGCGATCGGTCGCGATGGGAGGCTCCGGCACGTCCTCCCCTGGGTCGTCTCGGCGCTGCTCCTGGCCTACGCCTTCGGTTGGGCCACGGACTGGAGCCGGCTCGGCCGGGCGATGGAGCGGGCCAACATCCCGCTCTTCCTCCTCTTCGCCACCGCCGATCGCCTGGCCTTCTTCGGGATCTGGAGCTGGCTCTGGGCGGCGGCTCTCCGCAAGTTCGTCGCCGACGTGCCGACCTCCGCGGTCGTGGCGGTCCGCGGCGGCTCCGAGCTGCTGCGCACCGTGAGCAATCCGCTCTCCGACGCGGCCTTCTTCCTCGGGCTCGTCCGGCTCTCCGGCGGCCGCTTCGAGGCCGTGCTCGCGGCGGCGATGGTGCCCGCGGTGACCCACTTCGTCGTCATGGTCGTGCAGATGACCGTGATGCTGCCGTTGCTCGACGGCGTGAGCCGCGACGTGCTGATCGGGGCCGCGGTGGCCTGGGCGATCCTGCTCGGCGGCGTCGTGGCGGCCGGGCTCTCGGCGCGCGGCGTCCTGCGCTGGGGCGGCGCGTCGGCGGTGCGGGCCTGGCTCGAGCGCTTCCCGCTGCGCGAGCTCTGGCCCTTCTGGACCGGCTTCGTGGCGCTCTCCCTGTTCGACGTGCTGATCCAGGGGCTCGCGTCGCGCGCCTTCGGCGTGCCGATCGGCTGGGTGGAGCTCGCCGCGCGCCTGCCGCTGGTCTACTTCTCGTTCCTCGTCCCCACGCTCGGCAACTTCGGGACGCGCGAGCTCGCGTGGGCCGCGCTCTTCTCCGAGTTCGGCACGCGAGACGAGCTCGTGGCCTACGCCTTCGCGGTGAACGCGATCTTCCTGGTGCTGAACCTGCTGCTCGGCATAATCTTCCTGCCGCGCGCCCTCGAGCTCGCGGCCGCCGTGCGCAGCGCGCGGCGTGCCGGCGTCCCGCTCGCGCGGCCCGCCCTCCACGACCCGACGGATCAATAGGCGCTCGACCCGCGGGCCTGGACCCTGATGAGGGGATTCCACCCCTTCCTCGGGCGACCCGCGACTTCCGGTGATACACTCGCCGCGTCCGTGGCGACCCCGACCGGCGGCGCCCTAGATCCGAGGGCCATGCATGGCACGCAAGAGCAGGACCGGCGTCCTGAAGCGACAGCGCGAGATGAAGAAGGCCGAAAAGGCGGCTCTCAAGCGGGAGAAGCGCGATCTGCGCTCCGAGCAGGAGCCGGCGGGCGATCAGGTGGCCACCGCCGACGACCTCGCGGGATACGGGTTCGGCCCCGGGGGAGACGATCCGGCGGGCCCCCGCTCGCGGCCGCGGTGAGCCCACGGCGTGGCCGAAGAACAGCTGATCGCCGTCTTCATCGACTACGAGAACCTCGCCATCGGCGCCCGGCACATGCGCAAGGGCGGCTTCAAGATCGACCTCGTGCTGCGCCGGCTGCTCGAGAAGGGGCGCATCGTCTTCAAGCGCGCCTACTGCGACTGGGGCAAGTACCGGGGCGCCGTCTCGGAGTTCCACTCGGCGGGCGTCGAGCTGGTGGACATCCCGCAGACGAAGGCCAGCGGCAAGAACAGCGCCGACATCCACATGGTGGTCGACGCCCTCGACCTCTGCCACCAGAAGTCGCACATCGACGTCTTCGGGCTCGTCTCCGGCGACAGCGACTTCTCGCCGCTCGCCGCGAAGCTCAAGGAGAACGACAAGCGCGTGATCGGCTGCGGCATCAAGAGCTCGACCTCCGATCTCCTGATCGGTTCCTGCGACGAGTTCATCTACTACGATGACCTCGTCCGGCACTCCGAGAAGCCGAAGCGCGCGGCGCCTCGCTCGGGAAGCTCGGGAGAGAGCCGCGCCGACGAGGCGGCGCAGAAGGTGGTCGAGATCGTGCAGTCGCTCGAGCGCGACTACGACACGGTCTGGGGCTCGATGGTGAAGCAAGCGACGCGCCGCGTCTTCCCCGGCTTCAACGAGGAGTACTTCGGCTTCGCGAGCTTCGCGGACCTGCTCGAGAACGTGCGCAAGCAGGGCCTGATCGACCTCGAGTTCGACGAGAAGCGCGGCAACTACGTCGTGCGCACCCGCCGCGGCAGCGAGGCCGCGTAGGCCTCGACCTCCCGATCAGCCCCGCCTCGCCACGAAGAGCGCGACCGGGATCTCGAAGCCCGCGGGCTCCTCGGCGCGGATGGCGAGGCCGGCGCGCACCCCGTCGGTCGCTCCGGCCAGGAGCTCGCGCAGGAGCGCGACGCGCGCGGGCGGCGTCCCCATGCGCCGCACCCAGTCGCCGAAGTCGATCGCGAGGCGCCAGGTCTCGCGACATTCCGCCGCGAGGCCGGCAGCGGCGAGCATCGCGAGCCAGCACGAGACCGCGTGGTCCCGCACGTGCGAGGGATCGCGCAGGACCTCGATCGCGTTCAGGAAGGTGTCCTGCGCCGGGTCGTCGGGCGCGACGCTGTCCACCACGACGAGGCATCCGCCCGGGCGGAGCACGCGCGCCGCCTCGCGCAGCGCCGTCTCGGGGCGCTCGAAGTGGTGCGCGCACTGGCGGCAGGTCACGAGGTCGAAGCACGCGTCCGGATACGGGAGCGCCATCGCGTCGCCTCGCTCGAAGCGCAGGTTCCCGAGCCCGCGGCGGACCGCGAGCGCCATGGCCTCGTCGAGCATCGCCTGCGTCAGGTCGAGGCCCACTACCTCCCGCACCCGCGGCGCGAAGGCGAGCGCCGTATGCCCCGCCCCGCAGCCCACGTCGAGCACGCGCTCGTCGCCGCGCGGCGCGGCCGCAGCGAGCATCGCGGCGAGGTCCGCGCCGCCGCCGTGGTACTCGCTCGCGGCGTAGCGGGCCGCCGCCGCCCCGAAGAGCTTCTGGATCGCGATCTCGAGCTGCACGGGAGGCGCTCCCCGCTCGCATATATCGCATCCCGCCGCGGCGCGCCGGAAGGGCGAGCGCTCAGCGCGGGCGACGGAGCCCGGCACGGCGCGCGCGCCCTCGCAGGCTCCACCAGACGAGGGCGAGCGCCAGGACGATCGCCGCGCTCGCGAGGAACCTGCGCATCGCCTGCTCGGAGACGGCCGAAGCCGCCGGAGCGGGCGCGGAGAGCCCGTCGCCGTCGACGTCGATCCAGATCGGGTTGGCGACGAGCTGCGAGACGAAGCCGGGCGCGACGGTCGCCGCGTAGAGCCCGCCGCGCTCGCGTCCCCACACCTCCGGGTCCGCGTCGAGCGGCGCCCCGGCCTCGAGGGTCAGGAAGGCGTCGCGCCGGAGGGCGAGCTCGAGCGCGCGCTCGAAGCGGATCGCGCCGGGCGCCGCCGCCGGGTCGGCCCCGTCGCGGAAGCGCCGGGCCACCCGCCCGTCGACGAGCAGGCGCACCTCGTCGAGCGGCACCCACGGCGCCGCCGCGACCGCGATCTCGACGCGCACGCGCCCCCCGGGCGCGGCGGCCGTCTCGCCCGGACCGGCGCCGTTGGCCAGGAAGCGCAGCAAGAGCGGCCCGGTCGTGAAGAACGAGCGGCCGGCGACGAGGGCCTGGTCGAACTCGGCCGGGTCGGCGCGGCGAGGGACCATCACGTAGTTGCGCGGGTAGGCGGCGATCTCGTCCGGCCCGTGCGTGTCCGAGTTGCCCGTGCCGGTGCGCCGCAGCCCCTGGCGCAGCAGCGAGTACCAGAGCTCGCGCGTGCGCAGGTACTGCTCGAAGTCGCGTCCGTTCATGACCTCGATCGCGTCGAAGTCGATGGCGCGCGTCCGCCCGTCCGCGGCCACCGCGAGGAGCAGGCGGTTGGGCTCGGCCTCGAGCGGGAGCTCGGGGTCGTAGGGCTCGCCGGCCACCCCGAGGTGGGTCAGGAAGGCGTCGCGCGCGAAGCCCGGATCGCGGCCGAGCGGGTGGTTGAGCTGCACGACGCGCGCGCCGAACTCGCCGCGCAGGCTCGCGTAGAGCTCGGCGACGGAGGATACCTGGCTCGGCGGCGCCCCCCGGTGGGGAGCGAGCCGGCGGTAGGGAATCGGCCAGGCGTTGTGGTGGCCGAGCGTCCACGGCGCCGCCTCCGACGGCGCGCTGCTCGTGACCTCGACGCCCTGGATCACGCGCAGCCGCTCGCGCGCGCCGAGCGCGGCGAGCGCGGGCTCGTACCAGCCGAGGTGGTCGTGGTCGGTCGTCGCGATCACGTCGACTCCCTCGGCGAGGAAGGTGCGGACGCGCGCCTCGTTGGGAACGCCCGAGTCGTCGCTCGCCTGGGCGTGGACGTGCAGATCGGCGCTGGTCGCGCCCGGGAGCGCGACCGCGCGCGCGAGCGCGAAGGGCGGCACCCGGAGCTCGGAGCCCGCAGCGGGGAGCTCGACGTCGTGCACCGCCACCTCCCACTCGAGCCCCCGCGTCGCGGTGAGGCGGTAGCGCCCGGGAGCGAGCGACACGCGCTCGGGGTCGCCCGACAGCCCGCCGAAGGCGAGGTCGCGCGTCTCGGTCGCGCTCTGCGCCGGATGCCCGTCGATCCGGAAGCCCCAGAGCTCGGCGTCGAGCACGGGGTCCGGCGTCCCGCCGCGGCCCTCGACCACGACGCGCCCGGGCCCGCCGTCGGCGAAGGCGGGCGCGAAGACGAGCGCCGCCGCGTCGCCGAGATCGACGGTCGGGATCCCCGTGAAGGCGCCCTCGCGGACGGAGATCCCGAGGCGGCGCTCGGGGCGCGCGGCGGCGCGGAAGACGAGCACGTAGTCGCCGGGCGGGAGGATCGCGCGATAGCGCCCGGCCTCGGGGCCCGAAGTCGCCGCCTCGACCTGCGTCAGCGGAGCGCCGCTCGCGGCCGCCTGGGCCTCGACGACGCAGCGCAGGCCCGCCGGCGCCAGCGAGCCTTCGATCCCGCTGCGCCCGTCGGCGAAGCCGAGCATCGGGAAGGCGAGGTCGGTCGCCGCGGCCACGTCCGAGCGCGAGCCCACGACGAGGCGGCGGCGGAAGACGAAGCGCTCGCCGGCAGCCAGCTCGTAGCGCAGCGCCCGGGCCAGCCGCAGCCACGTGAGCTCGGGCCAGCCGGGATCGGCCGCGAAGGCGTTGACGAAGGTCACGTGCTCGTCGGTCACGCCGAACACGCGCAGCCCGGCCGCGGCGCGCTCGGGGACGGCGATCGCGTAGGCGATGGGGGCGAAGGCGGGGAGCCCCGCTGCGGCGACCAGGGTGAAGGGCGCCATCGCGTCGCCCGCTCGCAAGAGGCTCTCCCGGTCGAAGCTCGTGTGGTCTCCGCCGCGCGAGCGCGACGGGTCGAGCGTGTCGACCACGAAGGAACGCAGGCTCCGCCCGCCGCGCATCCACACGTCGCCCCAGGCGAAGACGGGCGCGGGCGTGTCGCCGCGGTTCTCGAGCGTCGTCGTGAGCTCGACCACGGGCTCGCCCGCGCGCACGAGGTACTCCGTCTCGACCGCGACCCGCTCGATCTCCTCCGTCTCGGGCACGAGCAGGTCGAAGCGGCGAGCGAGCGCGCTCCCGCGCGGGACCCCGCGCAGGCCCGGGCTCGTCACCACCAGGCGGGCGAAGCGGCCGGCGGGGTCGACCTCGGCGCGGATCGCGTCGTAGCCGACGAGCACGCGCTGGTCCATGTTCACGACCGGGAAGAGCTCGGCGAACTGGTCCTCGCCGCGCCGGTCGCGCAGGCCCACGTCGACGATCCGGCCGCCGTGGTCGAGCTTGCCGAAGCGCCTGGAGGGGTCGTCGACCACGATCTCGACGCGATCGTTCGCGAGGTACCAGTCGCCGACGCCGCCGATCGCATCGGGCCCGCCCAGGAGCCGCTGGTCCGCGTTGGCCTGCGTGATCCGCTCCGCCCGGAGGTCGGCGGCCCCGGCGGCGGGTGGGGCGGCGAGCGCCGCGGCGAGCAGCCACGCACCGCCCGCGCGGCTCATTCGAGCCCGAGCTTGCGGGCGATGATCACCTTCATGATCTCGTTGCTGCCGGCGTAGATCGACTGCACGGCCGCGTCGGCGTAATCGCCGGAGATCGGGTACTCGGCCATGAAGCCGTAGCCTCCGTGGAGCTGGAGGCACTCGCCGGTGAGGCGCTTCTGCAGCTCGGTAGTCCACCACTTGGCCATGCTCGCGCCCTCGACGATGTCCCGGCCGCGGACGTGGGCCGCGAGCAGCTTGTCGACGAAGGCCTGGCCGACCTCCACCTGCGTGGCGAGCTCGGCCAGCTTGAACTGCGTGTTCTGGAAGGCCGCGATCCGCTGGCCGAAGGCCTCGCGGCCCTTCACGTAGTCGATCGTGTCCTCGAGCGCGCGCCGGCACGACGCGATCGACGCCACGGCGATGCACAGGCGCTCCTGCTGGAGCTGGCTCATCAGCATGCGGAAGCCCTGCCCCTCGCCGCCGAGCAGGTTCGCGGCAGGGACGGCGCAGTCCTGGAAGAAGAGCTCGCTCGTGTCCTGGCCGCGCAGACCGAGCTTGTCGAGCTTGCGGCCGCGCACGAAGCCCGGCGTGTCCGCCTCGACGAGCAGCAGGCTGAGGCCGCGGTGGGGCGGCCGGGCCTGCGCGTCGCTGCGGGCCACCACGATCACGAGGTCGCCGATCTGCCCGTTCGAGATGAAGGTCTTCTGGCCGTTCAGCACGAAGCGATCGCCGTCCCGCAGCGCGCGGGTCTGCAGGTTGGCGAGGTCGGAGCCCGCGCCGGGCTCGGTCATGGCGATGGCGAGGATGGTCTCGCCCGAGATCGCCCCGGGCAGGTACTTGCGCTTCTGCTCCTCCGTCCCGTAGTGCACGAGGTAGGGCATGCAGATGTCGGAGTGGAGCGAGAGCATCATGGCGTGAGCGCGCAGGCGCGCCATCTCCTCCATCAGCACGGCGTCGAAGAGGAAGTCCCCTCCGGCGCCGCCGTACTCGACCGGCGCCGCGGCGCCGAGGAACCCCGCCTCGCCGGCGCGCCGCCAGGTCGCCTTGTCCGTCTGCCCTTCGCGGTTCCAGCGCTCGATGCGGGGCGCGATCTCCGCCTCCGCGAAGCGCCGGAACTGCGCCCGGAAGAGCTCGTGCTCGTCGGAGTACAGATCCCTCTCCAGCATCACTTCCTCCGCTCGCAGGCCCGGCAGGGGCCTGCCTTCGCTCGCCTTCGGCTCGCTGCGCGCTCCGCTTGCGCTCGCTGCGCGCGCCGCAGGCGAGCGAAGTCCATCAGGACTAAGGCTTAGATCCTACGCCACATCCGCCGGGCGAAGGCGAGGGCGAGCAGGGCGAAGGCCGCGATCGGAGCCCAGCCCCCGACGACCGGGGGCACGCGCCCGCCGTGGCCCACGGAGGTCGCGACGCCCGCGAGCAGGATGTACACGACGCCGATGATCCCGCTCAGGAGCAGGGTCTGCGCCGGTCCGGGAAAGGGAGGCCCCGTCACCGCGAAGAAGAGCACGGCAGCCGGGAGCACGATGCACGCGAGCGGCTCGGCGAGCTTGGCGTGGTAGTCGACGCGCAGCGTGGTGGCGTCGATGCCGGCCTGCTCCGCCGCGTCGGCCTCGCGCGCGATCTCCGCCACGCTCATGTGCATCGTATCCGCCTCGGCCTCGATCGACTCGCCGAGCTCGAGGTAGCGCAGCGGCTCGACGCGGCGCGCCACGCCGTCGGCGATCTCGATCCGCGACGGCGCGACGAGCCGCCAGATCCCCCGGCCGATGTGGTGCATGGAGTCCGCGTCCGTGCGCGCGACGGGGAGCCCGTCGGCGCCGAGCCGGTAGATCGTCACGTCGACCGCGACGCCCTGCTCCGGATCGAAGCGCGCCGCCTGCAGCATCGTCGTCCCCGAGCGGTGCCACACCCCGGCGCGCTGCGCCGGCCGGAGGGCCCGGTCCTTGATCTCGGTGCGCTTGAGCTCGTCGGCCAGCGCGTTGGTGCGCGGAAGCACGGTGTTGTTGAACGCGAAGTAGAGAGGCGCCACGAGGGTCGCGAGCAGGAAGACCGGGAGCAGCGCGCGCGGCGCCGGGATCCCACAGCTGCGCATGCCGAGCAGCTCGCCCTCGGCCGCGAGCAGGCTCACCGTGAGCGAGGTGGCGACGAGGATCGCCATCGGCACGGCGCGCGAGGCCAGCAGCGGCGCGCGCGCCGCGTAGAAGCGGAGCGCCTCGATCCCGGTCGCCCCGTGCCGCGCGAACCACTCGAGGCGGTCCATCACGTCGATCAGGAAGTACGCGGCGAAGAGCGCGGAGAAGGTGAGCGCCGAGAGCTGGACGAAGCGGCCCGCCACGTAGCGCGGGAGCGCGTGGCGGTGCAGGCGCGGCTCGCGGCCCGCTGCGCGGGCCCGCGCCTCGGGGTCCGCGGCGCGCCGGCGCAGCCGGCGCGCCAGGTGGCGGTCGAAGGGATGACCGAGCGCGCGCTCGCGCAGCGCGCGCCCGAGCAGCCCGAGCGCGAGCGCGGCGAGGATCAGGTTCGGGAGCCACGCGCCGAGCCCCGGCCCGAGCGTTCCTCCCTGCACCAGGCCCTCGGAGAGCTGCACGAGGCCGTAGTAGGCGAGCGTGCACAGCAGGCCCATCACCCCGCCCGCCGAGCGCGACGCGTGCGCGCGGGTCAGGAAGAGCGGAACGGCGAGGAAGCCGAAGACGAGCGTGGCGGTCGGATAGGCGAAGCGGCGCTGGAGCTCGAGGGCGGCCGGCGAGAGGCGGTTGCCTTCGCTCGGCGCGAAGGCCAGGGCCTGCGCCGCGAGCTCGCCGAGCGGGAGGCCGAGGATGCGATCGCGCTCGTCGCGCTCGAGGATCTTGCCGCCCGGGAGCCTCGTCTCGAGGACGTCGAAGCGCAGGAACTGCGCGCCCCCATCGCGCGCGAGCACCGCGGCGCCGGCGTCGAGCGCGATCCCGAGGTCGCCCTCGGCGGCGCTGAGGCGGCCGCCCTCGGCGAAGATCGTCTGCCCGATCTCGGGGGTCCAGAGCATGACCCCGCCCAGCCGGTCGCCGCTCGGCGCGACCTCGCGGGCCTCGAGCTGCCAGCCGCCGAAGCGCTGGACGACGCCGGGCCGCAGGTTCGCCCACGGCTTCTCGCGGGAGATCGCCAGGAGCTGGGCGTCGAGGCTGGCGCTCGACCACGGCGTGGCCACGATCGCCATCGCGAGCGCGGCGGCCGCGGCCACCCCGGCGAACGAGACCACGGGCCAGGTGAGTCGCGCGGGCGCGATCCCCGACGCCTCGAGCGCCAGGATCTCGCGGTCCGCGCCCATGCGGCCGAGCGCGAAGAGGGCCCCCACGAGCACCGAGAAGGGCAGCATGCGGGCCGCCACCGGAACGGCCTCGTAGAAGAGGATCGCGGCGACGGAGCTCGCCTCGACCCCCCGGTTGATCACCAGCTCCGAGAACTCGAGCACCTTGGTCGTGAGCACCACGGCCGTGAGCCCGAAGAGCGCGAACGCCGTCGGCCGCAGGGCCTCGCGGGTCACGTAGCGGTAGAGCGTGCGCCGCGGCCGGCGATGCCTGGGACCGGGATGGGCGAGTGCCGCCGCGCTCATCGGTCTCCTCGGGAGGAACGGGCGTGCCCCGCAGGGAATCCGGGTGTGGGGCGGGCCGGCTGTCGCCGCCCGGGGAGCTTCACTATGGTCTGGCCTCCCCCGCCAGCAGCCGCAGGCGAGCGAAGGCGGGCCCCCGCCGAGATCCTAGGTCGCCCCCGCGACCCCGAGCAACGGCGGGAGCGCGCCGGCGCCGAGAAGGGAGCCCATGAGAGCCATCGTGCTGAGCGCCGGCCAGGGCAAGCGGCTGCTGCCCCTGACCGCCGAGATCCCGAAGTGCCTGCTCGCCGTCGACGGGGAGAAATCGGTGCTCGAGTACCAACTCGCCACACTCGCGCGCTGCGGGATCACCCGGGTGAGCGTCGTCTCGGGCTTCGGCGTGGACCGGGTCGAGCGCTTCCTCGCGGGGGCAGCGCTGCCGGGGCTCGCGGTGGACCTCGTCTTCAACCCCTTCTACGCCGCGAGCGACAACCTCGCGACCTGCTGGGTCGTACGCGAGGCCATGAGCGAGGACTTCGTGCTGCTGAACGGCGACACCCTCTTCGAGCCGACGGTGCTGCGCCGACTGCTCGGGTCGCCCGCCGCCCCGGTCACCGTGACGATCGATCACAAGCCCGCCTACGACGACGACGACATGAAGGTGTCGCTCGACGACGATGGGCGCCTGCTCGCGATCAGCAAGACGCTCAAGCCCGAGGTCGTGCACGGCGAGTCGATCGGGGTCCTGCTCTTCCGCGGCCCCGGCGTGCGCCGCTTCCGGAGCGCCGTCGAGCACGCGATGCGCCGGCCGGAGGCGCTCCGCGCCTGGTATCTCTCAGTCATCGACGGCCTGGCAGCCGAGGGCGGCGTCGAGACCGCCTCGATCCGCGGCATGTGGTGGCGCGAGATCGACTCCCGCGAGGACCTCGAGGAGGCTCGGGAGAGCCTGCGCGGTCCAGTCGCCCTGCGGCAGCCGCGGGCGGTCGCGGGGCGCTGAGCGAGGCTCCGACTCCCACCCGACCCGCCCCGAGACCCGAGGCAAGCGCCCGCAGGGCGCGCGCAGCGAGCCGCAGGCGAGCGGAGTTCGATCAAGCCGCGGCCGCGCAGCGAGGCGAAGCCGAGCGAAGTGCGGCTCCCCCGCTAAGGCAGGGCGGCGCGGATCGCGCAGACCTCGGTGACGAGCCGGTCCAGCTCGTCCGGCCGGATCTGGCACAGCCCATCGCAGGGCGCCCGCTCGGGGTCGGCATGGACCTCGACGAAGAGGGCGTCGATCCCGATCGCGGCCGCGGCGCGCGCGAGCGGCGCCACGAAACGGCGGTCGCCCTGGCTCGCGAGCTCTCCCGCGCCCGGGTGCTGCACCGAATGGGAGGCGTCGAAGCAGACCGGCGCGAACTCCCGCATCTGGACGAGGCCGCGCATGTCGACCACGAGCTCGTTGTAGCCGAAGCTCGTGCCGCGCTCGGTCAGCAGGACCCCGGGCGCCCCGAAGCTCTCGGCCTTCTCCGCCACCCGCTGCATGTCGAGGGGCGACATGAACTGCCCCTTCTTGATGTTGAGCGGGCGGCCGGTGGCGGCCGCGGCGGCGATCAGGTCGGTCTGGCGGCACAGGAAGGCCGGGATCTGCAGGCAGTCCGCCACCTCGGCCACGAGCTTCGCCTGGCCGGGCTCGTGCACGTCGGTCACGACCGCAAGCCCCGTCTCCCGCTTCACGCGCGCGAGGATTCGCATGCCCTCGTCGAGGCCCGGACCGCGATACGAGCGCTGGCTCGACCGGTTCGCCTTGTCGAAGGACGCCTTGAAGATCACCGGCAACCCGTGGCGATCGGCGACGCCCTGCACCGCCTCCGCGCAGTCGAGGGTCGCATCGAGCGTCTCGATCACGTTGAGCCCGGAGATCAGGACCAGGGGCTCACCCCGTCCGATGGCAATCTCACCGACTCGCATGGCCTCCCTCCTACGCGCGGGCTAGATAGCGAGAACTGGAGCGCCTGACTAGCCCCTCCCCCTTTTGGGCGAGGTTTTTTCACCACACACGTTTCTGTGACCCCGGTCACCGCCGTTGCCGGCGCTCGACACCCTGCGCATCCCCTTTGCCTGCGGGTCGGTAGAATCGCCGCGCGAGATGAGGGCCACAGGCGGCGAGGATCGCTCCGAACCAGAGCGGGTCGTGCTCGAGGTCCGCCCGGGCTCCCGCCCCGATTCCCGTCCTCCCGTGCGCATCTTCCTCGGTTCCGAGGCGGCGCAGCAGCGCGCCGAGCGCGTCTTCTTCTGGTCCGTCGAGCGCGTCCGAAACCCCTCCCGCCGCTACGAGATCTGGCTCCTGAAGGGCCTATCGGGATTCCAGCGCCGCGGCTGGACCACCGGATTCACCAACTACCGCTTCGCGATTCCCCACTTCGCCGGGGGATCCGGTCGCGCCCTCTACAACGACGTCGACCAGATCTACCTGGCCGACCCCGCGGAGCTCTTCGACGCCGACCTCGGGGGCCACGGGTTCCTGAGCGTGGCCCCGGACGACCCCTCGGTGATGCTCCTCGACTGCGCCCGGATGACCTCGGTCTGGACGCTAGACGCCGCCCGGCGGGAGTCCAAGGCCGAGCTCGTCCGGCGCGCGCTCGGCGTCCCCGGCCTCCGCGGCCGCCTCCCCCCGGAGTGGAACGCGCGCGACGAGGAGTACGTCCCCGGCCTCTCGAAGTGCCTCCACTACACGACGCTCCACACCCAGCCGTGGCGGCCCTTTCCCGAACGCTTCGTCTACCAGCCGAACCCCCATGCGCCGCTGTGGCTCGGGCTCGAGGCAGAGGCCGACCTTCGGGGGTACCGGGTCTTCACGCGCGAGCAGCCGAGCCCCCGCTACCGCGGGGGCGCAGCCGAGCCTCGCCTCGAGGCGACCCCCACGGACGACCTGCCCTGGCGGCTCGACGAGATCTTCCGCAGCCCGGGCCCCGGCGTGCGGATCGAGATCGCGTGCGAAGCGGCGCGACCGCGGAACGCGGCCGTGGAGCCCGCGCGGACGCCCGAGTGGTGGATCGAGCGGATCGAGGCGGTCGCGCGGGCGCACACCGGCGCGCGCTGGGAGGCGATCCTCACGTCGGCCGACGGCGCCCGCAGCGAGCGCGCGGGCGGCCCCCGGCCCGACGGATCCCCGCCTCGCGTCTGGATCCTGACCGACGATCGCGGCGGGAACTCGACCCAGTCGATCGGCCTGGCCGAGGCGCTGGGCTGGCCCTACGAGCGCAAGTCCCTCCGGCCGGGGCCGCTCTCCCTGGTCCACAATCGGATCCTCGGCGCGAGCCGGGCGGGGTTCGGCCGGGCGGGCTCCGACGCGCTCGAGCCCCCGTGGCCCGACCTGGTGATCGCGGCGGGCAGGCGCACCGCCCCCGCTGCGCTGTGGATCCGCGTGCGCAGCCGCGGCCGCACGCGCGTGGTCCAGCTCGGCCGCAAAGGCGGCGACGCGGCGGAGCTCTTCGACCTCGTCGCGACCCCCGCCTACTGCCGGCTCTTCCCCCACCCGCGGCGGATCGAGACCTGCGCACCCCTTCACTCCGTGACGCCTGCCCGGATCGCCGAGGCCCGCGAACGCTGGCGCGCGCGCTTCGCCTCGCTCGCCGCGCCGCGGATCGCGATCCTGGTCGGGGGAAGCTCGGGCCAGTACCGGATCGACGCCGTGCAGGCGGGGCGCCTCGGCGCCGACGTGGCCCGCATGGCGCACGAGCTCGGCGGATCGCTCCTCGCGACGACGAGCCGGCGCACCGGGCGCGCCGCCGTCCTTGCCTTCTGCGCCGCGCTCGGCCCGCACGCCCTCGTCTACCGGGCCGGCGATCCCGGGGAGAACCCGTATCTGGGGCTCCTCGCCTGGGCCGACCGGATCGTGGTCACGGCCGACTCCGAGTCGATGCTCGCCGAGGCGGCGTCGACCGGGAAGCCGGTCCTGGTCTACCCGCTGGCCGAGCGCCGGAGCTTCGGGGTCCTGCGCTGGCCGCGCGACCTCGTCCGCGCGCGCGCCGAGAAGCGACCCGCGGGGCCGCGCGGGACCCCCGGGCCGCAGCGCGGGCTCGAACGCCTGTGCGGACGCCTCGTCGAGCGGGGCTTCGTCCGGCCCGCGCGCGATCTCCGCCTGCTCCACGCAGAGCTCGCGCGTCGCGGGCTCGCGCAGGCGTTCGGGACCCCCGCGTTCGGGACCCCCGGGATGGGTGTGAGCGCGACGCCCGGCTCCAGCGGGAGCCAGGAGCCGCTGCGCGACGCGCTCGCCGTGGCGAGCCGCGTGCGGGCGCTACTGGGGATACCGGAGCCGGGAGGAGTGGCCTAGGAGATCCGGCCCCGCGGGGACTTCGCGCTGATCGAGGCCTGGGTGGGCTAGCCTCTTGACCCCGGCCTCGGGGCGACCGATCCCCTCCGAAGCAGGTCGATGGAAACCCTTCGCTACTTCACACGCCGCTATCCCTGGCAGAGCGTCACCGTCCTCTGCTGCCTCTTCGCCGCCGGGCTCCTCGAGGGGCTCGGGCTCAGCGCCGTCGTCCCGCTCCTCGGCCTCGTGCTGCGCGGCGACGGGGCCGGCCCCGCCGCGGCCGGCGGATTCGAGTCCCGCGTCGCCGAGGCCTTCGCACTCGTCGGCCTGGAGCCGACGGTCGAGGTGCTGGTCGCCTTCGTGTGCCTGGTCTTCCCGATCAAGGCCGGTCTGCTCCTGCTCTCGAACCGGCGCGTCGGGTACATGGTGGCCCAGGTGGCGACCGACCTGCGCCTCGGCCTTTTGCGCGCGCTACTCGCCTCACGCTGGAGCTACTACGCGCGGTTGCCCCTCGGGCTCGCGCCCAACGCGATGGCCTCCGAGGCCACGCGCGCGGCACAGGCCTACCACTACCTCGCCCAGGTCCTCTCCGGCGCCTTCGAGGTGCTCTTCGCGATGGTCATCGCCAGCGCCATCTCCTGGCGGGTGACGCTCGCAGCCTCGGCGGCCGGGGCGTTCACGATCGCCGTGCTGAACGTCTTCGTGCGCATGACGAAGCGCGCCGGCCTGAAGCAGACCACCGTGCTGCGCTCGCTCGTGCGCCAGCTCACCGACGCGCTGCAGGCGCTCAAGCTCCTCAAGGCGACCGGGCGGGACACGCTCGTCGGGCCGCTGCTCGAGAAGGACGCGCAGCGCCTCAACAAGGCCCTGCGCAAGCAGGTGCTCTCCAAGGAGTCGCTGCGCGCGCTCCAGGAGCCCGTCCTGGTCCTCTTCGGCATGACCGGGCTGTGGATCGGACACCGGATGCTCGCGATCCCGCCCGCGTCGCTGATCGTGCTCGTCCTGCTCTTCGCGCGCATGCTCCTCGCGATCCACAAGATGCAGCGCAAGGTGCAGGATCTCGCCGTCGACGAGAGCGCGCTCGAGGCGATGCGGCGCATGATCGAGAGCGCGGAGCGTGAAGTCGAGGTGGCGGGCGGGGGTCGCGAGCCGACGCTCGAGCGCTCGATCGAGCTGCGCGACGTGCGCCTCGCCTACGACGGCACCCCGGTCTTCGATGGGCTCGACCTCGAGATCCCGCGCGGCTCGATCACCGCGATCGTCGGCGCGTCCGGGGCCGGCAAGACGACGATCGTGGACCTCGTGACGGGCCTCGTGCGGCCCGACGCGGGCCGGGTCTTCGTCGACGGAGTCCCGCTCGAGGGGCTCGACCTGCGCCGCTGGCGGCGCTCGGTCGGCTACGTGACCCAGGAGACGCTGCTCTTCAACGACACGATCCGGACCAACGTGACGCTCGGCGACCCGACGCTCGACGACGCGGACGTGGAGCGGGCGCTGCGCGACGCGGGCGCCCTCGACTTCGTGGCCGCCCGGTCCGAGGGCCTCGCCGCTGCGGTCGGAGAGCGCGGCGCGCTCCTCTCCGGGGGGCAGCGCCAGCGCATCGCGATTGCGCGCGCGCTGGTGCACCGCCCGAAGCTCCTGATCCTCGACGAGGCCACCGCCGCGCTCGACCCCGAGGCGGAGGCCGCCGTCTGGGCCACCGTGGCCGAGCTGCGCGGCAAGACCACGGTCGTCGCGATCTCGCACCAGCCGGCGCTCCTCGGCGTGGCCGACCGCACCTACCGGATCGAGAAGCACCACGCGACGCGGGTCGAGCCGGTCGCCTCGGCGTGACGTCGAACGGCCGCAACGCAACCCACCCCAGCGGGGGCCCGCCTTCGCTCGCCTCCGGCTCGCTGCGCGGCGGCTCCGCCGCCTCGTCTGGCGGGCGGCCGGTCGACGACGAGCAGGCCGGCAGGTCTTCGCTCGCCTCCGGCTCGCTGCGCGGCGGCTCCGCCGCCTTGCCTCCCCTCGACGCCCTCGTCCTCGCCGGCAGCCGCGGGCCCGCGGATCCGCTCGCGAGCGCCGAGGGCGCCCGCCACCGCGCGCTGCTCGAGGTGGGCGGGCAGGCGATGCTCCTGCGCGTGGTGCGCGCGCTGCGCGCGACGCCAGGGATGGGCCGGATCACCGTGAGCATCGAGGAGCCGACGGCGCTCGCGGCGGTCCCGGAACTCGCGGGGCTCGTGCGCGAGGGAGAGCTGGCGGTGCAGCGGAGCCTGCCCTCGCCGAGCCGGAGCGTCCTCGACGCGCTCCAGGGTCTGCCGCCCGGGCGCAGGCTCCTCGTCACGACGGCCGACCACGCCCTGCTGCGCCCGCAGATCGTCGCGCGATTCCTCGCCGACGCCGAGGCGAGCGGCGCCGACCTCGCGGTCGGGCTCGTCGCCGCGCGCATCCTGCGCGCGCGCTTCCCCGAATCGAAGCGCACCTACATCCCGTTCCGCGACGACGCCTACTCGGGGGCGAATCTCTTCCTCTTCCGCACGCGGGAGGCGCAGCGCGCCGCTGCGTTCTGGGTGCGGGTCGAGCGCTTCCGCAAGCGCCCGTGGCGGCTCGTCTCCGCGTTCGGGCCGGTCGCGCTCGCCCTCTTCCTGCTGCGCCGGCTCGAGCTCGACGCTGCGCTCGCGCGCGCCTCGCGTGCGATCGGCGCGCGCATCGCGGCCGTCCGCCTGCCCTACCCGGAGGCCGCGGTCGACGTGGACAAGCCCGACGACCTCGCGCTCGCGCGCGAGCTGGTCGCCGCGGATCAGAGGCTGCGCTCGTCCTCGGCGGTGAACCCACCCGCCTCCGGGTCGTAGCCGCGCACGCGCATCCGGATCCGGAAGCGCGGGCCGGGCGTGCCCGGGGGCTGCGCGGCGCCGGGCTCGACCTCGTAGGGGGCGACCTCGTAGGGGGCAACCTCGTAGAGGTGGTACTGCGCGCGCTTCTCGGGGCGGAGCCCGACGTCCGACGCGGAGCGGGCGCCGACCACGGGGATCGGACCATCGGGCCCGGCGAGCGCGCCGACGCGCGCGCGGTGCGTGTGGCCGTGGAGCACGAGCTCCGCGCCGACGCGCGCGAAGACGTCGCGCAGCTGCGAGGCGTCGCGCAGCTCGCGCCGGCGCGACACGACCCCGGGCTCCGGCGGATGGTGGATCAGGACCATCCGGAAGAGCCCCGCGCGGCCGAGCCGCGCGAGCAGCGCCTCGAGCCGCGCGAGCTGGGGCGCGCCGACGCGGCCCGCGGCCTGGAAGAGCGGCGTCGGGACGGCGGAGCTCACGCCGACCACGGCGAGCGGGCCGCGCACGCGCAGTGTCGGGAACTCGCCCGGCGGCGGCGCCTCGTGGCCGGCGGCGTCGGACTCCATGTAGTCGCCCCAGAGCGCCACGCCGCGCTCCGCCGGGACAAAGACGTAGGCGTCGTGATTGCCCGGCACGACCGAGACGCGCGCCGGGGGACCGAGGCGCTCGAGCCAGGCGCGGGCGGCCGGGAACTCCTCCTCCCCCGCCACGTTCGTGAGGTCGCCCGTCACGACGATCTGATCCGGAGCCTGGCGCTGCAGATCGGCGACCAGGGCGTCGAGCACGCGCTCCTGGTGCGCGTGCCGGCGTCGGATCTGCCAGGAGAGCCAGCCGAAGAAGCGCTTGCCGAGCAGGGCGGCGATCGCCGGCCGCGCGGGGGTCGCATGCAGATCCGTGAGGTGCGCCACGCGGAACATGGGAGTTTCACCCCGGGGGAGGCCGCGAAGGCTAACCCAGGCGGGGTGCCTGTGATACCTTGCGGCTCCCTCCCGAGAACTCCGGACCGCATGTCGAACCCTGGCCCGACGGGCAGCCGCGTCCCCCGCGCCTGGATCCTGACCACCCCGGGGTCTTCGGCGATCGAGATCTGGGGGCTCTCGCCGACGGAGCGGCTGCGGCGCTCGCTCGACCGCGCCGGCTGCAGCACGATCCGCACGCTCGGACCGGACGACGCGCTCGAGGCCCCCGGGGAAGGCCTGTGCGTGCTCGCGCGCGCGGATCGGATCTACGACGAGCGGCTCGTCGAGGCGCTCGCGAAGGCGCCGGGGACGATGCTCGTCGACGCGGCGAACGGCGCGGCGCCGGGGGAGCCGGTCGCGGCCTGCGTCGAGGCCGGGCGCCTCGCGGAGGTCTTCGAGTGGATCCGGGAGCGCCGCGTCGGCGCTCCCCCCGGCCTGCGCGCCACCCTGCCCGATGCGCTCGGCTCCGGCTACATCGCCCTGCTGCGCAAGTATCAGGCCGCCTATCTCCTTCCGGCGCGCCCCGAGACGGCGCGTCGCGTCGAGGAGCTCACCTTCGACGCCGCCTACAAGGGCGCGACGGACCTCGTGACGAAGTGGGTCTGGCCGCGACCCGCCCGCGCGGCGACCCGCTGGCTCGCCGAGCGCGGGGTCCAGCCGAACACCGTCACGATCGCGAGCTGGGTGCTCGCGATCGCGGCCGGCTGGCTCTTCGTGCTGGGCTCGTTCGGCGCGGGGCTCGTCGTCGCCTGGCTCATGACCTTCCTCGACACGGTCGACGGCAAGCTCGCCCGCGTGACGCTGCGCTCGAGCCGCTTCGGCCACATCCTCGACCACAGCCTCGATCTGCTGCACCCGCCCTTCTGGTGGCTCGCCTGGGGCTTCGGCCTCGGCGCGCCGTTCGCCCCGGAGACGTGGATCGTCGTCGCGGGCTACCTGGTCGGCCGTCTCGCGGAGGGTCTCTTCCTGCTCGCCTTCGACATGGAGATGCACTGCTGGCGGCCGATCGACGCGCTCTTCCGCACGATCACGGCGCGGCGCAACCCGAACCTCCTGCTCTTGAGCGTCGGCACCGTCGGGGGACGGCCGGATCTCGGCCTCGGGATGGTCGCGCTCTGGACCGTGGTCTCGCTCGGCTTCCACGCCCTGCGCATCGGCCAGGCCTTCGCGGCGCGTTCGCGCGGCGAGCGGGTGCGCCCCTTCGATGAATACGCGCCCGCCGCCGCGCGTCCGAGCGGGGCGCGACCCGGGGGACCTGCCTGAGCCACGACCGGCGCTCGAAGCTCGCCTCGCGCGGGACGCTCCTGCTCGCGGCGCTCGCCGTCGGGCTCGCCGCAGCGGCGCCCGAGCGCGGCGACCCTCGCGCGCGCCTCTCGCGGGTCGACGCGGCGCTCGAGTACTGGGACCTCGTGGCGCGCTTCGAGCAGGGGCACCGGCTCGTCGCGCGCGTGCTCGTGACCAACGAGGGTCCGGGCGAGCGCACCGCCGTCGGCGTCGGTCACCTGATCCCGCCCGACGGGGAGACCGTCGAGTTCCGCAACGGGCGGCTCGAGGGGCGCTGGAGCGTCGGCGACGGCGGACGCAGCCTCCGCATCGGCTCGACCGAGCTCGATCTCCGCGCTCCCGTGCGCACGTTCGAGTACGACAACAATCGCCGCGGGATCGAGATCCGCCTGCGCCTGCAGGCCGACGCGTCGGCGCGCTTCTCACGCGCCGGAGAACCGCCGGAGTACCACGTCGACCTCCTCGACCTCGCGGCCCCCATCGAGGGGACGGTGCTGCTTCCGGGCATGGCCGAGCCCCTCGAGATGAAGGGCCGCGCCGCCTTCGTCCACAGCTGGATGGATCGGAGCGAGTCCGATCTCGTCCTGCGCCGGATCGACTTCTCGTCGCTCGACCCCGGCGCGCAGGTCCATCTTCGCGACGTGACGACTCCTGGGGGGGAACGCCATCAGTGGCTCATCATCGTGCACGACGGCCGCGTGCTCGTCGAGACGAGCGACCTGCACGCGGACCTGGAGGCCCGCCCCGGGACCCCCGAGCGCGGCTACCCCGTGCCCGCCGCGTTGCGCCTGCGCGGCCCCGGGCTCTCCGGCAGGCTGACGCTCGGCCGCGAGCTCCTCGCGCACGATCCCCTCGGGGCTCTACCGCAGCCGTTTCGATTCCTGCTATCGTTCGCGATGCGTCCAAGGAGGGTCTGGACGGAGTCGTCGTTCTTGCTTCGGCTCGAGGCCGTGCCGGGTCGTGCAGCGCTCGACCTCGAAGGAAGCGGCATCGCGTCGGTGACTTTTCTCAATCCCCTCGCGTCATCGGCGTCCGGATCCTAGAACCCGACCCCCGGGAGCCCATCGACGATTGCGTGACGTTCCTCGCATCGGCGTCCTGAACAACTTGCGCGCGGGCCGGCAGGGGAGCCGGGTGGACGACGTCGTCGAGCTCCTGCGCGACTACCCCGAGGTGGCGCACGAGGAGACGGATTCCGCCGTACTGCTGCCGGCCGCGATCCGCCGGCTGGCGCGGCGCGACCTCGACCTCCTGGTCGTGAACGGCGGCGATGGAACGCTTCAGCACGCGCTGACCGAAATCCTGGAGCGGCGGCCCTTCTCCCGGCTGCCGTTGATCGCCCCGCTGCGCGGCGGGCGTACCAACATGACGGCGCTCGACCTCGGCGCCCAGCGCGACTCGGTGAAGGGGCTGCGGGAGCTGATCGAGGACGCCCGGGCGGGACGGCTCGCCCCGCGCATCACCCGGCGGCCGGTGCTGCGGGTCGAGCTCGATCGCGGCCGGCGCTGCGAATACGGGATGTTCTTCGGCGTGGGCGTGATCCGCCGCGCAATCGCCCTGACGCTCGGTCTCTTCCCGGACGGACGCAGCCAGGGCGGCTTCGGGGCGGGCCTCGTCACGCTGGCGCTCATGGCGAGAGTGGCCTTTCGCCCGCGCCAGGGCGTGGTCCAGCCGGACAAGATCCAGATCCGGCTCGACGGCGAGGGCGTCGCGGCCGGCGAGTTCTACGTGGCGATCGCCACCTCGCTCGAGCGCCTCTTCTGGCGGATCAACCCGTTCTGGGGGCCGGGCACCGGCCCGGTGCGCTTCACCTGCATCGCGAGCGACGCGCGCCGCTTCCTCGCGGCCGCGCCGGGACTGCTGCGGGGTCGGGTGGGATCGATCGCGCGCCCCGAGAACGGCTACACGAGCCGGCGGGTCGAGCGCGCGCAGCTGCTCTTCGACAGCGGGTTCACCATCGACGGCGAGATCTTCGCGAGCCGCCCCGACGAGGTGGTGACGCTCGGCGGAGACCGGCGGCTCACCTTCCTGCGCGCGTAGGATGCGGGCCGGGCCGATGGGCGCCGGGGCCCGCGACCTCGCCGCGCTCGCGCTGGCCGAGCTGGCTCGCCCGGCGCCTCCGGCGGCTCGGCTCCTCGCCGACCGGATCCGCGCTCGCCACGGCGAGACCACGGCGGCCGTGGTCTTCTACGGCTCCTGCCTGCGCCGCGCGACGCCCGAGGGTGTGCTCGACTTCTACGCGCTCGTCGATTCCTACCGCGCGGCCTACGCCTCGCGCCGCCTCGCGCTGGCGAACGCGATCCTGCCGCCGAACGTCTTCTACCTGGAGGACCGGCGCGGTGGCGAGCCGGTGCGCGCCAAGTACGCGGTGGTCTCGCTCGCCGACTTCGCCCGCGGAGCCTCCGGACGCGGGCTGCGCACGGGGATCTGGGCGCGCTTCTGCCAGCCCGCGCTCGCGGTCCAGCTGCGCGACGCGAGCTCCCGCGAGGCGCTGGTCGCCGCCGTCGTGGAGGCGCACCTGACCGCCGTGCGACGCGTCCTCCCGCTCCTGCCCGTGGGCGAGCGCGTCGCCTTCGAGGAGCTCTGGCAGCGCGTCTTCCGCGAGACCTACGCCGGCGAGATGCGACCCGAGGCCGACGCGGCGATCGAGAAGCTCTACGCGGCCGACCCCGGCCGCTACGACCGGGCCGGAGCGAGCGCGCTGCGCGAGCTCGCCGAGCGCAGCCGCGGCGAGCTCCGCGTCGAAACCTTGGACGGGGGCTTCCGCGCCTGGACCCCCGCGCGGCGCCGCGCCCGCGCCGGCTGGCGGCTGCGCCGGCCCGCCGCGAAGGCCGCCTACGCCGCGCAGCTCGTGAAGACCGCGTTCACCTTCGGGGAGTGGCTCCCGTACGCCCTCTGGAAGCTCGAGCGCCACACCGGAACGCGCATCGAGCCGAGCGAGCGCCAGCGGCGCTACCCGCTGATCTTCGGCTGGCCGATCCTCTGGCGCGTCCTCGCCCGCCGCGAGCTCCGGTAGCGAGGCCGCGCAGCAAGGCGAAGCCGAGCGAGAAGGGGACGGTGAAGGGGACGGTGTTCAGATCTTAAGGATATTCAGATTCTCCCGAGAGAGCCCCAGCATGCCTCCCGGTGGAAGGAGAATCTGAATATCCTTAAAATCTAAACACCGTCCCCGTCGTCCCCGTCAGGCCGTCCGGACGGCGTCCTTTTGCCACAGCTTCTGGAGCGGGGCGAGCACGCTCTCGTGCACCGTCTGGCGGTAGGGGGCGTCGTCCGGGAGCTCGGCGAGGAGCTTGCGGTGCACGAAGCCGAGGCTGTGGTAGGGCAGGCTCGGCAGGAAATGGTGCAGCGCGTGGTAGCGCAGGCCGACCGGCGCGAGCAGCGCGGTCAGCGGCGACCAGCCCGTGAGGTTGATCGAGTCGAGGAGCTGCCCCTGACTGTCGACCGGCTCGCCGGCGTTCTCGTAGCGGTGCGCGGTGAGCGTGCGCACCTGGTTCACGATCAGGATTCCGGCGGCGACGGTGAACCATTGGGCGACCGCGTGCACCGGGATCCAGCCGAGCGCGCATCCGGCGGCCGCGCTCCAGACCCCGAGCGCCGCGCCGGCCTCCTGCCAGGCCCAGCGCTCGGCGGTCCGACCGCGCGGCTCCGGCCGCCGGTAGTGGACGTTGATGATCAGCGTCGAGCAGTGCCGCACGACGAAGCCGCGCAGCGGCGGGATCGCGCGCGAGAGGGGGCCCACCACGCCCCAGCGCAGCACCAGGAGGAATGGGACGAAAGCGACCGTGAGCACGAAGAGCGCGATCCGCACCCGGCTCCAGTGGGCGATCGGCGCGTACTCCGGATCCTCGTCCGTCCCGAAGCCCGTGCGCTTGTGATGGTCGGCGTGCGAGCCCACATACATCAGGCTCGGCACGGCGACGGGGATCCCCACCAGGAGGTTCCACACCGCCTCGAACCCGGGCAGGTCCCCGCTGCGGACGTGCGCGAGCTCGTGGATGAAGAGCGCCGCCCGCAGCAGGGCGAAGACCGCCCCGACCGTCGCCAGCAGATGCCCGAGCGACCCGGGTGGAGCGGCGAGCGCCGCGAGGAATAGCGTCCAGCCGATCGCAGCCGACGCGAGCATGTCGGCCCAGTAGATCCACGGGCGGAGGCGGAAGGCGCCCGCGTAGCGGCGCCGGATCTCGCTGCGGGTGGCCTCGGCTGGCAGGGAGCTCCACATCGACGGGGCGACGTCATCCATCGCTTACGGCAGCTCCTCGTTGGGACCGCCGGAGGGAGCATTCCCGTGCCCCCCCAGGCGCCTCGGGTCCAGCGGTCGCCGACGATACAACACCCCGAACCCCGGTGACTAGCGCATGTCCCGTGATGTGTTGTGATTTCCCAACAGTCGGGAGCTGCCGTTCCCGGTTCAGATCTCGCGGTCGAGAGCGGCGTCGATCGCCGCGACCACCTCGCCGACGACTCGGGCTGCATCCGGCCCGGCGAGCTCGGCGAGGCGCCGCGTCAGCGCGGCGTCCGCGCGCTCGACGGCCTCGCGGCCGGCATCCGTCACGACGAGCTGGATCCCGCGCCCGTCGCTCGCCACCGGCACTCGGCGAAGGCAGCCCGAGTGCTCGAGGCCGTCGACGAGGGAGGTCAAGGCGGGCCGGCTCACGCCGACGTGCGTGGCGAGCTCGCTCGCGCGCTGCGGGCGCCCGGTGATCGAGACGAGCAGCCGATACTGCGAAAGGCTGATCCCCGTCTGCTGGCAGACGAGCTCCGCGACCCTCGCGAGGCGCGCGAGCAGCCGGATCCCGGAGGTGAACTGCGCGTCCTGGCCCGGACGCTCCCGCTCGCCCACGCTCGCCCCTCTGGGTCCCTGTCACCCCGAACGATTCGATTATACGGCGACCCCGGAGTTTCTGACTATCCCTCAGATCACTCCGCTCGGCTTCGCCTCGCTGCGCGGCCGCTTCGCGGCCGTGCGCCGGCAGCCTCAATGGGGCTCCGCTCGGCTTCGCCTCGCTGCGCGGCCGCTTCGCGGCCTTGCGCTCAGCGAGCGCGGGCGACGAGCGCCTTCGCGTCGAACGCGACGCGGTCGCCCACCGCGAGGCCGAGCTCGCGCAGGCGGCCGCCGGCCGTCTCGATCGCGAAGAGCACCGGGCTCCCGCTCGAGTAGGGCGGGAGGCGCGACTCGTAGGCGAAGGGGGTCTCGCCGGGCGCGCGCGGCGGCTCGACCGCCATCTCGTGGACGGCGACGACGCGACCCCCTGCATCGAGGAAAGCGACGTCGATCGGCGCCGGACAGTCGCGCATCACCATCGCGAAGGGCTCTGGCCGCGGGAGCACGAAGAGCATGCCGGCGTTGCGCGGGATCTGGCCCCGGCCGGAGAGGCCGCGCTGGCGCGCCGCCGGGTCGAGGGCGAGCTCAAGCGTGAACGCCTCGCCGCCGAGGGCGACGAACGCGACCTCGCGCGCGCCCATTGCCGAGACCGGCGGATCGGGCGCGCCGCAGGCGGCGACGAGGAGCGCCAGGATGCGTTGCGCGTTGCGCACGACTTCTCCGGGCGAACGTGTAGCATCGCGGGCCCATGGGTCCCGCGGTCCTCGTCACCGGCGCGTCTTCGGGGATCGGCGCGGCGACGGCGGAGCTGCTCGCGCGGCGCGGGTTTCGCGTCTGGGGCGCGAGCCGCCGCGGCGGGGGCCGGGACGCGCCGCCCGGCGTGCGCTGGGTCGCCATGGACGTCCGCGACGAGGCGTCGGTGCGCGACGCGGTGGCGAAGGTCCTCGCGGAGGCCGGCCGCCTCGCCGGAGCGGTGTGCAACGCCGGGACCGGGATCTTCGGCAGCGTCGAGGAGGTCCCGATCGAGCTCGCCCGCGAGCTCTTCGAGACGAACTTCTTCGGCACGCTGCGCACCCTGCGCGCCGTGCTCCCATCCATGCGCGCCCAGGGGAGCGGGCGCGTGGTCGTAGTCGGCTCGCTGGCCGGGCGCGCGCCGATCCCCTTTCAGGCGCACTACTCCGCGAGCAAGGCCGCGCTCGACGCGCTCGTGCTCTCGCTCCGCAACGAGCTCCACGGGACGGGGGTACTCGCGAGCCTGGTCGAGCCCGGGGACGTCGCGACCCCCTTCAACGACGCCATGCACTGGGGCGATCCAGCGGCCTCGGCCTACGGCGAGCGCCTGCGGCGCGTCGAGCAGGTCGTGCGCGAGTCGCTCCCGCGCGCACCCGGGCCCGAGGGCGTGGCGCGCCAGGTGCACCGGGCGCTCACCGCGCGGCGCCCCCGCGCGCGCTACACGGCCGGCGCCGACGCCCGGCTCGTGCCGCTCGGCCGGCGCCTGCTGCCGGACGCCTGGAGCCTGCGCCTGATCCGCTCCCACTTCGGGATCTAGAAGGTCGGGCCGCCCTGCGCCGGCGGAGGGCCAGGGGGCTGGCGGCATCTGCATGATTGATGCATATTCATGCATATTAGAACCACGCTGAACCTCGACGACCGACTGCTCGACGAAGCCCGCCGGCTCTCGGGAATCCGCGAGAAGACGGCCCTCGTCCACGCGGGGCTCGAAGCGCTGATCGCGCGAGCGAGCGCGAGACGCCTCGCGGCGCTCGGCGGGACCGAGAAGGGGCTGCGCCCGATCCGCCGCCGGCGCCCGGCGGCGTCCGGGTGATCCTCGTCGATACCTCCGTCTGGGTGCACCACCTGCGGCACGGAGACGCCCGCCTCGGCGCGAAACTCGAGGCGGGCGACGTGGCGTGCCACCCGTTCGTGATCGGGGAGCTGGCGTGCGGGCAGCTACGGCGAAGGCGCGAGATCCTCGCGTGGTTGGCAAGGCTTCCCCGGGCCGTGGTGGCAGACCACGACGAGGTCCTGGGCTTCGTGGAAGCGAGCGGAGTGCCCGGCAGCGGCATCGGCTGGATCGACGCGCACCTGCTGGCCTCGTCGAGGCTCTCGCGAGCTCCCATCTGGACGTTCGATCGCCGCATGCAGGCCGCCGCTCGCGCCCTCGACCTCGCGGTCGATTGAAGGCGAGCGGATCGCGCACCCGCGCGCGGCTCGGGGCGCGCAGCGCCTCGATCGTCTGCCCGCACGCAGTCGCTCGAGTCGGCCTCCTGCCGCCGTGCTAGACTGAGTTCTCCCGATCCACGAGAGGATTCGAGCGATGGGCAGGAAGGTCTACGTCGTCGGCGTCGGCATGACGAAGTTCGAGAAGCCCGGGTCGCGGGAGTGGGACTACCCGGACATGGCCCGCGAGGCCGGGACGAAGGCCCTCGAGGATGCGGGCATCCCCTTCGCGGAGGTGCAGCAGGCCTGCGTCGGCTACTGCTACGGCGACTCGACCTGCGGCGAGCGCGCCGTCTACACGCTCGGCATGACCGGCATCCCGATCTACAACGTGAACAACAACTGCGCGACGGGCTCGACGGCGCTCTTCATGGCCAAGCAGTTCGTCGAGGGCGGCCTCGCCGAGTGCGTGCTGGCGCTCGGCTTCGAGAAGATGGAGAAGGGCTCGCTCGGCATCAAGTTCACCGACCGCACGAACCCGATGGACCGGCACGCGAAGCTCATGATCGAGATGCGCGGCTTCGCGAAGGCGCCGCCGGCACCGCAGTTCTTCGGCAACGCCGGCCGCGAGCACATGGAACGCTACGGAACGAAGCCCCTGCACTTCGCCAAGATCGGCTGGAAGAACCACAAGCACTCGGTAAACAATCCCTACTCGCAGTTCCAGGACGAGTACACCCTGGAGCAGATCCAGTCCGCGCCGATGGTCTACGAGCCGCTGACCAGGCTCCAGTGCTGCCCGACCTCCGACGGCGCGGGCGCCGCGATCCTGGCGAGCGAGGACTTCGTGCGCCGGCACGGGCTCGCCGGCAAGGCGGTCGAGATCGCCGGCATGGCGATGACGACCGACTTCCCGTCCTCCTTCGAGGAGAAGAGCTCGATCAAGCTCGTCGGCTCGGACATGACGCGCAAGGCCGCGCAGCGCGTCTACGAGCAGTCGGGGGTGGGCCCCGAGCAGCTCGACGTGGTCGAGCTCCACGACTGCTTCTCCTGCAACGAGCTCATCACCTACGAGGCGCTCGGCCTCTGCCCGGAGGGCAAGGCCGGCGACTTCGTCGACTCCGGCGCGCAGACCTACGGCGGCGAGGTCGTGGTGAACCCCTCGGGCGGCCTCATCTCGAAGGGCCACCCGCTCGGCGCCACCGGCCTCGCGCAGTGCGCCGAGCTCAACTGGCAGCTGCGCGGCGAGGCCGGCAAGCGCCAGGTCCCGGACGCGAAGCTCGCCCTCCAGCACAACCTCGGCCTCGGCGGCGCGGCGGTCGTGGCGCTCTATCGCAAGGCCCGCCTCGCGTAGCCCGCGAGCGAATGGGATTCGAGGTCGCTCGCAGCTGGGGGACCACCGCCGCCGAGCGCGCGCTCCCCTTCCCGGGCGACCGCGCCGACGACGGCGCTCGCGATCGGCTCTGGCGGGGCGTCGACGTCGGAGCTCCCGCCTCCCTGGTGTTCCGCTGGCTCTGCCAGCTGCGCGTCGCGCCCTACAGCTACGACTGGATCGACAATCTCGGCCGCCGCAGCCCGCGCGCGCTTGTGCCCGGGCTCGAAGCGCTCTGCGCGGGGCAGACCTTCATGAAGATCTTCCGCCTGCTGGCGTTCGAGCCCGGCATCGCGCTGACGCTCGAGACGCCTCCCGGATCCTCCGGGGCGCGGCTCTTCGGGATCGTGAACGTCACCTACTGGGCGCGCTCGGTCGGACCCGACCGCACGCGGCTCCTGGCGAAGCTTCGCGTCGCCTACCGGCGCGGAATCTCCGCTGCGCTGCTGCGCGCGCTCCTGCCCTGGGGAGATCTCGTGATGATGCGGCGCCAGCTGCTCAACCTGAAGCGGCTCGCCGAGGGAGGCGCTCGCAAAACGGGCCCGCGCTGAGGCTCGCCGGCTTCAGGCCGGGACCGCGAGCCCCGACTCGCGCAGCGCGCGCTCGACGAAGGCGCCCACCTCGGGGTGGGCGCGGAAGGAGAGGTGCGAGCCCTGGTACCAGGCGATCGGCGGGCGGCCCCAGTGGCGCCAGAGGTCGCGCGCGTGGTCGGGGGGCACGATGCGGTCCGCGACCGCTGCGAAGAGCCAGCGCCGCTCCGGTGCGACGCGCGGCTCGAGCACGAGGGGCGAGACCACGCGCTTCAAGGCGCGCATGCGCTCCTCGACGAGGCCAGCGTCGATCGCGTCGCGCAGGTGCAGCGGCGGCGCGTGCTGGAAGACGATGCGCGCGAAGTCGGCGACCGGTACGCCCGCGATCACGCAGGCGAGCTCCTCGTCGAGGCAGGCGAGCAGCGCCGCGTTGTAGCCGCCGAGGGAGATCCCGTAGACCCCGACGGGTGCGTCGCCCTGGGCGCGCACCCAGGCGAGGAGCCGGCGCAGGTCCCAGATCGCCTGCGCCTCGGCGTGGATCGTGTCCAGCACGTCGCCGCGGAGGTAGCCCTCGCCGCTCTGCCGCCCGAGCGAACGGCGCCCGTGGAGCGGCAGCGTGGGCACGATCATGTTGAGCCCGAGGCGCTGGTGGAAGAGCTCGGGTCGGAAGAGCGAGAGGTCGAGGAGCGGCCAGCCCATCACGTAGCCGTGGACGCACACGAGCCAGGGTCGGTCCGCGCCCGCGTGGCGCAGCACCCAGGCGTGCGCCTGGCGGTTGGCCGCGTAGGAGAGCCAGCGCTCCCGCCCCGGCTCGCCCGGATGCGGCTCGTAGCCGCTCTCGAACCACAGGTGCTCGAAGGCGATCCCGCGCGCGCGGGACGGGCGCAGGCCGACGCGCTCGAGCGGCGGCGGAGGCGCGTGGTAGGAAACCGGCTTTTCGAGCCAGCCGCGGGCCTCGAAGAGCTCGCGCGCGGCCGCGACCTCGCGCTCGATGCGCACGTGGTCGTCGCGGCTCGGGAGCGCGAGGCGCCCCAGCATCCAGGCGAGCATCGCTTCGTCGGCGGCCACCTGCGTCGCGAGCCAGAGCGAGGGGATCGGCTCGGGAACCTCCTCCTGGTCCGGCTCGAGCCGCACCGAGTGGACGCCCGCCGCGACGAAGCCAGCCGCCGAGGCGCCGAGGAGGAAGAGGCCTCCGAAGAACCCCACCTGGACGAAGGCGGGCAGCGCGAAGAGCACGCCGAGCACGCCGCCGGCGGCCGCGAAGTGCGCGATGCGCCGGTCGCCGGGCATGAGCAGCATCGAGACGCCGGAACCGAGCAGGAGGCACCCCGGCACGATCGAGAACAGGAAGCCCGTGAGCCCGTGCTCGGGCGCGCGCCACAGCCAGACCACGCCCGCGAGCAGCGGGATCCACGCCTCGCGGGGCCAGCGCGTCGGCTCGCGCACTTGGGTCCTCCTCGTGGGCCAGACCATAGCAACCGGGATATCATGGGACGGGATGGCCTCCGCCCTGCGCCGCGCGCTCGAGGGCGAGCCCGACTGGCCGCTCGCGAACGGCCGGCGCGTCGCCTTCCTGCTCGACGCCTCGAGCGAGCTCGAGGCGCGGCTGCTCGAGGGCTGGATCGAGCGGCATCGCCCGGCGCAGCTCGGAGCGGGCGGCTGCGAGGCGATCCGCATCCCGCCGACCCGCCGCCGCCGCCGCGTGTCGCTCGCGCGTCTGGAAGCGACCCTCGCCTCGGGCGACGACGCGCTGCTGGCGCCGCTGCGCGTGGCCTGGCTCCCGAAGGAGCGCGGCGGCCAGCGCGCCGCCGTGCTCGCGGACCTGCTGTACGTGGGCGACCCTCGCGACCCCGGGGCGCTGCGCCAGCGCGCGGTCTGGCTTCGCGCGCGCGACCGCTGCCGGATCGTGGCCGGCGAGCCGGCGCCGGTCTCGGAGCTGCGCCAGCGCTGGCGGCTCGGCGCCGGCTCCGACCTCGAGCAGACCACAGGCCTCGCCGAGTTCGTGGCGCGCCAGGCCGCGCTCGCGCTCGAGCGCGCCGAGCGGCGCCTGCGCGGCGCCCGCTACAAGGTGCCGCGCCTCGTGCACGACGACATCCTCTCCCGCCCCGCCTTCCGCGGGGGAATCGCGAAGCTCGCGCGCGAACTCGGGCGCGATCCCGCCCGCGTCGCCCGCGAGGCCTCGCGCGACCTGCGCGAGGTCGCCGCGACGCACAGCCCCTTCGTGATCGACCTCGTCGCGCACGGGATCCGCCTGCTCTACACGCGCGGCTACGCCGAGGCGCTCCACTACGACCGCGCGCAGCTGGCGGAGATCAAGGCCCTCGCGCAGCAGCACCCGGTCGTCTTCCTGCCCAGCCACAAGTCGAACCTCGACCACCTCGTGCTCCAGTACGCGCTGCACGAGAACGGGCACCCGCCGAACCACACCGCGGGCGGGATCAACATGAACTTCTTCCCGGTGGGGCCCCTCGTGCGCCGCAGCGGCGTCTTCTTCATCCGCAGGAGCTTCAAGGACGACCCGGTCTACAAGCTCGTGCTCCAGCACTACGTCGACTACCTGGTCGAGAAGCGCTTCACGCTCGAGTGGTACATCGAGGGCGGCCGTTCCCGGACCGGGAAGCTCCTGCCGCCGCGCTTCGGCATGCTGGCCTACGTGGTGGACGCCTTCCGGCGCGGCAAGGCCGAGGAGGTGATGCTCGTCCCGGTCTCGATCGCCTACGACCAGATCCAGGACGTGGGCGCCTACGCCGCCGAGCAGGGCGGCGCGCCGAAGCAGCGCGAGAGCTTCGGCTGGTTCGTGGGCATGGTGCGGCGCCTGCGGCGCCGCTCGGGCGAGATCCACATCCGCTTCGGCGAGCCCCTCTCGCTCGCGAAGTCGCTCGGCCGCGGCGCCGAGGCCCACGAGCCCGCGCCCGACGAGCAGAGCCTCGCCGTGCGCAAGCTCGCCTTCGAGGTGTGCGTCCGCATCAACCGGGCGACGCCGATCACGCCCTGCTCCCTCGTCGCGCTGGCGATGATCGGGAGCGGCTTCCGCGCGCTCTCGGTCGACGAGACCGTGGCGGCGCTCCGCAACCTGCTCCACTTCGTGCGCTCGCGGGGGCTCCCCACGACCGAGGAGCTCCGCCTCGACGACCCCGCGGAGGTGCGCCGGCAGCTCGACCTGCTGGTCGAGAACGGCGTCGTCACCTGCTTCCGCGAGGGGCCGGAGCCGGTCTACCGGATCGGACCGGAGCAGCAGCTCGCAGCCGCCTACTACCGCAACACCGTGATCCACTTCTTCGTGAGCGCCGCGGTCGCCGAGCTCGCGCTCTTGCGCGCGGCCGAGGACGGCGTCGTCGAGCCGCTCGCCGAGTTCTGGGAGGAGACGCTGCGGGTGCGCGATCTGTTCAAGTTCGAGTTCTTCTTCCCGGAGAAGGAGGCCTTCCGCGGCGAGATCGCGCGCGAGCTGCGGCACACCGATCCCGAGTGGGAGGCTCGCGTGCGCGCCGGCGGCGACTCGATCCGCGCGCTGATCCAGAGCTTCCGCCCGTTCTCGTCGCACCGCGTGCTGCGCCCCTTCGTCGAGGCCTACGGCCTGGTGGCGGACCTGCTCGCGCGCCTGGATCCCGGGGAGCCCGTGGACGAGGCACACCTGGTCGAGCAATGCCTGGGCCTCGGCCGCCAGTACCACCTCCAGCGCCGCATCCACAGCGCCGCGTCGGTCTCGCAGGCGATCTTCCGCTCGGCGCTCGAGCTCGCGCGCAACCGCGAGCTCCTCGACCCGGGCGGCCCGGAGCTCGCGGCGCGCCGGCGCACCTTCGCCGCCGAGGTGCGCGCCGCGATCCGCCGCGTCGAGGCGATCGACGCCCTCGCCGCGAGCCGCCGCGCGGGGCTGATCCCGTAGCTCGAGGGAGGAATCCCGGCTGCCGGGAAGTGGTAGGATGCGGGGTCCCACGGAGGTGGCCATGGGCGACGCCGAGTACGCGCGCTTCGATCCCCTGCTCCCCGAGGCGGGGGCGGAAGCGATGCTGCGCCTCTGCGAGCAATTCGGGCGCTACGGCACCTACGCCGAGGAGGCGATCGCGGACGACTTCGGCGACGGGCTCCCGCAGCGCTACGACGCCGCGATCCACTTCGTGCGCACGGGCGGGCGCTTCGGCCGGCGCGAGCCGGTGGCGCGGCTCGCCGCGCGCACCAACTACTTCCGCGAGACCTACGCCTACGATCGGCCCCTGATCCCCGGGATCGAGCCCTTCCTGAACCACGAGGGCTTCGTCGACGCGGCCCGGAAGGTGCACGGGCGCGCGATCGTGGCGCCGAACATCGTCTACGCGAACCTGCTCGTTCCGGGGCAGGAGCTCGCCGTGCACACCGACGTGCCGGAGTTCCGCGGCATCTCGCGCAAGCGCGACCCGCAGTGGCTGATCGTCGCGATGCACCATTCAAAGCTCTTCGAGCGCTGGCGCATACCCATCGCGACCGGGGTCGCCTGGTTCGGGAATCCCCGCGGCGGGGAGTTCGTGTTCTACCCCGGCGGACCCCTGGGCCCGCCCGTCGCACTCCCGGTGCGGCACAATACCGCGATCCTGCTCGACACCGACTCGGTCTTCCACGGCGTGGACCGGGTCCGCGAGGACGCTGCACCGCTCCCCGATCTCCGCCCTGGTGCCCTGCTGGTCTTCTCCGGCGACGGGCGCTGGCAGCTCGAGCAGGGCGACGAGGTGCTCGCCCGCTACGTCTGGGACGACCTCCGCTTCTCCATCTCCTGGAAGGCCTACTGCTTCGCCGACGAGGCGGAGCGCCGCAGGGTGGAGGAGCACGCCGACGACCTCCACCGCGACCAGGTGATCGAGACCCTGCTCGACGATCTGCGCCGGCGCGGCCGCTTCGGTCACGCACGCCCCCCCGACGCCGAGCTCGCGCTCGCGATCATCGAGCACTACATCGTCTACCCGCCGCCGGCACCCGGCGCCGAGGCTCGGTAGAGCGAGCCCTTGGCGGAGCCCCGCCCGCGGCGGCGGCCGGCCGAGCGGCTCGACCCGGAGCTGCGCCCCGAGCGGGTGGAGCTCCGGATCGAGCTCGACCCCGCGCGCAGCGACGTCTACCGGGGCGAGGTCGCGATCGAGCTGCGCCTCGCGCGCCCGAAGCGCGCGTTGCGCCTCCACGCCGTGGACCTGCGCGTCTCCCGCGCGCGGCTCGAGGTCGACGGAGCGAGCCGCGCGGGCACGGTCGTTCCCCGGCCCGCCTCCGAGATGATCGAGGTGCGCTTCCCGGAGGCCGTCCCCGCCGGGCCGGCGACCCTGCGCCTCGCCTTCGCGGGCCGCCTGCGCCGGGACCTCTGCGGCCTCTATCGCGCGGCCTCCGGGCGCCGCCGCTTCGCCTTCACCCAGCTCGAGGCCAGCGAGGCGCGCAAGTTCTTCCCGTGCTTCGACGAGCCGGCGATGAAGGCCCGCTTCCGGCTCTCGGTCACCACCGCGGCAGCGCACTCCGTGCTCTCGAACGCGCCGGCCGTCGCCAGCCGCAGCGCGGGTCCGGGCCGCAAGACCGTGGTCTTCGCCGAGACGCCGCCGCTCTCGACCTACCTCGTCGCCCTCGCCGTGGGGCCGCTCCAGGGCTCGCGTCGGGTCTTCGTCGGTCCGACGCCGATTCGCGTATGGCACGTGCCGGGGAAGGAGCGTCTCACCGGCTTCGCGCTCGAGGCGGCGCGCGAGAGCCTCTCGCGGCTCGAGCGCTACTTCGGCCTCCCCTACCCCTACCCGAAGCTCGACCTCGTGGCCGTACCCGACTTCGAATTCGGCGCGATGGAGAACGCGGGGGCGGTCTTCTTCCGCGAGACGCTGCTGCTGCTCGATCCGCGCCGGGCGACCCTCGCCGAGCAGAAGCGCGCCGCCGAGGTGATCGCGCACGAGCTCGCCCACATGTGGTTCGGCGACCTCGTCACGATGGCCTGGTGGGACGACCTGTGGCTCAACGAGGCCTTCGCCACCTGGATGGCCTTCAGCGTCGTCGACCACTGGCGGCCCGAGTGGCGCATGTGGCACGAGTTCCAGCACGGGCGGGCCGCCGCGCTCGATCTCGACGCGCTGCGCCACACCCATCCGATCTGGTGCGAGGTGCGCACTCCGGCCGAGGCGAGCGAGAACTTCGATCTCATCACCTACGAGAAGGGCGCCGCCGTGGTGCGCATGCTGGAGCGCTACCTCGGTCCCACCGCCTTCCGGCGCGGCGTGCGCCGCTACATCCGCCGCCACCGCGAGGGCAACGCCGTCGCGGCCGATCTCTGGCGGGCGCTACGCGAGGCCTCCGGGGAGCCCGTGGAGCCCCTGGCCCGCGCGTGGACCGAACAGCCGGGCCACCCGGTGCTCGAGATCCGCAGCCGGCGCGCGGGCGGACGGACGGAACTGCTCGTGCGCCAGGAGCGCTTCCGCGAGACCCCAGGCCGCAGCAGCAAGGCCGCAAGCGGCCGCGCAGCGAGCCGCAGGCGAGCGGAGTCGACCGGGCTGGAGCCGCGCAGCGAGGCGCAGGCGAGCGGAGTCGACCGGGCTGCGGCGGCGCAAAGGGCCGCAGCCGAGCGGAGCCGAGAGACCTGGCCCATCCCGTGGGTCGCGCGGGTCGGCGGGCCGGGGCGCGGGCGCGGGCGCACGCTGCGCGCCCTCGTCGCGAAGCGGAGCGCGCGTATCCCGCTCGGGCGCGGGCCCGCGCCCCGCTTCGTCTACGGCAATGCGGAGGAAGCGGGCTTCTTCCGCCCGGCGCACGCGCCGCGCGAGCTCCGCGCGCTCCTGGCGGCGCTCGCCGACCTGCCGGCCATCGAGCGCATGGGCCTCGTGGACCACCAGTGGGCGCTCGTGCGCGCGGGGCGGGTGCCCGCCGGGGCGCTCCTCGAGCTCGCCGGGAGCCTCACGGGGGAGCGCGACGCCGACGTACTCCTGGCGCTCGCGCGCCCGCTCGCCTTCCTCGCCGACTCGCTCGTCCCCGACGCGGCGCCGCAAAGCTCGGCCGCGCTGCGCGCCTTCCTCTCCGCGCGTTTCGCCCCCGAGCTCGCGGCGATGGGCCTCGCGCCCGAGCGCAACGAGGCCCAGCCCGCGCGGCTGCGGCGCGCGGCGCTCCTCGACCTCGTGGGCGGGATCGCCGGCGACCCGGACGCCATCGCGAGGGCGACGGCGCTCTGCGGGGACTATCTCGCCGACCCGCGCTCGATCGACCCGAACCTCGCCGACGGCGTGGTCGCCCTCGCGGCCCGCGCCGGCGATGCGGCGCTCCACCGCCGCTTCGTCGCCGCGATGCGCGATGCGGCGACGCCGCAGGAGGCCCGCCGCTTCCTGCTCGGCCTCGGCGCCTTCCACCAGCCGCGGCTCGTCGCGCGGAGCCTCGCGCTCGCCCTCGGCGACGCGGTCCCCATGCAGGACGTCGTGCCGCTCCTCGTCCGCATGCTCGCCAACCCGGCGGCGCGGGAGGCGACCTGGGACTTCGTCGAGCGGCGCTGGCCGCGCCTGCGCCGACGCGTGCCGCCGCTGCTCGCCGGGCGGCTCGTCGAGTCGACCTGGCGGCTGCTCACGCCCGCGCATCGGCGCGCCGTCGCGCGCTTCTTCGCCGCGAACCCGCTCCCGAGTGGCGAGCGCGCGCTCCGGCAGTCGCTCGAGCGTTTCGACTGGTACCGCCGCTTCCGCCGCCCCGCCGCCCGGGACCTCGCCCGCTGGCTCGCGGCCCGCCGACCTTCCCTATAATCCCGTCATGGGCGCACTCGGGTACAAGGCGTTCGATGGCGACAACCACTACTACGAGGCCCAGGACGCCTTCCAGCGCCACATGGATCCGAAGCTGCGCAAGCGCGGCGTCACCTGGGTGGAGATCCGGGGCAAGCAGAGGATCCTGATCGACGGCAAGCTCGACCGGTTCATCCCGAACCCGACCTTCGACCCGGTGGCGCTGCCGGGAAGCCTCGACCCCTTCTTCCGCGGCAAGAACCCCGAGGGGCGGAGCATGGTGGAGCTCTTCGGCCGGCTCGAGCCGATCCGCGCCGAGTACCGGGACCGCGAGGCTCGCCTGGCGGCGATGGACCGCCAGGACCTCGAGGCGATCCTGCTCTTCCCGACGCTCGCCGTGGGCGTGGAGCAGCCGATGCGCCACGACGCCGAGCTCACCCACGGAAGCCTCGAGGCCTTCAACCGCTGGCTCGACGAGGACTGGGGCTTCGCCTGGCGCGAGCGGCTCTTCGCGGTGCCGATGATCTCGCTGATGGACCCGGCGCGCGCGGCGCGCGAGCTCGAGTGGGCGCTCTCGCGCGGCGCCCGCATGGTCCACGTGCGGCCGGCCCCGGTGCCCGGCGCCACCGGGAGCTTCTCCCCCGGCGACCGCGTCTGCGACCCCTTCTGGGCGCGCGTCGCCGAGGCGGGCATCCCCGTCGCCCTCCACGCCAGCGACTCGGGCTACGGGAGGTACGCCGCGGCCTGGGAGGGGCAGCGCTCCATGGAGGCCTTCCGCGGCTACGCCTTCGGCAGCGTCACGCAGGCCGACCGGGCGATCTACGACGGGATCGCGGCGCTCGTCGTGCACGGCGTCTTCCAGCGCCACCCGAACGTGCGCGTGTGCAGCATCGAGAACGGCTCGGAGTGGGTGGGACCGCTCCTGCGCAAGCTCCGCAAGTGTCAGGGCCAGTTTCCGCAGCTCTTCCACGAACCGGTAGACGACACCATCCGGCGTCACGTCTTCGTCGCTCCCTACTACGAGGACGACATCCGCGAGCTCGCCGGCCTGATCGGCATCGACAACATCCTCTTCGGCTCCGACTGGCCGCACGCCGAGGGCCTCGCCGACCCCACGAGCTTCGCCGACGAGCTCGCGGGCTTCTCCGCCGACGAGGTCCGCCGGATCATGCGCGAGAACCAGTGGCGGCTCGTGACGCCGCAGCGCGCGTAGGCGGGCGTCCCTCGCTCACAAGAGCGCGAGCTGTCCGTCTCGCGCCGGGCGGCGGAAGAGCGCGACCGAGAGCTCCGGCCCGCGCGCGGCGAGGCCCGCGCGGCGGCGCGCGAGGTCGAAGAGCGCCTCCATCTCGTCGGCCCAGGGTCCGGTGCCGCGCTGGCGCACACCGAAGCGCGAGTCGTAGAGGCGCCCGCCGCGCAGCGCGCGCACGCGCGAGAGCACCCGCGCGCGGCGCTCCGGGTAGTGCGCCGCCAGCCAGGCGTCGAAGAGCTCCGCCACGCCGTGCGGGAGGCGCAGCACGACGCGCCCGGCGAAGCGCGCCCCCGCGGCGGCGGCCGCCGCGAGGATCTTCGGAGCCTCGTGGTCGGTGAGCCCGGGGACGATCGGCGCCACCATCACGCCCACCGGCACGCCCGCGGCGGCGAGGATCTCGATCGCCGCGAGGCGCCGGCCCGGCGGGGCCGCGCGCGGCTCCATCCGCCGCTGCAGCTCGGGGTCGAGGGTCGTGATCGACACGCAGACGCTCGCGGCGCCGAAGCCCGCGAGCTCGCGCAGGAGGTCGGCGTCGCGCGAGACGAGGAAGCTCTTGGTCACGACGGTCACGGGGTTGCGGAACTCGAGCAGCACCTCGAGGCAGCGCCGCGTGATCCCGAGCCGCCGCTCGGCCGGCTGGTAGGCGTCCGTCACGCCCGAGAGCGCCACGACCTGCGGCCTCCAGCTCCGCGCCGAGAGCCGCGCGCGCAGGAGCTCGGGCGCGCGCTCCTTCACCAGGATCCGCGTCTCGAAGTCGAGCCCGGCCGAGAAGCCGAGATACTCGTGCGTGGGGCGCGCGTAGCAGTACACACAACCGTGTTCACAGCCGCGATAGGGATTGAGGCTCGCGTCGAAGCCGACGTCGGGGCTCTCGTTGGTGGCGACGATGCTGCGCGACGGGTCCCGCAGGAGCTGCGTATCGGGATTGCGCTCCTCGAGCTCGGCGGCCTCCTCAGGCGACGGGACGCTGCGCAGGGTCTCGAATCGGTTCGGGGGATTGCCGCTCGTGCCGCGGGCGCGCATGAGGCGAAAGTAAAGCGAAATATCTCCGGTCGGTCAAGGGGCGCGCGACGCTCGCGCGCGCAAGAAGGGGGAGCAGCCGAGTGCGTTCAGGAGCTGCGGCGTCCCGCGCGACGGGAGGCCACACCGAGGCCCGCGAGCCCTGCGCCGAGGAGCAGCGCGGTCGCGGGCTCGGGAACCTGCCCTCGCACGGCGCCGCCCCCGAAGGGCCCGTTGTGGATGTTCACGTAGAAAGTGGTCGGGGAGCTCAGGATCTGCGTGATCTGCGCGAGGTTCCCGTGCACGAACGAGTCGATCAGCGTTCCCGCCCCACCGGAGGTGACCACGCCGAGGCCGATGAAGACGCCCGCGTTGACGCCCGCCGGAGCGGCGGGGCCGTGGATGTGCATCAAGGTCGGCGCCGCGATGTTGGCGTAGACGAAGCTCCACGAGATCAGGCCGCTCACATCGTCGAGCATGATCGTGCCCGAGGCGGTGCCGTCCGCGTCGCCAACACCCACCTCCTGCGCTCCACTCATGTTGACGGTGTAGGTGGCCGAGGTCGCGAGCGCGCTCGACGGAGCAAGGAGCAGGAAAGCGGCGGCTGCGAGCAGGACGATCTGGCGCATGGGATCCCCTTCCAAGGTCCGTTGCCGCTCCACCCTACTCTCCGGCACATCGCAATTGTGAGAAAAAAAATGCCGCGTGCTCGTGAGAAAACATTTTCTGCCCCGTGGGGGGGCAATGGAGACAGCGGGCTATCGCAGGACGAGGTCCGCGAAGCGCCGCAGCCCCTCCAGGGCCTCGCTGGAGCGGCGCCACGGCGCGACGACCAGGCGGTCGACGCCGGCGTCCTCCCAGCGCTTCCGCTCGTCGGGGTCGCGGAGCTCTCCCCCGAGGGTGACCTCGAAGCGGTCGTGCTCCCGCCCGGCGTCGCGACGGAGCTCCCGCAGGCGACGCACCCGGGCTGCCGCCGAGTCGAGATCGTGCACGAGCCCGTACCAGCCGTCGGCGGCGGCCGCCGCGCGGCGGAGCGCCGCCTCCGACTCGCCTCCGACGTGGATCGGCGGCCAGGGTTTCTGCACGGGCTTCGGCTCGAAGGCGACGGGCGGGAAGGCGAAGAACTCGCCCCGGTGCTCGACGACGGGCTCGCTCCACAGCCGCTTGCAGACGGCGAGGGCCTCGTCGAGGCGGCGCCCGCGCGTGCGCGGGTCGAGGCCCGCGGCGCTCCACTCCTGGCGGAGCCAGCCGGCGCCAATCCCGACTTCCGCGCGGCCGCCCGAGAGGATGTCGAGGGTCGCGACCGCGCGTGCGGCGACGAAGGGATGCCGCAGCCCGAGCAGATACACGTTCGTCCCGAGCCGCACGCGTGAGGTCTTCGCCGCGAGGAAGGCGAGGTACGCGAAGGCGTCGTAGACCGGCGTCGTCGGCGGCACCGGCGGCGAGTCCTCGCCCGGGTGAGGCGAGCCCGACATGTCGAGCGGGAAGACCAGGTGCTCGGACATCCAGACCGATTCGAAGCCGAGCCGCTCCGCCTCGAGCGCCGCGGCGACGTGGTAGGCGGGGTGGAGGCGCGCGAGCGCGATGCCGACCTTCACCTCGCGGCGGCGCCCCGGGCCGCCGAGCGCAGGCGCTTCGTCTCGTCCCCGTCGACGGCGAGGCTCAGGTCCTCGATGCGCCCCGTGAGCGCCACGCCGTAATCGCGCCGCGCGCCCTCGATCGAGACGTACTCGTCGAGCACGTCCTCGCGCACCCGGTCCGGGTCGCGCTCGAGGGGATCGCCCCAGCCGCCCCCGCCGCCGAGGACGTACTCGACGGCCTCGCCGGCCGCGAGCGGCACCATCGCGGCGGTGTGCTTCACGACCTCCGCGCGCTCGCTGCCGAAGCGCAGCGTGAAGCGGTTCGGCCCGCCCGGCCGCCCGCCCGCGACGCCCGGCATCGGGTACTTCATCCCCACCTGGTAGGTGAAGACCGAGCACGGCGCCGTCACGCGCTTCACGTACCTCGAGCCGGGGCAGCCGCGCCACTTCCCGGGCCCGCCGCTGTCGACGAGATAGTCGAGATGCTCGTGGCGCGTCGGGAAGATCGACTCGTTGATCTCGGCCGTGGCCTTGATCAGGTTGCCGAAGCAGGCGTTGGCCGAGCCCCAGCCATCCACTCCGTGCACGGCGCCGCAGTAGGCCGCGGTGCAGTCCACCGAGTGGTCGACGAAGACGCGCCCCGTCTCGGGGTGGACGCCGTAGAGGATCGCCGGCATCCCGGCCTTGTAGATCTGCGGGCAGGCCCGCTCCGGGATCACCCGGGCCAGCGCCAGGCAGACCGCCTCGCCGACCTCGACGCCCGGGTGGTGCGTCCCCGCGGCGACCGAACGCCCGGGCTTCGGGTTGAGACAGCAGCCCTCCGGCACGACGAGCTCGATCGAGTCGAAGAAGCCCTCGTTCTTCGGGATCGCGGGGTCCATCATGCTCGCGAGCTGCGCCACGACGTAGCCGCGCGTGTTCCCGAAGGTGGACCAGGCCTGCAGCTCCGGGCGCGTGTCCGAGCCGGTGAAGTCGACGCGCAGGCGATCGCCCTGCACGCGGACCTCGCAGTGGACGTGGATGTCCGGGTTGCCCTTCGGATCGTGGTCGACGTACACGTCGGCTTCGTACTCGCCGTCGGGCCAGGCGGAGACCTCCTCGCGGAAGCGGCGGGCGGCGTAGGCGATCGAGTGGTCCACGGCCGCGCGCACCGACTCGGCCCCGAAGCGCTCCGCGATCTCGCGCAGCCGGCGCACGCCGAGCTGGGCGGCCCCGATCTGCGCGCGCAGGTCGCCGAGGAAGGTCGGCGTGCGGTTGTTCACCGCCATCATGTAGACGAGATCGCGCCGCTCGCGCCCCCGGTCGAAGATCTTGAGCGCCGGGTAGCGCACGCCCTCGGCCCAGACGTCGACCGCCTGGACGTTGTAGCCGCCCGGCATGCCGCCGCCCGTGTCGGCGTGGTGGCACTGGATCGAGGCGATCAGCAGCAGCTCTCCGTCCACGACGAGCGGGGCGAAGACGTTGTAGTCGGGCAGGTGCCCGCCGCCGTGGTAGGGGTCGTTCGCGACGAGCACGTCGCCTTCGTTCAGGCCCTCCGCGCGGAAGAAATCGAGCGCGAAGCGCACCGGGAGGGTCGAGGAGAGCATGAACTGCGGGATCCCGACCGAGAGCGCCGCGAGGCGACCGCGCCCGTCGAGGATCGTCGCGTTGCGCTCGTTCGACTGGTTCAGGATCGGCGTCGTCGCCGTGAGCGAGACGTGGGTCGCCATCTCGTAGGCGACCGTCTCCATCGCCCCGCGGATCACCTCCGCGGTCACCGGATCGACGCCGGGGATCTCCGGCATGGCCCCGATGATGGGCTCGGCGCCCCGGGCTTGTAAAGCCCCGGCGACGGCCCCGCTCCCGGGGATCCTCGCGCGCGGATCAGCGCCGCAGCCGGGCGAGGATCTCCTCCTCCTCGGGGAAGCGGCCGGCTTCGTGCTTCGAGAAGATGCGCCGGCCGTCGACGCTCACGTCGAAGACGCCGCCCTTGCCCCGGACGAGCTCGGGCGCGACGCCGAGCTCCTGCTCGATCCTGGCCGCCAGACCGGCGGCTCGGGGTCGGTAGTCTCACTCCACGCAGTAGACGATGGAGATGCGCATCTCCCTCCTCCTCGTGCTCAGGGCCTCCAGGTGGCCGGGAGCGGGACGGCCGGCCGTTCAGCGGTCGATGTCCCGGTACATGTCCTCCTGCTCCTCCTCGATCGTCGCTTCGGCGTCGCTCTCCTCCGCCGCGGTCTCCGCCTCGGGCACCGCGCCCCCGCAGGTCGCGAAGCCGGTCGAACCGACGAGCGCCGCGAGCCCGAGGACGAGCCGGACCGACCTCGATCGCCGCATGTCTTCCCCTCCCTCATGCCGGAAAAGAACGTCCCCGAACTTCGCGCCTACCAGCCGGCGAGGCGGGCGGCGCGCTCGCGCTGGAGGGAGGGGGGACCGAGGAAGGCGCGGTCGAACATGCAGCGCTTGAACCAGAGCTGCACGTCGCACTCCCAGGTGAAGCCGATCCCTCCGTGACACTCGACGGCGTCGCGAGCGACCTGCATGGCGCGCTCGGTGATGTGCGCCTTGGCCAGCGCGGCGGAGCGCGAGGCCTCCTCGGGGAGGTGGTCGAACGCGTAGGCGGCGTACCAGACGAGCGCCCGCGCCGGCTCGATCTCGAGCGCCATGTTCGCGAGCTGGTGCTTGAGCGCCTGGAAGTGCCCGATCGTGACGCCGAACTGCTCGCGCGTCTTCGCGTACTCGACCGACATCTCGACGAGCCGCGAGCCCGCGCCGAAGGCATCCGCCGCGAGCAGCACGAGGCCGGCGTCGCGCACGCGACCCGCGGCGCTCTCGCCCGCCGGCAGGATCTCGCAGGGCGTCCCCTGGAAGACGACCGCGTCGATACGGCGCGCGCGGTCGACGGCCTCGATCGGCGCCACGGCCATGCCCTGCGCGCCGCGCAGGACGAGCGCCATGCGCCCGCCCGCGAGGCCCACCACGAGCAGGTCCGCGAGCGAAGCAAAGGGGACGTTCGTCTTCGTCCCCGTCAGGCGCTCGCCGGGCTCGAGCGTCCACTCCTCGGGCTGCCAGAGCCCACCCGGCTCGCCGAGGGCGACCGTCGCGAGCGCTTCGCCCGAGGCGAGCCGCGGCAGCCACGCCTCGCGCTGCTCGGGGCTCCCGGCGAGCGCGATCGCGAGGCCCGCGAGCGCGTGGCCGAGGAAGGGCCCCGGCGCTCCCGCGTGGCCGAGCACCTCGGCCGCGAGCGCGAGATCGACGAGCTCGAGCCCGGCCCCGCCGAACTCCTCCGAGAGGTGGAGCCCGCCGAGGCCGAGCTCGATCATCCCCTTCCAGAGCGAAGGGTCGTGGCCCTCCCCCTCGAAGATCGCCCGCAGGTGGCCCGGCGGGCACTCCTTGGCCAGGAAGCTCCGGACCGTCTCCTGGAGCAGGCGCTGCTCGTCGGAGAGGTCGAAGTTCACTTGCCCGAGCTCCGCTGCGCCCACCAGTCGCGCGGCAGGCCGAGGCCGCGCTCGGCGATGACGTTGCGCTGCACGTTCGCGCTCCCTCCCGCGATCGCGATCCCGAGCGAGTACATGTACTGCGTGATCCAGGATCGGTTCGCGTTCGGGAGGTGCACCATCTCGTCCTGCACCGTGGGGTCGAGGAGCGCATCGTCGCCGAGGATCTCGAGCGCGAGCCTGGCGACCCGGCTCCCGATGTCGGTCGAGTGGAGCTTGCTCATGAGCTGGAGGATCCCGGGGTCCTCGCCGCGGGCATCGCGCGTGAGCTGGACGTAGCTCGAGTACTCGTGGGCGCGGACGTAACCCTCGATCGCGACCAGCCGATCGCGGATCGTCGCGTCTTCGATCGCCCGCTTCCCGCCGCGCCGCGTCGTCTGGGCCAGGTGCACGAGCCCCTGGAAGAGCGCATTGGTCTGCGCCGCGGCGCCGATCGAGTTGCGCTCGTGCTTGAGCGTCGCGCGCGAGACCTGCCAGCCCTCGCCGCGCTTGCCCACGATCCAGTCCTTCGGGGTGCGCGCGTCGCTCAGGAAGACCTGGTTGAAGTCGGCGCCGCCGGTCATCTGGCGCAGCGGGCGGACCTCGATCCCCGGCTGCTTCATCGGGATCAGCAGGTACGAGATCCCGGCGTGCTTGGGCGCGTCCGCCTCGCTGCGCGCCAGGCAGAACATGAAGTCGGCCTCGTGGGCCTGGGTGGTCCAGATCTTCTGCCCGTTCACGACCCACTCGTCGCCGACGAGCTCGGCGCGCGTCTTGAGCGACGCGAGGTCGCTGCCGGAGCCCGGCTCGCTGTAGCCCTGGCACCAGGTGATCTCGCCCCGGACGGTCGGGGGCACGAAGCGCTCCTTCTGCCACTCCTCGCCCTTCTCGAGCAGCGTCGGGACGAGCATCATCGTGCCGATGCCGCGCACGTCCATCGGCGCCCGCACGCGCAGGAACTCCTCCTGGAGGATGCGCGCGCGGATCGGGTCCGGCGGCTGCTCGGAGCCGCCGTACTTGCTCGGCACGGAGCGGCGCAGGTAGCCGCGCTCAGTGGCGAGCTCGCGGAAGCGCGCGGCAGCTGCTTTGCGCGGGAGCTTCGCGAGCTCGCCGCGCGGCGGCCAGTGGCCCTCGAGGAAGGCGCGCACCTCGCCGCGCCAGGCCTCGTACTCCTCGCCGTAGCGGAGGTCCATGGGGCTCTCCTCGAGGGCCGGAGGATACCGGCGAAAGCTAGCGCGCGGGATCAGCGGTCGAGACCCACGAAGGCGGCGTCGAGCACCGCGGCCTGCTCCTGCCGGTGGATGCGGAGCGAGCCGGCGGCGGGGCTCGCGGCCGCGCGACGTCCGGCGTAGGCGAGCGCCTGGTGCGGGAGCAGCGCGTCGTGGATCCGCTCGCGCACGAAGGTCCAGGCGCCCATGTTCGCGGGCTCCTCCTGCGCCCAGACGACCCGGGTGGCCGCGGGGAGGGCGTGGACGGCGGCCGCGATCTCTGCCGCGGGCCAGGGATGGAGCTGCTCCACGCGCACGAGCGCGGCCGGGACCGAGGCGCCGAAGCGCCGCCCGCGCTCCTCCAGAAGGTCGTAGTAGACCTTGCCGCTGCACAGGACCACGCGGCGCACGCCCTCCGGCGCGGCGAGCGCGGCCTCGTCGGGGATCAGGCGCCGGAAGCGCCCGCTCGCCAGGTCCCGCGGTCGCGAGGTCGCGCGCGGGAGGCGCAGCAGGCTCTTCGGCGTGAAGACGACGAGCGGCGCCCGGAAGGGGCGGCGCATCTGGCGGCGCAGCACGTGGAAGTAGTTCGCGGAGGTGGAGCAGTTCACCAGCTGGATGTTGTCGTCGGCGCACGCCTGGAGGAAGCGCTCCATGCGCGCGCTCGAGTGCTCGGGCCCCTGGCCCTCGTAGCCGTGCGGGAGCAGCATCACGAGCCCGCTCATGCGGCCCCACTTCACGTGCGCGGAGGTGATGAACTGGTCGATGATCACCTGCGCCCCGTTCGCGAAGTCGCCGAACTGCGCCTCCCAGATCGTGAGCACCGACGGGTCCGCGAGGCTGTGGCCGTACTCGAAGCCGAGCACCGCGGCCTCCGAGAGCAGGGAGTCGTAGCACTCGAAGCGCGCCTGGGTCGGCGAGACGTGGGCGAGCGGCAGGTACTCCTCGCCGCTGCGCTGGTCCACGAGCGCCGCGTGGCGCTGGCTGAAGGTGCCGCGGCAGGAGTCCTGGCCCGAGAGCCGGAGCGGCGTGCCCTCGGCCACGAGCGACCCGAAGGCCAGCGCCTCGGCCATCCCCCAGTCCACCGCGCCGTCCTCCGCGATCACCTTGCGCCGGCGCTCGAGCAGCGCCGCGAGCTTCGGGTGCAGGGCGAAGCCGGCGGGCACGGTCGAGATCCGCTCGGCGATCATCGCGAGCTGCTCGACGGGCACCCCGGTCTCCGGGTCCGCCTCGGGTGGCGTGCGCGAGAAACCCGACCACGGTCCCCGCGGCTCGTAGGGCTCGTCGGGCCCCGGCGGCCGCGTCTCGATCACCCGCAGCGCGTGCTCGAGCTGCCGGTCGAGGTCCTCGTCGATGCGCCGGAGGTCGGCGGGCTCGAGCACGCCGAGCTCGAGGAGCCTCTCCTCGTAGAGCGTGCGCGTGCTCTTGCGCCCGCGGATCTTCTCGTAGAGCAGCGGCTGGGTGAAGCTCGGCTCGTCGCCCTCGTTGTGCCCGTGGCGGCGATAGCAGACGATGTCGATCACCACGTCCTCGTGGAAGCGTTGCCGGTAGGCGAGGGCGAGGCGCGTGCAGCCAACGACGGCCTCGGGGTCGTCGCCGTTCACGTGGAAGATCGGCACCTGGATCATCTTGGCGACGTCCGTGCAGTAGAGCGTGGAGCGCGCCTCGGCGGGCGTCGTGGTGAAGCCGATCTGGTTGTTCACCACGAAGTGGAGCGTGCCGCCGGTGCAGTAGCCCGCGAGCTGCGAGAGGTTCAGCGTCTCGGCGACGATCCCCTGCCCCGCGAAGGCCGCGTCGCCGTGGATCAGGACGGGCACGATCGTCTCGCCCTGCAGATCGCCGGCGCGGCGCTGCTTGGCGCGCGCGCGCCCCTCGACCACCGGGTCCACCGCCTCGAGGTGCGACGGGTTGCCCGTGAGGGAGAGGTGCACGCTCTCGCCGGTCGCCACGCGGCGGTCGGCCGTGAAGCCCTTGTGGTACTTGACGTCCCCCGAGCCGAAGGGGCTGTCGATCAGGGGGCTATCCTCGAACTCGGAGAAGATCGACGCGATCGACTTCCCGATCACGTTGGAGAGCACGTTCAGGCGGCCGCGGTGGGCCATGCCGATCACGAGCTCGCGGATCCCGTGCCGCGGGGCGTCCTCGACGAGCGTGTCGAGCGCCGGGATCAGCGACTCGGAGCCCTCGAGGGAGAAGCGCTTCTGCCCCACGAACTTCGTGTGCAGGAAGCGCTCGAAGATCTCCGCCGCGGCGAGCTTCTCGAGGATGCGCAGGCGCTCCGGCGTGGTAGGGCGGCTCTCGTTCTCGGGCTCCTCGAGCTGGCGCTGGAGCCAGAGCTTCCGGCCGGGGTCCTGCACGTGCGTGAACTCGACGCCGATCGTGCGGCAGTAGGTATGGCGCAGGCGCTCGAGGATCTGGCCCAGCGTCTGGAGCGGACCGCCGGGCAGGTCGCCCGCGATGTAGCGGCGACCCATGTCCTCGTTCCCGAAGCCGTAGTGCGCGGGATCGAGCTCGGGGAAGTAGGAGGGATGGGAGCCGAGCGGGTCGGTGTTCGCGATCCGGTGGCCCCGCGCCCGGTAGGAGTGGATCAGCCGCAGGACGCGCGCGTGGCGGTCGGCCGCCTGCGCCGCGAGCCCGGGCGGCGTCTCCGCGTCCGGCGCAGGCTTCGGCTCGCCAGGGGCCTCGTCCTCCGCCTCGAAGAGATCGGCCCAGCCGGCGTCGACCGACGTCGGGTCCACCTCGTAGCGCTGGCGGATCTCCTCGACGAGAGCCGCGTTCACTCCGAAGCGCCCGATCCGGTCGAGCTCGGGCTCGGGCTCGGGCTCTCCCCCGTCGGCGCCGCGCGGCGCAGGCTTCGGCTCGACGTGCCGGCTCAAGCCGCTCCTCCTCCCCTCCCGATCCCAGGGCCGCAGACCATACCGAGGCCATCGGCCGCACCCCAGAGCGACTCGAGCCCCCTACGGCGCGGGCGCGAGGATCGCGAGAACGACCAGCCGATCGCCGCCCGGGTTGCGGATGCCGTGCGGCACCCCCTCCGGCGCCACCAGCATCGCGCCCGCCTCCATCGGCAGCTCGCGGCCCTCGAGGACGAAGCGCCCCCGGCCGGAGACGACGAGGTAGACCTTGTCCATTCCCGCGTGCGCGTGGAGCGCGTGCTCCTGGCCGGGCTCGAAGCAGTTGAGCCCGACCATGATCCGCTCCGAGCGGAAGAGCGTGGCCTTGCCCATCTTCGCCGGATCGAAGACCGCGTGCGCCTCGGGCCGGATCGCGCTCGGATGCTCCATGTCGCCAGGACCTCCGTGCGCCTGCGACTATAGCGATCGGAGCGACGCAGAGTAGAATCGCGCGGTGCTGCGCCTGCTCCGCCCGCGGCAGTGGATCAAGAACGGGCTGCTCTTCGCGGCCCTCGTCTTCGCGCGCCAGCTCTTCGTGCCGCGCTCCGTGGGGATGGCCTGCCTCGCCTTCGTCGCCTTCTGTCTCGCCTCGTCCTCCGTGTACGTCGTGAACGACCTGGTAGACGTGGAGCGCGACCGCTACCACCCCGAGAAGCGCGCCCGGCCGCTGGCCGCCGGCGAGGTCGCGCCGCGCAGCGCCGCGCTCCTCGCGGCGCTGCTGACGGCGGCGTCCCTGGGCGCGGCTTTCTGGATCGGGCGTGGCTTCGGGGCGGCGGTGGTCGTCTACCTGGGCGCGAGCCACTTCTACTCGCTCGCGGGCAAGAACGTGGTCGTGCTCGACGTCATGCTCGTCGCGGCGGGCTTCGTGATCCGCGCGGTCGCGGGAGCCCTCGCGATCGACGTGCCCTACTCCGACTGGTTCGTCCTCTGCACGTTCTTCCTCGCCATGTTCATCGCGTTCTCGAAGCGCCGGGCCGAGCTCGTCGCGGTCGGAAACGGCGCCGCGCGCTCGCGCCCGGTGCTCGCGCTCTACTCGGAGCGTTCGCTCGCCGCCTTCACCGCGGCGTCGATGGCCGCCGCCGTGATCAGCTACTCGCTCTACGTGCAGGACGTGCACGAGAAGGCCGGCCCCGCCCAGGAGCTGCTGCCGTTCACCGTTCCCTTCGTGATCTTCGTGATCTTCCGCTACCAGCTGCTCGCGGAACGCGGGGCGCTCGGGGAGAAGCCGGAGGAGGCCGTGCTGAAGGACGGCGCCCTGCTCGCGAGCCTCGGCGGCTTCGTCGCGGTGGCGCTCGCCGCCTTCTACTGGGGGGGATGAGTTGGCGAAGGCCCTGGCGGACTTCGTGCGCTCGGCGCTCGCCGTGGTGAGCGAGATCTCGCCGGAGGAGGCGCGGAGCCTGCTCGAGGCAACGGAGTGCGACGGCTGGCACTTCGTCGACGTGCGCGAGCCCGACGAGTGGGACGCGGGGCGGATCCCCGGGGCGCGGAGCTTCCCGCGCGGCTTCCTCGAGGTGCGCGCCGACCTCTCGCATCCGAAGCGCGACGCGTGGCTCGCCGATCGCGAGCGGAGGCTCGTGCTCTACTGCGGTGGAGGGCACCGGAGCGCGCTCGCGGCTCGGACGCTCCACGAGATGGGCTTCACGAGCGTCGTGTCGCTGGCGGAGGGCTTCTCGGGCTGGCAGCGGCGGGGCTTTCCGGTCGAGCGCTGAAGGCGAGCGTCTCGCGCACGACGAGCTCCGGGTCCTCCATCGGGACGAAGTGCCCCGTGTCGACCTCGCGCACCCGCCCGTCGGACATGCCGCGCGCGAGCTCCTCGAAGTGCGCGCGCGGGAAGTTCCCCCGCCGCGCGGCGAGGACGAGCGCGGGAACGCGCAGCCGCCGCGCCGCGGCCATCGCGTCCACGCTCGCGCCGCGCTCGAAGATGGCCGCCTCGACCTCCCCGGGGCACTTGAGCTCGACGCCGCCGCCCGGGCGCTCCGCGAGCCCCTCGGCCAGATAGAGCTCGAGCACGCGCGGATCCCAGCGCGCGAAGGTGTCGCGGGTCCGCCAGCTCGCGCCGGCGGCGGCGCGATCCGGAAAGACGTGGCGGCGGCGGCGCGCGCCCTCGGCCATGCCGCCGGCGCGGGCGCGTCGCTCCGGGTCGGCCTCGAAGGCGTGCGCCGGAAAGATCACCGGGTCGACGAGGACCACGCGCTCGAAGAGCTCCGGGCGCTCCACCGCGGCGAGCAGCGTCGCCGTGCCGCCGAAGGAGTGGCCGAGGCCGACCGCCACGGGGCCCGACTCGGCGGCCAGGGTCGCCGCGAGCGCCGCGAGGTCGCGGCCGAACTCCGCCCAGTGATAGCTTTCGGCGTCCTCGGGCTTGGAGGAGTCGCCGTGGCCGCGCGCGTCGACGGCGACGACGCGGAAGCTCCCGCGCAGGCCTTCGGCTACGGGGCCCCACACCGCCGCGCAGAACCCGTTCGCGTGGTGCAGCAGCGCGAGGGGCCCCTCGCCGCCCCAGTCGAGGAGCGCGAGCTCGACGCCTCGACCCGGGAGCGAGACCCTGCGGCGGCGGACTTCGGCGAGCACGGGCGCGGAGTCTCGCGGCGCGGGGCGCCCGCGTCCAGCCGGGCTTCGGGTATCCTCCCGGCGTGTCCGACCCCGGCCTCGGCTTCGGGCCCGCGCTGCGCGAGCGGGTGCGCGCGAATCTCGCGGCCTTCGAGCGCGAGGTCGTGAGCGACGCGGGCCTGCGGCGCGCGGCCGTCGCCATCGCGCTCGTCCCCGACGCCGAGGGTCGCGCCTGCTTCGTGCTCACGCGCCGCGCCCCGCGCCTGCGCTCGCACGGCGGGCAGTGGGCGCTCCCGGGCGGGCGCGTCGACGCGGGCGAGAGCGCCCCTGCGGCGGCGCTCCGCGAGCTCGCCGAGGAGGTCGGGCTCGAGCCCTCCGGCGACCCGGTGCTCGGGCTCCTCGACGACTACGCGACGCGCTCCGGCTATGCGATCACGCCGGTCGTCGTCTGGGCCGAGGGCGCCGGCGATCTGCGCCCGAACCCGGTCGAGGTCGCGGCCGCGTATCGGGTCGCGCTCTGCGAGCTCGAGCGGCCCGACGTGCCGCGCCTGCGGCGGATCCCCGAGAGCGAGCGCCCGGTGATCTCCGTGCCGCTGCTCGGCGCGCACATCCACGCGCCGACGGGGGCCTTCCTCTACCAGCTCCGCGAGGTCGCCTTGTGGGGCCGCGCCATGCGCGTGTCGCACTACGACCAGCCGGTCTTCGCGTGGCGTTGAGGCCAGCGCGCGATGGCGCGCGTGCTCCTCACGGGGCTTCAGGGCTCGAGCAGCAGCGTCTCGGCGTCGCGCACGAGGAGCCGGTGGTCGAGGAAGCCCGTGCTGTAGACGTTGCGGACGTCGCCGCGCGAATCGACGAGGAAGACCTTGAGCACGTGGCCGAGGCGGGCCGTGTCGCCGGCGCCGGCGGGGAGCACGTCGCGGTCCTGGCCGAAGTCCGCGAGCACGGGGGCGAGATCGGCCTCGCCGGTCGCGGTCAGGAAGCGCCACTCGGAGCGGGGACCGAGCCCCTCGCGCAGGCGCGCGAGGTCGTCCGGGCGATCCCGCGCGGGGTCGAAGCTCACCGTCGCGAGCCGCACGCGGCCGGCGAGCTCGGGGCGCGCCGCGAGCGCGCGATCGAGGCGCAGCAGCGTCGCGAGCGCGAGCGGGCAGCCGCTCGCGTCGTGGCAGCCGAGGTAGACGAAGGAGACGAAGGCCAGCTCGCCGGGAGCGAGGTCGAGGATCCGGGCGCGCGCCCCGTCGGAGCCCAGCAGCTCGTGGTCCGAGACGCGCAGGATCGGCGGGAGCTCGTAGCTCCCCGCGGCCGGGAGCTCGTAGGCGAGGGGCGGCGCCCCCTCATCGGCCGCCGCGGCGTGCGGAGTCCCGTGCCCCCGTGCGGGGTCCGGGGCGAGGCCAAGGGCGAGCGCACAGAAGAGCGGGCGCACGCTGCCTCCGAACCACCGCGAAGGTCTGGAACGGGGCACTGCGCCCACTACCCCCCCGCGCCGAGGTTCATGATGTGCGGGCGGCCGAGCGCCTGCCCGCGGAAGTCGATCTCGAAGGCGGGCTCGAGCGTCTTCCCGTCCCAGCCGAAGGCCCGCAGGAACTGGGCGTCCTCGTGGCCGGTGCCGTCCCAGTGGGCGAGCAGCGAGCTCGTGAAGTAGACGCGCTTCCCGTCCCAGGACTGTGAGACCATATTGAGCTGGGGTCCGATCACGCGCTCGTGCACGAGCTTCGCCTTGCGCGGGTCCGAGACGTCGTAGACGCGAACCTTCCCATCCATGAAGCTGTCGACGAACAGGAAGCGGTCGTCCGCCGAGAGCGAGATGTCGACCGGGAGCGGCGTCTTCGAGGGATCGCCGACGTCGCCGATCGGGACCGCCTCGAAGGAGCCGTCGTCCTTGCGGAAGATCCCCCAGAGCTTCGCGGTGAGCGCGGTGCTCGTGAAAGCGTAGTGGTGCTCGGGGCGGAGGGCCCAGCGGATCTCGAGCGGCGCCCCCGGGACCGCGAGCGTCTGCAGCGGCTTGCGCGCGTGGAAGTCCCACACCACCACGGTGTTCCCGAAGCGCTTCATCGCCTCGGCGTCGCCCAGCAGGTCCCCGAGCTTGCGCATGTAGTTGGCGTGGCCGGTGAAGGAGGAGGTCAGCATGCGGTTCAGCTCCGGCTTCACGCGCGCGTCGTAGCCGTACTCCGCGCCTTCGGGCATCCAGAGGGTGCGGATGAACTCGCCCTCGTTGCTGTACTCGACGAGCGCCGTGCGACCGCCCCAGTCCTTCGAGTTCGAGAGGCCCGTGATCAGCATGCGCCCGGGAAGCGCGTAGAAGGTGTGGGGACCCACGACGCCGCCCGTGCGCGCGACGAAGTCTTCGATCGTCCGCACGAGCTTCGGGCGCGCCGGATCGCTGTGCACGTCGAAGACGAAGATCCGGCTCGAGTCGAGGCCCCCGGCCCAGAGCCGGCGCCGGTCGTCGCTGAAGCCGGCGTGATGGGCCTCGTCGCGGCCGCCGACCGGGACGCTCGACACGACCTTCCCATGGTCCGCGCGCGCCGGGTTGGCTCCGACCGTCACGAGCTTGTCCGAGCCGTCCCCGAGCCCCTCGATCCCGAGCGTCCAGACGTAGACGAAGTCCTCCTGGCCCTCGAGGCGCGGCAGGTACGGCGACTGGCAGGTCTCGTCGGCGACGGCGGAGCCGGCGCCGGCCGCGAGTGCTGCCGCGAGAACCCCGATCCGGATGCGCGAGCGACGAGGCATCCAAAGCCCTCCCGCGCCTCATGCTATCACTTCCGGGTGCCGGAGCTCCCGGATCTCGAGACCGATCTCGAAGCCCTGGCGCCGCGCACGCTCGGGCGGAGGCTCGAGCGGCGGCGGAGCGCGCCGGGCTGATGCGCTACCGCCTGCTGGCCCTCGACATCGACGGGACGCTCCTCGATCCCGGCGGCGAGATCTCGGGCGCCGCCCGCGCCGCGGTCCACGCCGCGCTGCGAGCGGGGCTGCGCCTGGTGCTCTGCACCGGACGGCGCTTCCGCTCGACCCTCCCGATCGCCCGCGAGCTCGGGCTCCCGGGGCCGGTCGTCGCGCACAACGGCGCGCTGGTGAAGGACGCGTGGAGCGGGCGCACGCTCGCCGCGACCTACCTCCCGGCGGCGCTCCATCCGGAGATCCTGGCGGCGCTCCACCCGAACGGCCCGCCGCTCGTCTACGTGGACGGCTGGCCGGACGAGGACATCCTGACCGAGCCGCGCGGCGGCACCCACCCGCACCAGGTCGAATACCTCGAGCAGCACGCGGAGCACTGCCGCTTCGTCCCAAGCCTCGGCTCCGCGCGGCGCGAGGACGTGCTGATGATGAGCGTGATGGCGGACCGGGCGACCCTCGACGAGCTCGAGGCCCGCGCGCTCCGCGCGCTCGGGAGTCGCGTGCGCACGCACCGGCTCGAGAACCGGGGCTTCGGCTCCCACATCCTCGAGATCCTGGCGCCCGGCACGGGGAAGTGGGCGGCGCTGCACCGCGTGGCCGAGGCCGAGGGCATCGGCGCCCACGAGATCGCCGCCGTCGGCGACGACCGCAACGACCTCGACCTCGTGGCCGAGGCTGCGCTCGGGATTGCCATGGGCAACGCCGCGCTGGAGGTCCGGGACGCCGCGGACCTCGTCGTGGCGGGCAACGACCGGGGGGGCGTCGCCGAGGCCATCGAGGCGGTACTGCAGGCGCGATGAGCGGACGCTCCGCCGGAGCTCCGAGCCGCGCGGCCTCCTGCATCGCCCTCGCGCTGTGCCTGCTCGTGGGCGCGGTCTACGCGCCGGTCCGCGCCTACCCCTTCGTCGTCTACGACGACAAGGAGTTCGTGACGGAGAACCCGCCCGTCGCCGGCGGGCTCACGGCCGAAGGCGTCGCGTGGGCCTTCACCCGCGCGCACTCGGGCAACTACGTGCCGCTCAGCTGGCTCGCCCACATGCTCGATGTCGAGATCTTCGGTCTCGACGCGGGCGCGCACCACGCGGTGAACGCAGGCCTGCACGCGGCCGCGACCGCGCTCCTCTTCGCGGCGCTCCGCTCGCTCGGCGGCGCGATCGGGCCGAGCGCGTTCACGGCCGCGCTCTTCGCGGTGCACCCGGCGCACGTCGAGTCGGTGGCCTGGGTCTCCGAGCGGCGCGACACCCTCTCCGCCGTCTTCTGGATGCTCGCTCTGCTCGCCTGGGCGCGCTTCGTGCGCGCGCCCGGCCGCGGCCGCTACCTGTTCGTGTGTCTCTCGCTAGGGCTCGGGCTCCTCGCGAAGCCGATGCTCGTGACGCTCCCGGTGGTGCTCCTGCTCCTCGACCGCTGGCCGCTCGGCCGCACGCAGCCGTGGCGAGCGCTCGTGCGCGAGAAGATCCCCCTCTTCGCGCTCGCCGCGGCGGCCGCCCTCGCCGCCTTCGCGGCGCAGCGCGCGGGCGGCGGCGTGGCGAGCCTCGCCCAGGTACCGCTCGCGAGCCGCGCCGCCAACGCGGTGGTCGCCGCGCTGCGCTACCTCGGGATCGCGCTCTGGCCCGTCGATCTCGCCGTCTTCTACCCGTTCGAGTTCGAGCTTCCCGCCTGGAAGGTCGCGGCGGCCGCGCTCGCGCTCGCGGGCATCACGGCCGCGGCGCTCGCCGCGCGCCGCCGCTGCCCGTACCTGTGGGTCGGCTGGCTCTGGTACGCGGTGACGCTGCTCCCCGTCCTCGGCCTCGTGCAGGTGGGCTCGCAGGCGATCGCCGACCGCTACACCTATCTCCCGCTGGTGGGGCTCGGGATCGCCGCGGCGTGGGGTGCCGCGGATCTCGCCGCGCGCATGCCGCGCGCGCGCCCGCTGCTCGCCGCTTTGGCGATCGCCCTCGTCGCGACGTGGGCCGTGCTCGCGCGAGCGCAGCTCGCGACCTGGCGCGACAGCGTCGCGCTCTTCGAGAACGCGCTGGCCGTCTCCGGCGAGCACCCGGTCGTGTTCCTGAACCTCGGCGAGGCGCACGAGGACGCGGGACGCCTCGATCTCGCGCGCACCCACTACGAGCGCGGGCTCGCCCTCGCTCCGGGCGCCGCACCGCTCCAGCTGCGCCTCGGCGCCCTGCTCTCCCGCATGGGCGACCGCACGGGCGCGGCCGCACCGCTCCGCGCGGGGGCGGCGCCCGAGTAGCGCACCGCCCCGAATCACGAGCCACGCCGCGGAGGCCCCGGGAAGAACGCGTGGGTGCGCTCCTGGTACTCGCGATAGCCGGGGCGCCGCTTGCCGATCGTGCGTTCGAGCATCGCGACGCCCGAGACGCGCAGCAGGAGGAAGCTCATCAGCGCCGGACCGATCAGGGCGAATCCGCCGAGAGGGCCGGCGAGGGCGATGGCGCCGAATCCCCACCAGACCAGGAAGTCGCCGAAGTAGTTCGGGTGGCGCGTGTAGCACCAGAGGCCGCGGTCCATGACCCGGCCCTGGCTGGCGGGGTCCGCCTTGAAGCGCGCGAGCTGAAGGTCTCCCACCGTCTCGAAGAGCATCCCCGTGCACCAGAGCGCCACGCCGAGCGCGTCGAGGGCGCCGAGCTGGGCGGGCCCGGGAGCCGCCTGGGTGAGCTGGAGCGGGAGCGACACGGTCCACTGCAGGGCGCCCTGGAGGCCGAAGACGCGGACGAGGCTCACCACGCCGAAGCGCTCGCCGTGGTGCCGGCGCATGGCGCGGTAGCGGTAGTCCTCGCCCTTGCCGGCGTTGCGCCACAGGAGATAGCCGCCGAGGCGCAGGCCCCAGAGCAGCGCGAGCCCGAGGATCAGCGTGCGCCGCGGGTGTCCGCCCCCCGTCGCGAGGTAGCCCACCGCGGCGATCGCGGCGAAGCCCGGACCCCAGTAGACGTCGACGATGCTGGCGTCGCGCAGCCGCAGGCTCGAGAGCCAGAGGAGGCCCATCGCGAGCAGGGTCCACGCCGCGGCGGCGGCGAGGACGCCCGCGGTCGCCATCTGCGCCGGCGCCCGGTGCTACTTCCGCGCGTCCGCCGCGGCGCGGATTTCGGCGAGGGATTCGCCGAGGATCGCGGGGAGCGCGTGCACGTCGGGGACGACGTTCCAGTCGGCGCAGAGGCCGAAGGAGAGGCGGCCGAGGTAGCTCATCGCGGCGATGGCGAGGCCCTGGCGCTCGAAGAGCGGCAGCAGCGGGTGGAACTCGCGCAGCCGGGCGCCGAGCAGGTAGAGCGGGAGCTGCGGGCCGTGCACGTTGGTCACGATCAGGTTGTAGGGTCGGATCGCCGAGATCAGGTTGACGCCGAGAAAGGTGAGGCTCGACGAACCGGTCCAGTCGGCGAAGCGCATGAAGCCGTCGATCGCCTGCGCCGCCTCGCTGCGCTTGAGCTCGCGGGTCTGGGCGCGGATGCGCTCGAAGCGCCGCATCGGGCGCGACTCGCCGAGCGGCAGGTTCACGAACCACGACGAGACCCGGTTGCCGACGCGGAGGTCGACCGGGCCCGTGCGCATGTCGACGGGGACGACCACGCGCAGCTCGCGCCCGCGCAGCTTCTCGCCGCGGCGCAGCAGGAAGGTCCGCATCGCGCCGGCCACGATCGAGAGGATCACGTCGTTGATCGAGCCGTCGAGCCGCTTGCACAGGTCGCGGATCTCGCGGAGGTCGAGGGTCGTCCACTCGGTGCGCCGCTGCTGTCCGATCGGGCCGTTGAACGCGGACTCGGCCGGAGGCACGAGCCCGATGCGCAGCGTCTTCCAGGCGGCGCCCGCGCCGCCGAGCACGCGGCTCACCGTGTCCCGCGGGCGGAAGAGCGCACCCGCCGCCTCGCGCACGAGCGAGACGGAGAAGTCGGTGCCCTCGCTGACGCCGTCCGCCAGGAAGGCGAGGGTGCCCGGCGCGGGCCGCGGCGCCCAGGCTCGCGGCTCCTCCAGCGCCTGATCCTTGTCGGGCGAAAGGAGCGCCTGGAGCACGCCGACCCCCGAGACGCCGTCCACCATGCAGTGGTGGATCTTCGCGATCGCGGCGAAGCCGCCGCCGGCGAGGCCCTCCACGAACCAGAGCTCCCAGAGCGGCCGCGAGCGGTCGAGGGGCTGCGAGGCGATCCTTCCGGTCAGCTCCTTGAGCCGCGCGGCGTCGCCCGGCGCGGGCAGCCCCGCGTGGCGCACGTGGCAGGCGAGGTCGAAGCGCGCGTCGTCGACCCAGATCGCGTGCCCCTGGATCGGAGTGAAGGCGAGCTTCTGGCGGTAGTGCGGGAGCAGGTGCAGGCGCGACGCGACGTGCGTCCGCACGAGGTCCATGTCGAGCGCGCCGCCCGATCCCGCCGCGAGCCCGCCGCCCTCGAAGACGGCGACCGCCGTCACGTGGGACGGCGAGCCCGTGTTCTCGAACTGGACAAACGAGGCGTCCTGAGCGGAGAGGCGCTCGTAGGACGGTTCACCACCCACCGCGCGGAGTGTACGCATCCGCCCCGGATCTGAAAGGGGGCCGATCCCCGCCGGGGCCGCGGCGGTGCCGATCCAAACGCCGTTCTGATCGGGAGATCCGGGCGCCCGCTCAGATCCGCTCGAGGATCGTCGCGATCCCCATCCCCCCGCCGATGCACATGGTGACGAGGCCGGTCGCGAGGTCGCGCCGCTCGAGCTCGTCGAGGACCGCCCCGATCAGCATGCCGCCGGTCGCGCCGAGCGGGTGGCCGAAGGCGATCGCACCCCCGTTCGGGTTCACCTGCTCGGGGTCGAGCCGGAGGTTGCGCGTGGTCTGGAGGGGAATCGCCGCGAAGGCCTCGTTGATCTCGACGAGGTCGATGTCCCGCGCGCTCATTCCGGCCCGCCGGAGGCAGCGCTCGGAGGCCGGCGTCGGCGCCGTCAGCATGATGATCGGCTCCGCGGCCGCCGTGGCCGTGGCGACGAAGCGCGCCCGCGGGCGGAGGCCGTGCGCGCGGGCATAGTCCGGCGACGCGACGAGCACCGCGCTCGCCCCGTCGACGATGCCGGAGGAGTTGCCGGCGTGGTGGACGTGCTCGATCTTCGCGAGCTGCGGGTAGCGCGAGAGAGCGCGCGCGTCCATGCTGAGGGACGACCCCTTGGGCTTGTAGGCCCCGATCCCGGCGAAGGAGGGCTCGAGCTTCGCGAGGCCCTCGAGCGTCGTGCCGGCGCGCGGGTGCTCGTCGCAGTCGAGGACCAGCTTGCCCCCGGCGTCGCGCACGGGGACGAGGCTCCTCTCGAAGCGCCCCTCCTTCTGCGCGAGCTGCGCGCGGCGCTGGCTCTCGACGGCGAAGGCATCGAGCGCCTCGCGGCCGAAGCCCTCGAGCGTCGCGATCAGGTCCGCCGAGATCCCCTGCGGCACGAGCGGGTGCAGGGCGTCGAGCTCCTGGTTGTGGCCGCTGAGACCGGACTTGTCCGAGCCCATCGGCACGCGCGACATCGACTCGACGCCGCCGCCGATCACGAGGTCCTGCTGCCCCGCCATTACCCCGAGCGCCGCGAAGTTCACGGCCTGCTGGCCCGAGCCGCAGAAGCGGTTCAGCGTGACTCCCGTCGCCGCATCCCCGGGCCAGCCGGCGTGGAGGACCGCCATGCGCGCGATGCAGCCGGCCTGATCGCCGAAGGCGCTGACGCAGCCTGCCACCACGTCCTCGACGTCGCGGGGATCGATCCCCGTCCGCTCGCGCAGCGCGTTCAGACACTGAGACAGGAGGTTCTGGAGGTGGATCCCCGAGAGCGCGCCCACACCCGCCTTGCCCCGACCGCGGGGGGTCCGCACCGCATCGATGATCCACGCCTCGCCCATGGCTCGCGCCTCCGCCGTGCAACGGCCCGCTCTCAGGAGAGATGGACCGGATAGATCGCGTCGAGCAGGAGCCCGAGGACGAAGAGCCCGCCCGCGCGCCGCGTGACGAGGAAGGACCACGACACGTACCAGAGCGGCCAGAGCGGATAGCGCGGCGGCGGCTCCGCCGGCGGGGGCCTCGAGTAGACGCCGAGCACCTGCCAGAGCCGCGGCAGCGCGAGGAGCACGAGGAGCGTCCAGGCACCGAGCGTGCCGACCAGGACCAGGCAGACGACGAAGACGAAGAAGCCGACGAGCAGCTCCTGCGTCAGGAAGGTCGCCTTCTCCCGGCCGAGGATCACGGGCAGCGTGTGGATCCCCTTGGCCGAGTCGGCCTCGAGCTTGTCGATGTGCTTGCCCATCAGCACGGCCGCGACGAGCATCGCGTAGGGAAGGCTCGCCACGATCACCCACGGCGCGAAGCTCCCCGTCGTCACGTAGTAGGTGCCGCCGATCATGAGCGGCCCCCAGACGAGGAAGACGCCCGGCTCGCCGAGGCCCCGGTGCTTGAGCTGGAGCGGGGGCGCCACGTAGAAGACGCTCACGAAGAGGCCGAGCAGGGCGAAGAGAGCCACGGGCCAGCCGCGGTGCTCGGTCAGGTAGAGCAGGATCCCGAGATCGAGCAGGTTCACGACCGCGATCGCGACGAGCAGCCCCGTCTTCGTGATCAACCCCGAGAGGACGGGATGCGGCGCGTACAGCGCGCGTACGTAGCTCGCGGTGTCGACGCCGCCCTCGAGATCGAAGTAGTCGTTGATCATGTTGTTCGCGGCGTGCGCGAGCACGAGCCCGATCAGGCAGAGCGCCAAGTACCCCCAGTGCGCCTCGGGCACCCGCGCAGCGAAGAGTCCCCCGATCACCCCCGAGAAGATCGTCATCGGGAACACGCTCGCGCGCGTGATCAGCAGCCAGCGCGAGACCTCGTCCATCGCCCGATCGGCCGACAGATTCTGCGTGCGCAGGATCTCGGCCCAGTTCTGCACCGCCGATGCCATCGGTTTCGTCTCCCGGGGCGCGCGTGGAACGCACCGAGCAAGCTAGCCCGAGCGGCCGGCGCGCGCGAGGGCCCCGCTGTGGGCCCGCGCCCAACGCGAGAACGGTTCCCGCGGCAGCATGGCCGTTCCGGCCGCAGCGCAACCGCTCCGCGGATGCTCGACCGCTTCACCGACAGCGGAAAGCGATCGCGGCGAGGCCGCGCGACCCGTGCCGGGGTGCGCTCGAGTCCTGCTTCTGAGAAGATCGCGCAATCAAGGTCCGTCGAGTGCGTCCTGATCTGTCACATCGGCGTGTCAGCATGCGCGGCATGTCGACGCGATCTCGGCAGATCACCCTCGACCTCCGACCCCCGCACCGTTGGGGAGGACCGCGGAAGGGCGCCGGCCGCAAGCCCGGTCCGAGCCCGCGCGACCCGCACCGCCGCCGGCCTGCCCTGGCCCCACGCTTCCCGTGCCACGTCACCCTGGGCTGGAGGCGCCACGGCCTCCTCCGCCCCGAGGAGGTGCCGGGGCGCGGTCGGCAATCTTCGGGGAGTACTCAGAGGGAGGTCTGGCGGAGAGGCGGCGGTTCGTTCGACAGGTGATGCACGATGTTGGCGATCTCGTTGATCTCGGCCTTCTCGTAGCCCGCGCGCTCGAGGAGCGCCGTGGGGTGTCGTCGGGGTACGCGGGCTACTACTCTGTGGGCCTCGCCCAAGAAGCGCACAAGCCATGTCGAAGAAGCAGACCGAGCAGATCGAAGGCGCGCAATTCGTCCGGTATTTCGGCCCTCTCCTGGATGCACTTCGCACCCTCGGAGGCTCGGGTAGCCCAAGCGAGGTGGTTCAGCAGGTGACCCAAGTGGGTCAAGCTCTTCCGCGATGAACGGCAGAAGCAGAAAGGCGCCGCCCCTGCCTCCGCCGACCAGCCCGCCCCCCTGGCCGGCCAATCCACTTCCGATAGCCACCGCGAGCAACTCCTCAGCATCCTATTGGCCCTTCCCCCCGCGGGGTTCGAGCGTCTTTGCCAGCGTCTGCTTCGCGAAGCGGGCTTCGTCCAAGTGGTGGTCACGGGGCGCGGCGGAGATACGGCGTAACCCCCATCGAGCTTGTCGATGGCCAGAAGCTACTCGAGATGTTCGAGGAGCTCGAACTCGGCGTTCGTTCGGTGACAGCGTACGAGCTCGACGAGATCTTCTTCGACGAGTTCGGACGCAAGAAGGGCGAAGCCTAACCAACGCGGCAGCGGAGCCTCGCTTCGCATCCCGGTGCAGCGCGATCATCATGAGGTTCTTTCCTGAGCGCCTTCCACGTTCGTCGCGAACGCCCTGCCGATTGGCCGGACATCCACGAGGTCGTCGCCGATGCGTTCCCGACGGACGCCGAAGCGAGACTCGTCAGCACCCTTCGGGGCATCATTGAGCCTCAGATCTCCCTGGTCGCCGTCGATCCGGCCGACCGAGTCATTGGCCACGTTCTCTTCACCCCCGTGGAGATTCGCGCACCCTCGGAGCTATCGGGGGCTCTCGGGCTCGCTCCGCTGGCCGTGCGCAGAGAGAATCAGAACCGGGGAGTCGGATCGGAGCTCGTGAAATCGGGCTTGGCTGCGTGCCGAGCGATCGGTGAGTCCGTGGTCGTGGTCCTGGGCCATCCATCGTACTACCCGCGCTTCGGATTTCGGCCCGCGTGGGAGTTCGGGCTCTACTTCCAACGGCCCGGGGCCAACCCATCGTTCATGCTGGTCGAGCTCGAGCCCTCCGCGCTTCGAGGCCGTAGCGGAGAGGTTCGGTATCACTCCGCCTTCTCCGCTCCATACGTGCCGATGTAGGCTGCATCGAATCGCATCTCCGGAGCGACGAGTGATGAGTTCCCTCCTGGCAGACGTCGTCGTCCTCGTGCATTTCGCCTTCATCGTCTTCACGGCGCTCGGAGGTCTGCTCGTGCTCCGCTGGCCGTGGGCGGCGTGGCTGCACCTTCCGGCGGTCGTCTGGGGCGTCGGCATCGAGCTCTCGGGGCGGGTCTGTCCACTCACTCCGCTCGAGCACTGGCTGCGTACGAGCGCACGCGAGCCCGGCTACGGGGGTGGCTTCATCGAGCACTACCTGCTGCCCGTGGTCTATCCGGCGGGGCTCGGCCGCGAGGCCCAGCTGGGGCTCGCCGCCGCACTCGCGCTCGCCAACGTCGCGATCTACCTACTCGCGTGGCGCCGTCGGCACTCCGTCCGCGACCCGACCGCGTAGCGGCGGCGGGCCTCGCTTGACTCGTCGGCCTCTCGGGGATCAGACTGGGTCGGTCCACGGGCGGCCGCGCGGGTCGAGGCTCGTCTCACCCGTCGGGCCGCGCGAGGACGCAAGGAGGAGCGCATGGGCATCCTGTCCTGGATTCTCCTCGGCCTCCTGGTCGGGGCCCTCGCGAAGTGGATCATGCCGGGTCCGGACCCAGGCGGCATGATACTGACGATCCTGCTCGGAGTGGCCGGCGCCTTCGTCGGCGGCATGCTCGGATCCTTCCTCGGCCTCGGGGACGTCAGCGGATTCAACTTCGGCAGCCTGGCTTTGGCGACCGGCGGCGCCGTCCTGCTGCTCTGGGGGCATCGCCGGATCCGGGGTCATTCGACCGGATAGACGAGTCCGTCGGGGGCCCTCCGCGCTCAGTCCGGCAGCTTCTCCAGCGCCTCGCGCATTTCCTTGGTCTCCTCCGCGACGCTCGGGCGCGACGAGACGCGCAGCAGCCAGGCGCGGAGCCCTGGCTGCGCGTCCTCGGGCGGGACGCCGTAGAAGGCGGCGAAGCTCACCGGGAAGAGCCAGCCCAGGTCGGCCACGGTGAAGGCCTCGCCGGCGAGATGGGCGCGGCCGTCGGCGAGCGTGCGCTCGAGCCGGGCGTAGGCGGCCCGGATCGCCGCGGCGGCCTGCGCGAGCTTCGCCTCGTCGCGGGTCGCGGGATCGGGCTTGCGGTAGGTCTCGCCGAGCAGCTCCGCGATCGCGCCGTTCATGAGCCAGTCGGCGTCGTCCTCGAGGAGCCGCGCCCGCGCGCGCTCGGCGGCGCCGCTCGGGAGGAGCGGCGGGCGCGGATGGCGCTCCTCCAGGTACTCGAGGATCACCGTCGAGTCGTGCAGCACGACCTCGCCGTCGAAGAGGACCGGGACCTGGCCGCGCGGGCTCGCGGCGAGGAGCGCCTCGGGCTTGCGCACGATGCCGGCGCGGGCGATCGGGAGCTGCTCGTCCTCGAAGGGGAGGCCCTTCTCGCGCAGCGCGATCCGGACCTTGGCCGAGAAGGGCGAGAGTGCGTGGGTGATGAGCTTCATGGGACTCCTTCTTTCGAGCGGGCGCGCGGAACGGGGATCACGGACTCTAGGCGCGCTGCACGGCGCCCGCGGGTGCGTGCTGGAGCTCGCGGTGGATCAGGTAGGCGAGCGGCCCGGCCACGCCGAGGGCCAGCGTCCCGAGCGCGTAGGGCCAGAAGGGGAGCGCGCGCTCGCCGGCGTCGCGCCGCATCCACAAGAGCACGAGGCCGAGCGAGAGCGAGAGGTCGACGAAGCCGAGCCGGGTGGCCGCGTTCGCCCCCATCGCCTCGAAGACGCCGACGTAGCCGTGCTCGAGCGTGGCGTGGACGGTCAGGGCGGAGAAGGCGAGCAGCACGAGACCGAGGAGTGCGAGGCGCATGGCGGATCCTCCGGGAGTGCCGGGCGCGCGGGGGCCAGCATGCGCCGCGAGCCGCCGCGAATCCATTCCCTCAGAGGGAATGGGCTGCGAGCTGACGGGCCAGCTCCTCGGTCGCGGCGTCGGCGGGCAGGAAGGTCTCGATGCGCAGCTCCTGGAGCGTCACGTCCTGCGGCGTCCCGAGCGTGGTGATCGCGCCGAAGACCCGCGCCTCGAGGTCCCCGCGCTTCAAGTGCATCGCGATCACGGGCGGGAGCGGTCGCTCGAGGCTCGGGAACCTCCACTCGGGCACGATCCCCGGGTAGGCGAGCACCTCGTCGACCAGCAGGCGCACGGGGTCGCCCGCCGGGCAGCGCTGCGCCTCGCGCTGGAGGCGGCCGATGAGCACCGGCGCCACCTCCGCCCAGTTCAGGACGAAGCGGTGCAGGCCGCGCGGGTGGAAGGTCGCGCGCATCAGGTTCGTGCGCCCGAGCGCGGCGAGCTCTCCGGGCGGGAGCAGGCGCGAGAAGAAGCGCGTCATCGCCGCGTTCGCGAGCACGACGTCGTAGGCGCGGTCCACCACCACGGCCGGGAAGGGCTCGGCCGCCTCGAGGAGCAGCGCGATCACGCGCCGGATCGGCCCGAGCTCGACGGCGTCGCCTCGAGCAGCGCGTTGCGCTCGCGCAACGGCACGTCGAGCGCCTCGGCGAGGCGCAGCACCATCTCGCGGCTCGGGCTCGCGCGCCCGGTCTCGAGGAACGAGAGGTGGCGGGTCGTCGTCGCCGCCTCGCCGGCGAGCGCGAGCTGCGAGAGGCCGCGCAGCCCGCGCCACTGGCGCAGCAGCGCTCCGAAGGGGCTCGCGGCCGGGGCGCCCAGGGCGGGGACCTCCCATCCCGATGACATCCCCATGATGCCGCGGGCGGGGAACGGCGGCGATTCCCTGACAGGGAATGGCGCCACCCCGCCCGGCGCAGCGGTGAGCTCGCTATCGAGAGGAATCCGCTGCCCGACGACCGGGTGGCGGCCCATGGCGCACCGATGAAGTGCCCCAGGTGCTCGTAGCCGAACGCCGCGGCATCACTTCCCGCCCGGCACCCGGTAGCGCACGGTCTTCTTCGCGGCCTGATCGACCTCCTCGGGGGTGATGAGGGGCGTCGTCGTGAAGGCGACCGAGCCCGAGGCGCTGACCGTCAGCGACAGGGCAAGAGCGGACACGCCGTCGGGCAGGTCGACGATGGTAATGGCATCGCGCACGCCATAGGTGAAGTAGAACGCCTCCACCTTGCCGCCCAGGCTCTTGACGGATGCCTCCACGGCCGCGCGTCGCTTCGACCCGCCCTCCTTGAGCAGTCCCTTCGTACCCTCCGTCGAGTAGTCGGCTTCGAGCAAGTACTTGGGCATCGAGCACCTCGTTCACGCCCCCCATCGGCACCCTACGACTCGCGCAAGGCCCAGTCAATCTCCTCGTCCCGCCGATGGGCTGCGGCGCCGGCCCGCGGAACCGGGAGCCGCCGGGTCGTACTTGAACCATCATGACCAGATCCGGAATACTCCCCTCGTGTCGCGTCCCTCGTCGAAGCGCTCGAGGAGGCACTGCAGCGAGCGCGCGCGGGGCTCGCCGAGAAGGATCGCAAGAAGGAAGGACGAGTCGAGATACGCCGCGCTTACCCGCGCAACTCGAGGAAGCGACGCATGCGCGCCGCCGCCCCGCGGCGCGCTCCCTCTACACGGAGAGCTCCATGACCCACCCCGATCGTGCCCACGAGCCCGAGCCCTCCTGGCACGACTACGATCCGACGCTATTCGACGCGGACCGCCAGGACGATCCCTTCCCGCACCTCGCGCGCCTCCGCGAGCGCTGGCCGGTGAACGAGACGCCGGCCGGTCTCTGGCGGCTGTTTCGCTACCGCGACTGCGTGCGCGTGCTCAAGGAGCTGCCCTGCGGCGTGCGGCGGGCCGACGGATCGTCGACCGGCACCGCGATGGGCGGCGCGGGCCCGAGCGGGGGGCAGTTCATGCTCCAGCAGGACCCGCCGAACCACACGCGGCTGCGCAAGCTCGTATCGAAGGCCTTCACGCCGCGCGCCGTCGAGCGCTGGCGTCCGCGCGTGCGGGAGATCGTGACGGAGCTGCTCGAGCCCGCGCTCGAGGCCGGCCGCTTCGACCTGGTCGCGGGCCTCGCCCATCCGCTCCCGTCCCAGCTGATCTGCGAGATGCTGGGCGTCCCGACGGCCGATCGCGAGCGCTTCACCGGGTGGACCGCGGTCTCGACCCACCTGCTGCGCGGCGTCTTCCTCGAGGGCGAAGAGCGCGTCCGCGTCGAAGCGGCCGCGGGCGAGCTCGCGATCTACTTCCAGGGCCTGATCGCGGAGCGCCGCGGGCGCCTCGGCGACGACCTGCTCTCGGTGCTGATCCGCGCCGAAGAAGAGGGGGACAGGCTCTCGCCCGAGGAGCTCCTGATCCAATCGATCGGGCTGCTCGTGGCCGGCTTCGAGACCACGGTCGGCCTGATCGGGCTCGGCGCCAGGAACCTGATCGACCACCCCGACCAGCTCGCAAAGCTCCGCACGCGGCCGGAGCTGGCTGCGAGCGCGGTCGAGGAGTGCCTGCGCTACGAGAGCCCGGTCGGCATGACCACGCGCGTGCTCCACGCCGACGCGGTCTTCGACGGGCGCAGCATCGAGAAGGACACCACGGTCTGGCTCTCGATCTGGTCGGCGAACCGCGACCCGGAGCGCTTCCTCGACCCCGAGCGCTTCGACGTCGAGCGGCGCGACAACGAGCACCTCGGCTTCGGCGGCGGCACGCACTTGTGTCTCGGCGCCCACCTCGCGCGCATGGAGGCGCAGGAGGCGCTCGGCGCGCTGGCCGCCCGCACCAAGGAGCTCTCCCGCGCGGCCGGCCGCATCGCCTGGGGGCCGTCGCTGTTCCGCGTGCCCAAGAAGCTGGAGATCGAGCTGAAGCCCGGTTAGCTTGGGGCTTTCAGCCTCGGAACAGCCCCTCGAGCTCGCGCTTCACCACCTTGCTCATCGCGTTGCGCGGGAGCTTCGCCACGATCTCGATGCGCTCCGGGAGCTTGTAGCGCGCGAGGCGCGGCGCGAGGTGGGCCTGGATCTCCTCGGCGGAGAGCCTTGCTCCGGCCGCGGGCTCGACGGCCGCGACCACGCGCTGGCCGAGGCGGCGGTCGGGGATCCCGAGCACGGCGCAGCCGGCGACGCCGGGGATCTCCTGGATCGCGCGCTCGACCTCGGCCGGGTAGACGTTCGCACCGCCGCGCAGGATGAGGTCGCTCCGCCGCCCGCGGATCCAGAGCGTTCCCTCGGCGTCGAGGCAGCCGAGGTCGCCCGTGTGATAGAGCCCGCCGCGGAGCGCTTCGGCGGTCGCCTCGGGCTGGTCCCAGTAGCCGAGCATCGGGGTGTAGATGCCCGCCCACGGCCCTTCCCGCGCGGGCCCGACGCAGATCTCGCCGACCTCGCCGGGGCCGAGCCGCCGATCGCCCTCGCCGAGGATCGCGATCTCGACCTGCGGCTGCGCGCACCCGCACAGACCGGGCTGCGAGGATGCCTCTCCGCCGGACCACGTCACCGCCGTCGGCGCCTCCGTCATGCCGTAGCCCACGCGCACCTCGGCGCCGAAGCGCTCGCGGTAGAGCGCGCGGAACTCCTCCGGGCACTCGGCGCCGCCGACCTCGGGGGCGACGAGCGAGGCCAGGTCCTCGGGCTTCACATCCGGGTGTGTCAGCAGATCGTGGAAGATCGTCGGGACGCCCGCGAAGCTCCCGACGCGCTCGCGGCGGATCCACTCGGCCAGGCCCTCGGGGTCGACGCGGTCGATCGCGACGCAGCAGCTCCCGAGCTGGAACGCGACGAGGGGCCCCAGGACCACGAGGTTCGTCAGCGTGAGCGGGAGGACCACCCCCATGCGCACGCCCGGCGGGTAGCGCCCCGTCGCGCACGCGACGGACCCCGGCAGGAGCAGGTTGTGCTGGCTGTGGACGGCCCCCTTCGGCCGCCCGGTCGTGCCGCTCGTGTAGGCGATCGCGGCGGGGGCGAAGGGATCGACCGCGAGCTCGGGGCGGCGAGCGCCCGCCGCGCCCGCGAGGCGCGCCTGCCAGGCGTCGCCGGGACCGCCGGGATCGACGACCACGACGTGGGCGAGCTCGGGGAGGTCGCGCCGCTCCGCGGCGAGCGCGCCGGCCAGGTCGGGCGCAGCGAGCAGCACCGCTGCTCCCGAGTCGCGCAGCAGGAAGGCCTTCTCGGGCATCGCCAGCACGCGGTTCACGCCGACCCAGAGCGCTCCCATGCGCATGCAGGCGAGGAAGGCCACGACGAGGTCGACGTCGTTCGGGAGGCACGCGGCGACGCGGTCGCCGGGCCGGACGCCGAGCTCCGCGAGCGCCGCGGCGGCCCGGTTCGCGGCGTCGTCGAGCGCGGCGTAGCCGAGGCGACCGTGGCGGCCGACCAGCGCCTCGCGCGCCGGGTCCTCGGCGAGGGCGCGGTCCAGCACCTCGGCCACGCCCTGCGGCCCCCCGCCCGGGATCGCGGGCCGCGCCGCCGGCGGGCGCAGGCCGTGCGCCGCGGGGCCCTGGGCGGGAGCGGGCCTCACGCGCCCGGGCGCCCGAGCGCGTCCCAGACGGCGCGCTCCGCCTCGAGCGGCGCGTCCAGCGCGCCGGACTTCTCGCCGAAGACCATGGTGATCCGACTCTTTTCAGTGTAACGAGGCCAGAGCCCGATCCCGGCGTGCGCGGGGTCGCCGTCCCGCGCGAAGGCGAGCCAGGCATCCATCCAGTCGCGGCAGAGCCGCTCCGGCGCCGGCCCGCTCCCTGCGAACTCCGCGATGCCGGGGAGGTCGAGGTTCCCGAAGGTGAAGGGGAGGTCCAAGGCGTGGCAGGAGCCGAAGGCGCCGCCGCGCAGCGGCGAGCGCCAGGCGAAGAGGTACATCCAGGTGTCGGGCTGGTGGCGCGCCTGCGCCTCGGCGAGGCGCACGGCCGGGACGCGCAGGTGGAGATCGGAGAGGATCGCGTAGAAGAGGTCGCGCTCGGCGCTGCTCGCGCCGCGTGCGGCGCGCGCAGCGCGGTAGGCGTCGAGGAGTCGCCTCGCGTCCGCCTCGCGCCGCGCGGGCTCGCCGCGGAGCTGGCCCGCGAGGATCGACGCCCGCGCCGCGTCGGGGATGCCCGCCGGCTCGTCCGCGCCGTAGAGCATCATCTCGTCGGCCGTCGTGCCGATCGCGAGCGCGATCTCGCGCGCCGCGCCGCGCCGCACGGCCTCGAGCGGGAGCTCGGGCAGGATCTTCCCGTCGAGCACCGGCGGGAAGAGCATCCCCGTCGCATACGGCCCCTCCGCGAGGCACTCGGCCTGCGCCGCGAGGATGCGCCCGACGGGGACCTCGCGCAGGCGCGCGGCGGAGGCGGGCGCCAGGCCGAGCTTGCCGAGGAGCTTCGCGGTGCGGGGCGCGGCCGCGTCGGGGCGGATCATCCCCTCGCAGGCGGGGCTCTGCACGATCGCGCGGCGGAAGGCTCCGCGCGCGCTCGGCATTGCGAGCAGCGCCGCGATGCTCCCGGCGCCCGCGGACTCGCCGAAGACCGCGATCCGCCCGGGGTCGCCGCCGAGGCGGGTCGCGTGCGCGCGCACCCAGGCGAGCGCCGCGAGCTGGTCCTGGAGCCCGAGGTTCGCCGCCTCGATGCCTCCCGTGCCGTCGAGGTGCAGGAAGCCGAGCGCGCCGACACGGTAGTTCATCGTCACCACCACGACATCGCCGCGCCGCACGAGCCGCCGCGCGTCGTAGAGGGGAGCCGCGCCGGTCCCGCTCACGAAGGCGCCGCCCGGAATCCAGACGAGGATCGGCCGGGCGCCGCGTGCACCGGGCGTCCAGACGTTGAGCGTGAGGCAGTCCTCGTCGATCGGGAGGTCGCCGAGGAGCGAGAGGCGCTCCACCCACGCCTCCGCGACCTGCGGCGGGGCCGGCCCGAAACGCGTGGCGTCGCGCACGCGGTCCCAGCGCCGAGGCCCGCAAGGCGGCTCGAAGCGCAGGGCCCCGAGCGGCGGCTCGGCATAGGGGATGCCGCGGAATACCGCGAGGCCCTCCTCCCGCGCGCCTCGCACGGGGCCGGCATCGGTCTCGAGGATCGGCTCCACGCGGCAGCCATTGTACGCGACGAGCGCGGCGCCGGCGGGACCGGAGGGTCGCGCCGCGTGTGTTAGAGTGGTGCGCGAGCCGACAAGCAGATCGAGGCGCCACACCGGCTGATTCGCGGTGGGAGACCGCGACCGGGCGCGCGGAGGTTCCGAGGTGAGCTTCGTCGCGATACCACGACGACGCGGCGATCCTGCGCGGCGTCCTCGCGGCGGCGCAGCGATGAGGTCGGCGCGCGGCGCCGCCCGCGAGCCCTAGGCATGGGGGGCCTCGACGGGAGGGTCGCGGTCGTCACGGGGGCGAGCCGCGGCATCGGCAAGGGCTGCGCTCTCGAGCTCGCGGCCGCGGGCGCCACGGTGTACCTGAGCGGCCGCACCCTGGCGCGATCACCGCGACGGCCGCCGAGATCGCGGCCGCCGGCGGCCGCGGCGTCGCGGTCGCCTGCGACCACCGCGACGACGCGCAGGTCGAGGCGCTCTTCGAGAGGGTGAACAAGGAGCAGGGGCGCCTCGACGTGCTCGTGAACAACGCCTTCCTGATCCCGAAGGAGCTCGTCTCGGGCCGCCCCTTCTGGCTCAACCCGATCTCGAACTGGGACGACATGATCGACGTGGGGACCCGCTCGGCCTACGTCGCGAGCGTCTTCGCCGCGCGCGCGATGACGGCGCAGGGGTCGGGTCTGATCGTGAACGTCTCCTCGTCGGGAGCAGCCGAGTACGCCTGGCACGTGGCCTACGGCGTCGGCAAGGCGGCCCTCGACCGCCTGACCGCGGACAGCGGCCACGAGCTGCGCGAGCACCGGGTCGCGGTCGTCTCGCTCTGGCCCGGGCTCGCGCTGACCGAGCGCGTGCAATCGATCCGCGGCGCGATGCCGGCGCTCGACTTCGAGTCCGCGGAGTCGCAGACCTTCACCGGCCGCGCTGTCGTAGCGCTGGCCTGCGACCCGGGTGTGCTGCGGCGCAGCGGACGCGCCTGGACCTCCCACGACCTCGCGCTCGAGTACGGCTTCCGCGACGTGGACGGACGGCTCCCGGCGGGACCGCTCCACGGCCGCCCGCGGCGGAGCTCGGCGCCGGCGGGCGGGTCGTGAGGCTCGCGCTGCGCGCGCTCGGCTGGCTCGCGCTCGCAGCGCTGCTCGGCTGCCTCGGCGCGGCGGCGATCGTGTGGCGCGGCTCCGAGCGGCTGATCCACGCCGAGGGCTCCGCGCACCCGCGCGAGGGACCCCCCGGCGCGAGCGCGCGGCTCGACCCGCAGACCGCTGCCGGCCTCTCCTTCGAGTCGGTGCGCTTCCGGACCGCGGGCGGGAGCGAGCTCGACGGCTGGCTCGTGCCCGCGGAGCCGGGGGCCCCGTACGCCATCGCCTTCGTCCACGGCGCCGGCCAGGACCGGCGCGCCTTCCTGGACCACCTGCCCTTCCTCCACGAGGCGGGCTACACGCTCCTGCTCTTCGACCTGCGCGGCCACGGTGCGAGCGACGGCGCGGCGCGAGGCAGCGGGCTCGGCTACCGCGAGCTCCACGACGTCTCCGCGGCCGTCCGCTACTTGAAGCGCGATCGAGGCCATCGCGGCGTGGCGGTCTTCGGGATCTCGCTCGGCGCGAGCGCCGCCCTGCTGGCGGCCGCCGGCGACCGCGACATCGACCTGGTGCTCGCGGAGGTCCCCCTGGCGAGCCTCGACGAGCTCGCGCGCTCGCGCCTGCCGCGGACTCCCGAGTGGCTCCGGCGCGCGGCGGCCGAGCTCGCGCTGCTGCGCGTCGGCGCGCTCGGCGAGCTCCGGCCGATCGACGTCGTCGGGCGCATCGCGACGCCGCTCGTCCTGATCGGAAGCGCCGGCGATCGCGTGGCGGTCGCGACCTCCGTCGAGGCGCTCTTCGCGGCGGCGCGCGAGCCGAAGGAGCTCTGGATCGCCGAGCGCGGCGAGCACGGAGCGATCCTGGGGGCGGAGCCCGAAGAATACCGGCGGCGGATCCTGACCTACCTCCGCCGCTGGCTCGGGTCGCCCGTCGCTGACTCGCCGCCGCGACGCGCTCCGGTGCCGACCGCGGCCGGGCCCGCTCCGTAGCAAGCGATCGCTCTCCTCCGGGAGGCGCTGGACGGGCCGATATGACACCATCGGCGCGGCCGTGGAGGGAGGCATGGACGCCCTCGCGAGGTTGCTCGCGCGCGACGAGATCCGCGAGCTCGCGCACCGCTACGCCGTCGCGATCGACTCTCGCGATCTCGACGCGCTCGTGGCGCTCTTCGTCGACGACGTGCGCGTCGGGCGGGACGGCGCGAGGCGCTGCGCCGCGACTTCGAGCGGCAGCTGCGCGCGATCGGCGTCTCGATCCTCTTCGTGGGCAACCACGTGATCGATTTCGACGACGACGATCACGCGCGGGGCATCGTCTACTGCATGGCGCAGATCCAGGACGGCGAGCGCTGGATCCGCCAGGCGATCCGCTACGACGACTCCTACGCGTGCCGCGGCGGCCGCTGGTACTTCGCGCGGCGCAAGCACCTGCTCTGGTACGGCGTCGAGGAGCCGCAGAGCCCCCTGCTCCAGCCCCCCGCGAAGGGGCCGCAGGGCCACACCGGCCGCGGCACGCTGCCCGAGAGCCTCGCCAGCTGGCGCCGCTTCTGGGAGGCTGGAACCTAGCCGCCGGGCGTGAAGCGCACGGGCATCGACTCGAGGCCGACGATGAAGGTGCTCGGCCGCACGGGGAGCGGCTCGCTCGTCGCGAGCTCGATGTCGGGGAGGCGCAGCAGCAGCTCCTCGAAGAGGACGCGAAGCTCGAGGCGCGCGAGCGTCGCGCCGAGGCAGTGGTGCGTCCCGAAGCCGCCGAAGGCGACGTGGCGGTTCGGCTCGCGCTCGACGTCGAAGCGGTCGGGGTCGGCGAAGGCGCTCGCGTCGCGGTTCCCCGACGGATAGAGCAGCAGCATGCGGTCGCCTTCGCGCAGGCGCTGCCCGCGCAGCAGCGTGTCGCGGACCAGCGTGCGGTTCATGTTCTGGATCGGGCTCACCCAGCGCAGCATCTCCTCCACGGCGCCGGCGATCTTGCGCGGCTCGCGGACGAGCTTGCGCTTCTCGTCGGGGTTGCGGATCAGCTCGAGGAGGCCTCCCGTCATCACGTGGCGCGTGGTCTCGTCGCCTCCGATCAGGATCAGCAGGCTCTCCTGGAGGATCTCGTCCTCGCTGAGCCTGTCGCCGTCGAGCTCGGCGTGCACCAGGATCGACATCAGGTCGTCGCGCGGTTCCTGGCGGCGGTCCGCGATCACCTGGCGCGCGTAGGCCCAGTACTCCATGGCGACGGCAGCCTGGCGCGCCCGGATCTCCGCCTCGTCCGCGATCTCTGCGAGCTCGCCGCCCCCGAGGAGCTCGTCCGACCAGCGCAGCAGCGTCTCGCGGTCCTCGGGCGCGACGCCCAGCATGTCGCCGATCACCACCATCGGGATCCAGCGCGCGACGTCGCGCACGAAGTCGCACTCGCCGCGCGCCGAGATGCCGTCGACGAGCTCCTTCGCGAGCCGGCGCAGCATCGGCTCGTGGTCCGCGACGCGGCGCGGGGTAAAGCCCTTGTTCACGAGGTTCCGCCGCCGCTTGTGCAGCGGATCGTCCAGGTTGATCATCGAGGGGATCCAGGAGTCCCGCTCGGGGCGCGAGCTCTTCCTGGAGCAGAAGAGCTCCGGGCGGCGCGAAACCTCCATGATGTCGTCGTAGCGCGAGATCCCCCAGAGGCCCCCGTCGGCCGACTCGTCCCAGTAGACCGGCGCGTGCTCGCGCATCCAGCGGAAGCCCGGGTGCGGGTCCAGATAGAAGAAGCGGTCGAGCAGCCGCACGGCCGGGTTCGTCGGAGGGTCGGGCAAACGGGGGCTTCCCTCGAAGCGGGCCGCCCAGCATACCGCGGCCCGCCCGAGGCGACCTCACGTTCGCGCCCGAGCCGGCCGAAGACCCCCGGGAATGGCCCGAGGGAGTCGGATCTCGATCGAGCCGGCGGGCGGCGACACCGCGACGCCCCGGAACCTGCGCAAGCGCCTCGCCTGGATCGAGCGCCATGCCGGGCCGCTCGCGAAGCAGCGCGTGCTCGATTGCGGCTGCGGCGCGGGCGAGTACGTGCGCGCGCTGGTCGAGCGCGGGGCGGACGCGTTCGGCGTCGAGATCGACCCGCGCAAGCTCGCGGGCGGCTGCGTGCCCGCAGAAGCAGCGCTGGCGGCGCGCCTCTCGACGGGGGATCTCGAGGCGCTCGCGTTCCCGGACGCGAGCTTCGACGTGGCGCTCGCCAACGAGGTGCTCGAGCACGTGCCCGACGACCGCGCCGCGCTGGTCGAGCTGCGCCGCGTGCTGCGAACCGGCGGCCGCCTGCTCGTGCTCTCGCCCACGCGCCTGTATCCCTTCGAGACGCACGGGGTCTTCTGGCGGGGCACGCGGCGTCGCGTGCCGCACACGCTGCCCTTCGTCCCGTGGATCCCGCTCCGCCTCGGTACGCGCGTCTTCGACTACTGGGCGCGCAACTACTGGCCGTGGGAGCTGCGCGCGCTCGTCCTTGGCGCCGGCTTCCGCGTGCTCGAGACCGGTACCGTGTGGCAGACCTTCGAGAACATCTCCGGGCACCAGCCGCGCTGGATGGCGGGGCTGGCGCCGCTCTTGCGCGGCATCTGCGCGATCGCCGAGCGCGTTCCCGGACTGCGCGCCTTCGGCGTGTCGCAGCTCCTCGTGGCGGAGCCGACCTGAGCTCGCCGGAGCCCGGCTAGGAGCGGCTAGGAGGCCCGCGTCGCCGCGTGGCGCCCGACGATCACCCCGCGCAGGATCCCCTCCGGGTGCACCTCGCTCGCCTCCGCGACCCCCGCGAGCCGGCGCACCGTCTCGACGCGGAGCGGCAGCAGCTCCTCCCAGGGGAGGCCCACGAGCCAGCTCGCGCGGCGACCGCGGCGCCAGGCGCGGAAGTCGTAGGCGAGCCAGCGCCAGCCGAGCGCGCGCCAGACCTCCAGGCCCGCGCCGAACGTGAGGAGCGCCTGGCCGCGCCCGCCGAGCTGGGCCAGGGAGAAGGCCAGGAGCGTCGCCTCGCCCAGGCCGTCGGTTCCGTAGTCCGTGAGCACGTGGAAGAGGTCGTGCGCGAGGAGGCTCCGGTCCCGGAACCAGGCGCGGAGCGGATCGAGGGTCGCGACTCCTTCCTCGCGCTCCCAGCGCGCCTGCACGCGCTCCTGCACGCGCAGGAGACCGTCGGGCTCGAAGCGGTTGCGATCGAGGTAGGCGAGGTAGGCGCCGCCGAGGCTTCCCTCGGGCATCCGCTCGAGCGCCGCGCGATCGGAGAGGGCTGCGAGGAGCGACGGTCGTTCCGCCAGGAGAGCGCGCCCGCCCGGGCTCGCGGCGAGCCGCTGGAAGTTGCGCTCGAGCTCCTGCCCTCCGAGGGCGTACACGAGGTCGACGGCGTGGTCGGTGGCGTCGGGGTCGGCGATCAGCGCGCGCAGCTCCCGCAGCGCGCGCCGCCACTGCGGCGGACGCGGGGGCGGCGGCGGCGGGATCTCGAGAACGGGATGGGTCGGTGTGGCGAGGTCGGAGTGATTCATCGCTTCCTCCTGGCGCGGGCGCGCGCGAGCGAAACCACCCGCTCCGGGGGAGCGAGCGGGGTCTCCGGCAGCAGGTCGGGCGCGGGCTCGTCGCGGACGCCCGCCGCCGCGACGGCGCCGAGGAAGACCTCCCCGGCCGCGCGCATTCGGCCGCGCAGGGATCCCGACCCGCTCTCGTAGAGCCAACGGGTGATGGTGCCGTTCGCGAGGCTGTCGAAGGCGGACGCGAGCTCGGCCGCCGGGAGCTCGCGCGAGAGATCCCCGCGTTCCTGCCCGCGGGCGAGCAGGCGCACCAGCCGCTCGCGCGCGCGCTCGCCCGCGCGCGCCGCCGGTCCGCCCTCCTCGAGCCCCACCTGGAGTTTCATGATTTCGCGGAAGACGCCGCGGTAGAAGCCATGGAAGCTCTCGATGCCGAAGCCCATCAGGTCGAAGAGAGCGCGCACCAGCGTCGGGGTCGAGGTCTTCTCGTCGGCGAGCGCGCGGTCGAGCATCGCCGCCCAGTGCTCGAGGACGCTCTCCGTGATCGCCTCGACGAGCGCGCCCTTCGATCCGAAGTGGTTGAAGACCGTGGCGCGGGCCACGCCCGCGAGGTCGGCGATCTCGGCCATCGTCACCGCGTCGAAGCTGCGGCTCGCGAAGAGGGCGCGCGCCGCGTCGAGGATGCGCGCCCGCTGCGCCGACCGCTCTCGCTCGCGCCGGAGGCTCATGTTGGACCCGAGTCCAACATTAACTTGGACTCGAGTCCAGCGCCCGATCGAGCACCGTCTGCCCCTCTACCCTCGGGCATCTGCCCTCTTCCATCTGCCCCCGGGGGAGCGCCGCGCCCCGAATCCCGCCGCTCAGGCCAGGACGCGCTCCGCCGGGTCGGGGCGCGTGGCCAGGTCGGCGCGCAGGCGGGCGCCGATCTCGGCGGCGCGCTCGGCCAGGATCTCGTTGTCGCGGACGGAGCGGAGCGCCAGGGCGAGCTGCTCGGCGCGGAGGCCGCGGCGCCGGAGCGGCGGAGGGCCCAGTCCGAGGCGCAGGACGCGGTGCGCCCAGTGGAACTGGTCCATGACGTGCGGGACCACGATCTGCGGCACTCCGGCGCGCGCCGCGGTCGTGGTCGTGCCGGCGCCTCCGTGGTGCACGACGGCTGCCACGCGCGCGAAGAGGCTCGCGTGGCAGACGGGGCCGACCTCCATCACGTCTTCCGGCAGCGCCGCACGCCCGAGGCCCGCCCAGCCCTGCGAGAGGACGGCGCGCACGCCGGCGCGCTCCACGGCCTCGAGCACGAGGCGCGTGGCGGCACCCGGATCCGGGTCGGTCATGCTGCCGAAGCCGACGTAGACGGGCGGCTCGCCCGCCGCCAGGAACTCCTCGAGCTTTGGCGCGAGCGGCTGCGGCTCGAACGGGTGCAGGCAGCCGATCCGGACCACCTCGCGCTCGAGCTCTGCGGGAAGCGCGGTGAGGATCGGCTCCGCCGCGAGCGCCGGCCGCTCGCCGAGCAGGAGGCGATAGAGGTCGCGCGCCGGCGCGAGGCCCACGGAGGCGCGCGCCCGCTCGAGCGGGCCGCCGAGGGCCCCCTTCACGAAGGCCTCGACCCCCCGCCAGGCCGCGCGGTTGGCCCAGGTCGGAAGCTCGCCGCGCGGCACCACGAAGGGCGTCTGGTGGCGCGAGCGCAGGAGCGACGGGCAGTAGGCGACCATCCGGTAGCGCGCGCCGCGCAGCTCGGCGACCGAGGAGGCCGCGAAGTTCGAGCCCGCGGCGAGGATCCAGTCGGCGCGGTCGACGGCCGCGGCGAGCTCGCGCATCTGCCGACCCACGTGCTCCTGCACGTAGCGCCGGCCCGCGCCGAGCGAGGCGAGGGCTCCGCCGTGGAGCATCTCCGCCCGCTGCTCCAGATACGCCCGCACGCAGGTCCCGACCGCGCGGAACCCGACGCCGAAGGCAGGGGCGTCGTCGGCGAAGTCGGGCGGCCCGCAGACCACGACCTCGTGCCCGCGCCGCGCGAGCCGGCCCCCGAGGGCGAGCATGGGATGGATGTCCCCGCGCGTTCCGTCCGCCGCGAGCGCGATGCGCATCTGTGCTCCTTCGCTCCGCAGCGGAACATCGATCGTCCCGTGCGCGCGCTTGAGAAGGCGCGCGGGCGGGGCGGCTCAGGAGCCGGCGGGCGTGCGGCAGGGTGGATCGCAACCCCGCGTTTCGCCGACCTCGGCGGACGGGAGCGAGACGGGGACGCCGGGCGGCGCGACCACGAAGAGGAACTCCGTGTTCCGCAGCCGCCCGACGCGACCGACCTTCTCGCCGCGGGGGTTGTAGATGCCGATCTGCGCACCGACGTAGCGCTTGTGCTCGCGCGCGAGCACGTGCACCTCGCCCCGCGCGCGCAGGATCGCCTCGAGCTCGTCGCGCGGGAGGAATCCCTCGTCGCTCCACGAGACCACGAGGACCGGCGCCTCGACCGACGCGATCAGGCGCGAGAGCGCCGGAAGGAAGTGGCGCCGGGAATTGAAGGGGCTCCGCCGCTCGCGGCAATCGATCCGCTTGCACGCCGTCCCATAGGACTCGGGCGCATCCCAGCGCACCAGCGTCTCCCACACGTGGTAGTTGCCGAGATACGAGTGCTGGTTGTAGGGCGGATCGACGTAGGCGAGGTCGGCCGCGAGCTCGCGCCCGGCCTGGAGCGCGTCCAGGCAGTGCGCGCGCCCCCGCCCCGCGCGCGCCCGCGGCAAGAGCGCGGGCACGCGCAGCTCGAGGTCGTTCCAGGCCCGCGGCGCCCAGCGCTTGAGGTACGCCATCTGGACGCCGGTCGTCGAGTCGACGCGGTCCGCCGCCTCCATGAGCGACACGAGGCACACCGCCTCGAGCAGCGGCGGGAGGTGCTTGCGGCGGATCGCCTCGCGGATCGCGTCGATCCGCTCGCCGTTGCGCGGCTGGAAGAAGCGCGAGCGGACGCAGAAGGTCTCCGTGAAGTAGCCCGGGCTCCCCGGCAGCGCGCGCAGCTCCGCGACGAGGCGCTCGGCGTCGCGCCCGACCTCCTCGCGATCGGCCTCGACGTAGCAGCGCGCGAGCGCATGCGCGAAGGCGAGGTGATCGTTCGCGAGCACCCGGTAGCCTTGCGCCTTGAGCGCGTGGCCGACGCGCGCGGTGCCGGAGAAGAGGTCCGCCACCGTGCGCACGCCGGGGACCGCCCGCACCGCGGCGAGGATCTCCGGGAGCAGCGCGCGCTTCGAGCCGATGTACTTGATCACGCCGCACGCACCCTCAGAAGCACGCCACCACCCGCTCGAGCGTCCAGAAGGCCGCGACCGAGCCGATCGCGTAGGCGGGAACCTGCAGGGCGGCCCGCGGCCAGCGCCGGGCGGCGCGGCGCCCGAGCGCCGCGATCGGGAGCATGCAGGCGATGAAGAGCAGCTGGCCCAGCTCGACGCCGAGATTGAAGAAGAGCAGCGCGAGCGGGATCGACTGCTCGGGGAGCCCCACCTCGCGCAGCGCCCCGGCGAAGCCGAGGCCGTGCAGGAGCCCGAAGACGAAGGCCACCAGCCACGGGCGGCGCGCGGTCAGGCCGGGCCGCCCGCGCGCCCCGTGCGCGATCTCGCCGGCCACGAAGACGATGCTGAGCGCGATCACCGCCTCGACCGGCGCCTGGGCCACCCGCACGACGCCGAGCGTCGCCGCTGCGAGCGTCAGGCTGTGCGCGACCGTGAACGCGGTCACCGTCGCGACGAGCCGCTTCGGCTCGGGGACGAGGAGCACGAGGGCGAGCACGAAGAAGAGGTGGTCGATCCCCTCGAGGATGTGCTCGACGCCGAACCAGAGGTAGGTCGCGGCGACCTCGGCCCTCCCCGGCTCGACCTCCACCACGAACGCGGGCTCACGCGGCGTGAGCCGCGCGACCCGCGCCGACCCATCGGGGCTCTCGAGGCGCACGAGGACGTCGGTGAGCGTGGCGGCGAGGCCCTCGATCGCGATCGTCCCGCCGCCGAGCCCGCCCGGGCAACGGACGCTCCAGCGCTCGCTGACCGCCCCCTCCGAAGCGAGCGCCGAGCGCGGCGAGGCGGGCCGGCAGCGCTCGGGGAGGCGCGGCTCGATCGCGAGCCGCTCGTCGCCCCGCGCCGGCACCTTCCACAGCACGTCGAAGGCCTCGGCTCCCCGCTCGCGGAGCTCGAGATATCCGGGCCGCACCTCGTGCGCCCCGCTCGCGCCTGCGAGCGCGAGGGCGAGCGCCGCTCCGATCCCGCTGGCGCGCCGGATCACCGGGCCTCCGCCGCGGACGCCCCGACGAGGCCCTGCTCCGGGGGAGCCTCGACCCGCACGTCGTAGCGCGCGCGCAGCGCGCGGTAGAGATCCTCGCGCGCCCGGCTCCGCCGCTCCGCGCTCCATTCGCGCGCCACCGCTTCGCGCACCTCGGCGAGCGGGGGATCGCGCCCCGGGACGCGCTCGCGCACGAGCACGAGGTGCGCGCCGTACGCCGAGTCGATCGGCCCCTCCCATCGGCCCGGCGCGAGCTCGAAGAGGCCCGCGGCGAACTCTCCCCCGAAGAGCCTCGCGACCTCGCTCGCCGAGAGCTCCCCGGCCTCGGCGGGCAGCGGGATCGGGTCTCCGAGCTCCGCCGGATCGGGCCGTCCATCGCCGGCCCGCAGCCCGGCGAGGAGCCGCTCGGCGTCGGCGCGCAGGCGGTCGCCGCGACGATCGCGACTCAGGAAGACCTGGCGGAAGTGGATGCGCGGCTCGACCCGGAAGCGCTCCGGGTTCGCGCCCAGCCACGCCTCGAGATCGGCGTCGGTCGGCAGCTCGGCGGCGAGGTCCTCGGAGAGGAACTCCATCTTCTGGCGCAGCCGGCGACGCACGATCGTGTCGTCTCGGTCGAGGCCGAGGGCGAGGGCCTCGCGGTAGTAGATCTCCTCGCGGACGCGGTCCTCGACGAGCCCCGCGAGCTCGGCCGCGCTCGGCGCGCGCTGCCAGGTGCGCTGGAAGCCCTGGCGGAGGAGCTCGACGTCGCCGGCCGTGAGCCGGATCCGGTCCGCTCGCCCGCCGGCCGGATCCCCGACCAGGTCCGCGAGCAGGAAGATCGCCGAGCCGAGGATCAGGAAGTGGAGCAGGGGTTCGCGAAGCCAGCTCATCGACCGACCCGCGCAGGGACCGACCGCGAGGACCTCGGGGCGGCGAGTCGGACGCCGGGGACGGGCCCCCGCGCGCTCCGGGAATCTACCAGCGGCCGCCGCGGCTGCCGCCGCCCCCACCGCCGCCGCCATCGCCGCGATCCTGCGCCTCGTTCACGCGCAGCGTGCGCTGGCTGAACTCGCGGCCGTTGAGCTGCGCGATCGCGTTCTCGGCATCGGCGTCGTCCATCTCGATGAAGCCGAAGCCGCGCGAGCGGCCGGTGTCGCGGTCGGTGACGACCGCGGCCGAATGCACCTTGCCGAAGCGCGCGAACAGGTCCTTCAGGTCGGATTCCCCGGTCGACCAGGGCAGGTTGCCCACGTAGATCTTCTTCAACTCACGACTCCGTGCCCGAATCGAGCCGGGCAGATCGCGGGCGCGCCGCAGCCGGCGGATCCGCTGCGGCCGTGCCCCGGGTGGTCCGCGACGAGCACCCTGCTCGCCGGGGGCGCTCCGAAACGGACTCTGAACCGACCTGCGACTCGCGATGGATCGACAAGAGCACGAACTGGAATCGGGCAGGGAGCGTTTCTATGGCGGGGGCCAACCTAGCAGGGCCCGCGGGGGCGCGCTAGGTGGAACTCCCCCTCGGGGGAATCCCGCTATCCGGGGTCGCCTCCCAGGGCGTACTCCTTCGAGTAGTCGGCCGTGAGCCAGCGCTCGGGGCGCACGCGCACGAGCGCGTTTCCCCCGCGCGCGGCGGCGCCGCCGGTCGCCTCGATGTAGCGGTCGCCGAGCTCGCGACCGAGGTAGCGGTGCGCGAGCGGCCGCTCGTCGCGCTCGACGTCGGAGGGGGTGATCGAGACGACCGGGCCCTCGACGCTCACGTAGCGGTACGGCGGCGTCTCGCTCTGCGCGCAGAGGCAGACGCGCACGCCCTCGCGCAGGAGCCGCCCCTTGCGCGATTCGCGCTCGGTCACGATCCACAGCTCCCGGCCCGGCTCGTAGCCGTACCAGATCGGCACCGCGAGCGGGCCGCGGCCCGGCTCCGGGATGCTGATCACCCCGACGTGCACTGCGGCGAGGAACGCCTCCCGCTCGCTCTTCGACATGCGCAGCTCCATGCGCTCACTCTACCACGCGCGCCAGGTCGCCCCGGAACGCCTCGCGCAGGCGTACGATCGCGGCCAGGGCGGGGACGGTGTTCAGATGTTTCGAATTTTCAGATTCTTCCTCACCCCGGAGGCTCTTCGAGGAGTTGAGCCGGAGAATCTGAAAATTCGAAACATCTGAACACCGTCCCCGCAGGGCCCCGCGACGGCGGCGCATCGCTACCCTGTTGCCTCATGAGGTGCAGATCCAGGTCGCCGCGCATCCCGATCGGGCTCGCGATCCTCGCCGCAGCGCTCGCGGCGCCCCGCCCCGCGCTCGCGGAGCCCGCCGCCGGGACGCTCTACGTGCGTCCGGGCAACACCGCGCTCCGGGCCGTCGTCGAGATCGCGATCGAGCCGGGCTGGGTCCTCTACCACACCGAGGTGGGCGGCGACCGGGACGAGCACGGCGACGGCTATCCCGGCAAGCCCCTGGTCGTGCGGCCCAGCGGCTCGGGTCTCTCCTTCGCGCCCCCGCGCGTGCCCGAGCCGACCCGACACGAGGACCCGCAGCTCGAGAACTGGGCCTTCGTCCACGAGGGACGGATCCGCATCTACCTGACGGCCGCAGGCCCCGGAGCCGCCGTCCCAGGGGACCTGCGCGTCGCGCTCTCGGGATCGACGTGCAGCGAGGCCGGCATGTGCATGCGCTACGACGAGACGCTCGCGCCCGCCGGCCCGGGGCCCGACGCCCTCTTCGCGAGCTTCCCCAAGGACCTGCGCGTTCCGATCAGCCGGTGAGCGCCGCGCGAAGGTCGTGACTCCAGGCTCGGCACCTTCGCGGAGTGCGTCAGGAACCGGCGCCTCCCCGCGGCGGATGCCACGGGCGCAGGCGCGGGAGGAAGCGCCGGACGTTCGCGCGGTACTCCCGATACGGATCGCCGAAGCGCCGCTCGAGCCCAGGCTCCTCGACGAGCGGAATGTAGATCAGGTTGAGCGCGAGGAACGCGACCGCCCACCCGGCGTGCAGCCGCGAGACGAACACGAGCGCCTCGCCGAAGAGCAGGAAGATCACGCCCGAGATCATGGGGTTGCGCACGAAACGATACGGGCCCTGGACGACGAGCCGCCGCGGGGGATCCCATGGGGCGAGCGTCCCCTGGCCCTCGCCGGCGAAGCGGCGCAAGGAGGCGCCGAAGAGCGCGGCGCCGAGCAGGAGGCAGCCGATCCCGGCGACCTGGGCCGCGAGCTCGAGCGGCCTCGCCGCGACGGCCAGCTCGACCCCGGATCGCCTCGCGATCCAGAGCGGGACCAGCACGGAGACCGTGAAGGGGAGCGCTCCGATCGCAAAGAGGTGGCGGAGCAGCGGACTCATGCCCGACGTCGCGCTTCACTCCTCGCGCAGCTGGTCGAGGTAGAACACATTGCCGTCGGGGTCGCTGAAGGTGGCCATGAACCCGCCCCAGGGTTGCTTCTGCGGGGGCATCGTGAAGCGCACGCCGCGACGCCGGAGCTCTTCGTAGGCCTTCGCGAGATCGGCGACACCGAGCCCGACGCCGGTATGCCGGCCGACGAGGCCCGGTGCTTCGGCGGAATCGGCTCGAACCTGGGCGAGGCCGAGGCCGACCGGACCCGCGTCGAACGACGCATAGCCGTGTTCGCGATCCGCGTGGCGCAGCGCAAGACCCAAGGTCGAGCCGTAGAACTCGATCGCCCGCCCGAGATCGCTGACGAAGACGTTCACGTACCAGATTCGCGGCTCCTGCATGATGGACCTCCCTCTGGCCTCTTCAGCCGTCGCGTCGGGTCCCTGCGCCGCAGGCGGGACAGACCGCGTGACTGGCCAGCAGGACGGCCCCGCAACGGGCGCAGAGATCGTCGACCGCGACGAACTCGAGGCCGCAGTCGGTGCAGGCCGTGGCGCCCTCCGCAATCGTCGCCTCACAAGCGGGGCAGGCGTCGAGCTCAACGCCGGGCGCGGAAGACTCGACTGCATCGGCTTCCTCTGGGAACATCGCCTCCCGGAGAACGCGCTCCGCGGGCGCGGCCTCTGCCGGAAGGACGTAGAGGGCGAGGCGAGCCCCGGAGCTCGCGGCGCCGCGCTGGGAGGTGTGAGACGCGGAACGATCGCTCGGCGAGCTCGGGGCGACGCCATCGATGCGGCAGGAGATGCCGGCACGCTGGAGCTCCAGTGCGAGCCGCTCCATCTCCCAGGGGCCGCCGGCCGCAATCTTTTGGAGCTCCGCGGCCGGCGGGAGCGGGCTCGCCGCGGGTTGCCGAGCATCCGAGACCTCGAGAGCAACCCCGCAATCGCCGCAGACCTGCGCGGTGTGCACGTGCTCCACACCACACTGGGGACACACCTTGAAGGGAAGATCCATTCCCCGCTACCGCCCACGGCTCGAACAGCCGGCCGCCCGGAAACGCACCACCGCCCTGCACCGTCGCCGAGGCTGCCCGCGCAGGTCGTCGGGCCACCCGCGCGCGAGGCGCCCGAGCGCGCCCTGCATCAGTAGCCGCGCTCCAGGTCGACCCGGCCCTCGAGCGGCCGGCCTTCGCGGAAACGGCGCAGGTTCTCGGCGAAGGTCGCGAAGAGCCGCTCGAGGGCGCCCGGTGCGCTCCACGAGATGTGCGGCGAGAGGCGCACGCGCGGGTGCGAGTAGAGCCAGTGGCCCGCGGGGAGCGGCTCGGGATCGCAGACGTCGAGCGAGGCGCGCGCGACGCGCCCCGCGTCGAGGGCGAGCCTCAATGCGTCCTGGTCGACGAGCGAGCCGCGCGAGACGTTCACGAGGTGCATGCCGGACCGCACGTTCGCCAGGGAGTCGCGCCCGATCAGGTGGCGTGTCTCGGGCGTCGCCGAGGCCGCGATCACCAGGTGATCGGCGGAGCCCAGCAAGTCCGCGAGGTCGGACGCCAGCTCGACCCCCGGAAGCGAGCTCGGTCCGCCGCCCCGGCGCAGGGCGCGCACGCGCATCTCGAAGCCGAGCGCGCGGCGCGCCACCGCGGTTCCGATCCCGCCGAGGCCCACGAGGCCGAGCGTCTTCCCGGCGAGCCCGCCGAGCTCCGCCTGGTTCCAGCGCTCCGGAGGCCGCTCGATCCAGCTCTCCGGAAGGCGCTTCTCGAAGGCCAGCAGCATCGCGAGCGTCCACTCGGCGATCGGGATCGCGGAGGCGCCGCGCGAGCAGGTGAGGATCCGATCGCCGACCGCGTCGAGCGGGAAGCGGTCGACGCCCGTCCCGATGGTGTGGATCCAGCGCACGCCGCGGCGCGCGAGGAGCGCCAGGTTGGGGCTCCCCCACGCGAAGGTCAGCAGCACCTCGCCCCGCACGTCGGGCGGCGGCTCGCCCTCGCGCGGGACCTCGACGATCTCGACGTCCGCGAGGGGTCCCGCGAGCTGCTCGACGGATGCGCGCGGCAGGTGCGAGAGCACCCGCAGCGTGCGCGGCGAGCCCGCAGGGCCGCCGTCGGAGCCGCCGGACACGCGGTCAGTCCGCATGTCCCACCAGGGCCCTACTGCGGCCTCACGCGAATCGGCGAGGACCAGGCGCGCTCCTCGTTCATCGCGAGGCAGTCGTCGTCGAAGGGCGTGCGGTAGTCGCCGTAGCAGGGGTCGACCTCCACGCACTTGCCGTCCTCGAGCGTGCAGCGGAGGTTCGCCGAGTTGACGGCGGGCGTCGCCTCCTGGATCGCCCGCACGTAGTAGACGGCCTCGCGCGCACCGGCCACGAATTCCGCGTCCTCGAACTCGACCACGCAGCCCGCGGCGCCCGCCGGGCACGCGAAGGTCTGCCAGGGGTCGTCGACGAGATCGGCCACGGGCTCGTCGGGCCGCAGCTGCGGGCGGATGCGCACCACCTCGATGCGCGCGATGCGGCGGCGCTGCTCGCCGGGGTGGTAGCACTCTCCGCGGCAGAGGCGTTCCAGGCGCTCCGCCGGGAGCGCCTCGTGCGCGAGCTCCGGGCAGCCCGGCAGCTGCTCGAAGGCGCCGACCGCGCGCACGCGGAAGCGCGGCGCGAAGGAGAGCGCGGCCGCCGAGCCCATCGGGACCTCTCCCTCGGGCGCGTTCACGAGGTCGAACCAGAGCAGGATCCGTTCGCCGCTCGTGCCGTAGACCTCGCGGCGGCCCAGCGCGCCCCAGATCGCGTCGCGGTCGCGCCCGGCCGCGTGCGCGGCGACGAGACCTCCGGTCATGAAGAACGAAGCCTGGCGCTCGGTCTCCGCGAGGCGCAGGATGTTGACCCGCGTCGACGTCGGATCGAAGTCGGCGAGATCGAGAACGCGCGGCTGGTCGCTCGGAGCCTCGGGCGCCGCGATCCGCTCCTGCCAGGCCTCGTCGCGCGCGCCGGTGGCCTCGGTCATCTCGCGGCGGGCGTACTCCTTGTAGCCGGTGCCGGGCCGCGCGCTGTGGTTGTCGCTCGAAGCGATGAAGCCGAACTCGAAGCGCCGCGGCTTGGCGGGGTCGTCGAAGTTCGAGATGGCGAGCGCGTACTGGCTCGACCCGCCCGGGCGGTAGTTGAAGGCCGGGTTGAAGCAGTCGAGGCACTGGCCGCAACCCTTCCAGTCCTCCGCCGTCGCCCCGGGGACGACCTGGTGGCCGAGCTGGCCCATGCGCGCGTAGCCGCGGCGCGCCTCCGCGGCGCGCTCGTCGCACTCCTCCGGCGACGCGTCCTCGGCGCAGCGCGCGCGGATCAGCTCGCCCGCGCGCCAGCAGCAGGGCTCGTAGCCGGCCTGCGGCTCGGGGCAGACGGGCTCGCCGGCCGCGTCGAAGTCGACGGCGCGAAACCCGCGGTACTCCTCGGAGTTGCCGTGACCCGAGTAGACCTCGACGAGCGTCTGCCGCTCGGGGTCGTGCATCGCGCCCGCGAGCTGCTTGTCCCAACTCGAGCCCGCGGGCGTGTAGAAGCCCCAGGTGTTCCCGTGCGGGATCACGATCGAGTCGAAGCCCCACTGCGCGAGCTTCTCGAAGAGCACGTCGGGCGTCTCGGTCGACTCGAGGCAGTCGTCGGGGAGATCGCGCACCGGGACGCCCTCGGGGCACTCCGGAACCCCGCGGATCTCGTCGAGGAAGCGCCAGAAGTCGTAGTAGCTCTCGCGATTCGACCAGTCGAGGAGCGGGAGGCCCGCGCGGACGCGGAACGGGAAGCCCTGGCGCATGACGGCGCCCACCACGCCCTGGCTCGCGCTGATCGGCCGCGTCGGGACGGCGCCGGGGGCGATCTCGCGCAGCACGACGTTCTTGTGCCCGTAGTGGTCCTGCGGCGTGCGACCGACCTGCGTCCACTCCCAGCCGAGGAAGGCCACGACGTCGGGGTTCCCCTCGTCGCCGGCCACCGCGTTGCACTCGCGGATCGACTCCTGCGTCTCGGCCCAGCGCTCGGGCGTGATCGCCTCGGCGTGGTCGTTGATGCTCCAGAAGTCGAGCTGCGAGCAGATGCGCGCGAAGTCGCAGGCGTCGGCGGGCGGGTGCAGGCCCTCGCCCGCGACGAGCGGGAGGCTGCGGAAGAAGGCGTCGGTCGAGAAGGTGGTGTGGACGTGGAGGTCGCCGAAGAGGATCTGCTTCTCGGCGGCACGCGGCGCGGCCCCTGGGCCGTGGCGGGCCTCCGCCTGCGCGCGCCCCCGCGCGGCGAGCACGGCATCGGGCAGACGCGGGGCCGCGATCTCCCCCGGACCCTGGTGCTCGCCGGGCCCCGGCCACAGCACGAAGAGCGCGGCCCCGAAGACCACCGCGAGCGCCACCGCGATCCGGACCAGCCTCGCCATGCGTCCCTCCTCCCGGTCCCGCCGGGGGGGGGCATCATACTCCGCAAGCGCAGCGCGCCTGCGCCTTCCGTCGAAGATGAATGAGAACGAGACGTATAGTATCGTATTGCCTGAGCGCGACGCGCTCGGGCCCCGGGGGGCTGCTCCCCGGCAGCTCCAGCGACCCGGGAGCTAGCGGCGAGGATCACGAGGCCTTGAGCGCCAACGCGAACAGCCCTGCTGCCCCGAGCGCCGGCCGGCCCCGGAGCGAGGAGGCCCACAAGGCGATCCTCGACGCGACGCTCGAGCTGCTGGTCGAGGTGGGCTTCTCGGGTCTCACGGTCGAGGGCGTGGCCCAGCGCGCCGGCGTCGGCAAGGCGACGATCTACCGGCGCTGGGCGTCGAAGCTCCCGCTCGTGGTGGAGGCCTTCCGCCAGCTCCCGGCCCTCGAGGAGACCGATAGCGGGAACCTCGTCGAGGACCTGACGGCGATGCTGCGCAGCTATCTCCAGATCGTGAACCAGACGCCGCTGGCGACGGTGCTGCCGAGCCTCGCGGGCGAGCGCGCGCACAACCCAGAGCTCTCGAAGCTCTTCGACCCGGTGATGAAGGAGCGCCGCCAGCCGCTGATCCGCGCGCTCGAGCGCGCCGTGGCTCGCGGGGAGCTGCCGGCCGACCTCGACGTCGACCTCGCCGCCGATCTGATCGTGGGGCCGATCGCGGTCAAGGTGATGAACGGGAGCCGGGTGAACCCGCGCAGCGTCGGACCGATCGTCGAGCTCGCCCTGCGCGGGATCCAGGGCGGCGGCGAGCGGACGGCCCGCGAGCGGAGCGTGGGACCGGCATGAGCGCAAGCGAAGCGCGCAGCGAGCGCAAGCGGGCCGGAGTTCCTGTGGAGCTCGGCCCGCAGCGAGCCGAAGGCGAGCGAAGGCAGGCCCCTGCCGGGCCTGCGAGCGGAGTGCCGTCCGGCCGGCTCCTCGCCGGCCGTCCGCCCGCATGAACGCAAGCGAAGCGCGCAGCGAGCCGAAGGCGAGCGGAGTCGCATGAGCTGGAAGCCCGAGGTCGAGGAGGCCGAGCGCCGCCGCGAGCTCGCGCGCGGGCACGGCGGCCCCGAGGCGGTGGCGCGCCAGCACGCGCAGGGTCGCGGGACCGTACGCGAGCGCATCGAGGCGCTCGCCGACGCCGGGAGCTTCCAGGAGTGGGGCGGCCTCACCGGCGAGTCCGAGCTCGACGCGGAGGGCCGCCTGCGGGCCTTCCAGCCGGCCAACGTCGTGGTGGGCGTGGCGCGCATCGACGGGCGGCCCTTTGTCGTCGGCGGCGACGACTTCACGATCCGCGGCGCCGCCTACTCGGCCGCCGGGATCAAGAAGGGCCAGTTCGCGGACGAGCTCGCGATCCGCCGCCGCATCCCCCTGGTGCGCCTGCTCGAGGGCGGCGGCGCCTCGATCGCCGGCGCCACCGGCGTGCGCGGACGCTCCGGCTACGACATGACGGCGCCCTCGCTGCTGAACCTGCTCTGCGTCGAGGCGCTGGCGTCGGTCCCCGTCGTCTGCGCCGCGCTCGGGCCGGTGGCGGGCTTCCCGGCGGCGCGCCTCGTGGCCTCGCACTTCTCGCTCATGACGCGCGACACGGCGCAGGTGCTCACGGGCGGCCCGGCGCTGGTGGAGCGCGCGCTGCGCCAGAAGGTCACGAAGGAGGAGCTCGGAGGCTCCCAGGTCCACGCGAAGAGCGGAGTCGTCGACAACGTCGTGGCCGACGAGGCCGAGGTCTTCCGCCAGGCGCGGGCCTTCCTGGGCTACCTCCCGCAGAGCGTCTTCGAGGGGCCGCCCGTGCTCTCCTGCGACGACCCGCCCGAGCGCGAGGAGGAGGAGCTCCTCTCGCTGGTCCCGCGCGAGCGCCGCCGCGCCTACAAGGTGCGGCGCGCGATCGAGCTCGTCGTCGACCGCGGCTCCTTCTTCGAGATGACGACCGGCTACGCGCGCGAGCAGGTGACCGGCCTCGCGCGGGCGAACGGCCACCCGATCGGCGTGCTGGCGAACGACTGCCGTTTCGCGGGCGGCTCGATGACGGCCGAGGGCGCGCAGAAGGTCCGCCGCTTCATCGACTTCTGCGACACCTTCCACCTGCCGATCCTGAGCCTCGTCGACGAGCCGGGCTTCATGATCGGCCTCGAGGCCGAGCGCGCCGGCACGATCCGGTATGGGATGCAGGCGCTCTTCGCGGCCTCGCAGAGCGAGGTGCCCTGGCTTGCGGTCCTGCTGCGCAAGGCCTTCGGCGTGGCCGCCGGGATCCACCTCGGCCGCTTCGCCACGGTCGTCGCCTGGCCCTCCGCCGAGGCGGGCGCGCTGCCCGTCGAGGGCGGCGTGGCGCTGGCCTTCGGCCGCGAGATCGCGGCCGCCCCCGACCCGGAGGCGCGCCGGCGCGAGCTCGAGGAGGAGGTGGCGCGCGCGCAGTCGATCCTCCCGCGCGCCGAGGAGTTCGGCATCCACGACCTGATCGACCCGCGCAAGACGCGCCCCCTGCTCTGCCGCTGGATCGAGGAGGTCCAGGCAGAGCTCCGCCCGCTCCGCGGCCGCCGGGCGCGCGGGCTTCGGCCTTGACGGACGGGACCTCCTCGGTCAGCTCCGGAGCAGGTACTCGCCCGTGACGGTCGCCTCGCTGCGCGCGAGGTCGACGAAGCGCCCGAGGTCCGCGAGGATCGCGGCGCCGTCCTGTGGCGAGGCGTGGAGCCGGGAGGCGCAGTCCTCGACGCTCGGGAAGCCGAGCACCGCGATGCCGTCGAAGGCGGGCGAGCCGGGCGTCTCGACGCCGAGGACAGTGTTCTGGCGGTACTCCCACAGCCCCGGGTGGTGCCGGAGGGCGAGCGGGGCGTGGACCTCGCGCCACTGCGCGTCGAAGTCGTCGCGGGAGAGGGCGGGGTTGCGCCGCATCGCGGCGAGCACCTCGACGCCCGGAGTGCGCGCGCCGTCGGGCCAGCTGCGCGGGTAGGCCTTCACGCGGCGCGACTCGACCCGGTAGACGTGCGGGCCACCCTGGTCCCGCAGCGCGGCGACGGCGGCCTGCGCCCGCGAGTCGCCGGAGAGCTCCACCAGCGCGTGGAAGCAGGCCGCTCCCGCCGCGTCCGGCTCGGGGACCGCACGCGCCGGCTCGTCGCGCAGGTGCACGGCGAGCTTCTCCACTCCCACCGCCGCGGAGACATCGCAGCAGAGATCGAGGAGCCTGCGGTTCCACACGTCCAGATCCACCGCGGCGGGGGCGACGAGCAGGATCGCCCAGCGCTCCATCCGGCGAGGATAGCCCGCGAGCCGCGGCGGCACGGTAGAATCCCGCGATCGCCCCGCGCTCCCGGAGGATCCCATGCGCCAGCGCTCCCTGGTCGGCCAGGCCCTCGCCCTCGGAACCGCGCTGGGCTGCGGCGCCCTGCTCGCCGTCCGGCCCGGCGCGGGCCCCGAGACCATCGCCGCGCCGGCGCCGCAGGGCCCCGCGCCGTGGACGAGCCTCGCAGCGCTGCGCGAGCCCGAGGAGTTCCGCTTCGTCGTCGTGACCGACCGCACGGGCGACCACCGCGACGGCGTCTTCGAGTCGGCGATGCCGCGGATCAACCTCGTGCGCCCCGAGTTCGTGGTGAGCGTCGGCGACCTGATCGAGGGCTACAGCGAGGATCCCGTCGTCCTCGATCGGCAGTGGGACGAGATCGAGGCGGCGGTGGCCGCGCTCCAGATGCCCTTCTTCTACGCCCCGGGAAACCACGACATGAGCAACGCCGTGATGGCCGAGGCCTGGCACGCGCGCTTCGGGCCCTCCTACTACCATTTTTCCTACAAGGACGTGCTCTTCGTCGTGCTCAACTCCGAGCTCTTCGGCATGGTGCACGATCCCAAGACGCCGCTCCCGGGCCCGTGGACGCAGGCCGAGCAGATGGCCTGGCTCGAGCGGGCCCTGGCCGAGAACGCGGACGCGCGCTGGACCTTCGTCTTCCTGCACCAGCCGCTCTGGAACGTGGAGAAGGTCAATCCGGACTGGCTGCGCGTGGAGGAGCTCCTGGGCCAGCGCCCCTACACGGTCTTCGCCGGCCACTACCACCGTTACACGCAGCACGTCCGCAACGATCGACAGCTCATCACCCTCGCCACCACCGGTGGGGGAAGCCGGCTGCGCGGCACGGCCTGGGGCGAGTTCGATCACGTGGCGCAGGTCGCGATGACCGCGAGCGGACCCGTGATCGCGAACCTCCGGCTCGACGGCATCCTCGAGGCCGACGTGATGACGGCGGAGCGCCGCCGCGTGGTGGAGCGGCTCGCGCGGGCCGTCGCGACCGAGCCGCTGCTGGGCTCCGGTGACGTGTTCCGCGGCGGGACGGCGCGCTACCGGATCGAGAACCGGGGCGCGCAGCCGCTCTCCGTGCGCGGGCTCCCCGAGCGCGGCCGCGACCTCGAACCCGACCCGCGACCGATCGAGCTCACCGTCGCGCCGCGCGAGGTCGCGTCGGTGGCGGTGCCGGTGCGCGCGCGTTCGACCCACCGCTACGAGGCGCTGGCGCCGACCCCCGTGCGCTGGACGCTCGCGACGCAGGACGCCTCGGGCGAGCGCGTCGAGATCACGACCGACTCGCTGATCCTCCCGGAAAAGCGCTTCCGCGCGCGGCGCGCGCCGGCGGGGATCGCGGTCGACGGCGACCTGGCGGAGTGGGGCCGGCTCGCCTTCGAGGTCGAGCAGCCAGCCGAGATCGTGGGGCACGGCAGGTACCACGGCCTCGAGGACGCCTCCTTCCGCTTCGACGTGCGCTGGGACGAGGTGGCGCTCTACGTGGGCGTCGACGTGCGGGACGACTCGGTCGTCGCCGGGAGGGACCGCTCCGCCCGCGAGCAGGACAACGTCTCCGTGACCGTCGACGCGCGGCCGGACCCGGAGCGCTCGGCGAACCTGAGCCTCTTCGCCGCGATCCGCTCCGGTGTCATGGCGAAGCTGGTGCACGTCGTGGCGACGCTCGAGGAGCCGCGGCGCGACGGGGCGATGGCGCTCTTCGCGGGCCCGACGCCGGAGGGGGTGCGCTTCGCGGCCTACCGCACGCCCGGGGGCTTCGCGGCCGAGATCGCGATCCCGCGCGACCTCCTCGACGAGCGCCGCGGCGGCGCCTGGGACGCCGTGCGCCTGAACGTGACCGCGACCGACTTCGACGCAGGTGAGCCCAACTACGTGACGCTCGCCTGGCGCCCGAGCCGCTTCGGCGACCGGGCCGTCCCGGGCTCGGGCACCTTCGCGCGGCGCTAGGAGCACGCCATGCGAGCCGAGATTGCGCAGCAGGTGCTGGCTTCTCTCCTGGTCGCGCTCGCGTGCGCGGGCTCGGCCGGCGCCGAGCCGCTCGCGCGCGACGCCGTTCCCGAGCCGCTCCGGCCCTGGGTCGACTGGGTGCTGCGCGGCCACGAGGTCGAGAGCTGCCCGTTCCTGTACGCGAGCGGCGCGCGCCACTGCGTCTGGCCCGCGCGGCTCGAGCTCGACCTCGGCGCGAGCGGCGGGAGATTCGAGCAGCAGCTCTGGGTCGGCGCGCAGAGCGACGTGTGGCTACCGGGCGGCACGGCCGAGCCGGCCGCCTGGCCCGAGGACGTGCGCCTCGACGGGAGCCCGGCTCCCGTGCTCGACCTCCAGGGTCGCCCCGGCCTGCGCCTCGCGCGCGGCCTCCACCGCGTGAGCGGGCGGCTCGTGTGGAAGGCGCTGCCGCCGGTGCTCCTCGTCCCGGCGGAGACCGGGATCGTCGAGCTCCGTCTCGACGGCCAGCCCGTGCCCTTTCCCAAGCGCGACGCCGCCGGGCGCCTCTGGCTGCGCGAGACGGAGCCCGGCGCGGACGCGAGCGCGGCCGAGAACCAGGTGGAGGTCGACGTACACCGCCGTGTGGTGGACCAGGTTCCGCTGCGCCTCGAGACCGTCGTGACGCTGCGCGTCTCGGGCGCCGCGCGCGAGGAGGCGCTCGGGCGCGTCCTGCCGGACGGCTTCGTGCCCACGCGCCTCGCCGGCCCGCTGCCCGCGCGCCTCGAGCCCGACGGACGCCTGCGCGTGCAGCTGCGGCCCGGCCGCTTCGACCTGCGCGTCGATGCCCGCCACGAGGGCCCCGCCGCGGCCATCGCCCTCCCCGCCCAGCCGGAGGGCGCCGCGTGGGACGCGAGCGAGGTCTGGGCCGTGGAGACGGTCCCCGCGCTGCGCAGGATCGAGATCGAGGGCGCGCCGCCGGTGGATCCGACGCAGACGGAGCTGCCCGGCGAGTGGAGGCAGCTCCCGGCCTACCGGCTCGAGCCTGGCACGGCGCTGCGCCTCGTGGAGAAGCAGCGCGGGACCGAGGGCGCAGCCGCGGACCGGCTCACGCTCACCCGCGCCTGGCACCTCGACTTCGACGGCGCCGGCGCCACGGTCTTCGACCAGATCGAAGGCGAGCTACGCCTGGCCACGCGCCTCGAGATGGGCGCGGCGACGCGCCTCGGGCGCGCCGCGGTGAACGGCGCGGACCAGCCCGTGACGCAGCGCGCGGGCGCGGAGCTCCTCGGCGTCGAGGTCCCGCTCGGGCGGGTCGGGATCGACGCCGACAGCCGCGTCGAGGGCGGGGCGCGGCGCCTCCCGGCCGTCGGCTGGGACCACGACTTCGACGCGCTCTCGGCCACGCTCGCGCTCCCGCCCGGCTGGCGCCTGCTGCACGCGTCGGGCGTCGACGCCGCGTCGCCGACCTGGATCGCGCGCTGGACGCTCCTCGACCTCTTCGTGGTGATGGTGGTCGCGATGGCGACCTTCCGGCTCTTCGGCGCTCGCGCCGGGGCGCTCGCGCTCGCGACGCTCGCGCTCACCTACACGGAGCCCGGCGCGCCGCGGCTGCTCTGGGTCACCGTCCTCGCGGCGGAGGCGCTCCACCGCGTCGTGTCGGGCGGGCGGCTCGGAGCCGCGCTGCGCCTGCTCCGCACGGTCTCGATCGGAGTGTTGGTCCTCGCCGCCGTGCCCTTCGCGGTCTCCCAGCTGCGCGCGGGGCTCTTCCCGGCGCTCGAGCGCCCGTGGCTCGCGGTCGTGGCGGAGGGCGAGCCCGGCCTGGCGCCGTCCGAGGTGGCGCGCGAGGAGATGGAGCTCGAACTGCGAGATCTCGGCGCCGCGGACGAGGCGCTGGTCACCACGCTCGAAGAAGCGGCGCCGGCACGCGAAAAGGTCCTCCGCTCCCTGCCCGCGCAATCCTCGCTGCGGCTGCGCGCGAGCCGCCGCGCCGGCTACGCCCCCGACCCCGGCGCCAGGGTGCAGACCGGGCCGGGCCGGCCTGACTGGCGCTGGGAGGAGGTCCGGCTCGGCTGGAGCGGGCCCGTCGAACGCGGGCAGGAGCTCCGCCTCTGGCTCCTGCCCCCGTGGCTCTCGGGCGCGCTCGCGCTCTTGCGAACGGCGCTCCTCGCCGCGCTGGTCCTCCGGCTGGTTCCGAGGTCGCGCGGCGGGGGCGCGGAGATCCTCGGCCGAGGCCCCGGCCCGGCGCCGGTCGCGGCGGCGCTGGCACTCGCGGCGTGGCTCGCGCCCGCTCCCGCGCGCGCCGAGTTCCCGACGCCCGAGCTGCTGAACGACCTGCGCGCGCGCCTGCTCGCGGCGCCGAGCTGCCACCCCGTCTGCGCGAGCGCGTCGCGCCTCGTGCTGGACGTGACACCGGAGCGGCTCGAGCTGCGCCTTTCGGTGGACGTCGCGGCCGAGACGGCGATCCCGCTCCCGGCCGGCGCCGACGCTGAGCCGGCGGGATTCGCGCTCGACGCCGTCGCGGTGGACGGCCGGCCGGCCGACGCGATCCAGCGCATCGGAGGGGGCCCGGTCTTCGTGCGCCTCGGCCCGGGGAGCCACACGATCCTCGCTTCGGGCCCGCTCCCGCCGCGCGCCACGGTCGAGATCCCGCTCCCGCTGCAACCTCGGCGCGTGGAGCTCGCGGCCCCGCCGCGCGGCTGGACGCTGCTCGGCCTCCACCCGGACGGCCACGTGGAGGGCGCGCTCCAGCTCGTGCGCGACGCCGCCCCGGGCTCGGGCGCCGGCGGCGAGCGCCTCGAGCCGAGCGAGATCCCGCCCTTCGTGTCGGTGACGCGCACGCTCTCGCTCGGCCTCGACTGGCAGGTCGAGACGACGGTCGCGCGCGTCGCGCCGCCGGAGGGCGCGCTCGTGCTCGAGGTCCCGCTGCTCCCCGGCGAGGCCGTCACCACGCCGGGCGTGCGCGTGCGCGACGGGCGCGCGCTGGTCACGCTCGCGCCCGGCGCCGGCGCGATGGCCTGGAGCTCGCTCCTCCCGCCGCGGGAGGCGCTCGCCCTCGAGGCGCCGCGCGAGTTCCTCTGGAGCGAGGTCTGGCAGCTCGACGCGAGCCCCATCTGGCACGTCACGGCGGCGGGGATCCCGCCGGTCGACTCGGCGAACGCGGGCCGCCGCTTCCGCGAGTGGCGACCCTGGCCCGGCGAGAAGGTCGCGCTCGCCGTGGAGCGGCCCGCGGGCGCGGGCGGGGCGACGCTCACCCTCGATCGAAGCCAGCTCATGCTCCGACCCGGGATCCGCGCGACCGACGCGACGCTCGCGCTGCGCCTGCGCAGCAGCCAGGGCGGCCAGCACCTGATCACGCTCCCGGAAGGCGCCGAGCTCGAACGGATCTCGGTGGGCGGCGCCGAGCAGCCGCCGCGCCAGGAGGGGCGCCGCGTGCCGATCCCGCTCGCGCCGGGGGCGCGCGAGGTCGAGCTCCGCTGGCGCGAGCCGCGCGGCATCAGCGCCTGGCTGCGCGGCCCCGAGGTCGACCTCGGCCTTCCCTCGGTGAACGCGCACATAGCACTCGAGGTGCCGCCGAGCCGCTGGGTCCTCTTCGCCGGCGGGCCGCGGCTCGGGCCCTCGGTGCTCTTCTGGCCGGTGCTCCTCGTCGTGGCCGGGCTCTCGCTCGGGCTCGGGCGCATCGCGTGGACGCCGCTGCGCGCGCGCCACTGGCTCGGTCTCGGCGTCGGTCTCACGCAGGCGCCGCTCCCGGCCGCGGCGCTCGTCGTCGTGTGGCTCCTCGCGCTCGGCGGGCGCGGGCGCCTCTCCGAGGCGGAGCGCGCGCGCTCGGCCCTGGCCTTCGACGCGCTCCAGATCGCGCTCGTCGGCCTCACGGTCGGCGCGCTCGTCGCGCTCGTGCTCGCGATCGAGGCGGGGCTGCTCGGCACGCCCGCGATGCAGATCGCCGGCAACGGGTCCGATGCCGGCGTGCTGCGCTGGTACCAGGACCGCAGCGACCCCCTCCTGCCGCAGCCGTGGGTGCTCTCCGTCTCGCTCTGGATCTACCGCGGCGCGATGCTGGCGTGGTCGCTCTGGGTCGCGCAGGCGCTGCTCGGCTGGCTTCGCTGGGGCTTCCGCCAGTGGAGCGCCGGCGGCTACTGGGCGCGCCTGCGCTCTCCGCGCGTCGCCGCGCGCTAGCGCGGCGATCTTGCTATCCAGTCGAGCATGGCGGAGCGGCGAGACGGCCCGCTCGAGCGGATCGCGCGGGCGCGCAACGAGGCGCGGCCTGCGACGGGCGCGTGGGCGGCGAAGCGCGAGCTGGCGGCGGCGCTCCGGGAGCTCCTCGCTCAGCTGCCGAGCACCGCCGCGCCGGAGGACGCGCTGCGCGCGATCGAACCGCTCGTCCGCGAGACGGCCGCGCGCTTCGCCGCCGCGGGGCGCGCCGAGAGCCGCGGCGACGCGCCGTCCCCCTTCCCGGGCATGGAGCACTTCCACGAGACGGGCCCGCTCGTGGGGCTCTCGAACGCCGTGGCCCCGCCGCTCGAACTGCGCATCGACGTCGAGGCGCGCGTCGTCCGCGGGCGCGGTCGCTTCGGCGCGGCCTACGAGGGAGCGCCCGGGATCCTGCACGGCGGCTTCCTCGCCGCCGCCTTCGACGAGATCCTCGGCATGGCCACCGTGTTCTCGGGTGCGCCCGGAATGACCCGCGAGCTCCGCGTGCGCTATCTGCGACCGACACCGATCGACGTCGACCTCGAGTTCGTGGGGCGCTTCGACCGCGTCGAGGGGCGCCGGATCTTCGTCTCTTCGGAAGCCCTGGCGGTGGGCGTGCGCACCGCCGAGGCCTCGGGCGTCTTCACCTCGGTCGGGGGCGAGAACTTCGAGGCCTTCGATCGGGCGCGCCGGCGCCGGCTCGACGGGCCCCCGGCCTAGCCCTAGCCCTAGCGGGGGCCCGCACTCCGCTCGGCTTCGCCTCGCTGCGCGGCGGCTTCGCCGCCTTGCTCCGAGGGGCCCGCACTCCGCTCGGCTTCGCCTCGCTGCGCGGCGCCTTCGCCGGCTTGCTCCGAGGCCGGTGCCCTCAGGCCGGCGCGGCGTCCGGACGATGCGTCCGAACCGGGGGGCGGCCGTGGGCGTTCCGTCCATCAAGGGCACCGCGTTCCAGTCCGTGGTCGAGGACGTCCAGGGCCTCGTCGCGGCCGGACGGATCCCCCGCGCCGACTTCCAGGCGCGCCTCCACGCCGAGGACCTGCGCATCTTCGAGGAGAAGGTGCTGCCAGGCTTCTGGTACCCGCTCGCCACCTACCGGCGCCTGACCGAGCTCCTGCTGGCGGTCGAGGGCGGCGGGAAGCCCGGGTACGTGGTGCGGCGCGGCGCGCGGGCGGCCGAGCGGCTCTTCTCCGCGGGGCTCTACCTCCAGCTCGAGCGCGGCGACGAGATCGGCGCGCAGAAGCGGGCGCGGGGCGAGGGGTGGACCGAACGCGAGGGCAACCTCGTCTCGAGCCTCGCGGGCGCGATCTTCAACGTGAGCCGCTGGCGCTTCACGGTCGACAGCGAAGCGGTCCACCGCATCGAGGTGAGCGAGGCCGAGGAGCTCCCCGAGGTCTCGCGCCTCGCCGCCCAGGGCTTCATCGAGTACACCGCGAGCCGCCTCGCGGGCGCGCCGGTGCGGGTGGCGAGCGAACGCCTCGGCCGCGGCCGCATCGTCTTCACCCTGCGGATCGACCGCCCCTCGCCCGGGCGGTAGCCGGGCTCCCGCCTCGAGCCGCTCACCCCGCGCCGCCGCCGACCCTGGTGGCGACCCGAGCGCGCGGGCATTCTCCCGCCCGAGGAGGAACCCCAATGCCGAAGTCCCCGAAGTCGAACGAGAAGACCGTGGAGGAGCTCGGCCGGCTCCTGGCCGACTCCTACACGCTCTACCTCAAGACGCACAACTTCCACTGGAACGTGACCGGTCCGATGTTCACGACGCTCCACACGCTCTTCGAGGCCCAGTACACGGAGCTCGCGCTCGCGGTGGACGAGATCGCGGAGCGGATCCGCACGCTCGGCGCGCCGGCGCCGGGCACCTACGTCGAGTTCGCGCAGCTCACGGCCGTGAAGGAGGCGAAGGGCGTGCCTTCCGCGCCGCAGATGCTGCGCCTGCTCACCGCCGACCAGGCGACCGTCTCGGCCACGGCGCAGCGCGTGGTGGAGGCGAGCCAGGCCGCCGGCGACGAGGCCTCCGCCGACCTCGGCATCCGCCGCCTCCAGGTCCACCAGAAGAACGCCTGGATGCTGCGCAGCCACCTCGAGAAGTAGGGCGCCGGCTCGGCTCGCAGCCCCCTCGCTACCCGAGGCCGAGGAACCGGCAGCCGACGAGCACGCCGGTCGGCACCACCAGCGCGGCGGCGAGGTCGAGGACCGCCCCGTGGCGCCGCATCGCCGTGATCGGGACCCGGCTACCCCTTCTCGACGAGATGGGCCCTCAGCGGTTGCGGTAGCGCGGCTCGCGCTTCTCGGCGCGCGCCGCCTTCATCTCCGCGTAGTCGCGCGACGCGAAGACCAGCGACTGCGCGAGCGCCTCCTCGGCGAGCGAGGCCGTGACGAGCGGGTTCGCCAGCCGGCCGAGGGTGCGGCGGAACATCTGCACGGTGAAGGCCGGCGCTGCCGCGATCTGCCGCGCGATCTCGAGCGCGGTCTCGTCGAGCTCGGCGTCCGGCACCACGCGCGAGACCACCCCGTGGCGGAGCGCCTCCTGCGCGTCCATCACGCGTCCGGTGAGCGCGAGGTCCGCCACCAGCCCGTGGCCCGCGATCTGGAAGAGCCGTGCGGTCCCCGCGGAGTCCGGCACCACGCCGTGGCGGATCTCGGGCAGCACCATCTTCGCGCTCTCGCCGGCGATTCGCAGGTCGCAGAGCAGCGCGCGCTCGAAGGAGCCGCCGATCACCCAGCCCTTCAGCACCGCGAGGATCGGCGCGGGGAGCGAGAGCAGCTGGAGCGTCCCCTTGTGACCGCGCTCGATGAACTCGAAGTCGCTCAGGCCCTCCGTGCGCAGGCCGAGCTCGCCCGTGTCGCGCCCCGACGAGAACGAGCTCCCGTTGCCGCGCCAGATCACCGCGCGGAGCCCCTCGCGGCGGTGCAGCTCGCCCAGGATCTCGAAGAGGCGGCGGTCCATCGCGTCGTTCGCCGCGTTGTGCTTCTCGGGCCGGTTGTTGCTCAGGATCGCGATCGGCCCTTCGAAGTCGAGCAGGATGGGATCTGCGCTCACGCCATCTCCTGTTCGCGCGGGCTCAGCGCCCGCGGAAGGCCGGCGGCCGCTTCTCGTCGAACGCGCGCAGAGCCTCGAGATAGTCCTCGGTCTGTGCGCCCAGCACCATGCGCTCGGCCTCGAGGTCGAGGCAGGCGCCGAGCTCCTGGTGCAGGGCGCGGTTCAGGTTGTCCTTCATGTAGCGCAGCGCCACCGGCGGCCCGGCGGCGATGCGCCTCGCGAGCTCCAGGGCCTCCTTCTCGAGCTCCGCGTCCGGCACCACGCGGTTCACCAGCCCGAGCCGCTCGCACTCCCGCGCCGAGATCCGATCGCCGGTGAAGAAGAGCTCGCGCGCGCGCGCCGTGCCGACGAGCTGGGTCAGGAACCAGCTCGAGCCGTAGTCGCCCGAGAGACCGAGCCGCGCGTAGGAGGTGGTGACGAAGGCGCTCTCGGCGGCGATGCGGAGGTCGCAGGCCAGCGCCAGCGCGAGGCCCGCGCCCGCCGCGGGGCCCGGGAGCGCGGCGACGGTGGGCTTGTCCATGCGGTGGAGCGTCCAGGGGATCGTGTGCTCCCAGCGCAGCTGGCGCACGCGATCCTCGACGGAGGCCGGGCGGCCCTCGCGCGCCATCCCCTTGGTGTCGCCGCCCGCGCAGAAGGCGCCGCCCGCGCCGGTCACGAGCAGGGCGCCGACGTCGGGGGCGCGGCCGAGCTCCGGAAGCGTGCGCGCGAGCGCCTGCTTGAGCTCCAGCGTGAGCGCGTTGCGCGCCTGCGGCCGGTGGAGCGTCACCACCGCGACCCGCTCCTCGACGCGGCAGAGCAGCTGCTCGCTCCCCGTGTCGACCGTCCGGCCCGCTTCGGCCACGCGCGCCCTCCGGCAGCGGAGCTTATCACGCGACGGCGCGGCCCCGCCGGACCGATTTGACGCCGGGTCCCCGCCTCGGTGACACTCGGCAAGGCGCGCGAGAGGAGCACCCATGGGCTTGCCCGAGCCGCCGGAGCTGGGAGCCTGCGCGCTCCCGAAGGGGAGCTACGACGGACGCACCGTCCTCGTGACCGGAGGCGGGACGGGGCTCGGCAAGGCCATCGCCGTCGAGTTCGCGCGCCTCGGGGCGTCGCTCGCGATCCTCTCCCGCAAGCCCGAGCACCTCGCGGCGGGAGTCGCCGCCGTCCGCGCCGTGGGGGCTCGCGGTCTCGCGGTGCAGGCCGACGTCCGGGAGCCGGTGGCCGTCGCTGCGGCCTTCGACCGGATCGAGTCCGAGCTCGCGCTGCCGGACGTGCTCGTGAACAACGCGGCCGGGAACTTCCCGGTGCCGGCCGAGGACCTGAGTCCCAACGGCTGGCGCAGCGTCGTCGACATCGTGCTGAACGGCACCTTCCTCTGCTCTCGCGAGTTCGCGCGCCGCCACATCGCGGCGGGCACGCCCGGCTCGATCCTGAACATCGGAGCCTCGTACGCCTGGACGGGCGGACCGGGATTCGCGCACAGCTCCGCCGCCAAGGCCGGCGTCAAGAACATGACGGAGACGCTCGCCGTCGAGTGGGCACCCTACGGAATCCGCGTGAACGGCCTCGTGCCCGGCCTCTTCCCGCACGAGGACGAGGTCGCCGCGATCCGCGCGGTGCCGGAGCGCGGGAAGCAGGAGGACGCCCGCTCGCCCGCCGGCCGCGTCGGGCGCCCGCGCGAGCTCGGCTGGGCCGCGACCTTCCTCGCCTCGCCCTTCGCCGCCTACGTGACCGGCCACACGATGGTCGTGGACGGCGCCAACTGGCAGCGCCGCGCGATGCTCCAGCCCGAGTTCGTTCCGATCCGCGAGCAGATGGGCAAGGGGCCGTTCCAGCTCTGACCCTCGCGCGGGCGCCGCCGGCGCGGCGCGCTCACGGCGCGGCACCATGCTTCGCTTGCAGACGAGTCGCTCCCTATCTTAAGCTGCGCCGCGTCGCCATGGACCTCCGCTTCAGCCGCGAGGACGAGGCCTTCCGCCGCGAGGTCGCGGAGTGGCTCGACGCGGAGCTCTCGGGCGCGTTCGCCATGGTCCGCGGCCGCGGCGGGCCCGGCGACGAGCACGCGCTCGTGGGCGAACGCCGCGCCTGGGAGCGCCGCCTCGGCGAGGCCGGCTGGTCGTGCATTGGCTTCCCGCGCGAGTACCGCGGGCGTGCCGCGACGCTCCCCCAGCAGGTGATCTTCTACGAGGAGTACGCGCGCGCCGGCGGCCCCGGCCGCCTCGGCCACATCGGCGAGGGCCTGCTCGGCCCGACCCTCGTCCACTTCGGCAGCGAGGCCCAGAAGCAGCGCTTCCTGCCCGCCATCGTGCGCGGCGAGCAGATCTGGTGCCAGGGCTACTCGGAGCCGAACGCGGGCTCCGACCTCGCGAACGTCCAGACCCGCGCCCGCCTCGAGGGCGGCGAGTGGGTGCTCGACGGGCAGAAGGTCTGGACCTCGTGGGCGCAGTGGGCGGACTGGTGCTTCGTCGTCTGCCGCACCGATCCCGCGTCCTCGCGGCACGTGGGGCTCTCCTACCTGCTCGTGCCGATGCGCCAGCCCGGGATCGAGATCCGCCCGATCGTGCAGATCACCGGCACGAGCGAGTTCAGCGAGGTCTTCTACGACGGGGCGCGCACGGCGGCCGAGAACGTGGTGGGGGCGCCCGGCGAGGGCTGGAAGGTGGCGATGGGCACGCTCGCCTTCGAGCGCGGCGCCTCGACGCTCGGCCAGCAGCTCGCCTTCGCGAACGAGGTGCGCGAGATCGTCGAGGCGGCGAAGCGCAACGGGAGCGCGCGCGATCCCCTGATCCGCCAGCGGATCGCGGACGCCTGGATCGGGCTCCAGCTCCAGCGCGCGAACGCGCTGCGCACGCTCTCCGGGGACGGGAGCCAGCTCTCGCGCGAGGCCATGATCACCAAGATCTTCTGGGCGACCTGGCACCGGAGCCTCGGCAAGCTCGCGATGGACGTGCTCGGCCCCGAGGCCGAGATCGCCGCCGCGGCGCCCTACGAGCTGACCCCGCTCCAGCGCCTCTTCCTCTTCTCGCGCTCGGACACGATCTACGCCGGCTCGAACGAGATCCAGCGCAACCTGATCGCAGAGCGCGCGCTCTTGCTCCCGCGGGAGCCGCGGTGAGCGCACCCCCGCCCTACCCCGAGCGCGGCCACGGCCTGCTCGACGGCAAGACGGTGCTCCTGACGGCCGCCGCAGGCACCGGGATCGGCTTCGCCGCGGCGCGCCGCTGCGCCGAGGAGGGCGCGCGCGTCATGCTGAGCGACGCGCACGAGCGCAGGCTCGCGGAGGCGGCCGCCGAGCTCGAGAAGCGGACCGGGGTGCGGACCTCGTTCCAGGCCTGCGACGTGACGCGCGAGGCCGAGGTGCGCGCCCTCGCGGAGGCCGCCGTCCGCGAGCTCGGCCACGTCGACGTGCTCGTGAACAACGCGGGCCTCGGCGGCTACGCGCCGCTCGTCGAGATGACCGACGAGCAGTGGCACGAGGTCCTCGACGTGACGCTCACGGGGACCTTCCGCATGACCCGCGCGATCCTGCCGCACATGCTGGAGCGCCGCTCCGGCGCGATCGTGAACAACGCCTCGGTGCTCGGCTGGCGCGCACAGGCGGGCCAGTCGCACTACGCGGCGGCCAAGGCCGGGGTGATGGCCTTCACGCGCTGCGTCGCGCTCGAGGCGGCGGAGGCCGGCGTGCGCGTGAACGCCGTCGCCCCGAGCCTCGCGATGCACCCCTTCCTCGCGAAGGTGACGCCAGCGGGCCTGCTCGAGGAGCTCGTGGCGCGCGAGGCCTTCGGCCGCGCCGCGGAACCCTTCGAGGTCGCCAACGTGATCGTCTTCCTCGCCAGCGACTACGCCTCGTACCTGACCGGCGAGGTCGTCTCGGTGAGCGCGCAGCACCCGTAGTGGGCCGGCGCGAGCTCGCAGGGGCGCTCGCGATCGCGGCCGGAGCGGTCCTCCTCCATCTCCCGGCGCTGCGCCACGGCTACGCGCTCGACGACCTCTTCGTCGTCGCCGAGAATCCGGTGGTCGCGGAGCTGCGCTGGCGCGAGGCACTTCTCGCTCCGTGGTGGCCTCCTCAGCACGGCGTCGACTGGCGCGCATCGAACTGGCGCCCGCTCGCGACCCTCTCGCTCGTCGCCGAGCGGGCCGCGGCGGGTCAGGCCGCGCTACGCCTGCATCACGCGACGAACGCGCTCCTCCACGGTGCGCTCGTGCTCGCGCTCTTCCCGCTCGCGCGCCGGCTCGCCGGCTCCGGCGGGCCGGCCCTCGCGGCCTGCGCGCTCTTCGCGGCGCATCCCGCGCACGTGGAGGCCGTGGCGCCCGTCGTCGGGCGGAGCGACCTCCTCGGCGCGCTCGGCGCGCTCGGCGCCCTCGCAGCCTTCCTGCGCTACCGGGAGACCGGTCGCTCGAGCTGGCTCGTCGCCGCGGCCACGGCCTTCGGCGTGGGGCTCGCCGGCAAGGAGAGCGCGGCGCCGGTCCTCCTGCTGCTGCCCTGCGCCGACCTCCTGGTCCGCGGCCTGCGGGTGCGCGAGCTCTTCGCGCGGCGCACGCTCGCCGCCTACCTCCCCTTCGCCGCGGTCGCCGTCGTCTACGCCGCCGCGCGCGTCGCCGTGCTCGGCCGGGCCGCCTTCGTCCACGGCCAGGCCGGGGGCTACGGGCCGCTCGGGCGGCTCGTCTTCGCCGCCCACAACGCCGCGGTGTCGCTCGGCCTGCTCGTCTTCCCGAACCGGATCCATCACGTGCTGACGACGCTCCCCGCCGACGCGCCCGTCACCTACCCGCTGCCGCAGGGCCTCGCCGCCGTGGGCTTCGCGGCGTTCGCGCTCGCGATCCTCGCCGGCTGGGCCCTCTGCCTGCGCGCCTCGCCGCGCGGCGCCTTCGCCTGGCTCGCCGCGGTGGCGACCTGGCTCCCGACGTCGGGGCTCGCGCCGACGGGCTCCGGCGTCGCGCTCCGATTCCTGCTGCTCCCGAGCGCCTTCGCCGCCTGCGGAGTGGCCCGCGCACTCGCGGCCGCGGCGCGCGCGCGCCCGGGCCAGGCCAGGCTCGCCGCGGCGGCGCTCTGCCTCGCCGTCGCCGCGGGCGTCGCCACGACGCTCCGGCGCATCCCGGCCTGGCGCGACGACGGCACGCTCCTCGCCGCGATCCTCGCCGAAGCTCCCGACTGCTACACGGCGCTCTACGGGCTCGGGAACCACCTCGAGAGCGTCCCCGAGCCGGACCGCCCCGGCGCGCGCTCGCTCTACCGCAGGGCGATCGCGATCGCGCCCGGGCGCACCGCCGGCCTGGAGGCGCGCGTCAACCTCGCGAACTCCTACGCCAGCGCGGGAGAGTGGGAGGACGCGCTCGCGACCTACGCCGACGCGATCGCCGCCGCGCCCGGACGCTTCGAGCCGCTCTTGAACCGCGCGCTGCTGCTCGCGAAGCTCGGGCGGGCGCGCGAGGCGCTCGCGGACTTCGAGCGCGCCCTGGAGCGGAACCCGAGGCTCCCGGATGCGGAGCGCATCCGCGAGCGGCTACTCCACGCGCAGGGCCTCGACCGGGTCGAGCCGGGCGGCGCGGAGGGCCGGCACGAGGCCCGCGGCCGCGCCCACGAGCGCCGCTAGGGCGAGCACGGCGGGAACTCCCCAGGCGGAAGCTCCGGCGGGCGCTGCCGCGGATCCGGTCGCGAGCGCGAGCGATGCGACGATCCCCGCGAGGCCTCCCCCGCCGCTCACGAGGACCGACTCGAGCAGGCACTCGGCGAAGACCTCGCGGCGCGTCGCGCCGACGACCCGGCGCAGCGCGATCTCGCGCGTCCGCTCGACCATGGTCGCGAGCATCGCGCTCGCGAGGGCGGCGCCGCCGAGCAGGAGCGAGATCGCGGCCAGCGGCGCGAGCACCACGGCCGCGCCGCTTCGGCGGGCGCCCGACCCGGCGGCGCGGCGCTCCTTCGTCGGGCCGTCCGGCTGCGATGGAAGCGGCGCGAGATGCGCCGCTGCGCTGGTCTCGGGCAGCACGACGGCACGGTCCGCGTCGACGCCCGCCCCGCCGGCGCCCGGCGCCCGCGCCTCCAGGACGCCCACGACCGTGAAGCGCGCGTCGCCGATCTCGATCGGCTGCAGGAGCGCGCTCCGGAAGCCGAAGAGATCGGCGCGCAGGCCGGCTCCGATCACCGCCACCCGGCGCGCGTCGCGTAGATCGAGAGCGGCGAGCGAGCGCCCCTCGACGGCCACGAGCCCGGCGCGCCGTGCGCGCTCGGGGGTCGTCGCAAAGACCGCGGCCAGGCTCCCGCGCTCCCCGTTCGAGACCATGAGGCGCGGGATCTTCGCGGCCGGGGAGTGACGGCGCCCGGGCGCCCCGGAGCCCGTCGAGTCGAGGAGCTGGAGCGCGGCGGCCGTGCCGACGCCGATCCCGAAGGCCGTGAGCGCGGTGCGCCCGGGCCGAGCGAGGATGCTGCGCAGGCCGCGCGCGAGGGCATCGCGCAAGCGCGTCATCGCCGCCTCGCCCGGCCGCGAGGCGTGCGCACCACCACTCCGCGCGAACCGGGGCGGAGCTCCGGAGCGATCTCGCGCAGCAGGTGCCCGTTGCGAAGGTGCACGAGCCGGCGCGCGCGGCAGCCGCGCGCGAGATCCCGGGTCGCGATCACGACGGTCGTGCCGAGGGCGCTACGCGAGTCGAGCCAATCCATGATCTCGTCGCCTTCCCGGCCGTCGAGCCCGTGCGTCGGCTCGTCGACGAGGAGCAGATCCGGGTTGCTCGCGCAGGCGCGCGCGAGAGCCACCCGCCGCCGCTCGCCGGGAGCGAGCTCGTCCGGCCGGCGGCGCAGGCGCAGGCCCAGGCCGATCTCGCCCAGCATCCCCGCGGCGCGCGCGCGCCGCTCGGACCTGCCGAGCCGCTGGTACACGAGCGGCAGCTCCACGTTGTCCAGCACCGAGAGCTCCGGCACGAGCAGGGAGGCCTCGAAGACGAAACCGATGCGTCGGCCGCGCAAGCGCGCGAGCTGCGCGTCGGAGAGGGCGTCGACCCTTGCACCGTCGAGCCAGTAGCTCCCCGCGTCCGGGCGCGTGAGCAGGCCCAGCACCTGCAGCAGCGTCGACTTCCCGGCGCCTGACGGGCCGAGGATTCCGACGTACTCGCCGCGCGCCACCTGGAGCGAGATGCCCTCGCCCACGCCGGCCCGCGCCGCTCCGAGCCGCCGGCCGGCGCGCACGCCGTCGAGCTCGATCCACATCGCTTCACTCGGCCGGCGGCAGGGCGATCAGGATCTCGTCGCCCTCCTCGACCCCGGAGCCCAGCACGGCGACCCGGTCGTCGCTCGCCACGAGATCGACGGGTCGCGCCTCGGCCCAGCGGCCCGTCCGCACGTAGACGGTCGGGCGGTCGAGGTCGTCCAGGAAGACCCCCGCGATGGGCACGTACAGGGCGGCGCGGTGCTCGCTCACGAGGAAGTGCACGGCGGCCGCGAGGCCGGAGCCGAGGCGGGGGTCTTTCGCGAGCGGCTCGACGATCACGTCGAAGACTTCGATGCCCGTCGCGAGCCCTGTCGCGCGGCTCACCTTCTCGCGCGCGACCGCGGCGACGCTCGCCACGCGGCCCTCGAAGACGACGCCCGGAAGCGCGTCGAGGCGGATCTGGGCGCGGCTCTCGGGCCGGACCCTGGCGAGGTCCGCCGCGCCGATCTGCGTCTCGATCCGCCGGCCCGAGGCGGCGATCCGGCCCGGTTCGTCGACCGCGATCGCGACGTCGCCGCGCCTGACCCGCGCGGTGGGGAGCCCCTCCAGCTCGTCGTGAGCGACGAGCATCCCGACGAGGAAGAGCCCCCCCACGGCGGCCGCGGGGATGCCGAAAACGAGCGCCCAGAGCCGACGGGGATAGCTCTGGACGCGAACCCTCCGCCGCTGCGCTTCGCGCGCGCCCAACTCCGGCTCCCGCTACCCCTTCCCGCCGCACCAGCGTATGCGCCGCAGCCGCCGGGCGTCCATGCGGTCGCGCGGTGCGGTAGCGCGGCCGCGAAGGCGGTTGCGCTGTCGCGGAGCGGTGTTGGGCGGACCTTCTGCCGGGGTGCGACGCGCGGAACCCGCCGCCCGGTTCCTCGGCCACTTGCCGCCGGCTTGCCGATCGGGGGAGCCGGAACCCGTTCCCGGCCCGGCCGGCTTTCGACGCGCTCCGGGGCTACTTCGATCCCTTGGGCGCGGTCGGGACGCGGTCCGGGTCCTCGGCCACCATCCCGAAGTCGTCCAGGGCCACCTGGCCCGTCTGGGTGCAGTGCTCGACGCAGGACACGAAGAGCTGGCGCGCGCACGCGAGCTGACACTCGCGCAGCGAGGCGGGGTCGCGATAGACCGCGCCGGCGAGAGCCTCGCAGTGGCCGGCGCAGGCGTCGACCTTCTGCTGGCAGAGGGTCACGCAGGTCGGCTGCTGCGCGGCGGCCGGACGCGCCCCTCCCGCCGCGAGCGCCGCGGCGATCAGGGCCGAGCACAGCCCCGCGAACCACGACGACTTCGCCATGGCTCCAGCATGCCACGAAACGGCGTCGGCGGAAAGTACCGGCGGCTATACTGCGCGCCCATGCGCAGGCTGAAGCTCGGGCTCGTGATCGGATACTGGGGCGCGCGGCCGCCCGCGGATCTCCTCTCCGCCACGCAGGAGGCCGAGCGGCTCGGCTACGACTCGGTCTGGAGCGCGGAGTCGTGGGGCAACGACGCCTTCACCCCGCTCGCGTGGCTGGCGGCGCAGACGACGCGGATCAAGCTCGGCACGTCGGTGGTACAGCTCTCGGCGCGCACGCCGACCGCGGCGGCGATGGCGGCGCTCACGCTCGACCACCTCTCGGGCGGTCGCGCGATCCTGGGCCTCGGCGTCTCCGGGCCGCAGGTCGTCGAGGGCTGGTACGGCCAGCCCTTCGGCAAGCCGCTCGCCCGCACCCGCGAGTACGTCGACGTGATCCGCCAGGTCCTGCGCCGCGAGGCGCCCGTCGAGAGCCCGGGGCCGCACTATCCGCTGCCTTACGCGGGGCCGGGCTCGTGGGGGCTCGGGAAGCCGCTGCGCTCGATCACGCATCCGCTGCGCGCCGACCTCCCGATCTACCTCGGCGCCGAGGGGCCGAAGAACGTGGCGCTCGCGACCGAGATCGCCGACGGCTGGCTCCCGCTCTACTACTCGCCGTTCCGCCAGGAGGTCTACGCCGAGAGCCTGCGCGGAATGCGCCCCGGTTTCGAGATCGCCCAGATCGTGATGGTGAGCCTCACGGACGACGTGAAGGCGGGCCTCGCGCCGGTGAAGGCCTCCCTCGGTTTCTACATCGGCGGCATGGGCGCCCGCAGCCGCAACTTCCACATGGAGCTGATGGCGCGCATGGGCTACGAGGCGGAGGCGCACGAGATCCAGGACCTCTTCTTCGCGGGCAAGCGCGAGGAGGCGATCGCCGTCGTGCCGGAATCCTTCGCCGACGAGATCTCGCTGGTGGGCCCCGTCGAGCGCATCCGCGAGCGGCTCGAGGCCTGGAAGGAGACCCCGATCACGGCCCTGCTGATCGGGAACCGCGATCCGAAGGTCCTGCGCGCCATGGCCGAGCTCCTGCTCTGAGCCCGTTGCGCGGCACGAGGCGCGGTGATACACCCTCTTCCGCCATGGGCCGGCGGAGCCCGGTCGCTCCCGTGCCCGAAAGGAGAACCCGAGTGACGCGCAGCAGAATTCTCGCGCTCGCGGCCTTCGCGAGCCTGATCCCCTTCCCGGCACTGGCGGACGACATCGGCGCCAGCGACGACATCGTGATCGAGGAGGACGTGGTCGAGAAGACCGTCATCAAGGAGACCGTGGTGATCGAGGAGAAGGCGGTCTCCCTGCCGCCGCCCGGCTGGGAGCCGGCCGACGAGGCCAAGCGCTAGCAGCGCCAGGCCGATTCTAACGGGCCCATGGGGGTTTCCCCCACGGGCCCGTGTCACTTTGCTAGCCTCGACGGCGCATGCCGGGGCCGACCATCATGCCGCGGATCGCCGTCGCGCTCGCCGCGCTCTGCGCAGCCCCGCTCGGTTGCACCAGCCCCCCGAGGCCCCTCGTCAGCTACCGCTTCTTCGTCGCGGCCGAGCCGGGCGACGTCTGGTTCGAGAAGATCCGCGACTGGCAGGCGCGCGAGGTCGCGGGAGAGCCCGCCGAGCTCCGGCGCGCGGCCGAGCCGGACCCGCGCTCGGGCCTCCTGCGCAAGAAGTTCCGCGCCTTCGCCGACGAGGAGAAGCGCCAGCTCGCGCGGCGCTTCGTCGCATGGGCGCAGGGCCAGGCCATGCAGCACTACCGCTTCGACGAACGGCAGGACATCGCCGGCGACGACTGGCCCACCACCAAGGACCTCTTCGAACGCAACGGCGACGACTGCGACGGCATCGACCTGATCGCCTACAACCTGATGCTCGACCTCGGCTTCCCCGAGGAGCAGATCTTCCGCGCCGTGATCCGCCGCGACCAAGACGGCGAGTTCCACATGGTGACGCTCTGGTTCGAGGATCCGGACGACCCCTGGGTGATCGACACGACCGGCGCCATGACGATGAAGATGCGGCAGCTCTCGGCGCTCCCGGGCTGGACCCCCGCCGTCCTCTTCAACTCGAGCGGTCACTACACCGTCCGCAAGCTCGTCGAGATCCGGGTCGGCGCGCGCTAGCCCCGGGACGCCCGCTCGCGGCCGGAAGACGGTGGGTGGAGGGATGAAGCGAAGGCGCGAAGACGAGACGAGCTACGAGGAGATCACGGCGACCGGCGGAGTCCCCGTGCGCTCGTGGACGCGCGGCGTGCCCTTCGAGGACGCGGCGCGACGCCAGCTCCTGAACATGGCGCGGCTCCCCTTCATCCACTCGCACGTGGCCGCGATGCCAGACGTGCACCTCGGGATCGGCGCGACGGTAGGCTCGGTGATCCCCACCGTGGGGGCGATCGTCCCGGCCGCCGTCGGCGTCGACATCGGCTGCGGGATGGTGGCGCAGCGCACGAGCCTCCTGGCCGAGGGGCTCCCGGACAGCCTGCGGGAGCTGCGCCTCGAGATCGAGGCCGCCGTGCCCCACGGCGGCGGCAAGGGCGGCCGGGTGGGCTCGTGGGACGAGGCGCCAAAGGCGGTCGGTCGCGCGTGGCGGGGGCTCTCCAAGCGCTATGAGCGGATCGTCGACCGCCACACTCCGGTCGCCCACAAGCGCCCGGTCGAGCAGCTCGGCACGCTCGGCGGCGGCAACCACTTCATCGAGCTCTGCCTCGACGAGGAGGACCGCGTCTGGGTGATGCTCCACAGCGGGAGCCGCGGCGCCGGCAACCGCATCGGCACCCATTTCATCCACCTCGCGCGCCGCGAGATGGAGCGCCACCAGGTGCGCCTGCCCGACCGCGACCTCGCGTACCTGCGCGAGGGCTCCGAGCTCTTCGACGACTACGTGGAGGCGGTCGACTGGGCGCAGGAGTATGCCCGCGTGAACCGCGAGCTGATGCTCGGCGCGCTCCTCGCCGCCCTGCGCAGGCACCTGCCGCGCTTCCGGCTCGAGGCGTCGGCGATCGACTGCCACCACAACTACGTCGCGCGCGAGCGCCACTTCGGGGCCGACGTGTTCCTCACCCGCAAGGGGGCCGTCCGGGCGCGCGAGGGCGACCTCGGCATCATCCCCGGGAGCATGGGCGCGCGCTCGTTCATCGTGCGCGGCCGGGGCAACCCGCAGAGCTTCGACAGCTGCAGCCACGGCGCCGGGCGGGCCATGTCCCGGGGCGAGGCGCGGCGGCGCTTCTCGCTGGAGGACCACCGCAACGCGACCCGCGACGTCGAGTGTCGCAAGGACGCGGCCGTGATCGACGAGACGCCCGGCGCCTACAAGCCCATCGACGCCGTGATGCACGCGCAGCGCGATCTCGTGGAAGTCGTCCACGAGCTCCGCCAGGTCGTGTGCGTGAAGGGATGAGGCGCGAGTCCGTCCTGCGGGTAGCACCTCACGAAGCGAGCCGATCGCTGGCGACGCCTGTACCCGCCGGCGCAGCGGACCCGGTTGTCCATGCGGCTTGCGCCTCGGCTTCCACGTAGCGGTCATCGGTCCCCTTGTTTGCGGCCGCGAAGACAATGCCGACCGCTATTAGCAGAAGTCGTCAGAGACGAAAAGAAGGGTCTCTGCACGCCGTCCTAACGAGGCCGACCTGCCCGTCTTTCGGGTCGCGCTCGGTGGGCGCGTGGAAAGGCAAGGGCTTCGGGCAGCCCCGGCTCAGGCAGCGGCCGCCCACTCCTGGGAGAGGACCTCGGCCTGCTCGAGGACGGTCTGGGTCGCCTTCTCCTGCTTGTCCGGCGGGTAGCCGTGCTTGCGCAGGATGCGCTTCACGAGCACGCGCAGGTGCGCGCGGACGTTCTCGCGCAGCGTCCAGTCGATCGTGACGTTCGCGCGAACCGTCGCGACGAGCTCGCGGGCGATCGCGCGGAGCGTCTCGTCGCCCAGTACTTTGACGGCGCTGTCGTTCGTCTCGAGCGCATCGTAGAAGGCGACCTCGTCCTCGCTGAGGCCGAGCGCCTCGCCGCGCGTGTTCGCCTCGCGCATCTCGCGGGCGAGCTCGATCAGCTCCTCGATCACCTGCGCGGCCTCGATGGCGCGGTTCTGATAGCGGCGCAATGCCTGCTCCAGCATCTCCGCGAACGAGCGGGCCTGCACCACGTTCTTGCGCCGCCGCGTGCGGATCTCGCCCGCGAGGAGCTTGCGCAGGAGCTCCACGGCGAGGTTGCGCTGCGGCATCCCCTTCACCTCCGCCAGGAACTGCTCGGAGAGGATCGAGAGGTCGGGCTTCGCGAGGCCCGCGGCGGCGAAGACGTCCAGCACGCCTTCGGAGGCGACCGCGCGCGAGACGATCTGGCGGACGGCCAGGTCGAGCTCCTCCTCCGTCTTCGCCTCGCCGGGCGCCCGCTTGGCGAGGTTCGCGCGCACGTCCTGGAAGAAGGCCACGTCGTCCCGGATGCGGAGTGCCGCCTCGTGCGGCACCGCGAGGGCGAAGGCCTGCGAGAGCTCCCGCACGATCCGCAGCAGCCGCTCCTTGCCCTCCTCCTGCGCGAGGACGTGCTCCTGCGCGGCGGGCAGGAGACCGACGCGCTCCGCCGCGGTTCCCGTGACCCACCTCGAATAGTCGAAGCCGTGGAAGAGGCCGCAGCAGATCTCGTGCTTCTCGAGCATGAGGGCGACGGCTTCCTCCTGGTCGATGGCCGTCCTGCCCGTGCCGCCGCTCTCGGTGTAGGCGGCGAGCGCCTGCTTGAGCTCGTGCGCGAGCCCGAGGTAGTCCACCACGAGACCGCCGGGCTTGTCGTGGAAGACGCGGTTCACCCGCGCGATCGCCTGCATGAGGCCGTGCCCGCGCATCGGCTTGTCGACGTACATCGTGTGGAGCGACGGAGCGTCGAAGCCGGTGAGCCACATGTCGCGCACCAGCACCAGGCGGAGGGGGTCCCTGGCGTCTCGGAAGCGGTGGGCGAGCGCCTCGCGCCGCGGCTTGTTGCGGACGTGCGGCTGCCAGTCGGGCGGGTCGCTCGCCGAGCCCGTCATCACGACCTTGATCGCACCCTCTCCGTCTCCGTCCGCCAGCCAGTCCGGGCGCAGGGCCGCGATCTCGCGATGGAGCTCGACGCAGATCCGCCGGCTCATGCACACGACCATCGCCTTCCCGTCCATGGCTTCCAGACGCCTCTCGAAGTGCTCCACGATGTCGCGCGCGACGAGCCCGAGGCGCTTCTCGGCGCCGACGACCGCCTCGAGCTGCGCCCAGCGGCTCTTGAGCTTCTCCTTGCGCAGCGCCTCCTCGCCCTCGGTCACCTCCTCGAACTCGAGGTCGATGCGCGGCCGCTCGGCGGCGTCGAGCTCGAGCTTGGCCAGGCGGCCCTCGTAGTAGATCGGGACCGTCGCGCGATCCTCGACGGCGCGCTGGATGTCGTAGACGCTGATGTAGTCGCCGAAGACGGCGCGGGTATTCTTGTCGGAGAGCTCGATCGGCGTACCGGTGAAGCCGATGAAGGAGGCGTTCGGCAGTGCGTCGCGCAGGTGGCGCGCGAAGCCGTCGATGAAGTCGTACTGGCTGCGGTGGGCCTCGTCGGCGATCACCACGACGTTGCGGCGCTCCGAGAGCACCGGATGCCGGTCGCCCTTCTCCTCGGGCAGGAACTTCTGGATCGTGGTGAAGACCACGCCGCCGGCGTCGACCGCGAGCCGCGCCCGCAGGTCGGCCCGGCTCTCGGCCTGCACCGGCGGCTGGCGCAGCAGGTCCTGGCAGCGCGAGAAGGTGCCGAAGAGCTGGTCGTCGAGGTCGTTGCGGTCGGTCAGCACGACGACGGTCGGGTTCGCCATCGCCCGCTCGCGGATCACGCGCCCCGCGTAGAAAGCCATCGTCAGGCTCTTCCCGGAGCCCTGCGTGTGCCAGACCACGCCGATCCGGCGGTCTCCCGGCTCTCCGCCGTGCCGCGGCCCCGTCTCGTAGCCGCCGGGGGGGCCGGCGGTGCGGTCGTGCTGGAGCCGCGCCGCGCGCAGCGTCTCGGCGACGGCGAAGTTCACCGCATGGAACTGGTGGTAGCCGGCAATCTTCTTGGCGAGGGACCCGCTCCCGGGATCCTCGAAGACGATGAAGTGCCCGATCAGGTCGAGGAGCCGCCGCTTGTGGAGCACCCCCTCGATCATCACCTGGAGCTCCGGCAGGCTCGGATCGGCGAGCCGCTCGCCCGCCAGCGTGCGCCAGGGCTTGAACCACTCGCGGCCGGCGGTGAGCGTGCCGAGGCGGGCCTCGACGCCGTCCGACACGACGAGGAGCGCATCGAACGCGAAGAGCTCCGGGAGCTCCGCCTGGTAGGTCTGGAGCTGCTGGAAGGCCGCCCCGAGCGTGGCGTCCTCGTCGGCGGCGTTCTTGAGCTCGACGAGCCCGAGGGGGAGCCCGTTCACGAAGAGCACCAGGTCGATGCGGCGCGTGTGGCGGTTCTCGGTCACCGTGAACTGGTTCACCGCCAGCCAGTCGTTCAAGTCCGGTTCGCCGAAATCGAGCACGCGCGCCTGGGCGCCGCGGACGCTGCCGTCCGGCGCGCGGTACTCGACCGTCACGCCGTCCACCAGCCCGCGGTGCACGGCGCGATTGCGCGCCTCGAGCGTCGCGCCCTCGGGCCGCGTGAGCTTCCGGAAGGCCTCGTCGAGCGCCTCGGCGGGGAGGCCCGGATTGAGCCGCGCCAGCGCCCCGCGCAGCCGCTGTGCGAGGACCACCTCCCCGAAGTGCGCGCGTTCGGCACTGGATCCGCCCGGCGCGATCTCGGGCCCGTGCCGGACGCTCCACCCGAGGCCGGCCAGCCAGGCCAGGGCGGCCTGCTCGACCTCCGACTCGCCAAGCCCGCTCATTCGCGCACCCGTTGCCCGGCACCAAAGCGGCGCGGGAGCGCGGCGATCTTCGGACGCTGGTGGCTCATCCCGATTTACTCAAGGCGCTGAGTAAAACTACTCAGCACGGCGAGCCCGTCGCAAGCAGCCAGGCCGTCTCCCTCGCGAGCCTCCGACGATGCGCTGCAGCCACTCCTTGGCCTGCCTTCTCGACACGCCGAGTCACTCCCCAGACTGAGGTTCAGCCTCGAAGGGCAAACTCTCTTGGCCGGGAGCACCCTCGTGCACTGTCGCCGGACCTACGAGGACCTCCGCGAGCGCCTCCAGAGTCGCCGGATTCGGCCACGGCCGCGCGCCCTTCTTTCGCAGCGAATCCAGGCCCTTTCCGGTTTCGCCGTTCGAACGGACGTAGACGGGAACGAACCTGAGATCGTCCAACTGCTCGACCGCCCCCGCCCACGTACCGCCCTTCTGGAAATCCGAGCTGACCACCAGGGCGGCATCCGCCAGCGCATAAATCAACTTGTTCCGCTGCATCGCGTGTCCCACGTGGAACCCGGCCGCAGGATCGTAGGGCGAGATGAGGACGAGCCGGCTACCCATCAGGACATCCCGGTGATCGCGCGCCAACGCAGCCCGTTCGAGACTGTCCGCCAGGACCCCTACCACCCTACCGCCGGCATCCAGCGCCCCCCGCATCGCGGCCTGATCGATGCCGCGAGCACCACCAGAGATCACGGTGCGCCCCGCGGCGGCGGCGAGACGGCCGATGCCCTCGGTGTATTCGACGAGCGCCTCATCCACATGCCTCGAGCCGACGACTGCCAATCCTCCCGTCGCCAGGAGCGTGGGCTCTCCACACCCGTAGAGGACCGGCGGCGAATCCTCCCGGAGTCGCTCCTTCAGTCGCTTCGGGTAGTCGGCATCGGCTCTGCTGATCACCCAGATCGCCCGCGCCTGCCAGTGCTCGACCGCTTGGCTCAGCTGGAAACCGCGTCTCAAGAGCCGCTCGAGCCGGGCGCAATCGAGGAACGGTTGACACTTCTTCAGGGTTTCGTCGGCCGCGGGGCCAAGGAGATCGGCCGGCTGCCGCCCGATCTCACGGAGCATGCGCGCCAGCCGCTTGTACTCGCGCGGTGTCAACAGGTCCGAGGAAGGCTCCCGACGCCCCGCAATCAAGGGCGCCATCAGCAGCAGGATCGCCTGGGTGTTGGGCGAAAGGGCCGCGCTCATTCGTCGTGCCCCGTGAAGCCGAGCGCGAGAGGGAACACGTCGCCGCTGCCCCGGGAGCGCAGCAACCAGGCTCCAACGGTCAAGGTCCAGCGGGAATCCACCATGTCATCGACGAGCAAGACCGGACCCGCGGGCAGCCGTGCAACGCCGACCGCCAGCGACCCGTCGATGTTCCGAGCCTGTTACGTGCTGTTCGCCATCGTCTTCTGCTGTGGGCGATCGTCCGTCTTCTCCAGTACCGCATGAAACGGCAGCTCCAAGGCACTCGCCAGCCGCCGAGCGAAATCCGGAACGAGCTCGGGGTGCCGCCGCGACGGGATGCACGTCACCCAGGCGGGCGCCGGTTGCGGCCTCCACTCGCGCACCAACGCCTCGCAGGCCTCGACGAGTGATCGATCACGCCGACGGGGCAGCCTTCGGGCAGTTCATCGACAAGCTGAACGGGGACGGCGAGTGGCAGCAGCTCGCTACCTCGTTCCAGAAGGATCCGCCCGCGGAGCCCGTGCGAAGCAACCTCCTGCAGGAACTTCCGTAAACAGTCTGCTCGACGGATCCAGAGGCTCATCAGGGAGGTCGCCTGATTCGATGCGGGCGGCCTCCTCTGTCTCCTGAGCCACCGAAGTGCCGCGCTCATGGGTGTTAGGCAGCAGGCATCCGAGGCGATATGCTCTGATGCGAGGGGAGCCGACCCATGGAACTGGCCTTGACCGCCGTGTTCAAGAAGGTGCCTGAGGGGTACATCGCGTTCGTCGAGGAACTCCCGGGCGCGAATACCCAGGGCGACACGCTGGAGGAGGCGCGCGAGAACCTCCGAGAAGCTGTGCACCTTGTGGTCGATGCGAACCGGGCGCTCGCCCGCGAAGAAACGGGCGACGACGAAGTGATCCGCGAACCCCTGAAGATCGCCGCCGGGTGAAGCGCCGCGAATTGGTCCGGCACTTAGAGATGCACGGGTGCCAACTGCTCCGCGAGGGGGCAAAGCACTCGGTCTTCGTGAATCGGAACACTCGAAGGGCCTCGACTGTGCCCCGGCACCGCGAGATCAACGAGCATCTCGCTCGCAAGATCTGCCGCGATCTCGAGGTGCCTTCGCCTGCTGCCTGACAGCGTGTCCATCCTCCTCACGGTTCTCGTCGAGGCCGGGAGGGGCACCATGGGCTCCGGCTCCGAGCGCCCCAGCAAAGGAGAAGCCCGATGGCGGAAGAGCGGCTCCGGGTGCTCGCGATCGCGGGAAGCCTGCGGAGAGGATCGTACAACCGGGGAGTGCTCCGCGCGGCGAAGGACCTCGCCCCGGAGGGCCTGGAGCTCGAGAGCTTCGATCTGTCGATGATCCCGCTCTACGACGGCGACGTCGAGAAGCAGGGGTTCCCGCCGAGTGTGCAGGAGCTCCGCGAGCGGATCCGCGCGGCCGACGCGGTCCTGATCGCCACTCCCGAGTACAACTACTCGGTGCCGGGTGTGCTCAAGAACTCCATCGACTGGGCATCGCGACCTCCCGATCAGCCCTTCCGGGACAAGCCCGTCGCGATCGTGGGAGCGACTCCGGGCGGATTCGGCACCACGCGGGCCCAGCATCACCTGCGCCAGAGCTTCGTGTTCCTGAACGCCCGCGTGCTCTCCCGACCCGAGCTCTTGATTGCCGGCGCCGCCGAGAAGTTCGACGCCGACGGACGGCTCGTCGACGAGAAGACCCGGAAGCTCCTGGGCGAGCTGCTCCTCGCGCTCGGCGCCTGGACTCGGCGCTTGCGCTGAATCCGAGCCGATCCGACGAGCCTGCGGGCGCGGAGCGGACGGACCGATCCTACTCCTTCTGCACTGCCCCGAGGAACGCCGGGCGCTCGCCGCCGCCGTGGACGACGAGGGTCGAGCCGGAGACGTAGCTCGCGAGGGGGGAGGCGAGGAAGAGGCAGGCGTCGCCGATGTCGCGGGGGGAGGCGAGGCGGCCGAGCGGGACGGTGGCCGCGACGTGCGCGAGGCCCGCCGCGTCGCCGTAGTGCAGGTGCGAGAGCTCGGTCTCGACCATTCCGGCGGCGACGCAGTTCGTGCGCACCTTCGGCGACCACTCGACGGCGAGGGAGGCGGCGAGCGAGACGAGGCCGGCCTTCGCCGCGCCGTAGGCCGCGGTTCCCGGCGACGGGCGGAAGGCGCTCACGCTGGTGATGAAGACGATCGAGCCGCCTTCCGCCTGCGCCTGCATCACGGCGTTCGCGCGCTGCGCGAAGTGGAGCGGCGCGATCAGGTTGAGGCGGATCATCGCCTCGGAGAAGCGCGGCGAGGCGGTGGCGGCGTCGGCTGCGGGGGCGCCGCCGGCGTTGTTCACGAGCATGTCGAGGCGGCCGAAGCGCTCGCGCGCGGCGGCGATCACGCGCTCGATCTGCTCGAGCTCGCGCACGTCGGCCTGCACGAAGAGGGCTTCGTTCGAGCCCGCGCGCAGAGGCTCTGCGGGCGCGTTGCGCCCGCAGACCACGACTCCGGCCCCGGCCTCGAGGAAGCGTGCCGTGATCCCGCGCCCGACGCCGCGCGTTCCGCCCGTCACGATCGCGACGCGGCCGGAGAGGTCGAGCGGATCCTTCACGCCGGAAGCCCCAGGTGCCGCGCCACGCGCTCGCGATGAAAAGCCGGGTCGCCGAGCAGCGACTCGCCCCCGCGCGCCCGCTTCAGGTAGAGATGCACGTCGACCTCCCAGGTGAAGCCGACGCCGCCGTGGATCTGGAGGCTCTCGGCGGCGCAGCGGAAGAAGGCCTCGGAGGCGGTGGCCTTCGCGAGCGACGCGGCGACGGAGAGATCCTCGCCGCCTTCCGCCGCGACGCACGCGGCCCAGTAGACGCCGGAGCGCGCCGCCTCGACGGCGACCATCATGTCGGCGCACTTGTGCTGGATGGCCTGGAAGGAGCCGATCGGACGCCCGAACTGCACGCGCTGCTTCGCGTAGGCGACGGAGACGTCGAGGCAGCGCTGCGCCCCGCCCACCTGCTCGGCCGCGAGCGCGATCGCCGCAAGGTCGAGCGTCTTTTCCATCGCCGGCCAGCCCCGGCCTTCCTCGCCGAGGAGCGCGCCCGCCGGGACGCGCGCGTCGCGAAGCCAGAGCTCGGCCTGTCGGCGCGTCTGGTCCAGCGACGGCAGGGCGCGCCGCTCGACGCCGGCCGCACGCGCCGGCACGAGGAAGAGGCTCACGCCTTCCTCGCCCGCGCTCCCCTCGCGCCGCGCCGGCACCACGAGGAGATCGGCGCAGTGGCCGTCCACGACGTAGCGCTTCGCGCCGGAGAGCACGAACTCACCCCCGGCGCGGCGCGCGACCGCCTCGATCCCCGAGGCGTCGAAGCGGCCGCTCGGCTCGAGCGCCGCGACCGTCGCGAGCGTCGTGCCCGCGGCGATCCCGGGCAGGTGCAGGCGCTTCTGCTCCTCGCTCCCCGCGACGAGGAGCGCCTGCGCGCCGAGGCACACGCTCGAGAAGAAGGGCGCGCAGAGCAGCGCCTCGCCCATCACCTCGGCGAGCGCGACGAGCTCGACGGGGCCGAGCCCGAGCCCGCCGTAGGTCTCGGGCACGAGCAGCGCCGTCCAGCCGAGCTCCGCCGAGATCTGCTTCCACAGGCCCGGATCGAAGCCGAGCTCGCTCGCCATGGCGCGCCGCACCTGCTCCGGGCCCGAGTGCTCGGCCAGGAAGGCGCGCGCCTGCGCCCGCAGCTCCTGCTGCGCCTCGTCGAAGGCGAGGTTCACGGCCGGAGCCCCCAAGGGGGCCGACTCGAGGAGTCGGCCCCCGCGCAGCGAGCGCAAGCGAAGCGCGCAGCGAGCCGTAGGCGAGCGAAGGCGGGCCCCTGCAAGGCCTGCGAGCGAAGTCCCATCGGACTAGAGCCGCTCGAGGATCGTGACGTTCGCCTGGCCGCCGCCCTCGCACATGGTCTGCAGGCCGTAGCGTCCGCGCGTGCGCTCGAGCTCACCCAGCAGCGTCGTCATCAGGCGCGTCCCCGTGGCCCCGATCGGGTGGCCGAGCGCGATCGCGCCGCCGTTCGGGTTCACGCGCGCCGGGTCGGCGCCCGTCTCCTCGAGCCAGGCGAGCACGGGCGAGGCGAAGGCCTCGTTGATCTCGACCACGTCGATGTCCCGGATCCTCATGCCGGCCTTTCCGAGGGCATGGGCCGTGGCCGGGATCGGCGCCGAGAGCATCATCACCGGGTCGTCGGCGCGCACCGAAATGTGATGGACGCGCGCGCGCGGCCGGAGCCCGTGGTCGCGCAGCGCCCGCTCCGAGGCGACCAGCACGCACGAGGCGCCGTCGGAGATCTGGCTCGCGTGGGCCGCCGTGACGCGCCCTCCGGGACGCAGCGGCTGGAGCTTCGCCATCTTCTCGAGGCTCGTGTCGCGGCGCGGGCCCTCGTCGTGCTTCACGTCGCCGAAGGGAACGATCTCGTTCGCGAAGCGCCCCTCGTCGGTCGCGCGCACCGCCCGGCGGTGGCTCTCGAGCGAGAAGCGCTCCATGTCCTCGCGCGAGAGGTCCCACTTCTCGGCCATCATCTCCGCACCGCGGAACTGCGAGACCTCCTGCGCGCCGTAGCGAAGGGCCCAGCCCGTCGACCCCGAGAAGGGATCGGGGAAGCCGAGCGGCTCCGCGGCCGTCATGGCGAACGAGATCGGGACGAGGCTCATGTTCTGCACGCCGCCCGCGACGACGAGGTCGCTGGTGCCGCTCATCACCGCCTGCGCGGCGAAGTGGACCGCCTGCTGCGACGAGCCGCACTGCCGGTCGATCGTGACGCCCGGCACGTGTTGCGGGAGCCCGGCCGCGAGCCAGCAGGTGCGCGCGATGTCGCCGGACTGCGGCCCGACCGCGTCGCAGCAGCCGAAGACGACGTCCTCGATCGCGGCCGGGTCGATGCCCGTGCGCAGGACGAGCGCGCGCAGGACGTGCGCGCCGAGATCGGCGGAGTGCACGCGGGCGAGCCCGCCGCCGCGCTTCCCGACCGGGGTGCGGACCGCATCGATGAGGTAGGCCTCTGCCATGCTGGTCTCCTAGCGGAAGGTGGTTCCGGGCCCGAGCTCTGCGTCCCGGGCGAGGACCGCCTGCGCCACGCGGTCGCGGTGGAAGGCGCTCGTGCCCCAGGCGTTGCCGAGCGACCACGCCCGGCGCATCCAGATGTGCAGGTCCTGCTCCCAGGTGTAGCCGATCGCGCCGTGCACCTGGAGGGCCGTGCGCGCGGCGGCGGCCGCCGCCTCCGCGGCCGCGATCTTGGCCATCGAGACGTGGAGCGCGCGCCCGGGGACGGCCTGCGCCACCGACCAGGCCGCGCGGTGCACCACCGGTCGCGCGTACTCGACGGCCACCTTCACGCTCGCGAGCTGGTGCTTCACGGCCTGGAAGGAGCCGATGGGCTTGCCGAACTGGTGCCTCTGCACGGCGTAGGCCGAGGCCATCTGGAGCAGCCGGTCGCCGACGCCCACGAGCTGCGCCGCGCAGGCGAGGGATCCGCGGTCGAGCGCGGCGGCCTGGAGCGCGCGGCCGCGCGCGCCCTCGGCGAGGCGGGTCGACTCGCGCGGCTTCCAGCCCACGCGGAAGAGGCGCTGCGCGGGGTCCGTGGCGGGCTGCGCCGCGATCTCGGCGCCGGCCGGATCCACGGCGTGGATCTCGTCGCCGTACGGCAGGAGCAGCAGCTGCGCCACGTGTGCGTCAGCGACGAGGGGGCTCGCGGCGTGCCCGACTGCGACGATCGCCACGCCGGCCGCGATCCGCTCGAGGCACGAGCCAGCGAGATCCGCGTCGCCGATCTCGACGAGGAGCGGCACCGCCACGGCCGCCGTCGAGACGAGCGGCTCCGCGAGCGCGGCGCGGCCGACCTCCTCGTGGAGGAGCACGGCGTCCGTCTCGTCCTGGCCCATCCCACCGCGATCTGCCGGCGCCAGCAGGCCCGGGATCCCGAGCTCCGCGAGCTTGCCCCAGAGCTCGGCCGAGCGTCCCGACTCGCTCTCCCAGAGCGCGCGGATCCGCTCCGGCGGGCACTCGCCGGCGAGGAAGTCGCGCACGGTCCGCTGGAGTGCGAGCTGGTCTTCGCTGAAGAGGAACTGCATCGGCGCTAGCGCGGGAGCCCGAGCAGGCGCTCGGCGATCACGTTGCGCTGGATCTCGTTGGTGCCGGCGTAGATCGGGCCGGCGAGGGCGAAGTAGTAGCCGTCGAGCCACTCGCCCACGCCTTCCGCCAGCTCGGCCTCGGGCAAGAGCTCCCCGCGCCAGCCCAGGATCTCGAGCGCCGTCTCGTGCATGCGCAGGTCGAGCTCGGACCAGAAGATCTTGTTGAGACTGGCCTCCGCTCCGATCTTGCCGCCGGCCAGGAGCCGCGAGACGGTGCGGTAGGTCTCGAGCGTGTAGGCCTCGGCGGCCATCCAGCACTCGACGACGCGGCGGCGCAGCGACGGGTCGCAGAGCTCGGCGCTCTCGCGCCAGAGTGCCGTGAGCTTCGCGGCCGTCGCCTGGAAGCGCGCGGGGCTCCGCAGCATGAGCCCGCGCTCGAAGCCCGCGGTCGACATCGCGACGCTCCAGCCCTCGCCTTCGCGCCCGAGCAGGTTCTCGACCGGGACGCGCGCGCCGTCGAAGAAGACCTCGGCGAAGGCGGCCTTGCCGTTGAGCTTGCGGATCGGCCGCACCAGGACGCCGGGCAGGTCGAGCGGGACCAGCAGGAAGGAGAGGCCGTGATGGCGCTCGCTCTCGGGGTCGGTGCGGAAGAGGCCGAACATCCAGTGGGCGAAGGCCCCGCGCGATGCCCAGGTCTTCTGGCCGCGCAGGACGTAGCGGTCGCCGTCGCGGATCGCGGTAGCCTGGATCGCGGCCATGTCGCTGCCGGCGTTCGGCTCCGACCAGCCCTGCGCCCAGACCTCCTCGCTCGACGCCATCTTCGGCAGGTAGCGCGCCTTCTGCGCCGACGTCCCGTACTCCATCAGCGTCGGGCCGAGCAGGAAGATCCCGTTTTGATTGACGCGGCCGGGTGCATTCGCGCGGTAGTACTCCTCCTCGAAGACGAGCCACTCGAGGAGGTCCGCGCCTCGGCCGCCGTACTCGACCGGCCAGGGCACCATCGCGAAGCCGCCGGCGTGCAGCCGGCGCTCCCACTCGCGGTGCTCTTCGAAGCCCTCCTGCGTGTCGAAGGAGTGGAGTGGCTCCTTCGGCACGTGGGCCGCGAGCCACTCCCGCGCCTCGCGGCGGAAGGCCTCCTGCTGCGGCGTGTAGCGCAGGTCCACTAGCCGCCTTCCTTGCCGAAGCGCGCGTCGCGCTTCTCGACGAAGGCCCGGCGCGCCTCGGCCGAGTCCGGCGAGGTGTAGAGCTCGAGCGTGAAGCCCTGCTCGAAGCGGTAGCTCCGCTTCAGGTCGAGGAGCTCGATGCCGTTGAGCGACTCCTTGGCGAGGCGCACCGCCCGCGGGCTCTTCGCGGCGATCTTCAGCGCCAGCGCGCGCGCCGCGCCGCGCAGCTCCGCGCGCGGGACCACGGCGTCGAGGGCGCCGAGCCGGAAGGCCTCCTGCGCGCCGATCGGCTCGCCGGTGTAGAGCATGCGCCGCGCCTTCCAGATCCCGAACATCCGCATCAGGTGCGTCGCGGCCCCGAGCGCGCCGCGGTCGATCTCGGGCAGGCCGAAGCTCGCGTCCTCGGCGGCGACGATCAGGTCCGAGGCGCCGACGAGCCCGATTCCGCCGCCGAGGCAGAAGCCGTGCGGCGCGGCGACGACCGGCACCGGGCAATCGTGCACGGCCGCGAAGGCGTCGTAGCAGCCGCGGTTCACGGCCGTGATGCGCGAGCTGTCCGCGTCGAGCTCCTTGATGTCGACGCCGGCGCAGAAGCCGCGGCCCTCGGCCGCGAGCACGACCGCGCGCACCTGCGGGTCGCGGCCGAGGGCCGCGAAGCGCTCGGCGAGCGCCGCCCACTCGAAGCTCGCGAGCGCGTTCACCGGGGGCTTGTCGAGCACGACCTCGGCCACCCCGTCCTCGAGCTTCACGTCGAAGGCCATCGATCCCCCTCAGCCGCAGAGCGCCGCGAGCGTGCGCTCCGCCTCTTCCACGATGCGCCCGACGAGCTCCGCGCAGCTCGGGCGGTCGTCGATCAGTCCGGCCACCGTCCCGCTCGGGAGGTAGCCCCCCACCGGGTCGCCGTCGAGCACGCCGCGCTTGGCCAGCATCGGAGCGTTCGCCGCCAGAAGCATCTGCGAGCGCGTGAGCCGCTCGCGCTGGCGCAGGGCAAAGGCCGAGCGCAGGAGCTCCGGGAGCGAGGCGCCCGAGACCTTGCGGTACGCGAGCGCGCTCCGCAGTGCGCGCAAGAGCAGCAGCGGAGCGCTGCTCCTCTCGAGCCGAGCCACGAGCTCGTTGCGCACGACGCGCTGCGGGAGCCCGTCGATGCGATCCGTCACCAGCACGTCGTCGACCCGGGCCTCGAGGTAGCGCTTCGCCGAGACCTCGGGCACGGGGCTCTCGCGCGTCAGCAGGAAGCGCGTGCCCATCGCGATTCCCGCCGCGCCCCAGGCGAGGGCCGCGACGAGGCCGCGGCCGTCGCGGAAGCCGCCGGCGGCTACGACCGGGACGTCCACCGCGTCGACGCAGGCCGGGACGAGCAGCGAGGTCGGGAAGGTGCCGGTGTGCCCTCCCCCCTCGCCGCCCTGCGCGATGATCGCGTCGGCGCCGAGCTGCTGCGCCTTGACCGCGTGGCGCGGCGCGCCGCAGGTCGGGACGCACGCGACGCCGGCCTCCTTGAGGCGCGCGACGATCTTCGGGTTCGGCGCGCGGTTGTAGCCGGCGGCGCGGACGCGCAGGCGGATGATCGCGTCGGCGATCGCGTCGGCGCCCGGCGCGTCCATCAGGAAGTTCACGCCGAAGGGCCGGTCGGTGAGGCGCTTCACCTGCTCGATCGCCGCGGCGACCTCGGGCGGCGGGATCGTCGCGGCGGCGAGGAAGCCGAAGGCCCCCGCGTTGCAGGCCGCCGCCGTGAGCTCGGGCGTCGCCACCCAGCCCATCCCCGTCTGGAGGATCGGGTAGCGCATGCCCAGGAGATCGCAGAGCTTCGTGTGGAGGGGGGAGGCCATCGGGGGCCTTCTAGGCGCTCAAGAGGCGCGGATCTCGCGCTCGCGCAGCCCTTTCGGGTCGATCCTCTCGCGCAGGAGCCGCAGCTCCTCGTCGCTCGGCTCGCGGGACCAGAGCACGCCGTCCGGCACGACGAGCGGGAAGCCCGTCTGCTCGCGGATCTCCTCGACGCTCGAGCCCGGGTGGACCGAGCGCAGGCGCATCGAGCGCTCCGGGGTCGCGAAGTCGAAGACCCCGAGGTTCGAGACCACGCAGCGGATCTCGTGGAAGCGCGACGCGCGCGGGCCGAGGAGCGCGGCGCGGTCGTAGCCGACGCCGCAGACGACGTCGACCCTCGGCACGAAGACCGCCGTCGAGTGGTTCGGCACCCAGTAGCTGGTCGGATGGTTGATCGTGTTGCCGGGGGCTCCGCGCATGCCGAGCAGCTGCGCCTTCGGCTTCTGGAACTCGCCGATGCAGGAGATGTTCTGGTTGCCGAAGCGGTCGATCTGCGTCGCGCCCATCATCACGTGGCGCCGGCCCGCCCAGACCGTGTCGAAGACGCTCCGGTAGGGCAGGTAGCCCTCGACGACCGGGGCGGCTGCGGCGACGCCGAGGGGCTGGACGTCCTCCACCAGGAAGGCCACGCCGTCGGTGAGCAGCAGATCCGGAGCGAAGCTCGCCTTCGCCAGGCGCGCTCCGATCTGCGGCAGGTTCCCGATCGGGCTCACCAGCACCTCGCCGTCGCCGCGGAAGGCCTCCGCGATCGCGACGGCGCAGAGCTCGGCGCGCGTGTAGCGGCTCACCGGACCCCTCCGGCGGCGTGCGCGGCGACGGCGCGCTGGTACTCCGACTCGCTCTCGAGCGCGAGGTAGCGCTGCTCGAAGGAGCTCCAGGCCTCGGCGTCGCGGGCCGCGTTCGCGTACTCGGTCTGGAAGGCCTCGTCGCGGCCGTAGTCGGGGGGACACTCGGTGAAGTGCGCGCCGCGCGGCGTCTCGACCACACCGTCGACCATGCCGCGGTGGATGCGGAGCGCGTGGAACGAGCCCTCGCGCGCGAGTTCCTCCGTCGCCACCAGCTTCTCGCAGGAGACGAAGCGGCGTTTCGCCGCTCCGAGCAGGAGATCGTCGAAGTAGAGGTCGGGCCCGAGGAAGCTCGCGTTGCCCTTGACGTCGGCGCGGTTCATGTGGACGAGCGCCAGGTCGAGCTCGATGGCCGGCACGGCGACCAGCTCCTCGCCGTCCGCGTACGGCGAGCGCACCGTGCGCAGCCACGGCTGGAGCCGGAGCACGTCCGAGCCGAGGCCGGCGCGCGTCGGCAGGAACGGGAGGCGCAGCGTCGCGGCGTAGAGTCCCCACTGGAGCATCCCCTCGTCGAGCTCCACCGCCTCGATGCTCCCCGCCTGGCGCGCCTTGCGGAAGTTCGGCTCGAGCGGGATCGAGTCGAGCGAGACGAAGCCGTAGACCACCTTGCGCAGCTTGCCCGCGGCGCAGAGCAGCCCCACGTCGGGCCCGCCGTACGAGACGACGGTCAGATCGCGCACCGGCGAGCGCAGGATCTCGCGCACGAGCGCCATGGGCTTGCGCCGGGAGCCCCAGCCCCCGATGCCGAGCGTCATGCCGTCGCGGAGCTCGGCCGCGATCTCGGCGGCCGTGATGCGCTTGTCCAAGCGGGAGAGCCTCCGGGGGACCCTGCGCGGGCGGGCGAGGCGGCGATCATATCTGATACGCTCCGTCTCGAAAAGGGGGCTGCGCGGCCGGCGCCGGCCCCCGCGGAGGCGCGGTGCCGGTTCTCTCCTACGGGCGGGCCCTGGCCTGGCACGCCGAGCGCGACCCGGAGCGCGTCGCGATCGTCCACGAGGGCGAGCGGATCACGCGCGGCGAGCTCGAGCGCCGGAGCAACCGCCTCGCCCGCGACTACGCCGCGCGGGGCGTGCGCGCGGGCAGCCTCGTGACGCTCGGGCTCCCGAACGGGATCGAGTTCTTCGTCGCCTGCCTCGCGACCTGGAAGCTCGGCGCGACTCCGCAGCCGATCTCGTCGCGGCTTCCAGCGCTCGAGCGCCGCGCGATCCTCGAGCTGGCGCGCCCGGCGCTCGCCGTCGGCGTCGACCCGGAGGATTGCCCCGGGCGCCCGACGCTCGCCGCCCGCTTCTCCCCCGACCCCTCGCTCCCGGACGGGCCGCTACCGGACGTGGTCCCGAGCCACGTGCGCTGCATGACCTCGGGCGGGAGCACCGGGCGCCCGAAGCTCATCCTCGAGCTCGTGCCCGCGACGGCCGACCCCGAGCGGCCCGAGAACGCCATGCAGCGCGACGGGACGGTGCTCGTGCCGGGGCCGCTCCATCACGCCGGACCCTTCATCACGGCCTGGCAGGCGCTCCTCTTCGGTGGGAAGGTGGTCCTGCTCTCCCGCTTCGATCCGCTCCGCTGCCTCGAGCTCATCGAGGAGCACCGCGTCGACTGGGTGCTCTTCGTGCCGACGATGATGCAGCGCATCTGGCGCCTGCCCGAGGCGGAGCGCGTTCGCTTCGACCTCTCGTCGCTCCGGCGCGTGATGTGCACCGGCGCGCCGAGCCCCGCCTGGCTCAAACGCGCGTGGATCGGCTGGCTCGGGCCCGAGCGGATCTTCGAGGCCTACGGCGGGTCGGAGCGCATCGCGGGCACGCTGATCTCCGGCACGGAGTGGCTCGCCCACCCGGGCTCCGTCGGACGGCCGACCGGAGGCCGCCGCATCCGCATCCTCGACGAGCACCGGCGCGAGTGCGCGCCGGGCGAGGTCGGACTCGTCTACATGATGCCCCCGGGCGGCCGCGGCACGACCTACCGCTACCTCGGCGCCGAGCCCACCGCCACGGCCGACGGCTGGGAGACGCTCGGCGACCTCGGTTCCCTGGACGCCGAGGGCTATCTCTTTCTCGTCGATCGACAGAGCGACATGGTCCTGGTGGGTGGCGCGAACGTGTACCCGGCCGAGGTCGAGGCGGCGCTCGACGCCCACGCCCGCGTGCGGTCGAGCGCGGTGGTCGGCCTCCCCGACGAGGACCTCGGCCAGCGCCTGCACGCGATCTACGAGGCGGAGGCCGAGATCGACGCGGCGGAGCTGCGCGAGCACCTCGCCAAGCACCTGGCCGCCAGCAAGATCCCGAAGAGCTTCGAGCGCGTCGCCGAGCCGCTGCGCGACGACGCCGGGAAGGTCCGCCGCTCGACGCTCCGCGACGCGCGGCTCGGGCGGGCGCCCGGATGAACGCGCCCCGCGGGCATCCCGCATCCGGAGCGGATCGCCGCAGCCTGACGCAGAGGCCCCCGACGGAGGGGGTCGGATTTTCGTGTTGACACGGGAGCCGTCCCGGCCGTAGCGTGGCGCCCCCGCACTGCGCGTCAGGAGGCTCCGATGCCGTCTCTTCGTTGCATTTCCACCCCGCGAAACCGCTCCCTCGCCGCGCTCGGCGCCCTGCTGGCGATGCTTCTCGTGGCCGTCGGGCCCACCCCCGCGCGGGCCGGCGGCTGGACGATCGAGATCCTCTCCAGCGTGCCCGATCAGGTGAGCGGCGGCGATGCCCTGGTGCGGGTCGGGTTTCCGGGAGGCAAGATCAAGAAGAACGCGATCTTGCTGCTCAACGGAGTGGACGTGACGGGCTCGCTCGACCCCGACGGTGAAGATCTGCTGGGCGTGGTCGAGGGGTTCACCGTCGGCGAGAACCTGCTCGAGTTGGTGCCGAGCGCGGAAGACATGGTGGTGGAGGCGCAGCTGGTTGTCACCAACCATCCGATCGGCGGGCCGATCTTCTCCGGTCCCCAGCAGCAGCCCTTCGTCTGCACCACGGCGCGCGTCGGGCTCGGTCAGCCGATCGTCGACAACCAGGACATGATCGGCATCAAGGTCGCGCAGGAGGACATCAACGGGAACTACCCGCGCGACGGGCGCGGCTACCCGACGGCCCTCGCCACCATCGTGGGCTACAGCAAGAACTGCGCCGCCAACCGGCGCATCGAGTACCAGTACCGCACGACGGCCGGCGCGTTCGCCACCCTCGCAAATCCCGGCGGGCCGCTCCCGGCCAACATCGCGATGACCACCACCCTGGGCGGCCAGACGGTGCCGTACATCGTGCGCTGGGAACGCGGCACCATCAACCGCTTCGTCTACAGCGTGGCGATGCTCGCGCCGACGACGGAGACCGATCCCAACCAGCCCGACGATTCGCTGTGGAACGGGCGCCTGGTCTTCAGCCTCCAGGGCGGCGTCGCGATCGGGCGTCACCAGGGGACGACCAGCGACAGCGCGATGCTGCTGCACGACGTGTTGCGGCTCGGCTACGCGGTGCTGAACTCCACCGGCCTGCGCACCAACACGCACTACAACCTGCAGCTCGGCGGCGAGACGGCGCTGATGCTGAAGGAGCACTTCGTCGAGGACCACGGCGTCCCGCTCTACAGCGTGGGCGTCGGTGGCTCCGGCGGAGCGATCCAGCAGTACGTCTACGCGCAGAACCATCTGGGGCTGATCGACGCGGCCATCCCGCAGTACTCCTACTCCGACATGATCACCCAGACCATCCACGTTGGAGATTGCGAGCTGCTCGAGCACTACTTCGACAAGACCGACCGCTTTAACAACAAGTGGGACGACGTCCTGAACCGCCGCGCCATCCAGGGGCTCAACGCGAGCCCCACGCCCACCATCAGCGCGGGCCAGGCGGCACAGTGGAACGGGCTCTACTCCCTGTACACGCTGCTCGGCCTCGGCCTGAACCGGCCGCAGCCCGTGCCTGTGTTGGCGACCACGCCTCCCCCGCTCACCGAGTGTCGCCGAGCCTGGTTCGGCCTGACACCGCTCGTGCTCAACCCGACCTTCACGGACGTCTCCGATCTCGACAAGCTCGCCCAGGGCGCAGCAGGCGTGGATTGGACCCACGCCGGCGACCTCGTGAACATCTACGGGGAAGACGCGGACGGCTTCGGTCGAACGCCGTGGGACAACGTGGGCGTGCAATACGGGCTCCAGGCGCTCGTGGACGGCGTGATCACCCCCGCCGAGTTCCTCGACCTGAACGCCAAGGTGGGGAGCTGGAAGGAGCCCGCGCAGATGGTGACCGAGGGCTACCCCTTCGCCGGGGCGCTCAGCCCCGCGAACTTCGACCCGTGGAGCGCGCGCAACATGAACCTCTCTCCCGACGCGGGCGTGACGCCCGCGGCGCGCAGGAGCGGCAGCCTCGAGGCGATCAACGCCGCCTACGAGAGCGGCATGCGCTTCGACGGCCACATCGACATCCCGGTGATCGACTGGCGGCACTACCTGGAAGAGCAGCTCGACATGCACCACAGCTACCAGTCGTTCGCAACGCGCAGGCGGCTCCAGCTCGCGCGCGGCGACGCGGACAACCAGGTGATCTGGTTCACCGACGCGCGACCTGGCGTCGCCTTCGATCAGACGCCCGAGGCCTTCGAGGTGATCGACGAGTGGATGGCGAACCTGCGCGCGAATCCCGGGCTCGGTGTGGCGGGCAACCGCCCGCCGCGCGCCGTCGACCGCTGCTTCACCACCCTGGGCCAGGAGATTGCGGCCGGCGATCACGTTTGGGACGGCATCCTCGACGCCGAGCCGCCGGGCGCGTGCACGGCGCTCTTCCGGACCTACCGCAACTCGCGCATGGTGGCGGGCGGCCCGACCGAGGGCGGCACCTTCAAGTGCGGGCTCCAGAGCGTGGACGCAGCCATCGCGGCCGGCGCCTACGGCGCCTGGACGCCGAGCGCCGCCGAGGAGGCGCGCCTCGAGCAGATCTTCCCGCAAGGCGTCTGCGACTGGAGCCAGCCGGACCAGGGCCGGCCGGCGCCCTGAAGCCGGGCCCACCCCGGGTCCTCGAACGCGGCGGAGACGGCAGGACGGACGCCGAGGTGGCCCCATGGCTCCGAATCCGTTCTGCTACGACGGCAAGCGCGTGGTCGTGACCGGCGGCTCCTCGGGGGTCGGCGCGGCGCTCGTCGCGCTCCTCTCCGGGCTCGGCGCGGCGAAGGTCACCGTCCTCGACCGCAAGCCGCCGTCCGGGCCGGTCGCCTACCTGGAGACCGACCTCGGCGACCCCGCCTCGCTCGACGCGGCGGTCGACGCGATCGAGGGGCGGGTCGACGCGCTCTTCAACAACGCCGGCGTGGCCGGGACGAAGCCCGCGCCGGTCGTCCTGGCGGTCAACCTGCTCGGCCTGCGCCGCCTCTCCGAGCGCCTGCTCCCGCGCATCCCGCGCGGGGGCGCCATCGTGAACACGGCCTCGATGGCCGGGAACCAGTGGTCGGCCCGCGTCGCCGCGATCGACGAGCTGCTCGCGATCGCCGACTGGGACGCCTCGCTGGCCTGGATCGCCGGGCATCCGGAGGTCGTCGCCGATCCCTACGCCTTCTCGAAGGAGTGCGTGCAGCGCTACACGATGGGCTCGTCGCGGGCGACGATCCGCCGCGGCGTGCGCACGAACAGCGTCTGCCCCGGCCCGATCGACACCCCGCTGATGGCCGAGTTCCGCGCGATCCTGTCGGACAAACTCATCGACTGGAGCGTGTCGCAGCAGGGGATCGACCGCATGATGACGGGGGCCGACGTCGCGCCCGCGCTCGCTTTCCTCGGGAGCGACGCCTCCGCCTGGGTGAACGGCGTGAACCTCCCCGTCGACGCGGGCTTCACGGCCGCGCTCGCCACCGGTCAGGTCGACTTCCGCGCGCTGGCCTGAAGGAGCACGGCGGACAGGGCGGATAGCCCCCGGCGTTCCCGGAGGTCGCCCGCGTCAGGGAACCGGAGCGGTCGCCGGCGTGACGACTCGCGGCACTTCGAAGCCCGCCGACAGCAGGTGTTCCCCCACGGGCTCGTCCGTCCGGGCCGAGAGTTCGAGACGCACGGGCCGGCCGGCCCAGCCATCGAGGGAGAGATCGACCTCGAACCAGCCCCGATCGGCGAAATCGCCCGCGGGGTGCAGCGTCCTCTCGTAGAGCACCTGACGGCGCTCTCCGTCCCGGAGGGCGATCTCGAAGGCCGTCGACGCGTCATGGTCCCAGCGGCTCGGGTGGACCGTGATCGCCGTCTGGAGGCGGGCGCCCTCCGGCAGCTCCGCGGGAAGGGACAGCACGGTCCAGCCCAGCCGTGAAGGCCTGATCGCAACCACCGGCCGGAAGGGCCAGAGCGTCTCCGCGACGTACTCGGCGTACGCCTCCGGCGGGACCGGCAGCGGCGGGAAGTAACGCGACTCGATCCGAAGCGAGGCGGCTTCGCTCTCCGAGGGTCGCAACGGGCGCCCGGGCGCCGCTCCATCCACCCGGCGCGCGGCACCGATCCGATAGCCGAGCCACTGATAGCTGAAGACGCGGTCCATCTCGAAGTGCTCGACCAGATGGGCGAAGAGCTCCGGTGCGTAGTGCGCCATGTCCTCGAAGACCTGGAACTGGTTCAGGTTGTAGATGAGCACGTTCGTGTGCGTCGCCTCGAGCGCCTCGATGACGCGCCGGTCCCGGTCGGGAATCTCGGGAAACGGCCAGACGATGTAGCTCGAACGATGCGGCCCCGGGCGCTGCGCATAGAAGTGCAGGATCGGGAAGTAGGGCATCACGGCCACGGCCTCTCCCGGGGCCGTGTGGGCCTCGACGTAGTCGACCAGCGCGTCGAGCAGCTGCGCCTGCTCGGGCGTCACGTAGAGCCCCGACCGCTCGCTCGCCACCGGCGTCGAGTGCTCCGTCCGGAGCCGCCAGGCGAGGCTTCCGGTGTAGCCGAGCGCAAGCCCGGCGGGCACCGCCCCCAGTACCGCGAGACCCCACGCGAGAGCGCGCCGTCCCTCCACGAGGGCCCGGAGGTACACGACGCCGAGACCCAGCAGGGGCCAGTAGAGAACGACCAGGTGGACGTAGTCCTGCGGGCGGTTCAGCGCCACGAGCGCGATGAGGGTCGATCCGAAGCCCCAGAGCGCGAGCTCGGCCAACGCAGCCGGACGCCCGCTCGCATCGCGCAGCGAGCGCCGGCGCCCCCACAGCCGGGCCGCCCCGAACGCGAGCATCGGGTAGGGAGCGAAGTAGTACAGCTTGAGCGCCAGGTCGTAGAGCGCCGTCTCGCGGAAGAAGGAGCTCCGGAGCAACCGGGTCAGATCGAGGGTCAAGACGATCGCGGGCATGTAGGACTCGTGGCCCACGTAGGAGCGCAGGAAGGGATCCTGCCCCGCGATCGGGAAGAGCGGCGGAAAGCTCGGGTACGCGTAGCTCGCCATTCCGACGAAGTGGTTCAAGACCGCGAACCGGATGAAGTCGCCGAAGAGGCCCTGGCGCAGGAAGTGGGCGGCCATGGCCAGGCCGACCGCCGCCGCCGGTGCGATGAACCAGCCGAAGAGCCGCCAGAACGAGGTTCCGGACGCGGGAGCCGTCCGCGCAGCCACGAAGAGAACCAGGGTGAGGGCGACCAGCGCGGCAGCGCCGTAGTCCTGCTTGCAGGCCACGCCCAGCCCGAAGAGGAGGCCAGCGAAGAGGAGCCACCTGCGGTCGCCGCTCTCGGTGAAGCGGACGACCCCGAGCAGGGCCGAGAAGAGGAGCAGCAGCGCGGTGCTCGAGTAGCTGTACATGTGCCAGTGTGGGAAGGCCCAGATGCGATAGGGGAGCATCAGCAGCGCGCCTGCCAGCGCCCAACCGGGAGGAACGATCCGGCGGAGGAGCAGGAAGACCAGGCCGACCAGGACGGAGAACTCCACCACGAGGATCCAGCGGGCGACGAGGTTCGAGGGCTCGAAGAGTCGAAACGCCCAGGACAGCAGGTAGAAGGCGCCCGGAAGGGGGTAGACGGTCGCGTCGCGATAGAGCTCGCCGCCCTGCGCGATCAGGTCCGCATAGGCGAGGATGTGGCCCTCGTCCATGAAGCTGAACCAGCGGTCGAAGATGGGGAGCTGGAAGCCGAAGCCGACGGCGATCAGCGCCAGCGGCGCCCCGCGGCCCCGCGCGAAGCGGTCCCAGGCCGAGCCCGGGGGGGCGGCCGTGCTGGGGGCCGTCACGCCGGGCGGAGACTTCACCTCGGCCTGACCGCGCCGTGCTCTCGCAGCAGGCGGGCGGCGTCGGCGTGGCCCCGGTCCAGCGCTTCGGCGAGTGCGGTCTTGCCGCCGGCGTGGCGCGTCCGGGGATTCGCCCCTCGAGCCAGCAAGAGCGCGACCATCTCGGCACTACCGGACTGCGCCGCGAGCATGAGCGGGGTGGCGCTGTAGGCCGCGCGTGCTTCGAGATCGGCGCCGGCATCGACGAGCAGCGTCGCCACCTCCGGCTGGTCCATGAACGCCGCCACGTGGAGGGGCGTCATGGCGTCCTCGTTCCGCGCGCGGACGTCGGCGCCGGCTTCGAGAAGGAGCTTCGCTACCTGCGCGAAGTGTGTGCCCGCCACCGCGTGCAGCGCCGTCGAGCCTTTCTCGCGCCGGGCTTCGAGGTCCGCACCCGCCGCAATCAGGAGCGCCACCAGATTCGCAGCGCCGGACTCCACAGCCACGAGCAGCGGCGTGCGGCCCTCGTCGTCGCGAGCCTCGAGCGGCGCGCCGCGTTCGATCAAGAGCGTCACGGTGTCGGTGTGACCCGCTGCCACCGACCGATACAGTGGGGTCGCCCCCCGCGAGTCGCGCGCGTCCACGGCTCCACCGGCGTCCAGCAGGAGGCCAGCCACCTCGGTGCGGCCTTCCCGTGCCGCGACGTGCAGGGGGGTTTCGCCCTCGGCTCCGGTCGCGTTGGGTGCAGCGCCGCCCGCGAGCAGCGCTCGCGCCGCGCCCGCGCTCCCGTGATGGGCAGCGACGTGCAGCGGCGCGGTGCCGTCGTCGGTGGTCGCGTCGACATCGGCGGAGTGCGCCAGGAGTGGGGCGACGAGAGCCGGCCGGTCGGATTGCGCGATGGCGTGAAGGACGGTCCAGTTCCCGGAGAAGACGGCGCTGGGGTCCGCGCCGCGGGCGATGAGCTGGGACGCGAGCTCCACGTGGCCTGCGCGCGCGGCGAGGTAGAGGGGCGTCCATCCGTCGGCCGTTCGCGCCTCGAACGAAGCCCCGCCCTCGAGCAGCCGCTGCGCCACGAGCGCGTGTCCCCCCGCAGCCGCGGCGTGAAGGGGCGTCCAGCCCGCTCGAGCGCCGCGCTCGACGTCCGCGCCTTCGGCCAGCAGCCGCTCGACGGCCTCGGCGTCGCCGAGCCGGCTGGCGGCGTAGAGGGAGGTGAAGCCACCCAGCGAAGCCTGGGGCAACGGGGACACCGGCTTGGGATCCGCGCACCCCGAAACGACGAGCGCGCCCACCAGGACGATGGCCGGCAACCCCCGGGAGAGGTCGATCGGGGATGTGCGAATGAGAAGGCGCTCCCGAAGCTAGAGCTGGCCTCCCGGCGCCGGAGCTCCCGGATCCGAGACGGTCAGAGCCCGAGGGCGAGACCCAGCAGGGGCCCGTGGAGGTTGACGTCCCAGTTGTAGCGGCTGTTGCCGCTACCCCGCCGGTAGTCCTGCTTGAGGGAGCGATAGCCGGCGAAGAACTCCGCGGGGAAGCTCCAGATCCGGAAGCGGTAGCCGAGGGTTCCGATCGCCTGCCAGCTCAAGTCCGAGCCCGCGCCGAAGCCTCCGACGTCGCCGCGCAGCCGTAGCGGGAAGCGCTCGCCGAGCGGAATCCCCACGCGCGCGCCCACGATCGGATCGAGCCAATCGACGTGCTTCTCGGTGTCGAGGAGCGCGACGTTGGAATCCAGCTCGAGGGCTTGATAGGTCCAGCGCACGCCGGCCAGAGCATCGAGGAACCACATCGGCTCGGGCTCGGCGGGCCCGCTCTCGAGGACGCGCCAGGCCGCGACCCCCTCGAGGAAGAGCAGGTTGGTCTTGGACTCGACCTCGATCGGGCCGAAGTCGTCGTCGCTCTTCAGGTAGGTCCAGGTCGGTGACAGGATGAGCCCGAGCCGCCCGTTGCGTGCCTCGAAGTGCCCCATGACGCCGAGCAGCAGGTCCGCCGACTTGAGCATGTCGAGGACGGTCACGTGCACGTCCGCCTTCTGGCCGCGCACCTCGACCTCGCCGTCCATCGAAGGGAGCCACAGGTAGGGGGCCGCGATGAAGTGCCAGCCCCGATCGCCCGGCGGGAGCGCGAGCGCGGGCACCGCCAGGAATGCGGATCCCAGCGCCGCCGCGGCCAGCAGTCGCCAGGCGCTCGACCGGCTTCCAGTCCTCATCGCCCTCCGATCCGACCCCCGGGCGGGGTCTAGCACAGAGCCCCAGGGATGGATTCACTTCGCCGGGGCGCCGCTCTCCTCCTCGATCACCGGGATCGCGGCCGCGAGATCGTAACGGATCACGGCGTCGAGCTTGTTCTCGATCTGGTACAGGCGGGCGACCGTGCGCCCGGGGAGGCTCTTGGCGAACTCCCCCAGGTAGGTGCGGCGCACCTGCACGCGCTCCGCCTCGACGGCGAGGTATTCGTCCACGAGCTTCATCGCCTTCTCGTTCGAGAGGTCGTGAAAGCTCGCGGTGTAGTCCTGGATCACGCCGGACAGGCGGTCTCCGATCGCGTCGATCTCCTGCTGATAGCGATCGTAGACCGGCCAGAACCTGGCGGCCTCGTCGTCGGTCAGCTTGAGGTTCACGGCGACGAGGGCCTTCCGATTGGACCGGATGGCGTCGAGCAGGAGATCGAGATTGGCCTCCGCCGCCTGACCGGCGCGAGGCTCTTCGGCGCGGAGGGCTGCGGCGGAAGCAGCGAGCATCAAGGCGGCCGCGAGCAGCAGGCGTATCTTCGACATGACCTTGGCTCCCTTCCTCGTCGGCAGCGCTCGAGCAGCGCCGCTCTCTACTTGGAGATCTTCGTGATCTTCGATCCCTGGATGCCGAGGCCCGCCATCAGCCCCTTCTGATCGAAGATGAAGGCATAGACGTCCTGCGTGATCGTCGTGCTGGTCAGGGTCTTGCCGAGGCCCGCATCGACGACGACGATGCTCGGACCGACGCCGATCTCGAAGCCGGCGCTCTTATCGAGGTAGGCGAGCGCAGCGTCGTTCATGAAGAAGAGCGCGTAGCCGAATACCTGGATGCCGGCCTGGAGGCCGTAGGACGCCGCGACCGAGTTGTAGTAGCCGGCCGCCTTGCCATTCTTCTCGAGGACCCCGTCGCCGATCTGCCCGCCGAACATGAAGCCGGCCTTGACGATGTTCGGGAAGACGAGAACGGCCTTGGCCTTCTCGCCGAGCAGCCTGGCCGCGGTGTTCTTCGCGTAGAGGCTCGCGAGCGCCTGGTGGGCGTCCTGCTCGAGCTCCCGCCGACCCGCCGCCAGGGCCGTCGACGCCACGACCGCCGCGAGCAGCAGGGCCGTCGCCTGGATTCGCATCCGATTCACCATCTTCCTACTCCTCTCCGAGTCGAGGTGGCTTCACCTATAGCCCGAATCTCGAGAGCGGGACACTCGCGGTGGCAGGGTGCGCGGCGCGCGGGGCCGAACGTACGAACGGCCCGCCTTCGCAGCGAACGCCCCGGAGGGTATCCTCGCCGGCATGCAGACCCCGAGCCTCCCGGTCGTGATCGAGGCGGCGGTCAACGGCGAGACCCGCCCCGACAGGAACCCGAACGTCCCGCGCAAGCCCGAGGAGATCGCGGCGGACGTGATTCGCTGCCTCGACGCCGGCGCCTCGCTGATCCACGCCCACAACGACGACATCCGGCAGAACGGGCGCGCCGCGGCGGACCTCTATCTGGCGGCGTGGCGGTCGATCACGGCCCGCCGGCCCGGCACGCTCTGGTACCCGACCCTCGCCGTCGGCTCCGACATGGCCGAGAGCCTCGCGCACGTCGAGATCCTGGCGCGCGAGATCGGGCTGCGCGTCGGCATCTGCGATCCGGGTTCGACCAACCTCGGCGGGCCCGACGCCGACGGGCTTCCGGTGGGCGTCGTCTACGCGAATTCCTACGACGCCATCCGCTTCGCCTTCGACCAGTGCCGGCGCCTGCGGCTCGGACCCTCGCTCGCGATCTACGAGCCAGGCTTCCTGCGCACCACGCTGGCCTTCCACCGCGCCGGGCGCCTCCCCGCCGGCGCGATGGTGAAGCTCTACTTCGGGGGCGAGTACGGGCTCTTCGCGACGCGGCCCGGCGTGAGCTTCGGCCTGGCACCCACCGAGAACGCGCTGCGCGCCTACCTCGACCTGCTCGAGGGGAGCGGGCTTCCGTGGTCGGTCTCGGTCTGGGGCGGCGACCTCTTCGCGACCCCGGTCGCGCGGCTCGCGCTCGAGCTCGGCGGCCACCTGCACGTGGGCCTCGAGGAGCATTTCCACCCCGAGAACAAGCCGACGAACGAGGAGCTGGTGCGCGAGGCGGCGGCGCTCGCCGCCGCGGTCGGCCGGCCCGTCGCGACGTCCGCCGACGCGGAGCGCATCCTCGGCCTCCCGCCCCGCAAGGCCGCGGAGCGGCCGCGCAGCGAGCCGTAAGGCGAGCGGAGTGCCACGGAATGGAGTTCGGCCTCGCCGAGGAGCAGAAGCTCCTCCAGGAGACGGTGCGCGGCTTCGCCGCCAGGGAGTGCCCCGCCGCGCGGCTGCGCGAGCACTTCGAGGCGGGCACGGGGGGCGACGCGGCCCTGTGGCGCGGGCTCGCCGAGCTCGGCGTCGCGGGCCTCGGCCTGCCCGAGGCGTACGGCGGCGCGGGGCTCGAGCTGCTCGACCTGGCGCTCGCGGCCGAGGCGCTCGGCGCCGCGGCGCTACCGGGCCCCTTCCTCGGCCACGCGCTCGCGGGCGTGGCGCTCGCGACCGGCGGGAGCCCCGAGCAGCGCGCGCGCTGGCTCCCGCGCCTCGCGTCCGGCGAAGCGATCGGAACCGTCGCCCTCGGCGAGGCGGACGGGGGGTTCCTGCCCGAGACGTGGACGCCCGTCGCGAGCGGTGGGCGACTCACGGGCGCGAAGGCGTGGGTGCCGTGCGCCGCGCAGGCCGATCTCCTCGTCGTGGGCACGGCCGGAGCTACCCTCGCGCTCGTCCTGCGCGGCGCGAGCGGCGTGCGGGTCGAGCCCGTCGGCGCGATCGACCGCACGCGCCCGCTCGCGAGCGTCCATTTCGCGAGCTCACCCTGCGAGCTCCTCCCCGGAGGCGCCGCGGCGGCCGGCCGCGTGCGCGACGCGGGGCTCGTGCTGCTCGCCGCCGACGCCTTCGGCGCGGCGGAGAAGCTCCTCGAACTCACGCTCGCCTACGCGCGAACGCGCGAGCAGTTCGGCCAGCCGATCGCCCAATTCCAGGCGGTGAAGCACCAGCTCGCGGACCTCGCCAGCGAGATCGAGCCGATGCGGGCGCTCGTCTGGTACGCCGCCCACGCGCAGGACCACGTCCAGGGCGATGCAGAGCGCAGCGCGGCGCTCGCCAAGGCGCACGTCACCGACCGCGCGCTCGAGGCAGCGCGCGCCGCCGTGCAGCTCCACGGCGGGATCGGCTTCACCTGGGAGTGCGATGTCCAGATCTGGCTCAAGCGCGCCATGTTCGACCGCGCCTTCCTCGGCACGCCCGAGGTCCACCGCGAGCGGCAGGCCGCGCTCGCGGGGTGGTAGGGCGGTGAACCTCGAGTACGGGGAGAAGTACGAGACGCTGCGCGCGGAGCTGCGCGAGTTCCTGCGCGGCTGGCCGCTCGGCGGCGCGGAGGCCGCGCTGCCCCGGCCCGAGCAGGAGGTGCTCTTCCGCCGGCGCGGGGTCGAGCGCGGCTACGTGTACCGCGAGTTCCCGAGGCTCTACGGAGGCTCGGAGCAGCCGCCCGACCCGCTCGCCGATGCGATCATCCGCGAGGAGTACTGGTGCGCCGGCGCTCCCGGCGACCTCCTGCTCCAGGGGCCGGCGCTGCTCGCGCCGACGCTGCTCGCCTGCGGCAGCGAGGAGCAGCGCGGCCGCTTCATCCCCGGGACGCTGCGCGGCGAGCTCGTCTGGTGCCAGGGCTACAGCGAGCCCGGCGCCGGGAGCGACCTCGCCTCGCTCGCGAGCCGCGCCGTCCTCGAGGGCGACCGGTGGGTGGTCCACGGCCACAAGCTCTGGACGAGCCGCGCCCACCAGGCGGACTGGATGTTCGGCCTCTTCCGCACGGAGCCCGACGCGCCGAAGCACGCCGGGATCTCCTATCTCCTGATCCCGATGCGCCAGCCCGGGATCCTGGTTCGCCCGCTCCGGCAGCTCACCGGGGGCGTCGAGTTCAACGAGGTCTTCCTCGACGGGGCGGTGACGGCGGCCGAGAACGTCGTCGGCCGGCGCGGCGAGGGCTGGCAGGTTTCGCGCGTGACGCTCCTCCACGAGCGCAAGCTGATGGGCAGCCCGCACCTGCTGCGCGAGCAGTGGCGCCAGCTCGTGGACTTCGCCCGGCGCACGCGGCGCGGGGGGCGCCCGGCCCTCGCGGACCCCGCCCTGCGCCAGCGACTCGCCGCGATCGAGGGCCATCTGCGCTGCGCCGAGACCTCGACGATGCGCCAGCTCAGCGCCAGCGCTCGCGGCGAGGAGCACGAGGTCCTGCTCTCGCTCCTCGTGACGAAGCTCTACTCGACGCGGCTCGGCGAGGAGATCGCCCGCTGCGCCTACGACCTGCTCGGCGCCGAGGGGCTCCTCGCGCCCACCGAGGCCGACGTCGCGGACTACGGCAACACCGGGACCGCCACCGGCTTCGTCGAGCAGTACCTCTTCTCGCTCGGCCCGCCGATCGCCGGCGGCGCCTCGAACATCCAGCGCAACATCATCGGCGAGCGCGGGCTCGGGCTGCCGCGCGACCTGCGCAAGGGGAAGTAGAGGGCGAGCGAGCCGCTAGGCGAGCTCGGCCGCGAGGCGAAGCCGGCGGGGCCCGCGCAGCAGGAACGAGTCGACGTACTCCGTCTCCGGCTCGAGCTTGCGCAGCTTTGCGACCCGCGCGAAGAGCTCCTCGAAGCCCACGCGCGCCTCGAGGCGCGCCAGCGAAGCCCCCAGGCAGAAGTGGATGCCGAAGCCGAAGGCCAGGTGGCCCCGGGTATCGCGGTCGATGTCGAAGCGGTCGGGCTCCGGGAACTGCGCCGCATCGCGGTTCGCGGAGGCGAAGATCGGCACGACCACCGCGCCCTTCGGAATCGGCGTGCCGGCCAGCTCCACCTCCTGGGTCGTCTCCCGGAAGAGCATCTGCACCGGCCCGTCGTAGCGGAGGCCCTCCTCGACGAGTCGCGGGATCAGCGACCGGTCGGCGCGCACGCGCTCGAGCTGCTCGGGACGCTCCAGCAGAGCGAGCACCGTGTTGCCGATCAGGTTGGTCGTCGTCTCGTTGCCGGCCACCAGCAGCAGCACCGTGAACATCAGCGTCTCCATCGGGGTGAGCGCCGCCTCCCCGCCCTCCGCGGCGACCAGCGCGCTGATCAGGTCGTCCTTGGGGTCGCGCCGACTCCGTTCGATCGCGTCCAGGAAGTAGGTGTTGAACTCCGCGAAGGCGGTCAGCAGCGCCGCCGGCCGGGTCCCCGAGGCAGAGCCGGTGGTTGCAGAGATCAGCGTGTCCGACCAGCGCTTGAAGTCGGCGAAGCGCTCGGCCTCCACCCCCAGCAGCTCGGCGATCACCGTCACCGGCAGCGGAACGGTGAAGTCGCGCACCAGATCGAAGGTCTCCTGCGCCAGCATCCGGTCCAGGGCGTCGCTCGAGATCTTTCGCACCCGCGCCTCGAGCGCAGCGATGCGGCGCGGCGTGAATCCGCGGTTCACGATGCCTCGCAGACGCTCGTGGTTCGGCGGATCGGAGGCGATCACCGAGGGCGTCGTCAGCATGGCGAGCGGGTCGAAGCCGGGACGCGGCGCGAGGGCGCGGAACACCTGGAGCGCCTGCGGGTCGAAATCCTGGCTCGGGTCCATCTTCGGGATGCCGCCTCCCATGCCGGCCATCATCATGCGCTGCATCGCGCGGGAGGAGAAGAGCTCGGGATGCTTGAGCACGTACAACACGTCCTCGTAGCGGGAGACCAGGTGGAAGCCCGAGCCCTCGAGGCGGTGTACGGGGGCGTGCGCGCGCAGGGCCGCGTAGTGCGGGTACGGATCGGCCCGCATCTCGATCGAGAACGGGTCGTAGGACACACCGGAAGCGGTCATGAGCTCCTCCGTTCGGACGGGTTCGAGTGCTGCTGCACGGCGCGCGGCCCTCGGGTTCCGAGCAGGCGCCGGGTGATGTCCAGAACGTCGCGCTTGTGCGCCTCGAGCGGCTCGCGCGAGAGCGGGTCGTAGGGCAGCTCGCCCACGAAGGTGGGGAGCGCCGCCACGTAGAAGAGCGTCGCCCCGGCCAGCGCGCTCGCGAAGTGCAGCGGATCCGGATGGCGGGGCCGGAAGACGCCGCTGCGCTCGCCCTCCTCGAAGGTCGTCGCCAGCAGCGCGAGGAACGGCCGGGCCAGGGCCTGGATCTCCGCCCGAATCTCCGGGTCGGGGTTCACGGATTCGCGCATGGCCAGGCGGGCGGCGATCGGGCGGCGGGCCATGCTGTCGACGAAGGCGCCGACGGCGGCCTCGAGGCGTCCCGCGAGCGGCCCGCGCGCCTCGAGCGGCGCGCGCAGCTGCTCGAGCAGCTCACCGAACACCTCGTCGAGGACGGCGCGGTAGAGGAGTCGCTTGTCCTTGAAGTGATAGAGGATCGCCGAGCGGACGATCCCGACGTCCTCGCCGACGTCCTCGAGACGGGTTGCCGCGAAGCCGACCTCGGAGAACCGCCTCGCGGCGGCTTCGAGGATCCGAGCGCGGGTGTGGGCCGCCCGGCGCCCACGGCTCTGCGCGGAGTGCACGCCGAGACAGTGGCACTGACTGGCGAGGCAGTCAAGTCCAATGAGGTTCGCGGCTATCTCGGGACCTCGAGCGTCCCCGCCGCCACCAGCTCCTCAATCTCCGGGTCGCCGAGGCCGAGCAGCTCGCGGCAGATCTCGCGGGTGTGCTCGCCGAGGCGCGGCGCCTGGAAGAGGCGGACGTCGGCCATCCCGCTCGCGCGGAAGCAGGGCCCCTCCAGGCAGATCCAGCCGAGGTCCTGCTGGTCGACCCAGCGCAGGTAGCCGCGCGCCTGGAAGTGCGGGTCGGCCGCCTGGTCGCTGCCCGTGAGCATGGGCGCGACGGGGACCCGGAACATCTGGAGCGTGGCCGTGACGTCGACGCGCGAGCGCGTGGAGGTCCACGCGGCGAGCTCGCGGTCGAGCTCGTCGTGGACGGCCCGCCGACCTTCTACGTGGCGCAGCTCGGGCCGCTCGGCCCAGGCCGGGTTGCCGAGCGCCATCTGGAGGCGTCCCCAGTCCTCGTCGTCGCGCAGCGTGATCGCCACCCACTGCTGGGTTCCCGCGCAGGGGTAGCAGCCCCAGGGCGCGCCGCGCTCGCTCCGGTTGCCCAGCGCAACGACGCTCCCGGGCCGGACGCCCTCGCGGAGCAGGAGGTCGCCGATCATGTTGGTCACGGCCTCGGCCTGCGCGACCTCGCCGTGTCCGCCGAGGCCCGTGCGCTCGCGGCGGACGAGCGCGGCCAGCGCGACCAGCGCCGAGAGCCGTCCGGCCAGGTGGTCCGGGAAGATCGAGGTGGAGCCCGCCGGGTCGGCCTCGCCCTGGTAGTTCCAGAGGTGGACGAGTCCGCCGATCGGCTGGGTGCTCGGGCCGTAGCCGATCCAGTCCGCCCAGGCGCCGCGCGAGCCGAGCAGCTGGCTGCTCACCAGCACGCAGCGCGGGTTGCGCTCCCGGATCTTCGCGAAGCCCACGCCCATGTCGTCCAGCGTGCCGGTCGCGCTGTTCTCGATCACGACGTCGGCCCGCTCGATCAGGCGCTGGACGAGCTCGAGCCCGCGCTCGCGCTTCAGGTTCACGCCGAAGCCCCGCTTCGAGCGGCTCGACGAGGCGAAGGAGGCGCTCATCTCCGTCGACATCACGACCCGGATGAAGTCGGGGTAGGCCCGGCTCTCGATCTTGATCACGTCCGCGCCGTACTCGCCGAAGAGCCGGCCGCACTCGACCCCGACGCCGCCGATCCCGAAGTCGAGGACGCGCAGGCCCGCCAGCGGGAGCGCGGGCGCGGGGCGCGGGAGCGCGGGCTTGGGCCGGGCGCCCTGCCAGATCCCCGCCGCGAGCTCGGCCTGGTGCTCGCCCGGCGTCGGGGCGCGCCGGCGGAAGCCCTGGCGCTCGCCGTCGAGCTCGAAGAAGCCGGAGGCGACCGGCCCCGACTCGCCGGGGGCGTACTCGGCGTCCACGAAGGTGCCCCGGGAGCGGAAGTGCACGTTGGCGAGCACCTCCGCCGGCCGCAGCACGGGCGTGCAGACGATGCCGCGCCGCTGCGCCTCGAAGGCGACCTCCTCGTGGCCGAGCGTCGCGAAGAGATCGCCGATGGTCACCGCGAGCGCGTCGGCGATCTGCATGCGGCCGAGGAAGCTCTCGTAGTTCGGGTCGCGCAGGTAGTCCGGATCGCCGAGCCACTCGCGCATGGCGCGCCACTGCCGCGGCGAGAGGATCACGAGCCGCACGTAGCCGCCCTTGCAGGCGTAGATCCTGTACATGGGCCCCGAGCCCATGCGCAGCTCGAACGGCGTCTGGCCCCGGGCGCGCGCGTAGCTGGCGTTCGAGAACGACCAGTCGGTGGTCTGGGCCAGCGCCTCGAGCGCGGAGAGGTCGATCGCCTGGCCGTGCCCGGTGCGGAAGCGCTGGAGCAGCGCGGTCAGGACGGCGAAGCAGCCCATCACGCCGGCGATGTCGTAGGCGAGGGCACCCGGCGGGAGCAGCGGCGCCTTCTCGGGGAGCCCCGCCTTGAAGATCTGGCCGCCGATCGCCTCGAGCGTCGCGTCGGTCGCGACCCAGTCATGGTAGGGACCCGTCTGGCCGAAGTCCGTGACGGAGAGGGCGACCAGGTGCGGATTGCACTCGACCAGATCCAGCGGGGCGAGACCGAGCTTCGCGAGCGTCCCCGGCGCGAAGGACTCGATCAGCACGTCGGCGCGCGAGCAGAGATCGACGAGCGTCGCGCGGTCGCGCTCCCGCTCGAGGTCGAGCACGACGCCGCGCTTGTTCGAGTTGCGCTGCGCGAAGTAGAGGCTCGTCGCGCCGTGGCAGGGCGGCAGCCCTCGCGAGCGCGACCCGCCCGGCGGCTCGACGCGCACGACGTCGGCGCCGAAGTCGGCGAGGAGCCGCCCGGCCAGCTCTCCCTTCTCGTCGGCCAGGTCGACGACGCGGATTCCGGCGAGGGGGCGGTGCGACGCATCCGAGCGGCGCTGCATGCGGGGAACCTCCGGGGAACGCGCGCCCCAGTGTATCCCGCTCGGCGTCCGGTGAGGGCTCTCACGCGGCGGGCCGCGCCCGCGACCGATCCCTCCGCAGAGGTCGGGGCGGGGAGCCCCGGCCCCGCGGCCGCGCGCCGCGCAACCCGGGAGGGTCGGGCCATGCGGAAGCGGGCGCGTCCGTCGGCGGCGCCCTGGCGGGGGCTCGCGGTGCCGATCGCCGTCGCGGGCGCGCTCGCGCTTCCCGCCTGTCGGACGCCCGATCCGTCCCCGGTTGAAAAGGGCCGGCGGATCTTCTTCGAGGAGACCTTCGCCGGCAACGGCCGCACCTGCGGGACCTGCCATCCCTCGGAGAACAACCTGACGCTCGACCCCGCCTTCATCGCGGGGCTCCCGCCCGACGACCCGCTCTTCGTCGCGGAGCGCGTACCCGAGCTGCGCGAGAACTTCGAGAACCCGAGGCTCATGCGCGAGCTCGCGCTGATCCTCGAGAACCAGGACGGCTTCGACGACCTCGCGAACCGCTTCGTCCTGCGCGGTATCCCGCACACGCTGGCGCTCCGCACCTCGGTCGCGAGCCCGGGCGGGCCGCGCACCGGCTGGTCGGGAGACGGAGCGCCTGGCGACGGTTCGCTGCGCTCCTTCGCCACGGGCGCGGTGGACCAGCACTTCACGAAGACGCTCGCCCGCGTGCCCGGCGTCGACTTCCGCCTGCCCACGGAGGACGAGCTCGATGCGCTCGAGGCCTTCCAGCTCTCGCTCGGGCGCCAGGCCGAGCTCGCGCTGCCGCTGCCGCTGCGCGGCGCCGTCGCCCGACGCGGGCAGGAGATCTTCCTCGACGATTCGCTCGGCAAGTGCAACATCTGCCACCGCAACGCCGGCGCGAACACCTTCCTGAACGGCGCCGACCTCGGCAACGCGAACTTCTCGACCGGCGTCGAGGCGCTGCCGGACCGCCCCGCACGGCTCTCCGGCGAGCTCGTGCCGCCCGACGACGGGCAGGGGTTCCCGGGCGACGGGACCTTCAACACGCCCCCGCTCGTCGAGGCCGCCGACACGCCCCCCTTCTTCCACGACGGCTCGGTCGCGACCCTCGAGGGCGCGGTGGCCTTCTACAGCGGCGACGCCTTCAACGCCTCCCCGTCCGGCCGCTTCCTCGCGAGCCTCGACCCGCGCGGCGTCGGGATCCGCCTCGACGCCACGCAGACGCAGGCCGTGGCTGCGTTCCTGCGCGTGATCAACGCGCTCGAGAACGTCCGCCAGAGCCTCGAGGCGCTGGAGCAGAGCCGCGAGCTGGGCCACTTCGAGCGCGCCGAGGCGCGGCGCCTGCTCGGGAGCGCCGCCGAGGAGACCGGCGACGCGATCCGCGTGCTCGCGGACGCCGAGCTCCACACCGCCGCGGTCCTGCGCCTGGAGGAAGCCCGGCGCCAGACCGAGCGCGCCTCCTGCTCGCTCTTCCGCCGCCGCGCGCTCGCCCGCGAGGCGATCGCGGCGCTCGAGCAGGCGCGCGCCGAGCTGCTCGACTCCTGCCCGCTTCCCGGTCCGTGACTCGAGAGTGGTTGGCGCGCGCCTCCGAAAAGAACTCGTGGATCTCCGATGCGCCGCCCCCTTCGGACGCCCTGCCGACGAGGGCATCGCCGAGCGCGCCGCTGCTCTCGGATCGCCGGGTGGCGCCCCGGGACGCACGCGCGACGACGGTGCTCTATCATGGCTCTGGCTCGCCGGAAGGAGCGTATGCCGCGCGATCTGCTCACCGTCGACGCCGACGGGCACGTGCTCGAGCCCGCCGACACCTGGCAGCGCTACATCGATCCGAAGTTCCGGGATCGCGCGCTGCGCGTCGGCATCGACGCCGACGGCTTCGAGAATCTGTTCATCGACAACCAGCCGACCCGCATGCTGAAGGGCCGGCTCGGTGCGCTCGGCGGCATCGAGGCCGAGACGCCCGCGGAGAAGCTGGCCTTCCAGATCCCGGGCCAGCGCACGTATCAGGACGGCGCGCCGCCCGGCGGCTACGACCCGCGCGCACGCCTCGCCGTGATGGACGGCGAGGGCATCGACAAGGTGCTGCTCTACCCCACGATCGGCATCGCCTGGGAGGGCGGCGTCGAGGATCCCGAGCTCGCGCTCGCCTACAGCCGCGCCTACAACCGCTGGATCGTCGACTTCTGCCGCACGAGTCCCTCGCGCCTCTACCCCGTGGCCCACATCACGCTGCTGAACCCGGAAGGCGCGGTCGAAGAGGTCCAGCGCGCGCGCCGCGACGGCTGCGTGGGCGTGTATCTGTCGCCCGACCGCGCGGCGCGGCGCGGCAAGTCGCTCGACGACCCCGACTTCGACCGCTTCTGGGCGACGGTCTCGGACCTCGACATTCCGATCGCCTTCCACGTGGTGGCGCGCGAGGACATGACCTTTGCGCCGTGGGCGCGCAGCGGCACCGGCGCAGACGGCGTCTTCCTGTTCGCCTTCCTCGCCGTCGAGGTGATGGCCGCCTTCACGCAGATGATGGTGACGGGTCTCTTCGAGAAGTACCCGAAGCTCAAGTGCGCCGTGCTCGAGGCGGGCTCGAACTGGATCACGGCCTGGCTCGATCGCCTCGACCACAAGGTCGAGCGCGGCGGCTTCCCGACCGCGCTGAAGCTGCTGCCGAGCGAGTACTTCCGGCGCCAGTGCGTGATCTCGGCGGATCCGGACGAGACGCTCACCGCCCCCGTCGTGGCCCACCTCGGCGACGACTACGTGATCTGGGCCTCGGACTATCCGCATCTCGACGCCGAGATGGGCGTCGTGGCCGAGTTGCGCGAGCGGCTGGCGTCGCTGCCGCTCGCCTCGCAGAGGAAGGTGCTCGGCGAGAACGCGATGCGCTTCTACGGGCTCCGCTGACGCCACCTCGGATGCCCGCCCCGGGGAGCGCGCAACCGCGAGGCGCTCGCCCCGGACACTCCCGGGTGTCGGGTTCACGAGCGCGCAACTCGGCGTGCAGGCCCGCGGGCCCGCGGGGCTCGCGGGCCGGAGGCCGAGCCGGGCCTGGTGGGGCCTTTCGCCCACGCTCCGGATCGTCTAGACTCTGGTTGTTCCTGGAAGGGATCCGACGTGTGCGCGGCGTCCGCCTCGCGGCCGACGCGCTGGAGCCAACGTTGGACCCCTTCGCCACCCCTCGCCGCCGCCGTTCCTCCCGCACCCGCGCCGATCGCCCCCCGCACCCGCGCCGGGCCCGGGCCCGGGCCGCGCTGACGATCCTCGCCCTCGCCCTCGTCGCGGGGGCAGCCGCCAGCGCGGATCTGCTGCGAAGCCGCCTCGCGGCGAGCCTCCCGCCCGTGCGCGCGGCGCTAGCTTCGGGCGCCGACGGTCTCGCGCGCCTCGTGGCTCCCGCGCCGCGGCGGCGCGCCGTGATCTTCACGAGCGTCGGTATCGGGATCTGCGGCATCCCGCTCGCGGCGTTCCTCGGCCTCCGGCGGCGCCGCCGCGAGCGCGAGCTCGACCTCGTCGCGGTGCAGCAGCGCGCGCGTGCGCCGCAGGTCTTCGAGGCAGCCCTCCTGACGCGGCCGCTGCGCCGCTCGGCGGCGACGGCCGCGCTCGACCCGCGTGCGACCGACGGCCTTCCGGCGCTCGGACCCGTGCCGGCCGAGGTGGCCTCCCGCGCGGTCGCGCTGCGCGCGGTGTCGGTCCGGGAAGCGGCGGCCCGCGCGGTCCTGCTGCGGGCGGCCTCCGAGCGGTCCGAGTCGCGCCGGCGCGCCGCGGGCCTGCGCGCGCGCGCGCGCCGCGAGGAGCGCACGCAGCCGCCGGCCGCCGCGAGCCAGGCGCCCGCCGCGGTCGCGACGTCGCACGGGGCGGGCAAGGGGATCGCGCTCGAGATTCCCGCGGCGCTCCAGATCGCTGCCGTAGCCGGCCCGATCGTCGCGCCCGCAGCCCCGGCACCCGCCGCCGCAGCGCCGGCCGGGCCGCCCGCCGCGCCGCGCGTGGCCGCGGCCCCGCTGCGGCCGGAAGGCGGGCGGGTCGCGCTGCTGCGCGCATCGGGCTCGCTCACCTTCGAGTGGCTCGAGCGCTGCCTCGCGCGCGATCCGGAGGACTTCCAGGCCCGACTCGACCTCTGCACGGCGCTGCTCGTGGCGGAGCGCTTCGCCGACGCCGAGCGCGTGGCGCGCGAGGGGCTCGTGCGCAACGACGCGGACGGAAGGCTCCTCTTGCGCCTCTCGGAGGCGCTCGCCGGGCTCGGCCGTACCGAGGAGGCGCTCGAGGTGGCGCTCCGGGCGGTGCGCCTCCACCGCAGCCGCAAGGCCATCCTCCACCTGACCCGGCTCTCCGCGCTCGCCCACCGCTTCACGCCCGGCGACGGCCCGCGCCTGCGCAAGGCCCTCGAGAGCCGGCCGAGCGACCCGGCCTTCCTGCACGCGCTCGGCGTCTTCGAGTCGCTGCACGGGAGCCCGCGCGATGCGCTGACGCTCCTGCGGCTCGCGCTGCGCCACGAGCGGACGCCGCGCTGGCGGCGGATCGTCTCGCGGGAGATCGCGCGCCTGCGCGCCGAGGAGCTCGCGGGGACGAGCGGCCGCGAGCGACGTCGAGCCCGGGGCTAGGAGCCTGACCCAAGACTGCCCGCGCGTGCTAGAACCTGGCCGGACCCACGGGCGGAGGCGGGATGGCTGGCGAGGCGCCCCGGAAGCGCGTTCCGGCCATCGACGGCTGGTTCCGGATGGACGAGAAGGATCCCCGCCTGATCGGCACGCGCTGCCGAAGCTGCGGCAGCACCTTCTTCCCGAGGGAGACCGCCTTCTGCCGCAATCCGGCCTGCGAGGGGTCGGAGTTCGAGAGCGTCGAGCTCTCGCGGCGCGGCACGCTCTGGTCGTTCACCGACAACCGCTACGCGCCGCCGGCGCCCTACGTCGCGCCCGACCCCTTCGAGCCGTACGCCATCGCCGCAGTCGAGCTCGCCGCGGAGCGCATGGTGGTGCTCGGCCAGGTGGTGCGCGGCGTGGGGACGGATCGGCTGCGGGCGGGAATGGAGATGGAGCTCGTCCTCGACACTCTCTACTCCGACGACGCGAACGACTACGTGGTCTGGAAGTGGAGGCCGGTCGCCGCCTGAGGGCGCGGCGAACGAGGCCGCCGCAAGCCCGCGGAGCGGCCGCGCAGCGAGGCGAAGCCGAGCGGAGCACGGAGACGGACGGGAGGAGTCGCGTGGCGAAGGATGTCGCGATCCTGGGCGTCGGCATGCACCCCTGGGGCAAGTGGGGCCGCAACTTCGTCGAGTACGGCGTGGCCGCGGCCCGCGCGGCGCTGCGCGACGCGGGCCTCGCCTGGAGCGACGTCCACTTCGTCGCCGGCGCCGACACCATCCGCAACGGCTATCCGGGCTTCGTCGCCGGCGCGACCTTCGCCCAGGCGCTCGGCTTCTCCGGCGCTCAGGTCGCGAGCTCCTATGGCGCCTGCGCCTCGGGCGCGCAGGCGATCGACGTCGCCCGCGCGCGCATCCTGGCCGGGCTCTGCGACGTCGCGCTCGTGGTGGGCGCCGACGCGGCGCCGAAGGGCTTCTTCGCGCCGACGGGCGGCGACCGCCCCGACGATCCGGACTGGCTCCGCTTCCGGCTCCTCGGCGCCACGAACCCGGTCTACTTCGGCCTCTACGCCCGCCGGCGGATGGAGATGTACGGAGCCAGCGAGCTCGATTTCGCCCGGGTCAAGGTCAAGAACAGCCGGCACGGCACCACGAACCCGAACGCCCGCTACAAGAAGGCCTTCACGATCGAGGAGGTGCTCGAGTCGGCGATCGTCTCGGACCCCCTGCGACTGCTGATGATCTGCGCCACGAGCGACGGGGGCGCGGCGCTCGTGCTCTCGAGCATGGAGCATGCAAGGCGCCACACGCGCCGGCCGATCGCCATCGCCGCCGTCTCGACGGTGACGCCTCGCTACCCGAATGCGCTGATCGAGATGCCGAACTTCGCGACCGACTCCGCCGCGGTGGTGAGCCCGCCCGACGTCTCGTTCCGCGACTCGATCGCGAAGACGGCCTACGAGCAGGCGGGGGTCGAGCCCTCGGACGTCGACACGGCCGAGGTCTACGACCTCTCGTCGGCGCTCGAGCTCGACTGGTACGAGAACATCGGCCTGTGCAAGCCCGGCGAGGCGGAGCGCCTGCTGCGCGACGGCGACACGACCCTCGGCGGCCGCGTCCCCGTGAACCCGAGCGGCGGGCTCGCCTGCTTCGGCGAGGCGGTCCCCGCGCAGGCGATCGCGCAGGTCTGCGAGCTCACCTGGCAGCTGCGCGGCCAGGCCGGCGAGCGCCAGGTCGAAGGAGCGAGGCTCGGCGTGACGGCCAACCAGGGCCTCTTCGGCCACGGCTCCTCGGTGATCGTGAAGCGCTAGGCCGCAGAGCCTCTCCCCTCCCCGCACCGGCAGATCGAGTCGCTAGAGGCGCGCCGATGCAGGCCTCGATGCCTCCGCGGGCGGATGGAGATCTCGTGTGTAGTAAAAATACCGTTGCTTTTTCCACCCATCCCGAGATAGAACAATGGCTGGGGTGGGGCGGGTGCCGTCGCACCGCCGAGGCGAAATTTGAGCGGGAGCGGCGAGCTGAGCGGAGCGCAGGGCGGACCGGATGAGCTCCTCGGCGCTCACCCGAGCATCCGCGACGTGCGCGAGGCGATCGAGCGGGTCGCCCCGAGCGCCCTCGACGTCCTGCTCTGCGGCGAGATCGGTACCGGAAAGCGGCGCGCCGCCGCCGCCATCCACGCGGCGAGCCCGCGCGCCCGCGGCCCCTTCGTCGAGGTCTGCTGCGACGCGCAGGGCGAGCCCGCCCTCGAGTCCGAGCTCTTCGGCCACCCGCGCAACGACCCGAGCGCCACCGCCGCGCAGCGCGTGGGCCGCTTGCGGCAGGCCGACGGCGGCACCCTCTTCCTCGGCGACGTCGCCGAGATCCCGGCCGGCACGCAGGCGAGGCTGCTGCGTTTCCTCCAGACGCGCGCGCTCGAGCCCGAGGACGGAGGCGAGGCGATCCGGGTCGACGTGAGGCTCGTGGCCGCCACCCATCGCGACCTGCGCGAGGCGGTCGCCGCCGGCCGCTTCCGCGAGGATCTCTTCTACCGCCTGAGCGTCGTGCAGATCGAGATCCCGCCGCTGCGCGAGCGCCGGACCGACATCCCGCAGCTCGCGGAGGAGCTCCTCGCGCGCGCGGCGGAGCGCCATGGGCGCCTCGTCGAGGGCTTCACGCCCGACGCGCTCGAGGTGCTCCGAACGCACTCGTGGCCCGGCAACGTGCGCGAGCTCGGCAACGCGATCGAGCGAGCGGTGGTGATGGCGCGAGAGCGCTGGATCCGGCCCGAGCAGCTGCGGCCGTCGCTGGTCGGGAAGCCCTGCCGCGACCTCGAGGTCTCGATCCCCGGCTCGACCCTGGCCGAGATCGAGCGGGTCGCGATCCTGCGCACGCTGGAGGCGGTCCACGGCTCCACCTCCCGCGCGGCCGCGATGCTCGGCATCTCGACGCGCAAGATCCAGTACCGGATGCGGGAATACCGGGAGGGCGGCCGGCTCGCGCCCGGATCCCACTCCTCGGGCCGCGCGAACTGAGCGCGCCACCGCGCGGCGGGCCCCGCGAGGTCCCACGTCGATCCGTGATAGGATCGAGGCACCGGCGCCTCCCACCGGACGCCGCGGCCTCGTCTCCGATGCCACGCAGGAGGAGATCCGTGAGCCGCTTCTTCGACGCCGTGCGCAGGGCGGACGAATCCCGGCTGCGGCCGCGCGAGATCCTGCGCCCTCGCACCCCCGGGGAGCTCGGCCGCGAGCGCCGCCCCTTCCGCGTGCTCGCGGTCGTGAGCAACAAGGGGGGCGTCGGGAAGACCACCGTCGCGACCAACCTGGCCGTCTACCTGCGCGCGATGCGCGAGGACCTGCCCATCCTGCTGCTCGGCCTCGACGATCAGGATGCGATCGATCGCATGTTCGCGATCGAGCCCGCCGCGTCGCAGCCGACGGTCCTCGACGCGCTCCGCAGCGGCTCGCTCTCCGCGGCGATCCGCCTCGGCCACTACGGCGTGCACTACCTGCCGACGAGCCGGCGGATCGGGGAGCTCAAGCGCGAGATCGACGACCCCGCACACCTCCACGCGGCGCTCCTGCGCACGGAGTGGCGGGGGCTCGTCGTGATCGACACCAAGAGCGACCTCGAGATCCTGACCCAGAACGCGCTCGTCGCGAGCGACCTCGCGCTGGTGCTGGCCCGGGACCTCGGCTCCCTGTTCGAGGCGCGGAAGGTCTTCGATCTGCTGGCGGCCTGGAAGCGACCGCCCGAGAGCGCCCGGATCCTGCTCTCGCTCGTCGACCTGCGGATCCGTTACACGGAAGGGGAGGTGCGCGACGTCCTCTCGCTCCTGCTCGCGGAGGTGCGCAGCCGGGGGCATCCCCTGCTCGAGACCTTCCTGTCGAGCAGCCCCAAGGTGGAGTCGCTCGCCACGAACCCGGCCCACGCCGCGAAGACCATCCTGCACGCGGCCCGCGGCTCGATCGTCCACCGCCAGATGCAGCACCTGGCCGAGGAGGTGCTCGAGATCCTGCATCCGGCGGCGGCCGCGTGCGAGACACCGGCGCCCGCCGCCGCGACCGACCCCCACGAGCCGGCCCCGGCCCACGGCGAGCCTCCTCGCGCGCAGCCGCTCGCCCTCGACGTCCGCTCCTAGCCCCCGCCGATCCCGCACCCGAGGCCGGCGCCACCGATCCGCGGGGAAAAGGCACTCACGAAGGGGCGCGGAGGCGGCGTTGCGCGGGACGCGGTGTGTGGCGCAGGCGATCTTGGGGCTCGTGGTGGCGGGAAGCGCGCCGGGGGCCCCCGCGCCGGAGCTCGACATCGGGCGCGCCTCGGAGATCGACACGAGGGCCCTGCGCAGCGCGATCGAGGGTACCCGGGGCGAGCGCGGGGCCGGCGCCTCCGGCGACGCGGCGGTCCGGCTGGTCGGCCTCGAGGAAGCCATCCGGCTCGCGCTCGAGCACAACCTGCGGCTGCAGGTCGCGGAGCTCGACCGCGACATCGCCGAGCGCGAGGTTCCCGCGAGGCGCGCCTTCTTCCACCCGACCCCCGGCATGAACTTCCTCGCCAGCGACGCGCGGGTCCGGGATCCCCTCGAGGTCGCGGACGACGGCGCGATCGTGAAGGAGTCGGGCGCGGAGAGCGACCGCAGCCAGCTCGCGCGGGTCTTCGTGCGCCAGGAGCTCCCGACCGGCGCCCAGATCACGCTCGGCGTGGACGCCCTGCGCGAGGCCGGCAACGAGTTCGGCGGGAACGATGTGATCGAGGGCGGAGCGCAGATCGAGCTGCGCCAGCCGCTCATGCGCGGCGGGCGCAGCTACGTGGCCACCGCCCCGATCCAGGACGCCGAGTACACGCTCGGGATCTTCGAGTCGCAGCTGCGCGCGCAGGTCCTGCTGGTGACCGCCGAGGCCAAGCAGGCCTACTACAACGCGATCCTGGCCGAGCGCCTGATCCAGGTGAGCGAGCAGGCGATCGGGCGCGACCGCCAGCTGATCGAGGCCTCGCAGGCGCTCTTCCGCGCGGGGCGCGCCAGCCAGCGCGACATCGTCTCGGCCGAGATCCAGCTCTCCGACGACCTCTCGGACCTGGCGTCGCGGCGCGGCGCGCTCGATCTCGCGCAGCTCGCGCTGCGGGACGTGCTCGGCCTCGCGATCGGCGAGTACCTGAAGCCCGTCGACGCGATCATCCCGTTCGAGCCCGTCGAGCTGCGCCTCGGGGCGTGGATCGAGCAGGCGCTGGCCTACCGTCCCGAGATCCGGGAGATCCTCTATCGGCTGGAACAGAGCGCCCTCCTGGTCCGGGTGGCCGGCAACGCGACGCTGCCGAAGCTCGACCTGGTGGGGGTCTTCCGGCGCGACGAAAACGACACCTCCGCGCGTCGGGTCTGGGGCTTCGGCAGCCAGCAATGGATCGCCGGCCTCGAGTTCGAGGTCCCCTTCGGCAACGTGGCGGCGCGGGAACGCCTGCGCGAGGCCTCGCTCCACTACGCGCGCATCGAGCGCGAGCTCGAGAACCAGCGCCGCCTGATCGAGCTCGAGGTGCGCTCCGAGGAGATCAACCTGCGCGAGAACCTCGAGGAGCTCGAGGCGCAGACGGACAAGGTGGAGCAGGCCCGCCGCAAGCTCGAGATCGCGCAGGTCCGCTACCAGCGCGGGATCGCGGACAACTTCGACGTGACCGACGCGCAGGAGGACCTCGTCGACGCGGAGAGCGACCTGCTCGCCGCGGTCGTGGACTACACCAACGGGCTGGCGCGCCTCGAGGCCCGGATCGCCGGGCCGCTCTGAAGCCCCGGGAGGACGCCATGGGGGATGCCCGCTCGAACCGGCTCCGCGAGCTCGCGACCCGCCTGCGCGCGCGGCCGGCGGTCGCCGCCATCGCCGCGGCGGGCGCGCTGGCGCTGGGCGTGGCGCTCGCGCACGCGCGAGGCCAGGACGCCGACCTCGACCGCATCCCGACCGCGCGGGTGCAGCGGGGCGACGTGCGCATCACCATCGTCGAGTCCGGCGAGCTGCGCGCCGAGCAGCAGGCGACGGTGACCGCGACCAACGACAAGCAGATCATCTGGCTCGTGCCCGAGGGCACGCGCGTGAAGGAAGGCGACCTGCTGGTCCGCTTCGAGTCCCAGAAGTACGAGATCGCGAAGTCTTCCGCGGAGTCGGCCCTGGCGATCGCGCGCGCGGACCTCTCGAAGGCGCTCGGTCAGCTCGAGGCCCAGCAGGCCGCCCAGGAGAGGGCGCGGCTCGAGTACGCCTCGCTCCCCGAGCTGGCCGAGAAGGGCTTCGTGAACCGCAACGAGCTCGACGCCGCGCGGCTCGCCCACCAGGAGGTGAAGGCCTCCACGCGCTCCTTCGAGGCCTCCGTGGACGCGGCTCGCGCCAACGTGGAGCGGGCGCAGCACGAGGTCGAACAGCAGGATCGCAAGCTCGACGAGGGCTTCGTGCACGCCCCTCGCGATGGCGTGGTCGTCTACGCCACGACCGGCGACGCCGCGAACCCGCGCAAGATCAGCGTCGGCGTGATCCCCTTCGAGGGCATGCCGCTGATCTACCTCCCCGACCCCACGAGCATGCGCGTGGACACCGAGATCAGCGAGTTCGACCTCGCCAAGGTGCGCGTCGCGAGCCCGGTGGAGCTGCGCCTCGACGCCTACCCCGACGCGGTCTTTCGCGGCGAGGTCGTCTCGATCGCGTCGCTGGCGCGGCAGAAGATCTCCCGGGTGAGCGGGCAGCCGATCGGGGTCAAGATCTTCGACGTCGGGATCCAGGTCCTCGACCAGGACGAACGCCTGAAGCCCGGGCTCAGCACGACGGTCGAGATCCTCGTCAGCGAGAACCCGCAGGTCCTCTCCGTACCGATCGCCGCCGTCTTCGTGGACGAGCAGGATCAGGCGGTCGTCTACGCGAAGCAGGACGGCCGTCCGCGCAAGCTGGCGGTCGTGCTCGGCGGGAGCACCGACCGGCTGGCGATCATCGCGTCGGGCGTCGAGGAGGGCGACCTGCTCCTGCTCGGCCTGCCCCAGGCGCCCTGAGAATCCCGGTGGAGGCGCTGATCCGGCTCGAGGGGGTCCACAAGTCCTACCCGATGGGGGGCTCGCAGCTGCTCGCCCTGCGCGGCGTCAGCGTATCGGTGCAGCGCGGCGAGTACCTGGCGGTGATCGGGCCCTCGGGGTCGGGCAAGTCCACGCTGATGCACATCGCGGGCTGCCTCGACCGCCCCAGCTCGGGCCGCTGCTGGCTCGACGGCACCCCGGTCGAGGAGCTCCCGGACGACGCGCTCTCGCGCCTGCGCAACCGCAGGATCGGCTTCGTCTTCCAGGCCTTCCACCTGATCCCCCAGCTCTCGGTGCAGGAGAACGTCGAGGTCCCGCTCGTCTACGCCGGCGCGCAGCGGGAGCTCCGGAGCCGACTCGCCCGGGAGGTGCTCGAGCGCGTCGGCCTCGGCGGCCGCCGCGCGCACCGCCCGAACGAGCTCTCGGGAGGCGAATGCCAGCGCGTCGCGATCGCGCGCGCCCTGGTGACGCGCCCGGACCTGCTGCTCGCGGACGAGCCCACCGGCAACCTCGATCGCCGCACCGGGGAGGAGATCACCCGCATCCTCGAGCAGCTCCACGCCGAGGGGGTGACCGTGGTGGTGGTGACACACGACGTCACCAAGGCCCGTCGCGCCGAGCGGGTGATCCAGATGCAGGACGGCCAGATCGAGCGGGAGCTGCGCGGCGCCGAGTGCCTCGAGCTCGTCGATGCCCTCGAGGTGGCGGTGCGACGCCGATGAGCCTCGTCCCGATCGAGCACCTCGAGAACGCCCGCGTCGGGCTGCGCAGCATCCAGGCCCACAAGCTGCGCTCGGCGCTCACGATGCTCGGCGTGATCTTCGGGGTGGCCGCGGTCGTCGCGATGCTCGCCATCGCCGGCGGCGCGCGCCGCGAGGCGGTGGAGCAGATCCGGCTGCTCGGCACCAACAACATCCGCGTGAGCCAGCTCTCCCTCGTCGGCAAGGCCCGGGAGGAGGCGGAGCAGAAGGGCTCGCGGGGGCTCTCCACCGCGGACGCGGAGCTGATCCGCGCGAGCCTCCCCGACCTCGCGGGGCTCGCGCCGGTGCGCTTCGTGGATGCTCCCGTGCTGTTGCGCGGGCGCGAGAGCACGGCGCGCGTGGTCGGGACCAACGCCGCCTACGCGGCGGTGACCGACTTTCGCACGGGCCAGGGCCGCTTCCTCTCCGACCTCGACGTGGCGGACGCGAAACGCGTGGCGGTGATCGGAGCCGGCGTCGCTCAGGAGCTCTTCGGCCTCCAGCACCCCCTCGGCCGCCGGATCCGGATCGGCGACGACCACTTCACCGTGGTGGGCGTGATGGAGCCCCGGCACGTGCGCGAGGGGCGCGCCAGCGCGATCCGCGTGCGCGACATCAACCGGGACGTCCACGTCCCCATCACCACCGCCACCGCCCGCTTCCCGCTGGCGCGAGCGGAGGGGGCCCTCGACGAGCTGGCGATCCAGGTGGACGAGGCCGAGCGGGTTGCGGCGGTGGCGGCGATCGTGAGCCGGCTCATCCGCCGGGCGCACCACGACGTCGCGGATTTCGAGGTCGTGGTGCCGGCGGAGCTCCTGGCCCAGGCCCAGAGCACGCAGCGCGTCTTCAACGTCGTGATGGGGTCGATCGCGGCCATCTCGCTCCTGGTCGGCGGCATCGGGATCATGAACGTGATGCTCACGACCGTGACCGAGCGCACGCGCGAGATCGGGATCCGCCGCGCCGTGGGCGCCCCGCGCCGGGCGATCCTGGCGCAGTTCCTGATCGAGACCGTGCTGATCAGCGCCTCCGGCGGTCTGGTCGGGATCGTCGTGGGCTTCGCGATGGCCCGCGGCATCAACCTCTTCGCGGGCTGGGAGACCGCCCTCTCGCCGCTCGCCACCACCGCCGCCTTCGGCATCTCCGCGCTGATCGGGATCGTCTTCGGGATCTACCCGGCGCAGCGGGCGGCCCGCATGGACCCGATCAGCGCCCTCCGTTTCGAGTAGCCCCACTCCTGCCCCTGGGGGATCGACCTCGTCCCGGCATTCCCACTTTTTTCGTTGATTCTGCCGCATGAATTGAGGTGAAATACCCACTCATCGCCACTTATAGTGTTGAAATAGACCCGATTCTGCGGAGTGCGGGGGAGGGATAGTGCGGCGCGATCCGGAAGCGGGGGGTCAGACCGAAGCGACGCAGACGTTCCGGGCCGCGAGGCGGCTGACCGTCGTCCCGGTCCCGGGAGACGGTTCGGGCCCGACCGTCCCGCGCCCCGTGCTGCCGCTCGAGCCGGTTCGAGTGCACGGGCGGGGCTTCCGCGCAGGCGCGGAGCGCCTCGTCGTGCGGGGAGTGAGCTACGGGACCTTCCGCCCGAACCCCGCCGGCGACCTCTTCCCCGAGCCCGAGCAGGTAGCCCGCGACTTCGCGGGCATGGCCGCATCCGGGATCAACACCGTGCGCGTCTACACGGCGCCTCCCCGCTGGCTGCTCGACCTCGCGCAGGCCCACGGCCTGCGGGTCCTCGTCGGCATGTGGTGGGAGCAGCACGTGGCCTTCCTCGAGAGCCGGAGCGAGGCCAAGGCGAAGTCCGAGATCGTGCGCGCCGCCGTGCGCGCCACGGCCGGCCATCCGGCCGTACTGGCCTATGCCATCGGCAACGAGGTCCCGGCCTCGATCGTGCGCTGGTACGGGAAGCGCCGGGCCGAGGCCTGGCTGCGGCGGCTCTTCGAGATCGCGAAGCACGAGAGCCCCGAGGCGCTGGTCACCTACGTGAGCTACCCGACCACGGAGTACCTGGAGCTCCCCTTCCTCGACTTCGTGTCCTTCAACGTGTACCTCGAGTCGCGCGAGCGCTTCTCGTCCTATCTGGCGCGGCTGCACAACCTGGCGGACGAGCGCCCCCTGGTGATGGCCGAGCTCGGCGTCGACTCGCTTCGGCACGGCGAGGAGCGGCAGGCGGAGGTGGTGGAGTGGCTCGTGCGCGAGTCCTTCGAGTCGGGCTGTGCCGGTGCGTTCGTCTTCGGCTGGACCGACGAGTGGCACTGCGGGGGTGCGGACATCCACGACTGGGCGTTCGGGCTCACCACCCGCGACCGCCGGCCCAAGCCCGCGCTCGCCGCGCTGACGCGCTTGTATGGCGACGCGCCGGTCCGACCCGTGGCGGACGCGCCGCGCGTCTCGGTCGTCTGCTGCAGCTACAACGGCGAGGCCACGATCCGCGACACGCTCGACGGCCTGGCCAAGCTCGACTACCCCGACTACGAAGTGATCGTCGTCGACGACGGCTCCACCGACGCCACCGCGGCGATCGCCCGAGGCTACGGCGCGGAGGTCGTATCGACGCCGAACCAGGGGCTCTCCGCCGCGCGCAACGTGGGCCTGCGCGCGGCCACCGGGACGATCGTCGCCTACATCGACGACGACGCCTACCCCGACCCCGCCTGGCTCACCTTCCTCGTGCGCACCTTCCGCGAGGGCGGCTTCTGCGGAGTGGGGGGGCCGAACCTGCTGCCGCCGGAGGACGGGCCCGTGGCGGAGTGCGTCGCCAATGCTCCGGGCGGTCCCTGCCACGTGCTCCTCTCCGACCGGGAGGCCGAGCACATCCCAGGCTGCAACATGGCCTTCGAGAAGAGCTGGCTCGAGCGCGTCGGCGGATTCGATCCGCTCTTCCGGGCGGCCGGCGACGACGTGGACCTGTGCTGGCGCCTCCAGGAGGCGGGCGGGCGCCTCGGCTTCCATCCGGCGGCCGTCGTCTGGCACCACCGGCGCGGCTCGCTGCGGCGCTACTGGAAGCAGCAGGTGGGTTACGGAAAGGCGGAGGCGCTGCTCGCACGCAAGTGGCCGCAGAAGTACAACAGCGCCGCGCACATCCCCTGGAGCGGGCGGATCTACGGCCGGGGGCTGACCCTGCCGCTGCTGCTCGGCGTCGGACGCGTATACCAGGGCGTCTTCGGGAGCGCTCCGTTCCAGTCGCTCTACCAGCCGGCGCCCGGGCGACTGCTCTCGCTGACACTGCTCCCGGAGTGGTACCTGCTCGCGGTGTTCCTCGGCGGGCTCGCCGGCCTCTCGGCCACCTGGCGGCCGCTGCGGATCGCCCTGCCCCTGCTGGCGTTCGCCGCCGCGACGGTTCTGTTCCAGGCCATCCGGAGCGCCGCGCGCGCCAGGCTGCGCCGCGACGGGCGCTCGCGCGCGCAGCGCCTGCGGCTGCGCGGCCTGGTGGCGCTGCTCCACCTCGTCCAGCCCGCCGCCCGCCTGTGGGGGCGCCTGCGCCACGGGCTCGATCCGTGGCGGATCCGGAAGCTCTCGCGCTGGATCTTCCCGCGCCGCCGGCAGACGACGCTCTGGAGCGAGCGCTGGCGGAGCCCGCAGGAGTGGCTCGGCGAGCTCGACGAGTCGCTGCGCCGGACCCCCGCGCTGGTGCGCCAGGGCGGCGACTACGATCCCTTCGATCTCTCCGTCGTCGGGGGCCCCTTCGGGCGGGCCCGCGTGCTCCTGGCGGTGGAGGAGCACGGGCGCGGGCGCCAGTTCCTGCGCTTCCGCGTCTGGCCCGCCGTGCGGCGCCTGCCCTTCCTGCTGCTCGTCGCGGCGCTCGCCGCGGCGGCGCTCTTCGACGGCGCCTGGCTGGCCGGCGGCATGCTCGGCGCGGCGGCGCTCCTGCTCGCCGGCGCCACGCTGCGCGAGTGCGGCGCCGCGCAGGCCGAGATCGCGGCGGCGCTGCGCGCGATGGAGGCCCGCCTGAAGGCCGCCCCCGAGGCCGCGCCCCTCGCCCTCGAATTCCCGGGGCGCCTCGCGGCTCCCCATGCCTGAGCCGGGCGCCCGCAAGCCTTCCTCCGACGCGCGGCTGGTGCGCCGCCTGCTCGCGCAGGCGCGCCCCTATGGGCGCCACCTCGCGGGGATCCTCGCCCTCTCGCTGCTCGCGACGCCGCTCGCCCTCGCGACGCCGCTGCCGCTCAAGATCGCGGTCGACAGCGCCCTCGGGTCGGAGCCCCTCCCGGGCTTCGTCGCCGCCCTCGTCCCGGACTCGATCGAGGGCTCGCCGGCCGCCCTGCTGGCGCTCTCCGCCGCGCTCATCCTGGTCGTGACGCTCCTGACCCAGCTCCAGCGCGCGGGCACCTCGGCGCTCCGCACCTGGACCGGCGAGAAGCTCGTGCTCGAGTTCCGCGCGCGCCTCTTCCGGCAGGTGCAGCGCCTCTCGCTCTCCTATCACGACACGCGCGGCACGGCCGACTCGACCTACCGGATCCAGTACGACGCCTCCTCGCTCCCGAGCGTCGTGATCGACGGCCTCGCACCCTTCGTCGCCGCGGTCGCCACCTTCGCCTCGATGCTCTACGTGAGCTTCCGGATCGACTGGCAGCTGGCGCTGGTGGCGCTGGCGATCTCGCCCATCCTCTTCGGCGTGGCGCGCACCTGGCGGCGGCGCCTGCGCCTGCGCTCCCGGCAGGTGAAGCGGCTCGAGAGCGCCGCCCTCGGCGTGGTCCAGGAGGTGCTCGGCGCGCTCGGCATCGTGAAGGGCTTCGCCCAGGAGGAGCGCGAGCAGGCCCGCTTCGTCGCCCACGCGAACGCGGGCCTGACGGCGCGCATGCGCCTGCGGCTCGCGGAAGAGGCGATGGACCTGATCCTGGGCCTCACCACGGCGCTCGGCAGCGCGGCCGTCCTCTGGATGGGAGCGCAGCACGTGCGCGCGGGCACGCTGACCCTCGGCGAGCTCCTGCTGGTGATGGGCTACCTGGCGCAGCTCTACGACCCGCTCAAGACGATCAGCAAGCGGATCGCGAGCCTGCAGTCGCACCTGGCCGGCGCGGAGCGCGCCTTCGCGCTGCTCGACGCGGCGCCGGACGTCGAGGAGCGCCCGGACGCGCGGCGGCTCGTACGCGCGCGCGGCGCACTCTCGCTGCGCGGCGTGAGCTTCGCCTACGGCGCCGGCCCGCGCGTGCTCCGCGACGTCTGCTTCGAGCTGCCGGCGGGAGCCCGGGTCGGGATCGTCGGCAAGACGGGAGCCGGCAAGACGACGCTCCTGCGCCTGCTGCTGCGCTTCTACGATCCCGTCGCGGGACGGATCCTGCTCGACGGCGTGGATCTGCGCGATTACCGCGTGGCCGACCTCCGCAACCAGTTCTCCCTGGTCCTCCAGGAGCCGATCCTCTTCTCGACGAGCGTGCGCGAGAACATCGCCTACGCGCGGCCGCAAGCGAGCGAGGAGGAGATCGTGCGCGCGGCGCGGGCGGCGCACGCGCACGAGTTCATCGCGGGGCTCTCCCAGGGCTACTGGACGCGCGTCGGCGAGCGGGGCATGCGCCTCTCGGGAGGCGAGCGCCAGCGCATCGCGCTCGCGCGCGCCTTCCTGAAGGACGCGCCGCTCCTGCTCCTCGACGAGCCCACGAGCTCCGTCGACGTGCGCACCGAGGAGGCGATCGTCGAGGCCATGGATCACCTGATGCAGGGCCGCACCACCTTCATGATCGCCCACCGCCCCGCCACCCTGGAGGGCTGCGACGTGATGCTGCGCCTCGAGGACGGGCGCCTCGAGGAGATGCGCTGCGACGCGGCGCGGGCCCTGCGCGAGGAGCTCGGGCCGCGGGTCATGGCTCGCGCCGGGCGGGCCGATGGCTAGGCCGGCGGCGCGCCGCCTCGATCCGGAGCAGTGGGCGGCCCACCCGGCGCTGCTCGCCTGGCGGGAGATCGGCGGCGGCGATCCGTCCAGCGTGCTCGTCGTGAAGGAAGAGCAATCGAGCGCGCGCCAATCGCGCATCTACCGGCTCGACGCGGTCCGACCCGCCGGCGGCGCGGTCGTGGCCAAGCGCAGCGATCGGGCGAGCATTGCCCTCGAGCGATGCGTCTACGAGCGAGGGCTGGCGAGTCTCCCGCTCCCGGCCCTGCGCTGCCTCGGGCTCGTCGCCGATGCCGACCCGCGCTTCGCCTGGCTCTTCATCGAGGCCGCGGGGGGAGAGGTGTTCGACGCCGATTCGCCGGCGCACCGCGCTGCGGCCGCGGAGTGGCTCGCCGTCCTCCACCTGGGCGCCGAGGGGCACGCGGTGCTCTCCGAGCTCCCCGAGCGTGGGGCCGACCACTTCCTCGCACACCTGCGCGACGGCCGCCGGCGCATCGCGGAGAGCTTCGAGAACCCCGCCCTGCGCGGGCCGGACCGGGAGCTCCTCGACGCCATCCTGCGCGGCCTCGACGTGGTGGAGTGGCACTGGAGCCGGGTCGAGGACGCGTGCGCCGGGGCTCCGCGCACGCTCGTCCACGGCGACTTCGCCGACCGCAACGTCCGCGTCGAGGGCGATGGGCCGCAGGCGCGCGTGTGGGTCTTCGACTGGGAGGTCGCCGGGTGCGGCATGCCCGGGATCGATCTCGTGAACGCGGATCTCGAGGTCTATGCGGCCGCGGTGCGCGAGCGCTGGCCGCGGCTCGACCTGCGGCTCCAGGCGTGGCTAGGCCGCCTCCTGCGCGGCTGCCTGGCGCCGATCGGCTGGGAGACGCTCGGTCTCGCGACGCCCTGGATCGAGCGACCGCTTGGCAACCTCGCGAGCTACCGGCGCCGCCTCGACCCGCTCCTCGCCGAGGCGGGCTGGGTCGCGGGCGGCACGCGCCGCGGCCGCGCGCCGGCCCTGATCGCGGAGCCCGGCGCCGATCCGCGGGCCCACCCGGCGGCTCGCGCCTGGCGCCGCCTCGGGCGTTCCGACGTCGGGCTCGAAGAGGTCGCCTGCCTTCGGCGCAAGCCGGGCTCGAGGGTCTTCCGGCTGCGCGGGATCGGGCCGGCCGGGAGCGTGGTGGCGAAGCGCACCTCGGGCGCCGCCGGCGAGGTCGAGCGGCGCGTGTACGAGCAGGTGCTCCCGCGCCTCCCGTTGCGCAGCGTCGGCTTCCACGGCGCGGTGGCCGAAGAGGACGCCTGCTGGCTCTTTCTGGAGGACGTCGGCGGCGAGCGCGCCCTGGGACCGGAGGCCCGGGAACTCCTGACGGAGTGGCTGGCCCGTTTCCACACCCGCGCGGCCGCGCTCTCCGGAGCGCTCGGCCTGCCCGAGCGAGGCCCGGACCACTATCGCGACCGCCTGCACGGCACGCGCCGCACGCTCCGGGACCGCCTCGCCAACCCCGCCCTCTCCCCGGCGGACCGTTGGGTGCTGCGCGAGCTCGCGGGCTGCCTCGAGCGCCTCGACGCGCGCTGGCACGAGATCGAGGCTTTGCTGGCGCAGATGCCGCGCACGCTCGTCCACGGCGACCTCGGCGCGCCGAACCTGCGGCTGCGCGGCGACGCCGCCGGCGCCGAGCTCCTGGTCCTCGACTGGGAGACCGCTTCGGTCGGGCCGCCCGCGATCGACCTCTTCGGCGTCGACCCCGGCGCGTACGCGGCGCGGGTCGCGCGCGAGTGGCCTGGGGCGACCCCGCAGGCGGTGGCGCGCTGGAAGCGCTGCGGCCAGCTCCTGCGCGGGGTGATCGCGACGGAATGGGAGGCTTCGGGCCTCGCCTTTCCCTGGATCGAGAAGCCGATGGCGGGCCTGCGCGTCTACCGCCGCGAGCTGGAGGAGGCCCTCGCGGAGCTCGCGAACGGCGCAGGCGCGGCCGGAAGCTCCAGAGGCCTGGTGTGAGCGAAGGCCTCGACAACGCGCTCGAGTCCTTCGCGCCCGAGGGACGCACGGCCCTGCGCCGCGCGCTCGCGCGCGTGCTCGGGTCCGAGAAGGCGCGATTCCTCCGCGCCGAGCGCCTTCCGCCGGGCCAGGTGCTGCGCCTGCGCTTCGAGGTGGAGGGGCGGAGCAGGGGGCTGGTCGTGAAGCGCCTCTCCCCCGAGAAGGCCCATCTCGAGCGCTCCGCCGCCCTGCGCTGGCTGCCCCGCGTGGGGCTCGCGGCGCAGGGGCCGCCGCTGCTCGCCACGGTGGCGGAGCGCGCCGGGCGTTGCACCTGGTTCGTGTACGAGGATCTCGGCGACTGCACGCTGGCGATGCGCGCCGCGAATCCCGCGTGCGTGCGGGCCGCGGTCGAGCTCGTCGCCGAGCTCCACGCGCGCTTCACGGGCCACGCGCTCCTCGGCGAGGCGCGCCACCTCGGCCGGGACCTGGGGGTGCCGTTCTACTCCGCCTCGGTCCGCGACGCGACGCGCGCGCTCGAGGCGCTGGCCCGGAGCGCGTCGCTCGAGCCGGAGCCCCGCGCGCTCTGCGAGCGCCTGCTCGCCCGCCTCGCGGTCTTGCGGGCGGAGGAGGCCGAGCGCCGGGCGCTGCTCGAGGCGTGGGGCGGACCCGAGACGCTGCTGCACGGCGACCTCTGGACCATCAACGTGCTGGTGCGCGCGACGGCTCGCGACATCGAGGCGCGTCTCATCGACTGGGAGCGCGCGGGCGTGGGTCCCGCGAGCTACGACCTCTCGGCCTTCCTGCTGCGATTTCCCGCGCCAGAGCGCGCCGGGATCCTCTCCACCTACGAGGAGCGGTCGCCGGGGAGGCGGCGCGGGCCGGAGCGTGCGGAGTGGAACGCCCTCTTCGACACGGCCGAGCGGGCGCGGCTCGCGAACGCGGTCCTGTGGCGCGCGCTCGCGGCGCTCGACGGCCACACCGACTGGCCCTTCCAGGATCTCGCGGGGTTCGAGGAGGCCTTCGCCGCGCTCGGGCCGGTGCTTCCCGCCGAGCCGCTTCCGCCCGCCAGGGCGCGAGCCGCCGCGGAGGCGGCGCGATGAGATACCTGATCGTCAACGGCGACGATTTCGGCGCGAGCCCCGGCGTGAACCGCGGCATCCTCGAGGCGCACGGCCGGGGCATCCTCACGAGCGCCAGCCTGATGGTGGACATGCCGGGAAGCCGAGAGGCCGCGCGCCTCGCCCGCGAGGCCCCGGAGCTCAGCGTCGGCCTGCACGTGAACCTCCGCGACGAGGGCGGGGATCCCCTCGTGGACCTCGACGATCCGGAGGGCTGTCGCGCGGAGCTCGACCGTCAGGCGACGAGATTCCACGAGCTGCTCGGGCGGCTGCCCACGCACATCGACTCGCATCACAACGCGCAGCGCCGCCCCGGCCTGCGCCCGCTCTTCATCGATCTCGCCCGCCGCCACGCGCGGCCGCTGCGGGAGCACTCCCCGGCCCGCTACTTCTCCTCCTTCTACGCCCAGTGGGGAGGCGAGACCCATCTCGAGCAGGTGAGCGTCGAGGCGCTTTCCCGGATGCTGCGCGACGAGATCGGCGACGGCGTGACCGAGCTCGGCTGCCACCCGGGATACGAAGACCCGGGGTGTCGCTCGGGCTACTCCGTGGAGCGCGAGGCCGAGCTTCGCACCCTCTGCGACCCGGCGGTCCGCGAGACCCTCGCCGAGCTCGGCTTCCGCCTGATCGGCTTCCGCGAGCTCGCCCGCGTGAGCGGCGAGCGACCGTGTTGAGACTCGAACCATGGCCACGATCGTCCTCTCGCCTGCCAACGTCGTCGCTTCGCCCCGCGTCGGTGGCCACTTCTGGGTCTACCTCCAGTACGCCCTCGGTCTGCGCAGCCTCGGCTGCGACGTCCATTGGCTGGAGCAGGTGCAGCCGACCGGCGACGCCGAGGCCGATGCGGCGCGCCTGGCCACCTTCCACGATCGCATGAGCCGCCATGGCCTCGGGGATCGCTACCTGCTCTACAGCTCGCCGAAACCGGGAAGCCGAGGCGACCGGGTCTACCTGAACCGCTCGCAGGCCTCGGCGGACGCCCTCTTCCGCCGCGCCGATCTCCTGCTCAACTTCCACTACGCGATGGATCCCGAGCTGCTGGCCCGGTTCCGACGCAGCGCGCTGGTGGACATCGATCCGGGACTGCTCCAGTTCTGGATCGGCGCCGGCCAGCTGCACGTGGCTCGCCACGATCTCTACTTCACCATCGGCGAGACCGTCGGGACGCCGCACGCGCGCTTTCCCGACGGTGGGTTCGCCTGGGAGCGCTTCCGCTCGCCGATCTGGCTCCCGGCCTGGCCCTGCGTCTCCCGCCCGGCCACCCGCGCGTTCACGACCGTGTCGAGCTGGTGGGGAGGCCGTGGGGGCGGGGAGTGGGTCCGGCTCGGGAAGGACGAGTACTACGACAACAACAAGCGCGCCTCGTTCCTCGGTTTCGTCGAGCTCCCGCGCCGGACCGGAAAGACCCTGGAGCTGGCGCTCTCGCTCGGCGAGGGAGTCCCGATCGAGCGGGCCCCTGCCGAGGCGTCGCAACGGGGCGAGACGCCCGCCCACGCCCACGCCACCGGGTACCCGAGCGAGGAGCAGGACATGGCGCTGCTGCGCCGCCACGGCTGGCGGCTGCGTCACGCTCGGGACGTGGCCGGCAGCCCGGAGGAGTTCCAGGCCTACGTCCAGCGCTCGCGGGGCGAGTTCAGCTGCGCCAAGCCCTCGTGCATGGCCTTCCAGAACGCCTGGATCAGCGATCGCACGCTCTGCTACCTGGCCAGCGGCAAGCCGGTGGTGGTGCAGGACACCGGCCCGAGCGCCATCCTGCCGAACGGCCTCGGCATGTTCCGCTTCCGCAGCCTGGACGAAGCCGCCGAGGCCCTCGCGGCCATCGATGCGGACTACGCGAAGCACAGCCGCGCCGCGCGCGAGCTGGCGGAGGCCTTCTTCGACGCGCACGCCGTGCTGCCCCCCCTGCTCGACGCGGCGCTGGCGGGCACCAGGAGACGCGTGGGATGAGGCGACTGCTCTGGCTCTGCGCGGGGCTCGCGCTGCTCCCGGGCTGCGGCACGATCAGCTCCTACGCCAGCGGCTGCGGTGGGCCCTACTCGGGGGTCCGGCAGGACGGCGATCTGCTCGGCACCTACGGGGCCGAGATCCTGGCCGCGCGCGAGTTCCGCTTCGGCGTCGATGGCTGGTTCGCCAACACCTGGGACACCGTCCTCGTGGTCCTCGATCTCCCGCTCTCGGCGGTCGCCGACACGCTCAGCGCGCCCGTGACCCTCGCCCTCGGCCAGCGCGCGCCCGAGCCGGTGGGCCTCGGCTGCCGTTTCGCCGCGCCCCACTCCGAGTGGGGCTCAGTCGCGGCGCGCGATCCCGACGGCGCGGAGCAATGACGCCGGCTCACTCGCGGTAGGGTCGCCCCGCCTCGTAGAGCGCCTTGCGCGCGCGGATCTCCGCGGCGAGCGCGTCCTCCCGCCGCGACTCCGCGAGGCGCAGGGCCCCGGCGGCGGTCCGCGCGGCGGCGGCGTAGCGGCCGGCCGCGGCCTGCGCGGCCGCCAGCGTGTCAAGGGCCCCTGCGTCGTCTCCGCCGAGCGCGTCCACGGCGCGAGCGGCGAGGCGCAGCGCCTCCTCGGGATCGCGCAGCGAGGCGTCCGAGCAGGTGGCGAGCAGCCAGGCCAGGTTGTTCACGGCCGGGACGTAGTCCGGGCGAAGCCGGACGGCCTCGCGGCCGTGGGCGGCCGCTCGAGCTGGATCGCGGAGCGCGGCCGCGGCGAGCGCCATTCCCGTGTGCAGCTCGGCGGAGGCGCCGTGCGTCGCGAGGGCGCGGCCGAGCGCCGCGTGCGCCTCGGCGGGGCGTCCCGCTCGCACGAGCGCAAGCCCGTAGCGCCCGAGCGCCGCGGCGCTGTCGGGATCTTCGCGCAGGAAGGACTCGTAGGCCTCGAGTCCCTCGGCGAGGCGGCCCTGGGCGACGCGCACATCGGCGAGCCCGAGCCGGGCTCCCGCCCACCCCGGGCGCCAAGCCAGGGCCTGCGCGTAGCGGGCCTCGGCCTCCGCGACGCGACCCTCGCGAAGGTACGCGCTGGCGAGCACCGTCTGGGCGAGAAAGTTCTTCTCCGTGACCGCGAGGGCGCGCTCGAAGACCGTGAAGGTGTTGCGCCAGGTGCCGACCTGGAACCAGGTGACGGCGGCGAGGAGTGCCAGGACGAGGGCCGCCGCGGCGGCGAGCGCGGCGCGCCGCGCGCGAGCCGTGCCGACGAGCTCGACGGCGAGCCAGGCCGCAGCGAGGGCGAGCCCGACGAGCGGGAGGTAGGCGTAGCGGTCGGCGTGCGCCTGCTGGCCGACCTGCACGATGCCGATCACGGGTAGGCAGGTCACGAGGTACCAGAGCCAGCCCACGAGCAGGTAGGGTCGGCGTCGCGCGTCGCGGAGCGCCCACGCGGTGGCGAGCAGGAGGAGGGCGCACGCCCCGGCGACCTCGGCGCCCGCCAGCCGCGCCCCGGGGTGCGGGTAGAATGCGGCGAGGCCCGCCGGCCAGAGCGCCTGGCCGACGTAGGTGACGGTCGAGACGGCCGCGTTCGCGAGCCGCGTGCCGAGCGGGAGCGCGAGGTCGATCGCGCCGGCGCTGTGCTGCGCGCGCAGCGTGGCGAGCGCGCCGAGCGCGGAAAGGGCGAAGAGCGGGACCTTCTCGGCGACCGCCTGCCGGACGCGCCCGGCGAGGCGGCCGAGCGGCCAGCCGTCGAGGAGCAGGAGCACCGCCGGGAGCGTCACGACCGTGGGCTTGGCAAGGAGCCCCGCGGCCATGCAGGCCGCGACGAGGAAGCGCCGGCCGCGCGTCGCGCGCTCGGCCACGCGCGCGTGGGCCCAGAGCGCCGCCATGAAGAAGACGCCCGAGAGGCTGTCCTTGCGCTCCGACGCCCAGGCCACCGACTCGACGTGGAGCGGGTGGAGGCCGAAGACCCCGGCGACGAAGAGACTCCGCCCCGGCGCTCCCGTCATGCGCAGGAGGGCGAGAAAGAGGATCGCCGTGCTCGCGGCGTGGAGGAGTGCGTTGCCGATCAGGTAGCCCGCCGGCTCGGTCCCGTGCAGCGCGTGGTTGATCTGGAGCGAGATCCAGGTGAGCGGGATCCAGTTGGCCTCGTGGGGGCGCGCGAAGGCCGCGAGGACGCCCCCCGGCGTGAGCCCGCCGCGGACGAGCGGGTTCTCGGACACGTAGACGAGGTCGTCCCAGTCGATGAGCTCGTGGTGGCGCACCTGCGCGTAGGGAAGCGCCGTCGCGAGCGCGAGCAGCAGTGCGGCGCCGAGGCGGGCCCGCGCGCTCATCGCGTGCGGACCCGCCAGGCCGCAGCCAGCGAAGCGCGAAGCCGAGCGAAGCCGAGCGAAGGGCGGGCCGCCGCCGCACCGGCCCACGCGCACCATCCGAGCCAGGCGAGGCCCGCGCCGAGCGCGGCCGCAAGCCCCGTGCGCAGGCCCTCCGGCTCGTAACGCAGCTCGATCCGGCTCGGGCCGGCGGGCACGGCGATGCCGCGGAGGGCGTGGTTCGCGCGCAGCACGGCGGTGGGATCGCCCTCGCGCCAGGCGCGCCAGCCGGCATCCCAGAGGTCGGCGAGCACGACGAGCCCGGGCCGATCGAGCTCGGCCTCGAGCAGGACGCGGCTCGGCTCCTCCTCGAGGATCCGGACCTCGCCCCGCGCGCCGTCCTCCGCCGCCACGCTCGTCTCCACGAGCGCGAGGTCGCGCGCGTCGAAGTCCGGCGCGCCGAGGATCGCGAGGCGCGCGCGGTCGTTCGACACCGCGCGCACCCGGCGCGGGACGAAGGCGCGGGGGAGCGCCCGCGGGTTCTCGAGGACGAAGTAGCCGGCCTCGGCGATCCGAGGCCGGAAGCCCTGCGGAGGAACGCCTCGCAGCACCAGATGGCGCACGTTCAGGAGGTCGAGGACCGGTGAAACGAGCGCCCGATCCGGGGGCTCGAGCTCGACGCGCGCGTTGTAGTACTGGACGCGCGCGTACGGGAGCGCGCCGTCCTGCGCGTGCGCGGCGAGCCCGAGCAGGTCGACGAGGCGAGCCGGATCGACGCCGTCGTAGCCGCGGACGTCGGGGAGGCGCGCCACGAGCAGGAGCGAGGCGGGCAGGCAGGCCACGCCGAGCACGCGCCCGGGCGGCGCCTGCGCGAGCCGGGACAGGGCCGGGATCTCCGGGTAGTAGAGCGCCGGGTCGCTCTGGAAGTCGTCGCGCCGCGCCCAGAAGAGGAGCTCGGCCGCGAGCGCCAGGGCGAGAAGCCCTGCGGCCGCGCGCGGCGGTCGCGGGCGCGCGAGGAGCCAGGCCCATGCGCCGAGCGCGAGCGCGCAGAGCGCCGCGCCGGCAGCCTGCGCGCTGCCGCGCGAGGCGGCGAGCGAGAAGGCGCCGAGCCCGAGCAGCAGCACCGGCGCCGCCCCGAGCGCGAGCCTGCGCCGCGCCTCGCCGCGCGCGAGCGCGTCGAGGCCCGCGACCGCAGTCGCGAGGATCCCGAAGCCCGCGAAGAGCGCGAAGCGGTTGGCGGAGAGAGCGCGTGCGGGCGACGCGCGCACGAGCGAGGCCCAGCCCGGGAGGTCGAGGATCCAGGCGAGCCACAGGACGCCGCTCGCGAGCCAGAAGGCGGCGAGCGCGCGATGACGCCGCACGGTCCACGCCCACGGGGCGAGGACGAGCGCCGCGAAGAGGCCGGCGTAGGCCGAGGCGGCCCCCTCGGCTCGATTCGTCGGGAGGCGGCGGACGTCGCCGCGGCGCGTCGTCCCCTGCGCCTCGGGCAGGGCGATCTCCGGGAGCGCGGCGAGACCGAGGGGCGGACGCTCCTCCGCGCCGCGCGAGCGCGCCGCCATGCGCTTGCCGGTGCGCGCGTACTCGACGAGCGGGAGCCAGTAGGGCGCCGCGAGCGCGGCCCCGATCGCGACCGCGGCGAGCAGCGCCAGGGCTGCCGCGCTGCGCGGGCGCCGGCCCGCTGCGCCGAGCCGAAAGGCCGCGAAGAGTCCGGCGGCGAGGAGCGCCATGGCGGCGACGTCGAGCTGACCGCAGAGGAGCGCGAGCGCCACGAGCAGCGCGAGGCCCGGGCCCGCGCGACCCCCCGGCCGGCGCACCACCGCGTCCACCGCGAGCAGGAGCCACGGGTAGAACGCGAGCACCTCGGTCGCCGGGTACGCCCGCCACAAGACGAAGGCTCCCGTGAGCGGCAGGCAGGCGGCGCCGGCCGCCGACGCGAGCGTCCCGGCGCCGACCACCCGGCGGAAGAAGAGGAAGGCTCCCGTGCCCGCGACGAGCGCCTCCAGGAGCTCGCGCCAGGCGAGCCCGCGCGGGTCCGGGAAGGCGTAGGAGAGGAGCGCGAAGGGCGAGTACTTGCCGAAGACCGCGAAGGGCGAGCCCGCGAAGCTGTACGGGTTCCAGAGCGGGAGGCGCCCCGCGCGCAGCTCGGCCGCGGCATGGCGCCGCCACGGCTCGAGCGAGAGCACGGGGTCCGAGTGGAGGGGGTCGCGGGCCCGCACGCCGCGCCACTCGGGGGTGTCGGGGAGCCACGTCTGCGGCTCGCCGAGCTGGTCGAGCGGGAGCAGGATCCGCCGGCCGAGGAGCGAGGGGCCGTAGAGGAGCGCCTGGCCGAGGGCGATCGCGGCCGCGAGCCCCGCGACCCGCCACACCCGCCGGGCCATCGACTTCAGGCCTTGGGCCCGGCGGCCTCGCGGAGCCGGACGCTCTGCGCCTCCTCGTTGCGCATCGCCTGCTCGAGCGTCGCGCCCGCGCCGAAGCGCAGCGCGCGCTTGGCCGCCGCGAGCACCGCCGGCGGGCACTCGGCCATCGCGCTCGCCAGGGCGCGCGCCTCGGCGAGGAGCCGATCCGCCGGGACGGCGCGGTTCACGAGGCCGATCGCGGCCGCCTCGGCCGCGGGGATCACGCGCGCCGAGAGCACGAGCTCGAGCGCTCGACCCATGCCGACGAGTGCGGGAAGCAGGTGGGTGCTCCCCAGGCCCGGCAGGATCCCGAGCTTCGCGAAGGTCAGGCCGAGCTTCGCGGTGTCGGCGGCGAGGCGGACGTCGCAGGGCAGGATCATCGTGACGCCGACTCCGATCGCCGGCCCGTTCACGGCGGCGATCACCGGCTTCGGCCACTCCACCAGCTCGAGCGGCAGGCTCTTCAAGAAGCGCTCCTCGCCGAGGCGCGGAGCCCGGCCCAAGGCCTCGTGGCGCCCCTCGCGGTGCGCCCGCAGGTGGTCGAGGTCGACCCCGGCGCAGAAGCCGCGCCCGGCCCCGGTCAGGACCACCGCACGCACCGAGGCGTCGTCGCGCGCGCGGTCGAACGCCGCGCAGACCTCGTCGCCCATCAGCGGGGTGTAGGCGTTGAGCTTCTCGGGGCGGTGGAGGGTGATCGTCGCGATCCCGTCCTCGACCTCGAAGAGGATCGTCTCGTACGTCATTCCGTGTAGGGAGCCCAGCGCGGCTTGCGCTTCTCGACGAAGGCCCGCGTCCCCTCGGCGAGATCCGGGTGCCCCACGTGGCCCCGGATGATCTCCCAGGTGTGCTCGAGCGCCGCTTCGAGGCCCCGGTCGAGGCTCTCCCAGATCGCGCGCTTCGAGAGCGCGAGCGCCGTGGGCGAGTGCTGGCTGATCCGCGCCGCGAGCTCCCGCGCGCGCGGGAGGACGCGCTCCGCCGGCAGCACCTCGCCGACGAGGCCGAGGGCGAGCGCCGTTCGGGCGTCCAGCCGCTCCGAGCCGCCGAGCAGCGCGAGGCGCATCACCGCCTCGAGCGGGATGCGCCGGGCCAGGCCCACCGGCTCGAAGCCCGCCACGAGCCCGACCTTCACGTGCGTGTCGAAGAAGGTCGCGGTCTCGGAGCAGACGACGAGATCGCTGTCGGCGATGAAGTGGAGGCCGCCGCCGACGACCATGCCGTTCACCGCCGTGATCACCGGCTTCCAGCAGCGGTTCTGGATCGCGGTGAGGAAGCGATAGAAGGGCTTGCCCTGCTCGCGCTCCATGCGCCGCGCCTCCTCGGGCGCGGAGCCGCTCGCCACCTCGGCCAGGTCCATCCCGGTGCAGAAGGCGCGCTCTCCCGCGCCGGTGACGATCGCGCACACGACGGCGGGGTCGCGCTTCACCTCGGCCCAGGCCAGCCCGAGCTCGCGGGCCATCGCGACGTTGAAGGCGTTGTGGCGCTCGGGGCGGTTCAGCGTGATCGTGGCGACGCCGTCCTCCCGCTCGTAGCGGATCGTCTCGAAGCCCGTCACGCGGCGCCCAGGATCGCGATCCCGCACGAGGTCGGGTGACCGCCGATGTTGTGCGAGAGCGCGAGCTCGGCGCCCTCCACCTGGCGCGGCCCCGCGCGCCCCTGGAGCTGGAGCACGTTCTCGTAGATCATGCGCACGCCGGTGGCGGCGGTCGGGTGCCCGAAGCTCTTGAGCCCGCCGTCGGTATTCACCGGGAGCTCGCCGCCGAGCGCGAAGGTGCCCGCCGCGACGTGATCCTTCGCCTCGCCCTTGCGGCAGAAGCCGAGGTCCTCGTAGGAGAGCAGCTCGGTCAGCGAGAAGCAGTCGTGGAGCTGCGCGACGTCGATCTGCCGGAACGGGTCGGAGAGGCCCGCCTGGCGGTAGGCCGCCTCGGCGGCGTGGATGGTGGGCTTCCAGGCCAGGAAGTCGTTCGCGGGATCCTTCTGCGGGTTCGGGCCCGCGAAGACGGTGATCGCCTTGATCAGCACCGGATCGTCCCGGAAGGAACGCGCGAGGTCGGCGCGGGTCAGGATCGCCGCCGCGGCGCCGTCGGTCTGCGCCGCACAGTCGTAGAGGCCGAAGGGCCAGGAGATGATCCGCGCGGAGAGCACGTCCTCGACCGTGATCTCGCGCTTGAGGAAGGACTTCGGCGCCAGCGTCCCGTTGTGGTGGTTCTTCACCGAGATGCGGGCGAGGTCCTCGCGGCCCGCGCCGAAGCGCTCGAAGTAGCGCGCGGCGCAGAGCGCGAACCAGCCGGCCGGCGTCTGCGGCAGGTCGCGGACCTGGTTCAGCATGACGCTCGGGCCCGCGACGCCGCGGTCCTTCGGCTTGTCGTAGCCGACGACGAGGACCGTGTCGTACATGCCGCAGGCGATCGACATCGCCGCGCAGCGAACGGCATCGGTGCCGGTCGCGCAGTAGTTCGTGACCATCGTGACCGGCTTCCAGAGCTTGAGCGCGTCGCTGGCCTCGTGCGGTCCCTTGTTGGAATAGGCCGAGCCCGTGAAGACCGCGTCGATGCGCGCCTGCGGGTCGTCGATTCCGGCGTCCGCGTAGGCCTCGTAGGCGGCGTCGACGATCATGTCCGACGGCGACTGGTCCCAGTTCTCGCCGAACTTGCAGCAGCCGACGCCGACGATCGCGACCTTGTCGCGGATTCCATCCCTCATGTTCGACTCCGCTCGCCTGCGGCTCGCTGCGCGGCCGCTTCGCGGCCTTGCTCGCGCTCGGCTTCGCTCTCCGCCTCCAGCGGGGTGGCCTTCCAGTAGTAGTTCGGGCGGCCGCCGGTCGCGTGGATCCGCCGGAAGACGAACTCGACGGGCAGGTCGAGCTTCATCTCCTCCGGGGTCGCGTTCACGAGCTGGAGGTGGATGCGCGCGCCGTCCACCTCCGTCACGGTGACGATCGTCGGCGGGTCGGGCGTCGGGAAGAAGAAGTCGAAGGTGTAGGTCACGACCTTCCCGACGCGCTCCGAGAGCCGCACCCGCTCGAACTCGTCCTTGGCGAAGCAGGTCTCGCAGACCCGCTGCATCGGGAACTGGACGGCCCCGCAGCGGCGGCAGCGCTGCCCGCAGAAGGAGAGGTCCTCGTCGCGCTCGCGGTGGTGGACGGTCGCCGAGAGCCCCGGATCGCGGGCCGGCTCCCACTCGCGGGTGCGCAGGCCGCGGGCCTCGAGATAGCGCTCGTAGCTCCGGACCGGCCGGCGCCTTGCCAGGTGCCAGGAGACGCCGCGGCGCGCGGGAAGCTTCTCGATCTGCGCGCCCGCCTGGAAGGCCAGCGCCTCCGCCCCGTCGCCGTAGGCTGCGACGACGACGCGCTCGCCGGGCCGCAGGCTCTCGAGCGACGCGGCGAGGAGCAGCGGGGCGAACGCCGCGCCGGCGTTCCCGAGCCGGCCGAAGAGGGGGTCCTGCACGCGCTCCGCGGGGATGCGCAGCGCCCGGCAGGCCTCGGCGTGGCTGCGCGCGTCGGGCGCGTAGAGCGCCATCCGCGCGTCCGCGGCCGCCGGACCGAGCCGCTCGCAGAGCCCGCGCACGGCCTCGACGATGCCCGGCGCGTAGCCCTCCTGGAGGACGAAGCGCTCCTCCCAGGCGTGGACGAAGCGGTCGCCCTCGCCGCGCCACACGTCGATGATCTCGTCGGCGACGGCGAAGGCCGCCTCGAGCTGCGCCACGCAGTCGACCTCTCCCACGAGGAAGGCGGCGGCGCCGTCGCCGAGGCTCGCCTCGAGCCCCGAGCCGGGCGCGGCGACGCGGCACTCGCTCGCGACCACGAGGACCCGGCGCGCCGAGCCCGCCGCGACGGCGTCGAGCGCCCCGCGCAGCGCCTGGAGCCCCGCGCGCAGCGACCCCGAGGTGTCGGCGCTGCGCACCTCGCGCGGGAGATCGAGGGCGCGCGCCACGAGCGCCGCGCCCTGCTTCTCGCGGAACGGGTGGGTGGTGGACGCAAAGAAGAGCGCGTCCACGGAAGAGCGGTCGAAGCCGCGCAGGCAGCTCGCCCCGGCGGCGACCGCCATCGTCAGCGCGTCCTCGTCGTTCCAGGCGACGGCCTTCTCCGGACCGCTGGGCCTTGCGGCTTCGCTCGCCTGGGCCGAGCTCCACTGGAGCTCCGGCCCGCTGCGCGCTTCGCTTGCGTTCGCGGCGCGATCGCCGCCGATCAAGGCGAGCGGGAGGCGTGTGCGGGGGACGTAGGCGCCGTAGGAGACGATTCCCGCCACCGCTCGCCTACTCCGCCTTGGCCGCCTGGGGCCGCACGCCGTCGTAGAAGGGATAGGGCGCCTTCGCGAGCCCGAAGGGCTCGAGGCGGTTGCCGAAGAAGGCCCGCATCTGCTGGCGCAGGCCCTCGACCGTCCAGCCACCCGGCTGGAACATCGCCGTGCCGTAGCGCGGCTGCAGGACGATCGCGACCCGCTCGCCCCCGGTGCCGAAGATCTGACCGGTGATCCAGTCGGCCTCGTCGCTGCACAGCCAGGCGACGAAGGGTCCGTTCCAGGTCGGGTCGATGAAGATCCCCGGGGCGTTCCGGCCGTCGGGGAGCTTGGCCTGCGCAGACATGCGCGTCGTGCCGCTCGGGCTGACCGCGTTCACGCGGATCCCGTGGCGCGCGAGCTCGACGGCCCAGGTGTAGGTCATGCTCGCGATGGCGCCCTTGGACCCGGCGTAGTTGGTCTGGCCGAAGTTCCCGAAGTGGGCGGCGGAGACGGTGTTCACGATCGAGCCGCCCGTCCCCTGGTCGCGCATGCGCAGCGCCGCCTCCTGGCTGCACATGAAGGTGCCCTGCGCGTGGACGCGCAGGACGTCGCCGAACTCCTCGTCGGACATCTTGAGGAAGGAGCGATCGCGGACGTTGCCGGCGTTGTTCACGATCGCGTGGATCGCGCCGAACTCGTCGACGCAGTGCTGGACGAGCTCGCGCGCGCCGGCGCGCGTGCCGACGTCGGAGCCGTCCGCGGCGGCCTTGCCCCCCTGCGCGGCGATCTCGGCCACGACCTGGCGCGCCTCGTCCTGGTCGCGGTCGTTCACGACCACTGCCGCGCCCTGCTCGGCGAGGTGCAGGCAGTGCCCGCGGCCGATGCCGCGGCCGCCGCCGGTCACGACGGCCGCCTTCCCGTCCAGGATGCCCATCGCGCGCTCCTCCGGAGATTTCGAGACGTAGCGTATTGAAAATGCCGGGGCGGGTCAAGCCGAGGCGCGCGCTCCGATCCCCTCGGCGAGGCGGTCGGCGTGCTCGTCGACGCCGCCGAAGAGGTTCTCGCCCACCCAGGCCCGCTTCAGGTAGTAGTGCGCGGGGACCTCCCAGGTGTAGCCCATGCCGCCGTGGACCTGGATGCAGGCGCGCGCGTTCTCGCGCGCCGCCTCGCCGGCCACGATCTTCGCCGACGCGACCGCCCGCAGCACGTCGCCCGCGAGCGGATCGTCGAGCGTGGCGCCCGCGGCGTAGACGGCGGCGCGCGCCACCTCCTGGCGCACGAACATATCGGCGAGCATGTGCTTGATCGCCTGGAACGATCCGATCGGCCGCCCGAACTGCTCGCGCCGCTTCGCGTACTCGGTCGCCAGCTCGAGCGTGGCCTCGGCGATGCCGAGCATCTGCGCCGCGACGAGCGCGGCGCCTTCGAGCCGGAGCTGCTGCGCGAGCGGCGCGTCGCCGACCCGCTCGCCGCGGGGGAGATTCTCGAGGTGGTGGAGCGGGGTGTGCGGGTCGAGCGGCAGGCCGGCGGAGATCGCCGGGAGGCGCTTCGGGTCGAGGCGCTCCACGCCGTCGGAACGCAGCACGAGCACGGCGTCGAGGTGGTCGAGGTGCTCGACGAGCCAGGGCCCCGACCCGCCGTCGGTCGCATCGAGGCCGCCCACCACCGAAGCGCCGGCACCGGCGCCCTCGAAGAGGCCCGCCGCGAGATGGGTCCAGACCAGCGGCCCGGGCACGAGCCGACGACCGAGCTCGGCGAAGACGATCACCGCATCCGCCATGCCGAGACCCAAGCCTCCGCGCGACTCGGGCTCGCGCAGGGCGAAGACTCCCATCTCGGCGAGCTCGCGCCAGAGGACCGCGTCGACCGATCTCTCGCCCTCGAGCTCGCGGAGCGCGTCGATGCCGACGCGACGAGCGCAGAAGTCGCGCATCCCCGCGCGCAGCGCCTCCTGGTCCTCGCTGAGGCGAAAGTCCACCGCTCAACGCTCCTTGGGCAGCCCGAGGATCCGCTCGGCGATGATGTTGCGCTGCACCTGCGAGCTGCCCGCCGCGATGGTGAGCGAGAGCGCCTGCATCGCGCGGTACGAGAGCACGCGGCTCGGCAGGCCCGCGACGTCCTCGCGGCAGAGGGCCGCGCGGCCGAGGAGGCGCAGGCCGAGCTCGGCGACGTGCTGGTAGACCTCGGTGTAGAAGAGCTTGAGCGCCGAGGCGCCGACTCCCGGGACGCCGGACTCGCCCGCCTCGGAGATGGAGAGCTTGAGCATCGCCCAGAGCGCGTCGAGCTGCGCCTGAAGGTGGCCCACCTCGCGGCGAAGCCCCGCGTCGTCCCAGGCCCGCGCGTCGCGCCGGGTGACCCGGCGCGCGAGCTGCGCCAGCTCGGCCAGCACCCCCTGGAGGTGGTACATCTCGCTCGCGAAGGCCGTGCCGCGCTCGAAGCGCAGCGTCACGTTCGTGACGCGCCAGCCGTCGTTCTCGGCGCCGACCCGGTTCTCGACCGGAACCGGCACGTCCTTGAGAAAGACCTCGCTGAACTCGCCGTCGCCCACCAGCGTCTTGAGCGGCCGGACCTCGATGCCCGGCGCGTCCATGGGCAGGATCAGCCAGCTGATGCCGCGGTGCTTGGGCGCGTTCGGGTCGGTGCGCACCAGCAGCTCGCAGTAGTCCGCGATCTGCGCGAACGAGGTCCAGATCTTCTGCCCGTTCACGATGTAGCGGTCACCGTCGAGCACGGCCCGGGTGCGCAGCGAGGCGAGGTCCGAGCCGGCGCCGGGCTCGGAGAAGCCCTGGCACCAGACCTGCTCTCCGCGCAGGATCTGCCGGACGTGCCGCGCCTTCTGCTCCGGCGTGCCCTCGGCGATCAGCGTGGGCCCGCCGTGCAGGAGGCCGACGAAGTTCGCCCCCACGTAGGGCGCCTTCGCCCGCGCGGTCTCCTCGTAATAGACGAGCTGCTCGGAGAGCGAGAGGTCGCGCCCGCCGTAGAGCTTCGGCCAGTTGATCCCGGCGTAGCCCGCCTCGAAGAGCCGGCGCTGCCAGCCCGTGTCGTAGTCGCGCCGCGCGTGCCAGCCGTGACCGAGCGGCGGCGGGCCGTAGGCGGGCACCGCCTCGGCGAGCCACGCGCGGAGCTCGGCGCGGAACTTCTCGTCGGACTCCGAGTAGCGGAGCTGCAACGGGAGGTGCTCCTCGGGCGACGAATCTAGCGCACTGCTTCCCGGAGGGGGACGGCGCTCTGCGGAAAGTCGTCGAGGATGCGGCGGTCGGTGGTGACGAGGGCCACGTCGAGCTCGTCGGCGAGCGCGACGAACTCGCAGTCGTAGGCGGAGCAGCGGGAGCGCGCGACCCGATCGAGGACCGCCGCAGCGCTCACCGCGAACTCGCGTCCGCGCAGGTGGGCCTCCGCGCGTTCGGCGATGGCGATCGCCGCGTCCGCCGGGAGCTGGCTTCGCCGCAGCAGACCGGTCAGGACGTTGCGGAACTCGGAGCGCCAGAGCAGCGGGGCGGCCCAGTCCGGGTCGCTCCGGACGAGGGCCTCCGCATGCGCGGTCTGCGCACCCGGAAGCCACAGGTACGCGATCACGTTCGTGTCGACGACGATCAAGGTCGTCCCGCGATCCGAGACTCGCGCAGGAGCGCCTCGGAGATCCTGCCGCCGACCTGCGCGCGCAGGCGACGCACCTCGGCGAGCAGGGCCTCGGCGTCCACGACGCGAGGCTCCGTGACCTCGCGGAGACAGGCCAGGATCTCGCTGTTCAGGCTGCGGCCGTAGCGCTCGGCGCGCTCCTTGAGCCGCAGGTGCAGATCGGCGGGAAGGTTCTTCACGGTCACTGTGGCCATCTGGCGGGACCGGTTGCGTAATGGAACCGTAACGGATTCAGCGCCGCGAGGCAAGGGGCAGCTCGGGTCGTCCCCGGAAATCAGGTTCGCAAGTAGCGCGCGTAGTCGTCGAGCACGGGGAGCACGCGGTCGCGCGGCGCCGACGGCAGGCGCAGCACCGCCTCGGTGACGCCGATCTTCTCGTAGTGCTCGAGCTTCGCCGGATCGGGGAAGATGCCGAGGGGCACGACGTGGAGTCCGGCCGGGTCGCGGCCGCGCTCCTCCATCGCGCGGCGCAGCTCGGGCAGCGCCTCGCGCACCCCGGCGCCGCCGATCGGCATCCAGCCGTCGGCGTACTCGGCGACGTGCGCGAAGAGGATCCGGCCGGGCGCGCCGCCGATCAGCACGCGCGGGCGCGGCTGCTGCACGGGCTTGGGCCACATCCAGCTCGGCTCGAAGCGCACGAACTCTCCGCGGTACTCCGCCACCTCCTGCGACCAGAGCGCCTGCATCGCGAGCATCTTCTCGCGCACGAGCGCACGGCGCCGCCGCACGTCGATCCCGTGGTTCTCCATCTCTTCGTGGTTCCAGCCGTAGCCCACCCCGAGCACCACGCGTCCGCGCGAGAGGAAGTCGAGCGTCGCGATCGTCTTGGCGAGGGCGAGCGTGTCGTGCTGCGCCACGAGGGCGATCCCGGTGCCGAGCCGGATGCGGCTCGTCACCGCCGCCGCCGCGGCGAGCGCCACCCACGGGTCGAGGCAGCGCCGGTACTCGTCGGCGAGCTCCTGCGTCCCCGTCGGCGCAGGCGTGCGCCGGCTCGTCGGGATGTGGGTATGCTCGGGGACGTACATGGAGTAGAAGCCGCGCGCCTCGGCCTCGCGCGCGAGCTCGGCCGGGTCGATCGAGAGGTCGGTCGTGTGGAGCGCGACGCCGATCTGCACCGGAACGAAGGCTATCGCGCCGCCGCGGGCGGGGCGCCGTCGCCGGCGGGCGGCGGCGGGGGCACCGCGAGCAGCGCCTCGGCCGAGAGCGCGGGCAGGAGCGGGAGGCCGTTCTCCTCGCGGAAGCGGTTCTCGGCCAGGACGGCGCCCTCGAGGGTCGTCGAGAACTCGCGCAGGCGCAGCAGCGCCTCGCCGAGCGCCTTCGGGTCGCCCTGCAGGAGCGCGAGGCGCGCGCGCAGGGTCTGGATCGTCGCGTCCGCGGGCAGCAGGCGCTCGGCCTGGTCGAGCGCGGCGGCCGCCTCGTCGAGGCGCTTCGCCCCGAGGGCTCGCCGCGCCCGCGACGCCGCCGCGGCGGCCTCCGCGCGGCGCCGCTCGCGGGCGAGGTCGGAGTACGCCCGAGCGGCCTGCTCGTCGCCGAGGCGCGCGGCCATCTGCGCCAGGACCTCGTCGACGCCCCGCTTCGCGCGCCCCTCGCGGGTAGCGCGGAAGGCGCGCAGCCGCTCGTAGGCGGCCCGCACCTCGCTCCCGTCGCCAGTCCCGCCGACGGTGCGCTGCGCCTCGTGGAGCGCGAGCTCCGGGTACTCCGCGCGCGTCTCGGCCGGGATGCGCGCGAACCACGCCTCCGCGCGCTCGCGGTCGACCGACGCGAGGGCGCGGCCGGCCGCGAAGGCGTCGGCCGGGTCGCGCGAGCGCTCGAAGGCCTGCGCGTAGGCGAGGGCCGCCCCCTCGAAGTCGCTGACCTCCCGGCGGGCGTTCCCGAGCAGGCGCCACGGCTCGGGCCGCGTCGGGTTCTCCTCCTGGAGCTTCGCGACCGCATCGGCCTGCGCGGGCCGGCGCTGCGGGTCGCGGATCCGGCCCTCGATCCGCAGCGCCTCGCGCAGCACCGGATCGAGCCCGTCGGAGCCGGGGCCTAGCAGGCGCTCGAGCTTCGACCCGAGCTTCCAGCGGCCCGCGGAGCCGCGGGCATCGAGCAGCGCGCGCGCGACCCGCCCGACGTCCACGGGCTCCGCGAGCGGCGGCAACGCGGGAGTCCCCGCGGCGATCCGGGCTTCCAGCGCCGCGAAGTCGATGTTGCGCTGGCGGAGATCGCGCGGGATGCGGGTCTCGACGAAGGCGTCGTCGTCGGTGTTGCGGTCCTGGCTGGCGATGGCGGCGAAGGCGGCGGCGGGTGCTTCGAAGGTCGCGAGGATGTCCTCGACCGAGTGGAAACGGAAGCGGTCGAGGAGCGCGGCAAGGCGCGGCTCCCGCATCCGCCGGGCCATCACGGCCGGGTCGATCACCACGGGCTCCAGCCCGCCGAGCAGCAGGAAGTCGCTCCGCGCAAGCTTCTCCGAGCCGTCGAAGAAGAGCGAGCCCGGGAAGACGCGCTCGAAGCTCGCGACGATCGCGAGGAACGACTCGCCATCGACGCGGAAGCCGTTCACCCAGACCACGAAGCGGCCGCCGGGGGCGAGCCGCGCGCGGGCGAGCTCGAAGTACTCCTCGGTGAAGAGGCTCGCGGCCCCGATCCGCCAGGGGTGGCTCGGCTGCGAGGCGATCACGTCGTAGGGCGGGCGCCCGTCGTGGCCGGCCCGCAGCAGCTCGTTGCGGCCGTCGTTCACGATGGTGTGGACGCGCGGGTCGGCCAGCGGGTCGTCGCGACCCTGCGCGAAGACCGGGAGCGCGTCGATCACCGCCTGCTCGAGCTCGACCACGTCGATGCGCTCGAGGCCGGTGTGCACGAGCGCATCGAGGGTATTGCCGCCGCCGAGTCCGACCACGAGGCCCCGGCGCGGCTCGCCCTGCGCCGTCAGATAGGGCAGCACGCCGAGGAGCATGGACTCTGTCGGGTAGTAGGGCGGGCGCAGCACGTACCCGGCCTCCGGGAGGCCGTTGGTGCGCAGGAAGCGGTGCGTCGGCAGCGCGTGGACCGTCACGATCGCCGTGCGGCCCTCCTTGCGATAGCGCTGCGCGGCGAGCTCCTGGGCGAGGCGTCGCCGGTACTCGTGGAGCGTCGGGGAGCTGAGCGAATGGCCGGCGATGGCGTGGTCGACGCGAACCCCGTCGAAGCCGACGAGGACGAGCGCGAGCGCCGCCGCGCAGCCCGCCACGCTCGCGGCCGCGCGCCAGCCGCGCGCGCTCTGATACGCCGCGAGCGCGACGAGCGCGACGCCGCCGTCGAGGAGCAGGAGGATCACGAGCGTGCGGTCCATGCCGAGCTCGGGGATCCAGAGGAAGCCGACGACGAGGCTCGCGAGGATGCTTCCGGCCGTGTTCACGGCCGTCGCCACCCCGATCCCCCTGCCGGCGGCCGCCGCCTGCCGCGCGATGATGCGCACCAGCACCGGGAAGGCGGCCCCGAAGAGCGCCGTCGGGACGAGCACGATCGGGAAGACCAGCAGGTAGAGCCGGTGCAGCGCATCGACCGACCCGAGACCGGAGAGGCGCTGCAGGTAGAACGGCAGGTCGGGGACGACCCGGATGCCGAGCCCGACCGCGACCGCGGTCCCGGCGTGCAGCCAGCCGAAGGCGCGCGGCAGGTCGCGGATGCGGTCGACGCGGGGCGCGATCAAGAGGCTTCCGAGCGCGATCCCGAGCAGGAACACCGAGAGGACCGCCGCGAAGCCGTAGAGGGTCCCCTCCATCACGATGCCGAAGACCTTCGACCAGACGATCTCGTAGCCGATCGCGACGAAGCCCGAGACGCCGAAGAAGAGCAGGAAGACGAGGCGCCCCCGGGCCGGTCCGGCGGCGGCGACCCCGGCGGCGGGCGCGGGCGCGGGCGCCCGCACGCCGCCAGCGATCGCGAGGACCGCGACCGCCACGCCGAGATTCACGAGCCCGGCGAGCAGCACCGTCCGCGCGAGACCGAGGCCGGGGATCAGCCAGAAGCCGCAGAGGTACGCGCCGAGCACGGCGCCCATCGTGTTGGCGGCGTAGAGCAGCGCGCTCCAGCGGCCCAGGCTCGCGTCCTCGGTCACGAGGCCCCGCGCCACGACCGGGAGCGTCGCCCCCATGGCGATCGTGGGCGGGAGCAGCACGGCGGCCGAGCCGGCGAAGCGGAGCGCCGTCTGCACGAGCGGGCCCTGCCCCGCCCCGAGCAGCACGTGGACGCCGGCGAGGCCCTGGAGCAGCGGGACCGAGACCAGCGCGTAGAGTCCGATCCCGAGCTCGAGGAGCGCGTAGAGCCGCAGCGGGCGCAGGACCTTCGTCAGGCGCGCCGCCGCCCAGAGGTTCCCGAGGGCGAGTCCCCCGAAGAAGACCGCGAGCACCGTGCTCACGGCCTCGGTGGTCGTTCCGAAGGTGAAGCCGAGCAGGCGCACCCAGATGATCTGATAGACGAGCGCGGAGAGCCCCGAGAAGACGAGGCAGCCCGCGACCGCCGCGCGCCGAGCCATGACTTGACGGTATCAGACCGCTATTTTTTGCGCTTCGTGAGCGCAGCCGCTTTCGACGCCAGCTACGAGCTCGAGCATCGCTACACGCGCGAGCGGGGCCGCGTCTTCCTCACCGGCGTGCAGGCCCTGGTCCGGCTGCCGATGCTCCAGCGCGAGCGCGACGCGAGCGCGGGCCTGCGCAGCGCCGGCTTCATCAGCGGCTACCGCGGCTCGCCGCTCGGCACCTACGACCTCGCGCTCTGGGAGGCGCGCCTGCACCTCGAGCGCCACCACGTGCGCTTCCAGCCGGGCGTGAACGAGGACCTCGCCGCGACCGCGGTCTGGGGATCGCAGCAGGCGAACCTCCTCCCCGGCGCGCGCTACGACGGCGTCTTCGCCATCTGGTACGGCAAGGGCCCCGGCGTCGACCGCTCGTGCGACGCGCTCAAGCACGGCAACTACGCCGGGAGCGCCCCGCGCGGCGGCGTCCTCGTGCTGACGGGCGACGACCCCGGCGCCAAGTCGTCCTCGATCGCGCACCAGAGCGAGCAGGCGCTCGTCCATTGCGGCATTCCGGTGCTGAACCCGTCGAGCGTGCAGGAGTACCTGGACCTGGGCCTGCTCGGCTTCGCCCTCTCGCGCTACTCCGGCTGCTGGGTCGGCATGAAGTGTTTGACCGACACGGTCGATAGCTCCGGCTCGGTGGCCGTCGCTCCGGACCGGCCCCGGATCGCCGAGCCGACCGATTTCGAGCGGCCCGAGGGCCTGCACATCGGCTGGGGAAACCTGCCGATCGCCGTCGAGCAGCGCCTCTACTCCCAGCGCCTGCCGGCCGCGCAGGCCTTCGCGCGCGCGAACGCGATCGACCGGGTCGTGCTCGATTCGCCGCGGCGGCGGCTCGGGATCGTCACCGCCGGCAAGGCCTACCTCGACGTGCGCCAGGCCCTGGACGAGCTCGGGATCGACGCCGAGCGCGCCGCGGACCACGGCCTCGTCGTCTACAAGCTGGGCATGACCTGGCCGCTCGAGCCCGTCGGCGCGAGCCGCTTCTGCGCCGGCCTCGAGGAGGTGCTGGTCGTCGAGGAGAAGCGCCCGCTCGTCGAGGAGCAGCTCGCGCGCCTGCTCTACAACGCCGAGCGCCGCCCGCGCCTGCTCGGGAAGACGGACGAGACGGGCGCCCCGCTGCTGCCGGCGGTGGGCGAGCTCTCGCCGCCGATCGTGGCCCACGCGCTGCGCGCCTGGCTCGAGCGGCGCGCGCCGGGGCTCGTCGCACGCCCCCCGCGCGCCGCCGCCACGACGGGCCCAGCGCCGGGCGGCCTCGTGCGCCTCCCGTCCTTCTGCTCGGGCTGCCCGCACAACACGTCGACCGTGGTGCCCGAAGGCAGCCTCGCCCTCGGCGGGATCGGCTGCCACGGCATGGCGGTCTGGCTCCCCGAGCGGCGCACGCTCGCCGTGACGCACATGGGAGGCGAAGGCGCCAACTGGATCGGCCAGGCCCCCTTCACGGATACGCCCCACATCTTCCAGAACATGGGCGACGGCACCTACTTCCACTCGGGGCTCCTCGCCATCCGCGCCGCGGTCACCGCCGGCGTGAACATCACCTACAAGATCCTCGTGAACGGCGCGGTAGCGATGACGGGCGGGCAGCCGATCGAGGGCGAGCCCATGGAGGGCGAGGTGACCGCGCCCGAGATCGCGCACCAGCTCGCCGCCGAGGGCGTGCGCCGGATCGCGGTCTCGAGCGACGACATCGGGAAGTACGACCGCAAGGCCTTCCCGCCGGGCGTCACCATCCACCACCGCGACGACCTCGATCGCGTGCAGCGCGAGCTGCGCGAGCACCCGGGTGTCTCCGCGCTCGTCTACGACCAGACCTGCGCCGCCGAGGCGCGGCGGCTGCGCAAGCGCGGCGAGCTGCCGGACCCCGACCGCCGCGTCGTGATCAACGAGCTCGTCTGCGAGGGCTGCGGCGACTGCTCCGTGCAGTCGAACTGCATCTCGATCGAGCCGGTCGAGACCGAGTTCGGGCGCAAGCGCCGGATCAACCAGTCCTCGTGCAACAAGGACTACTCGTGCCTCAAGGGCTACTGCCCGAGCTTCGTCTCCGTGATCGGTGGCCGGGTGCGCCGGGCGGCCGGCGGCGTGGACGCCGACGTGGACGCGCTGCTCGCCGGGGTCCCGGACCCGCCGCTGGCGGAGAGCGAGCGCCCCTTCGACATCCTGGTCGGCGGGATCGGCGGGAGCGGCGTCGTCACCGTGGGCGCCCTGCTCGGCATGGCGGCCCACCTCGAGGGCAAGGGTTCTTCGACCCTCGACGTGACCGGCCTCGCCCAGAAGAACGGGCCGGTCACGAGCCACGTGCGCATCGCCCGCGACCCCGAGGCGCTGCACGCCACGCGCATCGCCGAGGGCTGCGCGGATCTGCTCCTCGGCTGCGACATCGTCGTCTGCTCCGGCGCCGACGCGCTCGCGAAGCTCTCCAGGGACCGCACCACCGCCATCGTGAACACGCACGTGGCGCCGACCTCGGATTTCGCGAGCCACCCCGACCTCGACCTCTCGCCGCGCGGCATGCAGGCGAATATCGCGGCCGCCTGCGGGGACCCGCACTTCGTCGACGCCACGCGCCTCGCGACCGCGCTCCTCGGCGATGCGCTGGCCTCGAACCTCTTCCTGCTCGGCTACGCGCTCCAGCGCGGCCGCGTCCCGGTCGGGCTCCCGGCGCTGCAGCGCGCGATCGAGCTCAACGCCCGCTCCGTCGAGATGAACCGGCGCGCGCTCGCCTGGGGGCGCCTCGCGGCCCACGACCTCGCGGCGGTGGAGACGGCCGCGCGCCCGGCGCTGCGCGCCTCGCAGGCGGGCGAGCCGGCGCGCACGCTCGAGGAGGTGGTGGAGCGCCGCGCGGAGTTCCTGGTCGGCTATCAGGGCGCCGGGCTCGCTCGCCGTTACCGCGCCCTCGTCGAGCGCGTGGCGCAGCGCGAGCGCGAGCGCGCGCCCGGCCGCGAGGGGCTGGCCCTCGCGGTGGCCCGGTACTATTTCAAGCTCCTCGCCTACAAGGACGAGTACGAGGTGGCGCGGCTGTGGACGAACGGCGAATTCCTGCGCCAGCTCGCGGCCGAGTTCGAGGGCGAGTATCGCCTTCAGCTCCACCTCGCGCCGCCCTGGAGCCTGAACCCCCGCGATCCCGGCACGGGCCGCCACAGGAAGTGGACCTTCGGGCCGTGGATCTTCCCCTTCCTGCGCCTGCTCGCCCGCGGCAGGATCCTCCGCGGCACGCCCTTCGACCCCTGCGGATGGACCGCGCACCGGCGCCTCGAGCGGCAGCTCGTCCGCGACTACGAGGCCCGCGTCGAGGAGCTCCTCGCCGGACTCTCGCCCGAGAGCTTCGACCTCGCGGTCGAGATCGCGCGCGTCCCCGAGCAGATCCGCGGCTTCGACAGCGTGAAGGAGGAGCAGCTCGCGGACGCGCGGGCGAAGGAGGCGGAGCTCCTGGCCGCTTTCCGGCTGCGGGCCGCCCGAGCGTAGTGCGTCGCTCGCTCGCTTCGCTCCTGCTGCTCCTGGCCTCGCTCCTCTTCTCGGTCGGGCTCGCCGAGTGCGGGCTTCGCCTCTACCACTACGGGAGCCTGCGCGGCCTCTCCGGCGAGCACTCGCTGCGCATGCCCCACCCGACGCGCGGCTGGGTGCTCGAGCCGAACGCTTCGAGCTTCCAGCGCACGCGCGACTACGGCGTCCTGGTCGAGACCAACGCCCTGGGGCTGCGCGACCGCCCGCACGCCGTCGAGAAGGCGCCCGGGACCTATCGCATCGTGGTGCTCGGCGACTCCTTCATGGAGGCCTACCAGGTGCCGCTCGAGCACTCGCTCCCCTACCGGCTCGAGGCACGCCTGGCCGCGCGCGGGGTCGAGGTCCTGAACCTCGGCGTCGGCGGCTACGGCACCGCCCAGGAGCTGCTGGCCCTGACGGAGGACGGTCTCCGCTACCGGCCCGACCTCGTCGTGCTCGGCTTCTTCCTGGCCAACGATCTCCAGAACAACTCCTACGCGATCGAGGCCGCGCTCTTCGGCGCGGAGGCGCGCACCACGTTCTCGCGCCCCTACGCGCGGGCGCGCTCGCTCGACGGCGAGCTCGAGTGGACGCCGCCCGATCGCGCGCGGATGGCGCCCCACGTCGAACGCTGGCACAGCAGGAAGCGCTCCTCCCTCGACACGCTGCGCCGGACGCTCCAGCCGGCGATGGTGGCGAACCTCCTCGAGCGGGCGACGGGACGCCTCTGGAGTCGCTTCTCGAGCGACGACCGCTACGACCCCGAGCTGATCCTCGGTTGGCCATTCCTCCGCGAGGTCGACGACCCTGCGACCGCCCGGCTCTGGGAGGACGCCTGGCTCGCCACGCGGCGCCTCCTGCTCGAGATGGATCGCGTCGCGGGCTCGGCCGGGGCGAGACTCGTGGTGCTGCTCGTCCCCGCCGACTTCCAGGTCGATGCGCGCGCCAGGGCGTCGGTCGCCGCCGCCCATCCGGGGCTCGACCTCGATCCCCTGCGCATCAACCGCGAGATCGAAGCCTTCTGCGCACAGGCGGGGATCCCGCTGCTGGACCCCACGCCCGCCCTCGCGCGCGAGCAGGCGGCCGGCCGGCCGATGTACTACGCCGTCGAGGACCACCACTGGAACGCCGCCGGCCAGGCGCTCGTGGCGGAGCTGCTGGCGGAGTTCCTCGACGCACGCGGGCTCCTGCCGCCTCAGGCCCCCAGCACTTCCAGGTAGCGCTCGACGCCGCGCTCGAGCGAGAAGGCCTGCGCGCGCTCGACGAGCGCCCGTCGCTCCGGCGGACGGTCGAGCAGCGAGCCGATCGCGGCGGCGAGCGCCTCGGCGTCGCCTACCGGGACGAGCGGCCCGAAAGCGCCGCCCGCGAGGATCTCGCGCGGCCCGCTCGGGCAGTCCGTGCTCACCACCGGGCAGCCGACGGCCAGCGCCTCGACGAGCACGCGCCCGAAGCCCTCCCAGGCCGAGGAGAGCGCGAAGACCGCGGCGCGCGCCATGTAGGCGGGCGCCGCGGCGACCCGGCCGGCGAGGCGCACGTCGGCGGCGACGCCGAGCTCGGCCGCGAGCCCCTCGAGGGCGGAACGCTCGGGGCCCTCGCCGAGGAGCAGGAGCCGCACGTCGCGCCGCGCGCGCACGCGCGCGAACGCGCGCACCAGCGTCGCGAAGTCCTTCTGCGCCACGAGGCGCCCGACCCCGAGCACCACGGGGGGGCTCCCCGACGCGAGCCACGCCTCGTCCACCGGCGCGGCCGCCCGCCGCAGGAGCTCCGCCGTCACGACCGGGTTGTGGATCGCCGCGATCCTCGCGCGCGCGATCCCGGTGACCCGCGCCGCGTCGTCCGCGACGCCCTCCGAGATCGCGATCCAGCCGTCGGCCCACGGGAAGTAGCGGCGCGCGCGGCGCTCGCGCCGCTGCTGCGTGCGCGTCCCGGCGAGCCGCGGCGAGCGGGAGAGCTGGCTGTCGAAGCGGAGCACCACCCGCGTCGGCGCGCGCGCGAGGCGCCCCGCGACCGCGGCCGCGACGTTGGTCGAGTGCGAGGTCGCGACCAGCGCGTCCGGTCGCTCGCGCCGCAGGAAGCCCGCGAGCGGGAGCACGGCGGCCAGCGCCCGGCGGCGCTTGCTTCCCGACACCAGCGGGAGTCGGGTGAGGACGCCTTCGAGCGAGACGATCCGGACCGCGGGCCCGAGCGCATCGCAAAGCTCACCGCGCGGCCGGATCGCGAGCACGTCGACCCGGTGGCCGAGCGCCGCGAACCCGCAGGCCAGGTCGACCATGCTGCGCTGCGCTCCGCCCCCTACGAGATCGGGGACGCAGAGGGCGATGTACACGCGCCAAGGCTAGCAGGCCGACTCGAGGGTCGGCGCGCGCAGCGAGCGCGAGCGAAGCTCATCGCCGCAAGGAGGCCGGAGACCTGCGCGCAGCGAGCCGCAGACGAGCGGAGTCAGTCGCCGCAAGGAGGCCGGAGGCCTCCGCGCAGCGAGCCGCAGGCGAGCGGAGTCAATCTGACGTGGCGCTGCGGCGGTACGGCGCGATCTGTCCCGGGATGAGTCCGGGCGGGAGCGCGCTCGGCCGGAAGCCGGCGCGCAGGAGCTCCTCGGCCAGCATCGCCTTGAAGTGCGGCAGCGGCGGCTCCTCGGGCAGCACCTCGACCCACACCGTCGCGCGCGCGGGGTCGAGCTCCGCGAGGTAGCCGCGCAGGTCGAGCCGCGTCTGCTCGAGGTCGAAGCGGGTGCGCTCGGGATGGTCGACGTTGAAGAAGAGGCTCGACGGATGGGTGGGGAGGCGCCGGAGCGCGAAACGACGCCCCGCAGGCCCATCGAAGCGCCCCGCCTGCTCCCGGTAGCCGAGGCGGCGCAGGTAGTAGCCGACCGTGGCACCTCGATAGGCGGTGAACACCACGAGGTCGCCGTCCCTGGCGTGGCGGTCGACGGCGGCCGCCGCGTCGCGCGACGGAGCGCTCCCCGCGGCGAAGGAGGGGAGCGCGTAGTAGAGCGCGAGCTTCGCGGCGACGACCGCGAAGAAGAGCAGCGCCGCCAGCGGTGCCCCGCGCCCGAGCTTCGCGAGGCCGAGCGCCACGAGCAGCACGAGCCCGGGGAAGGCGACGAGGTCGTAGCGGGCGACCACGTAGGTCGGCACCGCGAAGGACACCGACCAGAGCGCGAGCAGCGGGAAGAAGATCACCGCGGCGAGCCACGTCCGGCGCAGGCGGAGCCAGGGGACCGCGACCCGGGCGTCGCGCCAGGGGGAGAGCGCCAGGATCCCGAGCGCGGCGAGGGCCGCGATCCCGAGCGCGCGGAGCGGCCCCGGGAACTCGAGGATCGTGAACTGCTTGAAGAAGCCGGGGATGCTCCCCGCCTGCGGTCCGAAGGCCAGCGCCTCGAGGCTCTTCGGGATCGCGAGTGCCGGCGGGATCGCGCGCCAGACCTGCGCGACCCAGAGGTAGCCGCGCTCGATCGGCACGTTCACGAGCCAGCTCCAGGCGATCCACGCGGCCCAGGGGAGACCCGCCGCGGCGCTGGCGACGAGGAAGGCGCGCCGGCGCCGCGGCGTCTCGCCGTCGCGCGGCCAGCGCCAGGCGAGGTAGGAAGACGGAGCGAGCGCCAGCGCCGCGTAGTGATGGGTCAGGAGCGCCAGGCACGCGCTCGCCGCGAAGGCGGCGAAGGCCGCGGGGCGCGGTCGTGCCAACGCGCGCCAGAGGCAGAGGTGCGCGAGCAGGATCGCGAGGCACAGCAGCGAGTAGGCCCGCGCCTCCTGCGAGTAGTAGACGTGCAGGGGGGAGGTCGCCGCGACGGCGCCGGCCCACAGGCCCGCCGCGGGCGTGAGGATCGTGCGCCCGGCCGCGATCGCGGCCGGGACGAAGAGGATCCCGAAGATCGCCGCGAGCGAGCGCAGCGCGAGCTCGCTCTCGCCGAAGGCGCCGACCCAGGCGCGCCAGAGCAGGTAGCCGAGCGGCGGGCTGTACTCGAGGCGCAGCGCCTCGCCGAGCTGCCCGGTCGTCGCCATGCGCAGCTGGAGCGCCTCGTCGAGCCAGAGCTCCTGATAATCGAGGTGGTAGAGGCGCAGCGCCACGCCGAGGAGTGTCAGCGCCGCGGCCGCGGCGAGCCACGCCCTCATCGCGCTCCCGCCTTCCTCGCCACGCCCTCCGCCACCTCCGGCAACAGGGCCTCGGCCAGCGCGTCGAGACCCTCCGGCGTCAGGTGGCAGACGTCGCTGAAGAGGGCGGGATCCTCGAGCGCGCGGTGGAGCGCCACGTGCGGGACCCCTTGCCGCCGCATGCGCTCCTCGAAGAGCGCGTCGTAGCGCGCGACCAGGGCGTGGAAGGCCTTGTAATCCGAGAGCCCGAGGGCGCGGCCCCAGAGGCGCGCCACGTCGTAGTCGAGGAAGCGGAGCTCGAGCGGCGAGAGGCGCGCCGGGTCGGGCGTCGCGAAGGACGCGGCGACGTAGGCCACGCCGTGCTCGCGCGCGCGCCGGAAGAGCCGGAGCTGGTTGCGCAACGTCACCTCGAAGAACGGGTCGAAGCTGGCCGGATCGGGTGGGAGGAGGCGCTCGGCGAGGATGCTCCGGTAGAGCCAGCGCCGCCACGGCCGGGCCGCGGCCCAGTGATGCAGGTGGACGAAGGCGACGTCGTTGACCCCGTCGTACTGGACGATCAGGTCGGGCTCGAGCTCGAAGAGGGCCTCGCTCCGCTCGAGCCAGTAGTCGGACCAGGTGGCCGAGACGCCGAGGTTCAGGACCTCGAGCGGGAGCTCCGGAAAGCGGAGGCGCAGCTTCGCCTCGAGCCGCGCCGGGTAGGTCGCGTCGTCCTCGGGGCCCTGCGCCGTCGTCGAAGCGCCGATGCAGGCCACGCGCACGCTGCCGGGCGGCTTCGGCTTTGCGATCTCCGGGCCGCGGAAGCCGAGGGCGTTGATGCGCAGGTGCTGGGAGCCCCCGGGCTTCGCCAGCGTGAGCGAGGCTCCGGGCCGGTAGCGCCGGTAGCGCTCCGCCCAGATCTCCTCGCGGTCGGTGATCGCCGAGCTGTCGCGGGGCTCCACCACCTCGCGCAGGTAGCGCAGGACCTCGGGCGCGGCCGAGCGGCGCTGGATCTGCAGCGCGAGCTCCACGCCGAGTAGCAGGAACCAGGCCGCGAGCAGCGAGAGATAGACGGGCTTGCACGCGCGCCGCACGGGACGCCCAGAGCATAGCCGAGTATGATCGCGCGCATGCAGAGGGACCGGGCCGCGATCGTCGGGATCGGCGAGACCGCCTTCGCGAAGCGCCTCGAGCCCTCCGAGAAGCGCCTCGCCTGCGCGGCGATCCTGGCCGCGCTCGACGACGCCGGGATCGCGCCCTCGGAGGTGGATGGCTTCGCCTCCTACACGATGGAGACGACCGACGAGGTTGAGGTCGCGAAGAACGTCGGCGCCGGCGACGTCACCTTCTTCAGCCAGGTGGGCTACGGCGGCGGCGCCGGACCGGCGACCGTCGGGCATCTCGCCATGGCGATCGCGAGCGGCCAGTGCCGGGTGGGTGTCGCCTGGCGCTCGCGCAAGCGCGGCTCGGGCGGGCGCCCCTGGGCGGGGGCGCAGCAGCCGGGGGCCTCCGCGACCTGGACGCGGCCCCACGGCCTGCTCCGGCCGGTGGACGAGATCGCGATGCTCTGGCGCCGCTACATGCACGAGTTCGGGGCGACGCGCGACCACCTGGCCAACGTCGCGCTCGCCGTGCGGCGCATGGCGGGCCGGAACCCGAGGGCGCTGATGCACGACCGCCCGCTCACGCGCGAGGAGTACATGGCGGCGCGCTGGATCTGTGAGCCGCTCTGTCTCTTCGACAACTGCCTCGAGACCGACGGCGCGCTCGCCTGCGTGCTCGTGGGCCACGAGCGGGCACGCGAGTGCCGGCAGCCCCCCGCGTTCGTGCACGCCTTCGCGCAGGGCCTGCCGGCGCAGATGCACACCATGGTGAACTACTGGTGCGACGACCCGCTGCGCGGGCCCGCCTGGGCCTGCGCCGAGCAGCTCTACCGGGGATCGGAGATCGGCCCGGCCGAGATCGACGTCGCGCAGCTCTACGACGCCTTCACGCCGCTGGTCCTGCTCTCGCTCGAGGGCTATCGCTTCTGCGGGCGCGGCGAGGGGGCGGCCTTCGGCGAGGGCGGCGCGCTCGAGCCGGGTGGAAGGCTCCCGGTGAACACCTCGGGCGGCGGACTCTCCGAGGCCTACGTGCACGGGTTCAACCTGATCACCGAGGGCGTGCGGCAGATGCGCGGCAGCTCGCCGAACCAGGTGCCGGACGCGGAGGCGTGCCTCGTCACCGGCGGCGAGGGCGTGCCCACGAGCGCCATGATCCTGCGCCGGTGAGCGCGGTGTCCGAGCCGCTCCTCCCCTTCGTCGACGAGGACGCGCGCCCCTTCTTCGCGGCGGCGGCGCGCGGCGAGCTCGTCGTTCAGCGCTGCACCGCGACCGGCCGCCTCGTCTTCCCGCCGCGCGCGCTCTCGCCCTTCGCGCCGCGCGCGCCGCTCGCGTGGGTTCCGGTCTCGGGCCGTGGGGTGATCTGGTCCTTCGTCGTCCCCCACCCGCCGCTCCTGCCCTGGTTCGCGGAGCGCGCGCCCTACGTCGTTCTCGCCGTCGCCCTCGACGAGGACCCGCGCGTGCGCCTGGTCGGCAACCTGGTGGCGCGCCCCGGCGGCCCGATCGACGAGGTCGACCCGAGCGCGATCCGCATCGGCGCCCGCGTGCGCGCGTGCTTCGAACGCCTCGGCGACGAGATCGCCCTGCCCCGCTGGCTGCTCGACTGAGTTACATTCCGCCGCCGATGGTGCACTACGACCCCTTCTCCGCCGAGGTCATGCGCGACCCGTACCCCGTGTACGCGCGGCTCCGGGAGGAGGCCCCCGTCTACTACCTCGAGGAGTACGACGCCTGGGCGCTCTCGCGCTTCGAGGACGTGTGGAACGCCTCGATGGACAACAAGCACCTCACCTGCACGAAGGGCACGACCTCGGCGCATCTCCTGACCAAGGTCCAGCCGGTCACGCCGATGATCAACATGATGGATCCGCCGCAGCACACGCAGCTGCGCGCGGCGGTGCGCCCGCACTTCGCACCGCAGGCGCTGCGCACCCTCGAGCCCACGATCCGCGAGCTCGCGACCCGCTGCCTCGACCGCGCGATCGAGCGCGGCGAGTGCGACGTGCTGGGAGACTTCGCCTCGCAGGTCTCGGTCAAGGTCGCGTGCATCGTGACCGGGATCCCGCTCGAGGACGGCGACCTCATGAACTCCCTGGTCTGGCGCTTCTTCGGCCGGGAGCCGGGCCGGACCGGCATGACGCCGGACGGCCTGGCGGCGATGGGGGAGCTCTTCGACTACTTCACGCGGCTCGCGCAGGCGCGCCGCCGCGCCGGCTCCCAGACCGACGACATCGTGAACCTGCTGAACCGGATCGAGATCGACGGGAAGAAGCTCGACGACGCGGCGATCGCGTCGCACCTCTCGATGTTCATCATCGGCGGCTCCGAGACCTTCCCGAAGGTCTTCGCGAACGGCGTGATGCTGCTCGCGCAGCACCCGGACCAGCGGGCCGAGTGCGCGAAGGACCCGTCGCTCGTCCCGAACGCCTTCCTCGAGGGGCTGCGCTACCTGATGCCGACGCAGTTCCTCTGCCGCGTGGTGACGCGCGAGCTCCAGATCCGGGGCACGACGCTCCGCCCGGGGCAGCCGGTCCTCTTCCTCTACCCGTCGGCGAACCGCGACCCGAGCGAATTCCGCGACCCCGACGTCTTCGACATCCACCGCCAGATCCCGCGCCTCCTCTCCTTCGGGCAGGGGACCCACTCGTGCATCGGGATCCACGTCGCCAAGATGGAGGGGAAGGTCTGCCTGGAGGAGACGCTGCGCCGGATCCCCGACTACGAGCTCCAGCTGGACCGCGCCGAGCGCCTCGTCACCGACTTCGTGCAGGGCTTCGCCAGGCTGCCGATCCGGTTCTAGGACTCCGCTCGCAGGCCCTGCCTGCCTTCGCTCGCCTGCGGCTCGCTGCGCGCTTCGCTTGCGGCTCACTGCGCGGCGGCTTCGTCACGTTGCGTCAGCCGCCCCAGATGCGCGCGACCTCGTCGGTGGTGACGAGCGTCGCTACGGCGTCGAGCGTGTTCGCGAAGACCATCTCGACGTACTCGCGGGGCCAGCCGGCCACCGCGTCGCGCGGGATCACCACCTGGTAGCCGGCGTTCACCGCGTCGAAGGTCAGGTTCTGGATCGCCACGTTGACCGAGACGCCGACGCCCACGATCGTGCGGACGCCCTGGTTGCGCAGCACGAAGTCGAGCTCCGTGCCCTGGAAGGGCGAGAGGCCGTGGATCCGCGCCAGCACGAGGTCCGACGGGGCGACGCCGACCTCCGGCACGACCTCGGCCGCCGGGCTCCCGGGCAGGAGCTTCGTCTCGGCGCGGGCCATGTACTGGAAGATCCGCGCGTTGCGGTTCGCGCCGAGGCCGTCGGCGCGCCGCTCCGCCGTGCAGTGCACGACGGGCAGGCCCGCCTTGCGCGCCGAGCGCACGAGCCGCGCCATGTTCGGGATCGCCGGCCGCGCCGCGGCGGCGAGCTCCGGGAGGGCCGAGAGGTCGCCGATCACGCCGCGCTGGATCTCCTGCGTGACGAGCGCCGTGTGGGCAGGGTCGACGAGCGCGCGCAGGTCGAGCGGCACCCGACGAGTGTAGGCGCGCGGCCCTAGCCGCGCGAGCGTTCCAGCATCACGAAGTGGGTCATGTCGCCGCGCTGCACGAGGAGCAGCGTACCCGCGTCGCCGGCGCGCTCGAGGGCGCTCGCGAGGTCGGAGAGGTCGGCGATGGGCCGGCGATCCGCCTCGAGGATCAGGTCGCCGCGGCGCAGGCCCGCGCGCTCCGCCATGCCGCCCGGCTCGACCCCCGACACGGCGACGCCCCCCTCGCCGAGTCCGAGGCGGGCGTGGAGCTCGGGCGGGAGCTCCTGCACCTCGAGCCCGTAGCGCCCGACCCCGCCCGCCTCGGGCGGCGGAGCGGCGGGCCGCGCCTCGGCGAGCTCTCCCATCCGGGCGACCACGGTCCTGCGCTCCCCGTCGCGGATCAGGTCGAGCTCGACCTCCTCGCCGACCTCCGTCGCCGAGACGACCCGGGGCAGCGCGCGCAGGTCGTCGATCGCCTCGCCGCGGTAGGCGACGATCACGTCGCCCCGGCGGATGTCGGCGGCCTCGGCGGGGCTTCCGTCGTGCACCTGCGAGACCAGCGCCCCTTGCGTGCTCTCGAGGCCGAGCGCGGCGGCGATCTCCTGGGTGAGCGGCTGCACCCCGACCCCGAGCCAGCCGCGCGTCACGCGCCCGTGCTCGCGGAGCTCCGGCAGGATCTCCTTGGCGAGGTTGATCGGCACCGCGAAGCCGATCGTGTTCGCCTCGGGGTTGATCGCTGCGTTGATGCCGACGACCTCGCCGCGCATGTTCAGCAGCGGGCCGCCCGAGTTGCCGGGGTTCATCGCCGCGTCGGTCTGGATGTAGTCGTCGTAGGGCCCGTGGCCGATGTCGCGCCCCTTGGCGCTCACAATCCCGACGGTAACGGTGTGGTCGAGGCCGAACGGGTTCCCGATCGCGACCACCCAGTCGCCGGGCAGGATCTCGTCGGAGTCGCCGAGCGGGAGCGGGTGCAGCTCGGCGGCTGCCCGGTCCAGGCGCAGCAGCGCCAGGTCGGTCTTCGCATCCTGGCCCACGATCTCGGCGTCCACCTCGCTCCCGTCGCTCAGCACGACGCGCACGCGGTCGACCCCGGCGACGACGTGGTTGTTGGTGAGGACGAGCCCGTCGGACGAGATCACGAAGCCGCTGCCGTGGCTCGGGACGGTGACCCCCGGCCCGCCCTCGCCGCCCGGGCCGAAGAAGCCGCGGAAGCCCGGGGGCAGCGGGAGGTCCGAGAAGGGCGACGGCCGCGCGACCGTCTTCGAGGTGTGGACGTTCACGACACCCGCGCGGGCGCCCTCCGCGAGCAATGCGAAGGGCGAGTGGATCCCGGCGTCCTGGCCCTGCGCCGGGACCGGCGCCGGCACTACCTCGGGCGCGCGCGCGCGCACGAAGCAGAAGGCCAGGGCGGCGCCGACGAGGGCGCCGCAGAGCAGCGCCGCTCCGGTCCGCCCGGCCCGTCCGAGGCGAAGGCCCGCCACGGGCCGGAGCTTAGTAAAGCCGACCCGATCCGGGGACGCCGGGACCGCTCACTCGCGCGCGAGCAGGCTCACCGTGCACACGCTCCCGCCGCCGACCAGGTGGGCGAGGCCGACGCTCGCGCCCTCGACCTGGCGCCGGCCCGCCTCGCCGCGGAGCTGCAGCGCGATCTCGTGGATCTGGGCCAGGCCCGTCGGCCCACCCGGGTGGCCGCGCGCGATCAGCCCGCCGTCGGTATTGAAGGGGATGCGCCCGCCGAGCTCCGTCGCCCGCTCCTCGACGAGCTTCTCGGCATCGCCCTCCGGGCAGAAGCCGAGCAGCTCGTAGTACTCGAGCTCCTCGTTCGCGAAGGCGTCGTGGCAGTAGGCGACCGAGACGTCGGCCGGGCCGATCCCGGCCTGCTCGTAGGCCTCGCGCGCCGTGTCGCGGCTCATGCTCGGCGGACCCACCACCGGCCCGAGGAAGGTGTGGCCGGGGCTATAGGTCTCGGTCTGGAGGGCCGAGGCGCGCACGCTCACCACGGGGCGCCCCGGGCGCAGGCGCCGCGCCAGCGCCCGGCTGCCGAGGATCGCGCAGGCCGCGCCGTCGTCGACCGGACAGGTCATCATCGCCGTCACCGGCTCGGCGATCTTGCGCGAGGCCAGCACCTCTTCCGGAGTCACCCGATGATCGGGCTGGCGGTCGCTCCAGGGGCAGAGCGCTCCGTGGTTCCAGTTCTTCGCGGCGATCCAGGCGAAGTGCTCCGGCTTCGTACCGCGCTCGTGCATGCGCCGCATCGCCCAGAGCGAGAAGTAGGCCGCGGGGAGGATCACGCTGTCGATGGCATCGCGGCCCTGGCCGCGCCCGCCGCCGCGCGTCATCGTCGCCTCGCTCATCTTGTCGAAGCCGAGCGCCATCGCCACCTCGCAGCGTCCAGAGGCCACGGCCCACGCCGCGTCGCGGAACGCCACCAGGCCGGTCGCCGAGGCGTTCTCGACGTGGGTGGCGGGGAGCCCCGTCAGCCCGAACTCCTTCATCGCGCGGATCCCCGTCATCGCGCCGCCGAAGATGTAGCCGACGAAGGCCTCGCCGACGTCGCGAAACGAGATCCCGGCGTCCGCGAGCGCCGCGAGCCCCGCCTCGCGCGCCAGCTCCGAGTTCGAGCGCCCCGGGAAGACACCGAAGCGCGTCATCCCCACCCCGAGCACCGCCACGTCGTCGAGCTTCACGCCGCCGCCTCCGCGCGCCCTCCGCCCAGCGGGCGGAAACGGAAGATCACCACGTCCTCGCCGCTCTTCGACTCCCGCAGGGTCTCGAGCTCGAGCTGCATCGGCATCCCGATGCGGAACTCCTCGGGCCCGCCCGAGAGCACGGCCTGCACGCGCGGGCCCTCGGGCAGGTCGATCTGCCCGACGGCGTAGCCGCCGTGCTCCGCGCGCTTCGCGGCGAAGAGCGGGAAGTGGACGTAGGTCCAGGTGTAGAGCGTCCCGCGCGGGCCGAGCAGCACGTCCTCGCCCTCCTGCGCGAGGCAGCGGGCGCAGACCACGCGGCGCGGGAAGAAATGCTCGCCGCAGGCGCGGCAGCGCGAGCCGAGCAGGCGCGGCGACTCGCTCGGGTCCTCGGGAATCGTGAAGTAGCCGGGCTCGATCGGAACCCGCGGTCTCGCCGTCACCCGCCGCCCCCCTTCGGCGCGAGCCGCAGCGTGCAGGCCGCCTCGCGCTCCATCCACTCGACCAGGTCGCTCCAGTCGCGCGCGCCCAGGCCGCCGGCCGCGGCGGCCGCGAAGACGCCGCGCACGGCCTGCGCGACGGGCGCCGGGACGCCGGCCGCGCGCGCGAGATCGACGACGAGCCCCGCGTCCTTCGCCGCGAGCTCGAGCGCGAAGTCGGCCTTGCGCCCGCGCGCGTTCAGGCCCTCGACCATGCGGTCGATGTAGAAGTTGCTGGCACCCCCGGTGCGCACCACCTCGACGAGCTGGCGCAGGTCGAGGCCCGAGCGCGCGGCGATCGCGAGCCCCTCGAGCGAGACCCAGGTCGAGGTGAAGGCGAGCAGGCTGTTCACGAGCTTCGCGGTGTTGCCGAGGCCCAGCGGTCCCAGGTGGAAGACCGCGCGGCCGAGCTTCTCGAGGAGCGGCCGGCAGCGCTCGAAGACCGCCGGCTCGCCGCCGCAGAGGAAGACGAGCTGGCGGCGCTGCGCGCCCGGGGCACCGCCCGTGAGCGGCGCCTCGAGGAGCTCGCAGCCCCGCGACGCGACGCGGAGGCCGAGCGCGCGCACGCGCCCGGGGGCGTTGGTCGAGAGGTCGACGAGGGCGCTCCCGGGCGCCGCGCCGCCGAGCCAGCCCTCGGCCGTGGCATCGACGACGTCGGGGGTCGGGAGCGAGAGGAACGCGATCTCGGCGCGCCGGGCGAGCTCGGCCGGCGAATCGACGCGCGTTCCCCGCTCGAGCCCGGGTGCCTGCATCCGCGCCGGGTCGCGGTCGAGCAGCGCCACCTCGTGGCCGTCGGCGAGCAGGTTCGCGGCCACCGCGCCGCCGATGTTCCCGAGGCCGATCACGCCGACGCGCACGTTCGCTCCCGGATCCGACTACCGTCAGTCGAGTGCCACACGATTCAATAGCGATTCCGGCGGCTTAGCTTACAGGGTCCGATCGCTCGGAAGCAACCCGCTGCTTTGCCTTGGGATCGAAGCGGAGTGCTAAGCTGGGGGCGCGGAGGCTTCGAGATGGCGAAGAAGGCAGCGCGAACTCGCCTGGTCAAGTCACCGAAAGTCAAGAGCGGTGTTCCGCTCCGGCAGCTCGAGCGAGCCATCCGAATCGTGTCCTCCAAGCGCGTCTCCTCGTCCCGCAAGGCCGGGACGAAACGCCAAGCGAGAGTCGCCGCAGGCGGGCGCTAGAGCAGCCATCACGGTTGCCGGTGGGTCGCACCGACCACTACGCGACCGACGTCTTCATCAACTGTCCGTTCGACGACACGTATCGAGCGATCTTCGAGGCGGTCGTGTTCGCAGTCTTCGACTGCGGGTTCCGCCCTCGCTGTGCGCTCGAGATGGACGACGCCGCTGAGGTCCGAATCGACAAGCTGCTTCGCATCATCGAGGAATGCCGATTCGGCGTTCACGACTTGTCGAGGACCGAGCTCGATGTTCGCACCGGTCTCCCTCGATTCAACATGCCGCTCGAGCTCGGACTCTTCCTCTCGGCAAAGCGTTTTGGGGACCTCCGCCAGAAGCTGAAGCGTTGTTTGATCCTGGATCGACGAGCCTATCGCTACCAGAAGTTCATCTCGGACATCGCCGGACAGGATATTCGTTCGCATGGCAATTCGTCGAGAAAGGTAATCCGCGTGGTCCGGGACTGGCTCCACAACCATTCCAACCGGGAGACCATCCCGAGCGGAAGCGTGATCCACCGGAGGTATCAGGCCTTTCGCCGAGCTCTACCTCGACTCTGCGAGCAGCTCGAGCTCGATCGAACAGAGCTCACCTACAAGGACTACTGCGGCATCGTCTCGAAGTGGCTCGAGATCACTAGCTCCTAGCCGAGCCACGGGTCGATACACCATCCGATATCGTAGGGAGATCAGGGGAGGTCCCGATGCCGACGCGAGGATTCTACCGCGCCGCCGCGGCCGAGCCCGACCGCACGGCGCTCGTGCTGCCGGACGGGGGGACCGTCGCGGCCGGCGAGCTCCTGGCCGCGAGCAACCGCCTGGCGCACGGCCTGCGCGAGCTCGGGCTCCGCCGCGGCGACTGCGTCGCGATGCTGCTCCCGAACGGCGCCGCGACGATCGAGGTGCTCCTCGCGACGCTCCAGACGGGGCTCTACGTGACTCCGATCAACGGCGGGCTCGCCGCCCCCGAGATCGCCTACATCCTCGCCGACAGCGGCGCGCGCGCCTTCGTGGTGCACGCCGCCCACGCCGAGCAGGCCGCCCTGGCGGCCGGGTCCGCCGGCGTCCCCGCGGCGGCGCGCCTCGCGGTCGGCGACGGCGCCATCCCGGGCTTCGCGTCCTACGCGGACCTCCTCGCCGCGATGCCCGCTGCGCTCCCGGCCGACCGCGCCTTCGGGAACTTCCTGCAGTACACCTCCGGCACGACCGGGAGGCCGAAGGGTGTGCGGCGCGAGATCCTCGCCGCCGACCCTGACGCGATGGCGGGCCTCCTCTCCGACCACCTGCGCCGCTTCGGGATCGAGCCCGGCGCGGGGCACGTGCACCTGTGCACCTCGCCGATGTACCACACGGCGCCGCTCGCCTTCAGCTGGTTCGCGCTCCACTTCGAGCACCCGGTCGTGCTGATGGCGCGCTGGGATGCGGAGGACGCGCTGCGTCTGATCGAGCGCCACCGCGTCACCACGACGCACATGGTGCCGACGCAGTTCCACCGCCTCCTGCTGCTGCCCGAGGAGGTGCGACGGCGCACCGACGTCTCGTCGCTCCGGCACGTGCTCCACGCGGCGGCGCCCTGCCCCGTCGAGGTGAAGCGCCGTATGCTCGCGTGGTGGGGACCCGTGATCTACGAGTACTACGGCGCCACCGAGGGCGGAGGCACCCTGGCGACCCCGCAGGAGTGGCTCGCGCACCCGGGCACCGTGGGCCGCGCCTGGGGCGGCGGCGCCGAGGTCCGAATCCTCGACGACCACGGCGAGCAGTGCCCGCCCGGTGAGGTCGGCACGGTGTACCTGAAGGTCCTCCAGGACTTCGCCTACAAGGACGACCCCGCCAAGACCCGCGCGAGCCGCCGCGGCGACTTCTTCACCGTCGGCGACGTCGGCCATCTCGACGCGGAGGGCTACCTCTACCTCTGCGACCGCAAGATCGACATGATCATCTCGGGGGGAGTGAACGTCTACCCGGCCGAGGTCGAGGCCGCCCTCTTCGCGCACCCGAAGGTCGGCGACGCGGCCGTCTTCGGCATCCCCGACGCGGAGTGGGGCGAGCAGGTGAAGGCCGTGGTCGAGCCCGCGCCGGGCGTTCCGGCGGGGCCCGAGCTCGCCGCCGAGATCCTCGCCTTCTGCCGCGCACGCCTCGCGCACTACAAGTGCCCGCGCTCGATCGACTTCGCCGCCGCGCTGCCGCGCGATCCGAACGGCAAGCTCTACAAGCACAGGCTCCGCGACCCGTACTGGGAGGGCCGCGAGCGGCGGATCTGAGCGGGCGTGCGCGCCTTGCACCGCCGCGCCTTCCTGCGCCGCTGCCGGGACCTCTTCCTGCTCGCCCTACTCCCGCGCCCCGCGCAGGCCGCCGCCCCGGCCGCCGCCTCCCCCGCGGAGGCCGGGCTCTTCCTCGACGCCGCGCGCCTGCGCACGCTGCGCGCCCTCTGCGCGCGCTTCGCCCCGGGCCCCCCCGAGGACCCGGACCCGGGGGCGCTCGAGGCCGGAGCTCCCGAGTACATCGACCGGCTGCTCGGCGCCTTCGCGCTCGCGCGCCCGCCGATCTTCGCGGGGGGCCCCTTCAGCCACCGCCACGGCGGGGGGCGCAACGACTTCGCCGACTTCCTCCCGCTCGACGCCCTCGACGAGCTGGTGTGGAGGACGCGGATCGAGGGGAGCCGCGGCATCGCGGAGCGCGAGTGGAACGGCCCTGTCGAGGGCTGGCAGTCCTTCTACCTGCGCGGGCTCGCGCGCCTCGACGCCGCGGCGCGCCGCCACTTCGGGGCGCCCTTCGCCGAGTTCGCCGCCTGGAAGGCGGACCTCTGCCTCCGCCTCGCACCCGGCGAGCTCGGCGACTTCCTCGACCTCGCCTTCCAGCACACCGCCGAGGGCCTCTACGGAGCGCCCGAGTACGGCGGGAACCGGGGCGGCGTGGGCTGGGCGCTCGCGCGCTGGCCGGGCGACCGCCAGCCGCTCGCGTACACGCCGGCGGAGATCGCCGAGCCCGACGCGGACCAGGCCGAGGCGGTGGCGCGCGCTCGCGCGAACGCGCGCGCCTGGCGCCCGTGAGGGACTCGTGACGCGCCACGTCGTCGTGATCGGATCTGGCGCGGGGGGTGCCACGGCCGCCCTCGTCCTCGCGCGCGGCGGCTTCGAGGTCACGATCCTCGAGAAGGGCCAGAGCTTCTTCCGCGGACTCGGCTCGGCCGAGGGGCTCGGCCTGCCCGTCTTCGGCGGGGACGAGATCCGCCGCCGTCGCCACTTCCCGGGCCTCGACCCGCTCGCCGAGCCGCGCACCCTGCGCAGCCGCGACGCGGCCGAGAGCGGCCTGGACGCCGCGGCGAGCGCGAACGCGAACACGCTCCCGGCGACCGTCGGCGGCGGCACCACGCACTGGGACGGCAAGGTGCCGCGCTTCTTCCGCATGGACTTCGAGATGCAGAGCCGCTTTGGCCCGGTGCCCGGCGCCGACCTCGCCGACTGGCCCTTCGGTTACGACGAGCTGACACCGTACTACGACGCGGTGGAGGAGATCCTCGGCGTGGCCGGGGACCTCGCGGCCACGCCCGACTTCGTGCTGCGCGAGGCGCCGCGCGGGCCCTATCCCCTGCCGCCGGGCCCGCCGATGTACGCGGGGCTCCTCTTCCAGGAGGCCGCCGCGCAGCTCGGCTACCGGGTGCACCCCTTCCCCGAGGCAATCAACTCCCGGCCCTACGACGGGCGCCCGGCCTGCCACAACTGCGGCTACTGCGCCGGCTTCGGCTGCCCGATCAACGCGCGCGGCGGCGCGGCGGTGAGCTTCCTCCACCGCGCGCTCCGCGCCGGGGCGAAGCTCGTGACGCGCGCGATGGCGACGCGCATCGCGACGCGGCCCGACGGGCGCGCGAGCCACGTGGAATACCTCGCGACCGACCGGCGCGTGCCCGAGCGCATCGACGCCGACTTCGTCGTGCTGGCCGCCTCCGCCGTCGAGAGCGCGCGTCTCGCGCTCCTCTCGACGGGGCCCGCGCATTCGCAGGGCCTCGGGAACCGCACGGGGCGCGTCGGGCGCACGGTCTGCTTCCACGCGTCGACCTTCGCCGTCGGGCTCATGCCGCAGCGCCTGCACGCCTACCGCGGGCGCAGCGCGACCCACGTGATGATGGAGCCCTGCCTCCCCGTCGAGGCGGGCGCAACCCTGGGGCGCCTCTCCGGCGTCCCCTGGCTCCGCGGCGGCGTGGTCGAGATCGGCGGCTCCGCGTATCTCATCGACGAGGCGCTCGTCTACGACTCGCTCCCCTTCGTGCGCCGCAGCCGAAGCAAGGACTGGATGCGGAGCTCGCCGCTCCGCGACCGCCTCCTCGGCACGCAGATGCTCGGCGAGGACCTCCCGGTCTGGGGCAACCGCGTGGATCTCGACCCCCGCGTGCGCGACGTCTACGGCCTCCCCGTGGCGCGCATCAGCTACAGCCCGCACCGCCACGACTGGCTCGCCTCGCTCCACTGGGGGCGCGAGCTGCGCCGGATCCTGCTGGCGGCGGGGGCCGAGCACGCGCTCTTCTATCCGGCGGCGCTCGGCTGGAGCGGCGACGCCGTCGCGAGCAACACGCGCCATCAGTCCGGGACGCTGCGCATGGGGAGCCACCCCGAGCGCTCCGTCGCGGACCCCTTCGGCCGTCTGCACGACGCCCCGAACGTCGTCGTCTGCGACTCCTCGCTCTTCCCGACCTCGGGCGCGATGAACCCGACGCTCACGCTCATGGCCGTGGCGATGCGCAACGCGACCGCACTCGCGCACGGCGAGGCCGAGGCCCGCCGCGGCCCGCCGGCGGGGCTGGCGCGTGCCGCACTCGGCCCGGCGAGCTAGCGTGGCCGACCCATTCGACGCAGCACGGGAGGATCGCGACGATGGCCGATTCCGAGCGCAGGCGCCGCGGCGCCGAGATGATGAGCCGGGTCTACGCGGGCGACGTGAAGGCCCCGCCGGCGGGCGCGTCGGCGTTCGTCGACCTGATGCTCGAACAGGTCTTCGCCGAGATGTGGACGCGCGAGGAGCTCCCGATCCGGGACCGGCGCCTGATCCTGCTCGGGATCATCGGCGCCCTCGGCGAGAAGGACACCTTCCAGATCCAGGTGCGCTCGGCGCTGAAGAACCGCGAGCTCACGCCGGCCCAGGTGCGCGAGGTCCTGATCACGCTCGCGAACTACGCCGGCTACCCGCGCGCCGCCGGGCTCATCACCGCGACCGAGCAGACGATCGCCGCGTTCGAGAAGGAGGCGAAGGCGGGCTGAGCTGCGGAGGCCGGCGTCTGGGCGATCGCTCGCATCCTGCGGCCTCACGTGCCTCGGCTCGTCGTCTCGAACCGCCTGCTCGCCCGCGCCGCCTCCCAGGCCAAGATCAAGCCCGACCGGATCGACGCCTGGGTGCCCGCCGAGCTCCTGCGCGCCGGGTATCTGCTCGAGGTCTGGATCCCGGATCCCGAGACCCGGCTCCTGCTCACCCAGCGCCGCGCAGCGCTCGTCGCCCAGCGTGCCGACGGCGGCCAGCTTCCGGGAGCACCGGGAGGCGTCCTCTGGCATATACTCTTCAGGTCCGTCCGAGACCAGTCTGTTCTTCCGAGGCGGAAGGAGCGGCCCAAGTGGCCCTTACACTCCCGATTACGATGCCGAAAAAGGTCCGACCGGTCTCCGAGTTCGGCGGGCGCCTCATGGCGCAGCGCACGGCGCCCGGCCTCACCCAGATGCAGCTCGCAGAGCTGATCGACTCCACCCAGCGCGGGATCTCCCGCCACGAGACCGTCGCCGATCGCGCTCCGGCTCCCGTGCTGGCGAAGCTCGCCAAGGCGCTCCGCGTCACCACCGACGAGCTCCTCGGCCTCGAGCCCCTGCGCTCGTCCAACGGCCACGACGACCCCGAGGCTCGCCGGCTCTGGAAGAAGTTCCCGCAGGTGATGGCACTCCCCGAGAAGGACCGCCGCGCCGTGATCCGCCTGGTCAACTCGCTCGTGGAGACGAAGGGCCGCGAGGCCTCGGGAGGGGCGCGATGAGTCAGCCCAAGCGCCGCGGCGACGAGCAAGAGCTCCTCGCCAAGATCCGTCGCCTCCCGCCCGAGCGCGTGGCCGAGGTCGAGGACTTCGTCGACTTCCTGCGCCAGCGCGACGAGGAGCAGCAGCTCACGCGCGCGGCGAGCCGGCTCTCCGAGGCCGCCTTCGCCCGGGTCTGGGAGAGCCCCGACGACGCCGACGATGACCGGCTGTGAGTTCGGGGACGTCCTCCTCGTCCCGTTCCCCTTCACCGACCAACCCATCGCCCAGTGGAAGGAGGCGGGTCTCCTCAGGCCCTCGGTCTTCAAGCCCCTCCTCGCCACGATCGAGCACGGCCTCGTGCTCCGCAAGCTCGGGCGGCTCGCCGAAGAAGACCGCGCCGCATTGCGCCAGGTGCTCGACCAGATCCTCGGCGCCTAAACGCTCTCGTTGACTTCTTTAGTCGCTGCTTCTCACGGCTCGAAACGGCGGAGGCCACCGGCGCCACGATCCAGGGCGGGTCGGTTCGCAGCCATGACAGGGACGGTGTCGAAATCGTGCCCGCGACGAGCGTGTTCGTCGCCGGTCCAACGATGTAGACGTGCGGTGGAGGGATCGATGGGAAAGCGACGGGTCGCTCTGGCCGCTCTGTTTCTGGCGATCGTCACGAGCCCCGGCGGGGGAGGCGCTCAGGAGCGCGCGCTCACCCGGCTCGACGCCGAGGAGACGGCCATGGACCTGGCCGATTCGCTCCGCGCCACAGAGGATGCGCTCGTGAGCGGTTCGGGAGCCGCGGCG
>CAZUYC010000082.1:0-4692 GCA_964624475.1 uncultured Spirochaetales bacterium | reverse complement strand
TTCTTCGAGAGCAAGGCGGCGAAGCCGCCGCGCAGCGAGCCGCAGGCGGCGGAGCACGGCCCCTTTTCCGAGAGCAAGGCGGCGAAGCCGCCGCGCAGCGAGCCGCAGGCGGCGGAGCACGGCCCCTTTTCCGAGAGCAAGGCGGCGAAGCCGCCGCGCAGCGAGCCGCAGGCGAGCGGAGAACCAGAAAAGGGAGGCGCCCCGGATCCGCATCGGGATCCGGGGCGCCCTTGGGACTCTCTCTCGCAGGCCGCGCAGGCCCGCTGGGGACCCTACCCTCGCAGCTAAGAGCGGCTGCGGCGGCCCATCAGCACGAGGCCGACGAGGCCGAGGCCGAGCAGCGACGCCGTCCCGGGCTCCGGGATGAAGTTCACCGTCGCGCTGCGGAACAGAACCGAGGCGTCGATGTCGTTGAACCCGCCATCGCCGAACGCGTCGACGCCCTTGTTCAGGATCCCGGAGATGATGTCGGCGCCGTCGTTGTTGACGCCGGCGTTCACCTTCCAGGTCACCGTGCCCATCTGGTAGCCGCCGGCGAACAATCCGCCTGACGGCGGGAGCACCCGCGGCAATCCGAAGTTCGTCGTCGCGCCCTGGAACGATCCCACGAAGGTGGCCGTCGTCGGGCTGAACCCTCCGACGGGGGCAAAGAAGTCGGTCGCCGCCTTGTTGATCGGCAGGCCGCCCCACTGGAACTGACTCACGACGTCGAGCTCGTTGTCGCCGTCCAGGTCATAGCGCGTCGAGTAGATCGCCACGGTCAGCGTCTGATCGTTCGTCATCAAGATCGCCATGGTGAGCGTATCGCCGATGTTCACGGCCACCGTGTTGGTGGCTGCGATCGCCGTTCCATTCCTGCCTACGAACATCAGGTCGATCGTCGCGCCTGCGCGCGCGTCGCGCACGAAGCCGCCCATCCCGATCAACCCTACCACCATCCCGAGTACGAACAGTTTCCGCATCATCCTGTCTCCTCGATTACTTCAGAATCCCTGAGAGTCCGTTGGTTCGAAAACCGCGCAAGCCCGCTACTGGGGCGTGCAGAAGCATTCGGTCGGATCACACTGAGCGGTGGTGATGCCCGACGTCCCCACCGTGGTCAAGAACTGCATGCCGAACGCGAGCAGATCGGGGCCACCGACGACGCCGTCGCCGTTGCAATCCCCGTTCGTGCCGGGCGTCACGAACATGCCGAAGTTCATGCCGATCACGAGCTGGTCCGGACCGCCGACGATCCCGTCGTGCAGGGGCATCATGCCGTCGTTGAGGGGTGCGAAGTCGCACGAGTGGTCCCCCTCGGTGCTGGACGGCTTGCCTTCGTCGCAGCCAAACCCGCAGCCGTCGTGATCGGCGTCCACCTGGCCCGGATTCGGCACACCGAGGCAGTTGTCGAACGCATCCTCGACCGTGTCCGAATCGGCGTCCGCCCCACCGGGGGTCGGGCCGGCATACGCGGTTCCCGCGACCAGCACGAAACCAAACGCCAACGCCAGCAACCTGACCATCATGATTCTCATCTCCTCGGTATTCCTCACGCTTTCCATTAGTCTCGAGAGCCACTCCGCTCGCAGCGCTCCACCCACAGACCCCGACGCGTGCACTCAAGCGCCAGGCAGGATCTCGAGACCGTGAATCGTCGTCCTTGCGTCCCCGTTTCTCGTTCCCCCCGAGGGATCTCTGGGTCTCTACCCCCTCGGGTCAGGCGGTCGTTACCGCCCCCTGCGGCCTCGAATAGCAAGGGGCATGCCCAAGTTGTCCAAACCCTCAAGTCCTTGATTTTCAAGCATTCTGTCGCGCTCGACGACTCTGCCGCCACGGAAATCCTTTTCCCCCATTGGAAATTGGGGAAAAGCTTTTCCGCTCGCCCTGCACGCGATCGAGCACCCGGCGCAGCTCCACGTAGAAGGCCGCGAGGCGAACGGCGGCGGGTTCGAGCCCGGAGGCGACGGGGGCGTCGACGTCGGTTGCGATCCGGACGGCCACGATTTCCTCGCCACGGCGCAGGGGGCTCGAGTCGAAGGCTACGAGCGCCCGCGCCGTCTCCGCGATGAGTCCCAGCGATCCCTCATACCAGTGGTAGACGAGGAGCCTTTGTGTCTCCGAGCGGAAGAGCAGGCTCCTAACCGCCCGTCCGTCGGGCCCTAGCTCCACTTTCTCTTCCGCCTCCAGCGTCCAGCCGCTGCCCGGGACGGCGGTCTTCGGAGAGAGCGCCGTGCGGGTGCGGCCGGCCCGCCAGCCGACGCCCACGAAGACGTCGATCGGGTGGCCCTCGCGCCGGAAGCGGCGGGCCGTGCTGTCGAGGAACCCGGTGCTACCGAGGAAGAGCCGGTCGGTCTCGAGATCCTTCGAGAAGAGATCGCCGATGCCTTCGCGCACGCGGGCCGCGAGCCCGAGGGGATCCGGCGCCGGCGCGGGGAAGCGGGGGAGCGCGAGGGATCCGAGGGCGAGGAGGAGCAGCGCGGAGGCCGCGACCGCGAGGCGCCCCGGAATCCGTCCCGCCCGCACTCCGCTCGCCTGCGGCTCGCTGCGCGGCCGCTCCGCGGCCTTGCCGGCGGGGGCCCGCCCTCCACTCGCCTGCGGCTCGCTGCGCGGCCGCTGCCGGGCGCGCCTGCCGCGGGCGGCCCGCTCGAGCACCCCGTCGAGCAGGAAGAGCAGGACGAGGCCGCCCAGCAGGATCGCGACTCCCTGGAGGTTGTGGACGCTCGCGAGCTCGGAGTGGGGGTTCAGGATCAGGGCGACCGCGCGCCAGCCGTTCAACAGGAAGGCTACCGGCGGCGCCGCGAGGACGAGCAGCCACGCATGCGCCGCCGAGCGCCGGAAGAGGTCGGCCATCAGGAGGGCGACCATCGTCAGCGTCTCGATCGACCGCAGGCCGCTGCACGCCTCGATCACGGTGAAGGTCTGGCGCGTGCGCAGGATCTGCTCGCCGGCGACGTGGTGGGGGATCCGCAGCCAGCCGAGCAGGACCCCCGTGAGGTCTGCGGTCGCGATCTGGAGACGGAAGATGACCTCGGCCAGCAGCGGGGCGGGTAGCGGCATCGCGAAGAACAGGAACGCGGCCGGCAAGAGGGCGAGCCGCACCGCCGCCCTGCCCTTCCAGAGCGCGGCGGCGCCGAGACCGACCAGCGCCAGCGACGGGACCAGGAGGTCGGGGGCGCGGGTCAGGATGGCCCAGACGTGGACGAAGGCGCCGGCGGCGAACAGCCACCCGCCGAGCCACGGCGCACCCCGGCCTCGCGGCAGGGCCCGCAGGCGGCCGGCCCGCCGATAGAGGAGCCATGCCGACATCAGGACGACCAGCGGCGCCACGCTCTGCGACGGGACGAAGAAGAGCCGCTCCAGCTCCTCGGAGAATCCCGCGTCGGGCTCGAACCACAGGAGCTCGCGGTAGGCCGCCACGCTGGCGCCGAGCCCGAGCGCGACCGCGGCGCGCTGCCGAGGGGCGCCCGCACGCGGCGCGGCGACCGGTCGGTCCCGGGGGCCGGCATCCGCCTCCGTGGCGTCGAGTCGCGTGGGGCTCTCCATCGTCGGAGTTCGGTTCCCGGCTCTGGGGCGGGAGCCGAAAGGCTAGCGAAGCGGACTAGCGCCGGCGCGGTGCCCGCACAGCTCGCGCTCGTCTTCGCTCCGGGTCGACCGAGGCGGCACCGCTCGACTTACTCGTCCCCCCGGACCCGGGGACGGCTCCGGGGGGGCGGAGCGAAGGGAATGAATCTTCCGAACAGTGGAAAAACCATTCCGAATCCGAGCCTGCCGAAAGCCGCTCCCGGATCCCTTAGAAGAGAGAAAATACTTTTATTTCGAGCACTTGTAGGAATGCTTCCGCACGCGCACCCAACCGGCACCGCGGTTGCATGCCATTGGCTGGCGAAGGATTCTAACGCGTTCGCGCGGTCGGGAGATCGTGCGCGGGCGCCGAACGAGGAGGAAGCATGAGGAAGGTATTAGGGCTGGGCTCCGCGCTCGCGGTGGTGTTCGCCATGGCCGGCACTGCGGCGGCGGCCCCCATGAACTGGAACGGCACGCTGAGCACCCGGCTCGGGGACCTGCCCGATTTGAGCGCCACCGGGGGCGGGGTGGCGACGGTGAACGGCTCGATGGGCGTGATTCCGGCGCACCTGGAAACCCTTCGGCTCGCGGGGAGCCGCGGCGCCGTCACCGGGACCGACACGGTGATCGTCACCGACCCGGAAACCGCAGGGAACGGCATCGCCGCCGTGATCATCAACTTCGCCCCGGGTACCGGCACGCTCGGTCCGGTCTCCGGCGCGATCTCGTCGATGGTCCCGGGGCTCATCGACCGCACGCTGCCGATCGGCGGCGTGGCCAAGATCTGCCTGCTCTCGACCGTGTGTACGGACTACCTGCCGCTCCTGCTCACGCAGCCGACGACCAACGGCGCGCGCTTCGCGATCAGCACGGCGACGCCGAACCAGCTCACGCCGTTCCTCGGCACGCAGGGCAAGCGCCTCGGCATCCCCGGCACGGGGACCAAGGGCGTCGGCGTCGGCGGGATCGTCACCGTCGGGGGCAATTCGGCGATCCGCATCTCCGTCGAGGCGGCCCCGTGGACGATCAAGACGGCGACGGCGATCGACCAGACCGACGACAACACCGGCCCGTCCGCCTTCCACAACGTGACGCGGATGGGCTTCGCGCACGCGCCGAGCTCGGGGACGACCAGCACCGCGGGGC
>CAZUYC010000081.1:0-9168 GCA_964624475.1 uncultured Spirochaetales bacterium | reverse complement strand
ATCGATCACGACGCCCGCGCCCACGACCTCGCCGCCGCTCGCCAGGACGACCCGGATCGCGGCCTCGAGCGTGCCGCCGGTGGCGACGAGGTCGTCGACGAGGAGCACCTTCTCGCCGCGCGAGATCGCGTCGGTGTGGATCTCGACCCGGTCGATCCCGTACTCGAGCGCGTAGCTCTGGCTGATCGTCGTGCTCGGGAGCTTCCCGGCCTTGCGCACCGGCACGAAGCCCGCGCGGAGCTCGATCGCGACGGCTCCGCCGAGGATGAAGCCCCGCGCCTCGATCCCGGCGACCTTGTCGATCGGGGTGCCGCGGAAGGGATCGGCGAGCCCGAGGACGGCGAGTCGGAAGCCGTCGCGGTCCTGGAGCAGCGTCGTGATGTCGCGGAACAGGATCCCGGGCTTCGGATGGTCGGGGATCGTGCGGATGCGCGACCGGATCGTCGGGGAATCCCTCACCGGGGAGCTCGCGGGCCGAGGACGCGGCCGGCGACCGCGTCGAGCCGCTGCAGGCACTCCGGGTCGCGCGCCTCCGGCGCGGTGATGATCGCGGTGTCGAGCGCCCGGTCGCAGCGCTCGGGACACGGGTGCGGGCGCGGCTGGATCGCGCGCGCCGCGGCCGCCACGAGCTCGCGCGCGCGGTCGGCGTTGGCTGTGAGCAGCGCTGCGATGTCGGCCACCTCCACGTGCGCGCGCTCGGCGTGCCAGCAGTCGTAGTCGGTCACCATCGCGACGCTCGCGAAGCAGAGCTCGGCCTCCCGCGCGAGCTTCGCCTCGGGCATGTTCGTCATGCCGATCACGTCGCAGCGCCAGCTCCGGTAGAGCTCCGACTCCGCCCGGCTCGAGAAGTGCGGCCCCTCCATCGCCAGGTAGGTCCCGCCGCGCACGGTCGGGATCCCGCGCTCGCGCGCGGCCGCCTGCAGCAGGTCGCCGAGGCGCGCGCAGACCGGGCGCGCCATCGAGACGTGGGCGACGCAACCGGTCCCGAAGAAGCTCTTGGCGCGGGCGAAGGTGCGGTCGACGAACTGGTCGACGAGCACGAAGGTCCCGGGCGCGAGATCCTCGCGCAGCGAGCCGCAGGCGCTGATCGAGACCAGGTCGGTCGCGCCGATGCGCTTCAGCGCGTCGATGTTCGCACGATAGTTGATCTCGGAGGGCGGGATGCGGTGCCCGCGGCCGTGGCGCGGCAGGAACGCGACCGGCGTCCCCGCGAGCTCCCCGACCAGGATCTCGTCCGAGGGCATCCCGAAGGGCGTCTCGACCTTCTCGAAGCGCGCGCCGGCGAGACCGTCGATGGCGTAGACGCCGCTCCCGCCGAGGATCCCGAGCACCGCTCCGCGCTGCGCCACCACGGTGGGCTACCGTAGCACCGCCCCGGTCCCGCGGGGGACCTGCCATGAACCGGGCTCGCGAGCTCGGGATCGAGGGAGAGGCGCGCGCCGCGCGGCTCCTCGAATCCAACGGCTACTCGATCCTGGCGCGCAACGCGCGCAGCGACCGCGTCGAGATCGATCTCGTCGCGGCGCGTGGCGACACGATCGCCTTCGTCGAGGTGAAGACGCGCCGCGGGAGTGAGCACGGCGCTCCCGAGGAGGCGGTGGACTGGCGCAAACGGCGCCGCCTCGTGCGCGGCGCCGCCGCCTGGCTGCACGAGAGCGGCGTGCGCGCGCGCCAGGTGAGCTTCGACGTGATCGTGTGCGAGCTCGACGCACGCGGCGACTGGCGCCTGCGGCATCTGGTGGGGGCCTTCGACGCCGGGGGATAGTCGCAAACTCGGCGACGGGGACGGGCGCCGGGGCTACGCCTTCGCCTCGTCCCCGGCTTGCGGCTTCGCCTCGGCCTCGGGCGGCACCACGTCGGCTGCGGAGGCCTCGGCGGCGGTGCCGACGTCGGCGTCGCCGGGGGCGAGCAGGCCCGAGAGGTCGCGCAGCTTCGAGCGCAGGCGCGACTTCTTGCCGGAGAGGTTGCGCAGGTAGTAGAGGCGCGCGCGCCGCACGTGGCCGCGGCTCTTGATCTCGAGCTTCGCTACCGAGGGGGACTCGATCGGGAAGATCCGCTCGACGCCGACGCCCGAGGAGACCTTGCGCACGGTGAAGGTGGCAGTCGGCCCGCCGCCTCGGCGCGAGATCACGACACCCTCGAAGATCTGGATCCGCTCCTTGTCGCCCTCGCGGATCTTCACGTGGACGCGAACCGTGTCGCCCGCCTTGAAGGGCGGGAGGTCGCGGCGCTCCGGCGTGGGATGGACGGCGTCGATGCTTCTCATGATGCTTCCTCTCCCGGCGCCGTCCGCAGCAGGTCCGGTCGCCGCTCGCGCGTCCGCTCGCGCGCGCTCTGCGCGCGCCAACGAGCCACCGCGGCGTGATCGCCAGAACGGAGCACCTCCGGGACGGCCAAGCCCCCGAAGACCGGCGGCCGAGTGTAGTGCGGTCCTTCCAGAAGTCCCGCCTGGAAGGAGTCGGAGCCGACCGACGCGGGGTTGCCCACCACGCCGGGCAGGAGCCGCGCGACCCCCTCGATCACCACGAGCGCCGGAAGCTCCCCCCCGGAGAGCACGTAGTCCCCGATCGAGAGTTCCTGGTCCACGGCCAGGTCGATCGCGCGTTGGTCGACCCCTTCGTAGCGCCCGCAGACCAGCACGAGGTGCTCGACTCGCGTCAGCTCGGCGAGCCTGGGCTGGTCGAGGCGCTCTCCCTGGGGCGAAAGCAACACGACCTGCGCCTTCCGATCCCTGCCCTTCGGTCCGGCGAGCGCCTCGATCGCGGCGACGAGGGGCTCCGGCTTCATCACCATGCCGGGCCCGCCGCCGTAGGGCGCGTCGTCGACCGTGCGGTGGCGGTCTCGGGCCCAGTCGCGGAGGTCGTGCACGCCGACCGCGAGCAGCCCGCGGCGCACGCCGCTCCCGAGGATCGACTCCTCGAGGAAGGGGGTGAAGAGGCGCGGGAAGATCGTGAGCACTTCGATCCGCAAGGTCGCTACTCCGCGGCGAGGAGGCCCGGGAGGATCTCCATCACGATGCGCCGGCCGTCGGCGTCGAAGCGGCGTAGGAAGGCGGCGGGGAGCAGGTGGCGGGCCCCCTGCGCGTCCTCCACGACGAGCAGGTCGCTCGCGCCCGTCGCCCAGATCTCGCGCACGGTGCCCACCGCGACTCCGTCCTCGCCCTCGACGTGACAGCCGAGGAGCTGGTAGCCGTAGTACTCGCCCTCTGCGAGCGGGCCGAGCTCTCCCGGAGCCACCAGCACGAGGCGGCCGCGCAGCGCCTCCGCCTGCTCGCGCGTGCGCACGCCGACGAGCTCCACCCGCAGCTCGCCCACCCGGCCGGCTGCGACCGATCGCACCTCGAAGGACGCCGCCTCCGGGTCGGCCTCCGCGCGGCCGAGCGCGATACGGCGAAGCGCTAGGAAGCTCTCGGCTCCGTCCGTGAAGTAACGGACGCGGATCCCCCCGCGGAGCCCGTGCGCGCCAACCACGCGCCCGAGTGCGATCGCGCCGGCCTCCGGCATTGGCGGGGCCCGCCTCCGCTCGCCCGGTTCAGTCGACGATCTCGAGCCGGCACTCCGCCCCATCGCGCGAGGCTCCCAGGACGGCGCGCATGGCCTTCGCCACGCGGCCCTGCCGGCCGATCACGCGGCCACGGTCCTCGGGCGCCGTCTCGAGCTCTAGGAGCGTGCCACCCTCGGACTCGCGCACGCGCACGGCGTCGGGTTGCTTCACGATCGCGCGCGCGAGGAAGGCCACGAGCTCGGCGGCAGGACTCGACATCAGCGCGCCGCCGCGCCGGCCGCCGCCGCGCCCCCGTGCTTGCGCAGCAGCGTGCGCACCACCGGGCTCGGCCGGGCCCCGCGCGCGATCCACGCCTCGATGCGCTCCTTCTCGAGGCGCACCCGCTCGGGCTTCGTACACGGATCGAAGGTCCCGAGGTAGGCGAGCGGCCGGCCGTCGCGCGGCCGCCGCTCGTCGATGGCCACGATGCGGTAGAAGGGCCGCTTCTTCGCGCCGACCCGGGTGAGGCGGATCTTGACCATGCGGGCTCCGTTCTACGTTCTAGGCTGGAAGGAGGCGTCGAAGCTAGGGAAATCCGGTGCTCCGGTCAACGCCGGGAGCTGGATCCGAGGCCGAGGCGCTCGAGCTCCTTGCGCTGCGAGCACTCCGTGCAGGCATAGCGCGCGGCGTGGGGCGCTTGGAGCCGGTCGTAGTCGCGGTCGAGGGCGATCCGCCGCACGCGCGCGACCACGGCGCCGCAGAAGTCGCAGCGCAACCCCTGCTCGCCGCCCTGCGCGTCGTCTCCCTCCGGCAGGGGGGTCGTCCTCATCGGCATCGAGTCTAGCCCAGCCGCAGGCACGGGTCGTCCGGCGCGGGCCGAAGCGGGGCCGGAGCGGGGCCGGAGCGGGGACGGGGGCCGGAGCGGGGACGGTCTTCAGATCTTCAGGATTTTCAGATTCTCCCCCGGGGTTTCCGTGCGGGGGTTGGCTGGCGAAGGAACGACAGGCGCGCAACTCTCACGACGTCGCCCCGCGGTCCCGCGAGGGGCCCATGGCTCGCCGGGTCCGGCTCGACGCGCCGCGCGTCGCCCACCACGTCATGGTGCGAGGGCTCGACGGCGCGCGGATCTTTTTCGACCCCGACGACTACCAGGACTTCGTCGATCGTCTCGTCCGCCTTCTGCCCGAATGCGCTGCACGCTGCCTCGCCTGGGTGATCATGCCCAACCACGCTCACCTGGTGCTCCAGACGGAGAACGGCGAACTTTCGCGCGTGATGCGTCGGCTCAACACCGGCTACGCCGTACGCTTCAATCGCGTGTACGAGCGGTGCGGATACGTATTCCAGAACCGCTTCCGCTCGCGCATCGTGACAGGCGACCCCGATTTGATCGGCCTGATCCGCTACGTGCATCTGAACCCGCTGGAAGGCGGCCTCGTCGGGTCGTTCACTGCGCTCGCGAAGTTCCCATGGAGCGGGCACGGCGCGCTCGTCGGAGCGCGTCCTCCGCTTCCGTTCGAAGCCGTGGCCGAAGCGCTCGCCCTCTTCGATGACGATCCGCAACGGGCGCGCGCCGAGCTGCTGGCGTGGATGACCCGGGAAGGATCGGACCCCGATGCGCCTGCTGCGGCGCCCGCCGTGGTCGAGTCCGCTGCATCGCCTCCCAGCGGGTTGGAGCCGCAGGGACGGATCGGGCTCGATGCCCTGCTGAGCGCGGCTTGCGAGCGCTATGGCCTCACGCCGGGCGAGCTGCGTTCCGGCTCGAAGCAACGGCGCATCGCTCGCGCCCGGGCTGTCGTGGCCTGGGTCGCCGTGGTCGAACTCGGGGTATCGGGCCGGCAGATCGGAGAGGCGCTCGGGGTCACCCGTCCCACCGTGAGCTCCGCGCTCGACCGCGGACGGCGGGCAGCCCGCAAGGACGGCTTCTACGCGGCCGCCATCCTGAATCCCACCGCCGAGAATCTGAATATCCGAAAGATCTGAACACCGTCCCCGTCCCGCCGTCCCCGCGCGCGGGGCGCCCGTCAGCCCAGCCGCAGGCGCAGGTCGTCCGGCGCGTCTTCGCCGAGGACGCGGCGGAGCGCGGCCAGGATCTCGGGGGTGCGCAGGCGTAGCTCCTGGCACCAGGCGCTCGAGTCGACCGTCGCCTCGAGCGTCGCGCTGCGGAGGGCGGTCGGTTGACAGTGGCGGGCGATCTCGGGGCCGACGGCTTCCTCCCAGCGCTCGGCGATGCGGACGACGCGCAGCACCGCGTCGAAGCCGAGGTCCTCGAGCACGCGCGGCACCAGGCTCCCGACGCGCTCGGGCTCGCCCTGGGTCCGCCGAGCTCCACTGGAGCTCCGGCGCCTCACGCGTCCTCCTCGAGCAGGCGGAAGACGAGGCCGGTCGGGAGCTTCGGGTAGAAGAAGGTCGACTTCTGCGGCAGGACCAGACCGGCTTCCGTCACCCGGAAAACGTCCTCGGCGCTCAGCCCGTTCAGGTAGAGCGCGACGGCGCCGCCCCCGGCGCGCACCAGGTGGGCCGTCTGCACGGCGTCCTTCGGGTAGTCGATCGCTCCCTGGCGCACCGCCTCCTCGTCGAGCCCGAAGACGCCCTCGATCACCTCGCGGTGGATCACGACGACCGAGAGCTCGTCCGGCGCGCGGCGCGGCCGCGAGAAGATCGCGAGCCGCCCCGAGGCGTCGTCGGCGGCGAAGGCGTGGACGCCCTGAAGGGGCGCGAGATGCCGGTCGAGCAGCTGCGGCACCGCCTCGGGCCCGGGCAGGGGCACGTCGCGCCGCGACCAGCCCGGAAGCCGCGCCGCCCACGCGGCCTCGTCGGGCGGGGGGCCGTGCCGCACGAGGCGGTGGATCGGGAGGAGCAGGCTCCCCGGCGCGTAGGCGTTGGCGAAGCAGGCGAGGAGGAATTCGAAGGGCGCATCGGGACCCGCGCCGGGCTCGGCCGCGCGCCGCTCGTCGCGGTAGGCGAGCGACGTCTCGTAGCGGTGGTGGCCGTCCGCGATCACGAGCGGCCGGTCCGCGAGGTGGCGCCGCAGCCGCGCCACGCGCTCCGCCTCGTCGATGCGCGCGAGGGTGTGGAGGATTCCCGCCTCGTCGCGGACCACGGCCGCCGGCCGCACGTCGAGGGCGTCGCCGATGAGGCCCGGGAGCGCGTCCTCGCGGTCCTCGAAGAGCAGGAACACGCTCGAGAGGTTGGCCCGCGTCGCGCGCAGCAGCTTGTGCCGGTCCCGCCTGGGCCCGGCGAGCGTGCGCTCGTGGGGGCGCACGCTGCGGCTCTCGTAATCCTCGCAGCGGACCAGCCCGAAGCAGGCGAGCCGCTCCCGCGGCGCTCCGTCCGGACCCTTGAAGCGCTGCCGGAGCGCGTAGAAGGCCGGCCGGGGGTCGCGCACCAGGATTCCCTCGCGACGCCACGCGGCGAGCCGCTCGCGGATCTCCGCGTAGTCGGTGGTCGGCTCCGCGGCCACGTCGCGCACCAGCTCGAGGCGCACCGCGTTGTGCGGGTCGCGTTCGTAGAGCACGCGCCGCTCGGCGGCGGCGATCACGTCATACGGCGGCGCGATCACGCGCGCGAGGTCGACGCGCGCGGCGTCGTAGCGGAGCGCCCGGAAGGGCCGCACGTCCGTCACCGCGCGGACCCCTGGAGCATCGGCTCGACCTCGTCGCGCGGGATCGCGCCCCAGCGCAGCACTTCGGGGCGCGCCCCGCAGAGGTCGACGACGGTGCTCGCCGCGTCGCCGCCTGCCTCGGCCCCTTCCACGTCGAGGAGCCGCGGCGCCTGCACCCCCGCGCACAGCCGCTCCGCCTCGGCGCGCGTGCGCGCGGAAGGCTCCCCGTGGCGGTTCAAGCTCGTCGCCGTGATCGGGCCTACGCCTTCGCGGGCGGCTCGGCGCGCCAGCGCCGCCGCGAGCGGGTGCGACGAGGCGCGCAGCCCCACCCCGCCGTCCGCGCGCGCGACGCCCGCGGCGAAGGCGTGGCGGCAGGGCACGACCAGCGTGAGGGGTCCCGGCCAGTGCGCCGCCGCGAGACGCCGGCCCGTCGGGCCGAGCTCGCAGCCGAGCGCCTCCGCGGCGGCCGCGCCGTCGACGAGGATCGCCACCGGGCACTCCGCCTCGCGCCCCTTCCAGGCGAGCAGGCGCCCCATGCCCTCCGCCGACTCCGCGGCGGCCGCGAGCCCCCAGACCGTCTCGGTCGGGTAGGCGACGAGGCCGCCCGCGCCGAGCCAGCGCACGGCCGCTCCGATCGGGTCGGGGATCACTCGCCGGCCGCGCGCGCCGCGATGTCGCGGCGCAGGTGCATCGAGTCGAAGTGGATCCGATCGCAGGCCGCGTAGGCGCGCCGGCGGGCCTCGCCGAGCGTCGCGCCGCGCGCCGTCACGCCGAGCACGCGGCCGCCGGCGCTCTCGAAGCCGCCGCCCGTGCGGCGGCGGGTTCCCGCGTGGAAGACCACGACACCGTCCAGCGACTCGGCGGCCTCGAGACCCGAGATGGGCTGGCCGCGCTCGAAGGCGCGCGGATATCCGCCGGCGGCGATCACCACGCAGACGGCCGCGTCCTGCCAGCCGAGCGGCGCGACCCGATCCAGCCGCCCGCGTGCCGCGCCGTCGAGCAGCGGCACCAGGTCCCCGTCCATGCGCACGACCAGGGCCTGCGTCTCCGGGTCGCCGAAGCGCACGTTGAACTCGACCACCCGCGGAGCTCCGCTCCGGTCGATCATGAGGCCCGCGTACAGCACCCCGGTGTAGGGCATCCCCTCGGCCGCCATGCCCCGGATCGCGGGATGGACGACCTCCTCCTGCACGCGCTTCTCCACCGCCTCGGAGAGGATCGGCGCCGGAGAGCAGGCGCCCATGCCCCCCGTGTTCTCGCCGCGGTCGCCGTCCTGCGCGCGCTTGTGGTCCGAAGCCGCTGCGAGCGTCGCGATGCGCTCGCCGTCGGTCACGGCGTAGTAGGAGAGCTCCTCGCCAAAGAGGCGCTCCTCGATCACGACGCGCGCCCCCGCGGCGCCGAAGCGGCGCTGCGCCATCGCCTCGACGAGCGCGCGCTCGGCCTGCGCCGGATCGTCGCAGACCGCGACGCCCTTGCCCGCGGCGAGCCCGTCGGCCTTCACCACGCAGGGGACGCCGAGCGCGCGCACGTGCCGGCGCGCCGCCTCGAGGTCCTCGAAGACCGCGAAGGCCGCGCTGGGGATCGCGTGGCGCTGCATGAAGCGCCTGGCGAAGGCCTTGCTCGACTCGAGCTGCGCGGCCGCGGCGGTGGGGCCGAAGGCAGCGATCCCGGCCTCGCGCAGCCGATCGACGAGGCCGGCCGCGAGCGGCGCCTCGGGGCCCACCACGACGAGATCGGCGCGCTCGTGGCGCGCGAGCGCGACCTGCGCCGGCACGTCCTCGGCGGGGACCTCGGGGTGGCACTCCGCGAGCGCGGCCATGCCGTCGCTCCCTGGCGCGGCGAGCACCCGCTCGACGCCGGGGCTGCGCGAGATCTTCCACGCGAGCGCGTGCTCGCGCCCGCCGGAGCCGACGACGAGGACTCGCATCCCGGCCCCCCCCCTAGCCCGCATGTCTCACCAGGGCGCTACTGCGGCGACGCATCTGCCCGCCCTGGCACGAGATCGCTCCCTGCGGGTGCTCGACGTAGCGTCGGCTACGCCTCCGCTTCCCTCGGTCGCGATCTCGTGCCAGGACAGGCAT
>CAZUYC010000080.1:0-31704 GCA_964624475.1 uncultured Spirochaetales bacterium | reverse complement strand
GGGTGCTGTACAAGCGCGGCGTGCCGGCGGCGGCGATCAGCTACCTGAAGGAGGCGGAGGCCGCGACGAAAGCGGGCGACGCGAGCCTCGGCGTCGTGCGCCATCACCTCGCGCTCGCCTACGAGGCGAACGGCGACACCGCCGAGGCGATCGCGGCCCTCGACCGCTCGCTCGCCGCGGTGGAGGCCCAGTCCTCGGAGATCCGCAAGCAGGGCAACGAGCCCGGCCCCGAGCCGGCCTGGGTGAGCCAGGCCCGCAGCCTGCGCGAGAAGCTCGCCAGCCAGGCCAGCGCGACCTAGCTCCCACCCCGCGGGGATCCGTCCGACAGTCTTCAAGGCTCCTCCCCGATCAGCCGATGGGAACGGCGTTCCCCTCGCGTCCCGGCGCCGCATGCCCGCACGGGCTGGTGCGCCGGGGCGCGCCGGGTGGGAGGGATGCGATGAGGGACGTGTTGCGCCGGGTGTGGTGGATCTCTCTCTGCGCGCTTTCGCTGGCGCTGGGCGCGCCCGCGCGAGCGCAGGACGCGGATCCGGAGGCGCCGGCCGCGCCGGCGGCGGAAGCGTCGGTCGATCCGTCGCTCCCGGCGGCTGCGGCTGGGCTCGAGACGGCGGGGCCGCCGGCCGCGATCGATGCCGAGGCGACCGCTGCGGTGGTCGAGGCCGCTGGCGAGACGACCGCCGCCCAGGTGGCCGGGACTCCGGTCCTCGGGGCCGTCGGCCACGACTCGCAGGGTCGACCGGGGCGCATCCACCTCGTCGTCCCCCGTGACACGCTCTGGGACATCTCGGAGGCCTACCTCGGGACGCCGTGGGCGTGGCCCCCGATCTGGAAGGACAACGACGACATCGCGAACCCGCACCGGATCTATCCCGGCGATCGCATCTGGATCACTCCATGGGAGATGCGCCGCGTGAGCGCGGAGGAGGCCGAGCGGCTGCTCGCAGCCCACCCCGCCGAGCAGGCGCCGGAGTCCGAGGGGAGCAGCGTGCCGCCGGTGCCGACGGAGGCTCCCGAGGAGCGGGTCTTCCACCGCGAGAGCGCCGAGGAGACGGTGGGTCTCGTGACCGAGGAGACGCTCGAGAGCGCGGCGAGCATCGTGAGCTCCGTCCCGAAGCGCGTGCTGCTCGGCTCGGGCGATCGCGTCTACGTCGGGCTCGGGCGCGAGGACGTGGCGCCGGGCGATCGCTTCACGATCTTCCGCACCCGCGAGAAGGTCTTCGATCCCGAGACGGGTCGCATGCTCGGCTGGCACGTCGATCTGCTCGGCTGGCTCGAGGTGCTCGAGCCGACGGACGAGACGTCGCTCTCCGAGATCCGCCTCTCCGGCGCCGAGATCGAGGTGGGCGACCGGCTGATGCCGCGCGAGGCGCCCCAGCTCGACATCGCGATCGGGCCGAGCCCGACGGAGGTGGAGGGGCGGGTCAGCTTCTTCCCGAACAGCCGGACCCTGATGGGCAGCCAGGACTTCGTCTACCTGAACCGCGGGTCGGACGATGGGCTCGCGGTGGGAAGCCCGCTCGAGGTCTACCGGGCCGGCTACGAGGCGGACGAGGTCGCCCGAGCCGAGCGGGTGCGCGTGGCCGACCGGGTCGTCGCGCAGCTGCTCGTGTTGCGCGCGCAGCCGAGCAGCGCGGTCGCCGTGGTGCGCCACACGCAAGAGGAGCTCGCGCTCGGCGATCGCTTCCGCGGTTCGACGCGGTAGGTAGGGGCTTCGACGGGGAGGCTCCGTTCGCCGGGCTCTTCGGTCTCTGGGGAGATCGGCCTTATCTACTCCGCTCGGCTTTGCCTCGCTGCGCGCGAGGCGCTGCCGCGCCTCGCTTGCGAAGAGCTTTCCGAAACCTTGCCCTCGGTGATTCGGGGTCGGCCTACGACACGACCGGGGGATAGGCAAACCCTCGCAGATCGGGGGCGACTTCCGGGATTGGCTTCTTTGCAAGCGGAGCGCGCAGCGAGCCGAAGGCGAGCGGAGTAAAATAGGGCCGCCTTGCCCCAACGAAGGCGACCTCCCCCGCACGCCGAGCCGTGCCGAGCGAGCTGCGTTACGCTTCCCATCCCCGGTCCCGGGGCACTCTCGTGCACGACGAGCCCGAGATCCTCGACCCCGGCGATCCCCGCCCGGAGGTCCAGGTGGCGCTGCGCCACTGGCTGGCCCTCCAACACGCGCTCGCGCTCTTTCCGGGCGACGCGACGGTACGCCTGCGCCAGGTCCCCGACGCCCGGGCGGCGCTGGTCGCGAGCGGTCGCGCCGCTCCGAGCCCCGCGCTGCTCGAGCGTGCGGTCGAGCGGCTGCGCGCCTGCGGCGCCCGGGCCATTCCCCAGACTTCCGCGGCGTTCCCGCCTCGACTCGCCCGGCTCGACGACGCGCCGCTCCTGCTGCACGTCCTGGGCGACCCCTCGTGGCTCCAGCGGCCCTGCATCGCGATCGTCGGCTCGCGCGCGCCGTCGGCCTATGGCCGGGCCGTGGCCGATCGCTTCGCGGCGTCGCTCGCGCGCGCGGGAGTCGTCGTGGTCTCGGGGCTCGCCACCGGGATCGACGGGGTGGCGCACCGCGCCGCGCTCGAGGCCGGGGGCGCGACCGTCGCCGTGCAGGCCTGCGGCCCCGATCTCGTCTACCCGCGCGGGCACCGCGAGCTCGCGGGGCGCATCGCCGCCCGCGGCGCCCTGGTGACCGAGTTCTCGCCAGGAACGCCGCCGCGAGCGGCGCAGTTCCCGTTCCGCAACCGGCTCATCAGCGCCCTCGCGGTGGCGGTGCTCGTCGTCGAGGCGCGCCTGCGCAGCGGCTCGCTCGTGACCGCACGGCATGCGGCCGATCAGGGGGTGGACGTGTACGCGGTGCCCGGGCCGCTCGGCGCGCCGACGAGCGAGGGCACGAACCGGCTGCTGCACGACGGTGCGCACGTGGCACTCGAGCCCGAGGATCTCCTCCGCTCGCTCGGGTGCGTGCCGGAGCCGCGTGGGGGGCGCCGGCGAGGCAGCGGAGCGCAACCCGGCGTCGATCCCCGCCACCAGGGCCTCGTGGCCGCGATCCGCGAGGCCCCGGCGACGCTCGACGAGCTCGCGGAGCGTCTCGGCACGGCGCCGGAGCGTCTCGCACTCGACGTGGTGCAGCTCGAGCTCGCCGGGACCATCGTCACGGACCGCGACGGACGCCTGCGCGTCGTCGGGCTCTAAGAAAGCGGCCCGCACTCCGCTCGCCTGGGCCGAGCTCCACCGGAGCTCCGGCCCGCTGCGCGCGCGATCGGAAGGCCGGGCCCCGGGGTGGGCTATGATCGGCGGCTCCGAGGGGGACGATGGGCGGGAGCAGCGCGCCTCGTGTGAGCGTCGTCGGCGCCGGGCTCGCCGGCTGCGAAGCGGCGTGGCAGATCGCGCGCCGTGGCGTCGACGTGGTGCTGCTCGAGATGAAGCCCGTCCGCTTCTCGCCGGCCCACCGCTCGCGCGACTTCGCAGAGCTCGTCTGCTCCAACTCGCTGCGCGCGGCCGGGATCGACAACGCCGTCGGCCTGCTCAAGGAGGAGATGCGGCGGCTCGGCTCGCTCGTGATGGCGGCGGCCGACGAGTGCGCCGTGCCGGCAGGCCGCGCGCTCGCCGTGGACCGCGTGGCCTTCGCTCGTCGCATCACCGACGCCGTCGAGTCGCATCCGCGCATCCGCGTCGAGCACCGCGTGGTGGAGAGGGTGCCCGACGACGGACTCGCGATCGTCGCGAGCGGACCCCTCACCGCAGCGGAGCTCGCCCGCGATCTCGCGGCGCTCCTCGGCGAGCAGTACCTGTACTTCTACGACGCCCTCTCGCCGATCCTCTACGCGGATTCGATCGATGGCGAGCACGCCTTCCGCGCCTCGCGCTGGGAGGAGGGGGAAGGGGACTACCTGAACCTGCCGCTCGACGAAGCCGGCTACCACGCCTTCGTCGCGGCGCTAGTCGCGGCCGACACGGTCCCGCTCCACCCCTTCGAGGCGGAGCTCTACTTCGAGGGCTGCCTGCCCATCGAGGAGATGGCGCGCCGGGGGCCGGAGACGCTCGCGCACGGACCGATGAAGCCGGTGGGCCTCGTCGATCCGCGCACGGGCCGGCGCCCGCACGCCGTGGTCCAGCTGCGCCAGGAAGACAAGCAGGGGGTCCTGTACAACCTCGTCGGGTTCCAGACGAAGCTCCGCATCGGCGAGCAGCTGCGCATCCTGCGCAGCCTGCCGGGCCTCTCCGCCGCGGCCTTCGCCCGCTTCGGGTCCGTGCACCGGAACACGTACGTGAACGCGCCGCGTTGCCTGCTTCCGACGCTCGAGGTGCGCGGACGGCCCGGCCTCTTCCTCGCCGGGCAGATCGCGGGGGTCGAGGGCTACGTCGAGTCCGCCGCGCTCGGGCTCCTCGCCGGGATCCACGCCGCCCGCGCCGCGCTCGGCCTCTCCCAGGAGCTCCCGCCGGAGACGACCGCGCACGGGTCCCTGCTCGGTCACCTGCGGGGGGCGGATCCGCGGGGCTTCCAGCCCATGAACGCCACCTTTGGCCTCTTTCCGCCGCTCGCGGAGGCGCCGCGCCTCGGCCGCCGCGAGCGACGCGAGCAACTGGTGAGACGCGCCTTCGCCGACCTCGCGGGCTACGCCGAACGGGTCGCTCCCCCCCCGGGCCTCTTGACGTGACCTTCGACGCGGCGATCCGGGCGTTCGGCCTGCATCTGCGCGCGGAGCGCAATCTCTCCGAGCACACTCGCCGCGCCTATCTCGGCGACGTGCGCGACCTCGCGACCGCGCTCGGCGCCGGCGCCGATCCGGGGCGCGTGGGAGCGGACGAGGTGCGCGGTTTCCTCGCCGGGCTGCACCGCACGCGGTCTGCGGCGACCCGGGGCCGCAAGCTCGCCGCCCTGCGCACCTTCTTCGCCTTCCTCCGGCGCGAAGGCGGGTGCCGGCTCGATCCGACGGCGGGGATCCCCGGCCCGCGCTCGGCGCCCCGGCTCCCGAATCCCCTGCCCGTCGACGAGTGCGTCGGGCTCTGCGAGTCCGCGGCTCGCGACGCCGAGCTCGGCGGCACACGCGCGCTCCGCGAGCGCGCGCTCCTCGAGCTCCTCTACGGCGCGGGCCTCCGCGTCGGCGAGGTGGCCGCCCTCGACGTGCGCGACGTGGATCTCCACCGCGGGGACGTGCGGGTGCTCGGCAAGGGCAGCAAGGAGCGCGTCGTTCCGCTGCCCGACGCGGCGCGGAAGGCGCTGTCGGCCTGGCTCGAGCTGCGCCGCGGTCCGGGCTTCCTGGCCGCGCCTCTCTTCACGGCGCTCCGCTCGGGGGGCCGCCTCGGCGCGCGCGACATCCGCCGCGTGCTCGCCGCGCGGGCGCGCCGCGCGGGGGTCGCCGGACGCGTGCATCCGCACCGGCTGCGCCACAGCTACGCCACCCACCTGCTCGACATGGGGGCCGACCTGCGCGAGATCCAGGAGCTGCTCGGCCACGCGAGCCTCTCGACGACCCAGCGCTACACGGCCGTCTCCGCCGAGCGCCTGCTCACGGTGTATGATCGCGCCCACCCGCGCGCGGGCAACCGACCGCCCGGCTCCCGCTCGCGGCGCGCTCCTTCAGCCGGAGCCGACCGCGGCCGCGCCAACGATGGGGAACCGTGAGCCAGCGAAATCCGCAGCCGAGCCGAGGGAGCGGTGAGCAAGCGAAGCGCGCAGCGAGCCGTAGGCGAGCGGAGGCAAGCACGGCCCCGCGAATCGACGCAACGTTCTCGAGATCGACCACCGTGCTCGCGGTGCTGCGCGACGGCGAGCTCGCGATGGCCTCGGACGGACAGGTGACGATCGGCAACACCGTGGTGAAGCAGGGCGCCCAGAAGGTCCGGCGGGTCGCGAACCATCCCGTGCTCGTCGGCTTCGCCGGCGGAGCCGCCGATGCCCTCGCGCTCACCGAGCGCCTCGAGGCGAAGCTCGAGGCGCAGCGCGGCAACGTCGGGCGGGCCGCCGTCGAGCTCGCCAAGGAGTGGCGCACGGATCGGGCGCTGCGGCGCTTGGAGGCCATGCTGCTCGTCGGGGATACCGAGCGGGTGCTCCTGCTCGCGGGCAACGGCGACCTGATCGAGCCGGACGATGGCATCGCGGCGGTGGGATCCGGCGCCCCCTACGCGCTCGCCGCGGCCCGGGCGCTGGTCCGGCACACGAGCCTGCGCGCTTCCGAGATCGCGTCCGAGTCGCTGCGCCTCGCCGCCGAGATCTGCATCTACACCAACGACCGCCTCAGCGTGGTGACGCTGCCGTGAGCGGCCTGCGCGGCCTCACGCCCCGCGAGGTGGTCGTCGAGCTCGACCGCTACATCGTCGGGCAGGCGCAGGCGAAGCGGGCAGTGGCGATCGCGCTGCGCAACCGCTGGCGCCGGCAGCAGGTGCCCGAGGAGCTGCGCGACGAGATCGCGCCGAAGAACATCATCATGATCGGGCCCACCGGCGTGGGGAAGACCGAGGTGGCACGACGTCTCGCCCGGCTCGCCCAGGCCCCCTTCCTCAAGGTCGAGGCGTCGAAGTTCACCGAGGTGGGCTACGTCGGGCGCGACGTCGAGTCGATCGTCCGGGACCTGACCGAGGTGGGCATGAAGCTCGTGCTCGAGGAGCAGCGCCGCGGGATCGAGCCGCGCGCCCGCGAGCGCGCCGAGGAGCGCGTGCTCGACGCCCTGCTGCCCGCGCCGAGCGCCACGTCCGCGGACGGCTCCCACCCGCGGGTCGAGACGCGCGAGAAGCTCCGGCGCATGGTGCGCGAGGGAGTGCTCGACGACCGCGAGGTGGAGATCGATCTCGAGGAGCAGACTGCGGGTCCGAGCGTGTCGCTCTTCACGCCGCAGGGCGTCGAGGAGATGGGCATGCAGCTCAAGGACATGCTCGGCGGGCTCCTGCCGCGGCGCACGCGGCGCCGCCGCATGGGGCTGCGCGCGGCCCTCGATGCCCTCTGCGCCGAGGAGACCGGCCGGCTCGTCGACATGGAGGCCGTGCGGACCGAGGCGGTGCGGCGCGTCGAGCAGGCCGGCATCGTCTTCGTCGACGAGATCGACAAGATCGTCTCGGGCCCGGGGGCGCGGGTGGGCCCGGACGTGTCGCGCGAGGGCGTGCAGCGCGATCTGCTGCCGATCGTCGAGGGCTCGACGGTGCAGACGAAGCACGGCCCGGTGCGAACCGACCACGTCCTCTTCGTCGCCGCCGGGGCCTTCCACTCCGCGAGCCCCTCCGACCTGATCCCCGAGCTCCAGGGCCGCTTCCCGATCCGGGTCGAGCTCTCGAGCCTCTCGCGCGAGGACTTCGTCCGGATCCTCACGGAGCCCCGCAACTCGCTCGTGCGCCAGTACACCGAGCTACTGCGCACGGAGGGCGTGGAGCTCGCCTTCGAGGAGGGCGGCATCCACGCCATCGCCGAGTACGCCGCGCGGGTGAACCAGCAGGCCGACGACATCGGCGCGCGACGGCTCTACACCGTGATGGAGAAGCTGCTCGAGGACGTGAGCTTCGATGCGTCCGAGCTCGGCCCGAGCACACTCCGGGTGGACGCCGCCTTCGTGCGCGATCGGCTCGAACGGCTCGTCCAGGACGAGGACCTGTCGCGCTACATCCTCTAGAGGCCACCCGGGCCGGGCCCCGGGACGGACTCCGGGAGCGGAGAGTCCATGACCGACGCTGGACACCGCGTGCTCGTGGCGGACGACGAGCGGTTCTTCCGCGAAGCCATCGCCGAGGCCCTCGGCGAGGCCGGGATCGCCTGCGACGCCGCGCTCTCCGCCGCCGAGGCCCTGCGCGCGGTGGCGCGGGACTCGCGCATCGGCGTGACGGTGGTCGACCTCGCGCTCGACGGAGGCCTCGACCTCCTGCGCCGACTCCGAAGCGAGCGGCCGGCGATCCGGGTGATCGCGCTCGCGGCCCACGCCGACCAGGAGCTCGTGCTCGAGGCCCTGCGGCTCGGAGCCGCCGACTATCTGGCCAAGCCGCTCCACGACGAGGAGCTCGTGCTGGCGGTGCGCCGCGCGCTCGCGGCGTTCGCGACCGAGACGGGGTACGAGCGCCTGCGCGGGCGCCTGCGCAGCCTCGACGCATGGCTCGCGGAGCTCGCCGAGGCGGTCCACGCGGGCGGGGAGCAGGATCTCGCTTCCCGCGCCGTCGACGCGGTGGGGGACCTGCTCGGCGCGACGAAGACCTCGATCATGCTGCTCGAGACGGCGGAGGGACCGCTCCGGGTGGTGGCGGCCGCGGGCTCGAGCCTCGCGCCCGAGGAGATGGACGCCGTGGAGCTCGGCGAAGGGGTGGCGGGGGTCGCGGTCAGCATGGACGACGTCCTCGCGGTCGACGATGTCACGAGCGACCCGCGCTTCGCCGGGCGCCCCTTCCGCCACCGCTACGAGTCGGGCGCGCTCGTGGTGGCGCCCCTGCACGATGGGGACCGGCCCCAGGGCGTGCTCTGCGCTTCCGATCGCGAGGGCGGCGCGCCGTTCGGCGACGACGAGCGTGCGCTCCTGCGCGTGCTCGCGGCTCAGGTCGCGTCTTTGCTCGCGCGCGTGCGGCTCCGCAGCGAGCCGCCGCCACCGGAGGACACCGCGCCGCTCGGCGCGTGGCAGGACCGGGTCGACCCCGACGCGGAGCTCGCGCGCGAGGTCTGCGAAGCGCTGACGCTCGAGATCGAGCCGCAACGGCTGCTCGCAGCGGCGCTCCTGCCCGTCGCCCGGCGCCTGGCGGCGTCGCCCGTCTCGCTCTACCTGATCGACAACCGCAGCGGGGAGCTCGCCCTCGAAGGGGTGTCCGACGCCGACGGGCGGGTCGACCGCGAGCGCCTCCCGCGCAGCCGCGGCCTCACCTCCGTGGTGCTCCAGACCGGCCACCTCGTGGCCACCGGTCGTCCGCAGGGCGACCCGCGCTTCGATGCCGCCGTCGACACGCCGGAGGACGGGAGCGCCGGTCCGCTGCTCTGCGTGCCGATCCGCCTGCGCGGCAAGGTACTCGGGGTGGTGCGCGTGTTTCCGAAGGAGCCCGCGGCGGCCTCGGAGCGGACGGGCGAGATCCTCGCCGCGGCGCTCTCGGCGGTGGTGCGCAACGTCCTCCTGTACCGTAGCCTGCTCGAATCGATCGAGGATCTGGCGCGCGCGCGACGCGAGGCCGGAGGGCGGCGGTAGCTCGTGCAGGCGCTGATCGACAAGGCGAAGGTGCTGATCGAGGCGCTGCCCTACATGCGGCGCTTCCTGGACAAGACCGTCGTGATCAAGTGGGGCGGCAGCGCGATGGCGAGTGCGGAGAGCAGGGCCTTCGCCCTCGACGCCGTCCTGCTCAAGCACATCGGAGTGCGGCCCGTGATCGTCCACGGCGGCGGGCCGCAGATCGGAGCGACGCTCGAGCGCCTGGGGAAGAAGTCGACCTTCGTGGACGGCCTGCGGGTGACCGACGACGAGACCATGGAGGTCGTCGAGATGGTCCTCTGCGGCAAGATCAACCGCGAGATCGTGTCGCTGGTGCAGGAGGGCGGGGGTCGGGCGGTGGGTCTCACCGGAAACGACGGGAACATGATCCGGGTGACGCAGCGGCTCGAGGACGACCGGGACCTCGGTCGGGTGGGCCGCGTGGTCCGGGTGGACCCCGAGCCGATCGTCGCGGTTGCGACGGCCGGCTTCGTGCCGGTGATCGCGCCGATCGGAGTGGACGAGCGGGGCGTCACGCACAACGTGAACGCCGACGAGGCGGCCGGCGCGATCGCCGCGGCACTCGGGGCCGAGAAGCTGATCCTGCTCACGGACGTGGCGGGCGTGAGGGACGCCGCGGGGAGCCTGCTGCCGGTGTTGACGGCCGAGGAGGCGCGCAAGCAGATCGGCGAGGGGGCGATCCGCGGCGGCATGATCCCGAAGGTCGAGTGCTGCATCGCGGCGCTCGACGCCGGCGTCGCGTCGGCCCACATCATCGACGGGCGGATCGAGCACGCGCTCCTGCTCGAGATCTTCACCGACCACGGGGTCGGCACCTTGATCACCCGCTGATGCCGAAGGACTTCGTCAGCCTCGCCGACTGGGCCCGTCCGGAGCTGCGCGAGCTGCTCGACCGCGCCGGCGAGCTCAAGGAGCTCGACCGCCGCGGGGTCCGGCCGCAGACGCTCGAGGGGCGCACGCTCGCGATGTTCTTCGAGAAGCCGTCGCTGCGCACCCACGTCACCTTCGAGGCGGGCATGACCCAGCTCGGCGGCCACGCGATCCTGCTGCTCCCGGAGCAGGTCGGGATCGGCACGCGCGAGTCCCCCGCCGACGTGGCCCGCAACCTCTCGCGCTGGGTGGATGGGATCGTGGCGCGCACCTTCCGCCACGAGCTCGTCGAGGACCTCGCCCGCGAGGCGAGCATTCCCGTGATCAATGGCCTCACCGATCTCTTCCACCCCTGCCAGGTGATGGGCGACCTCCAGACGATCGCCGAGCGCTGCCCGCTCGAGCGGGCCGTGATCGCCTACGTGGGCGACGGCAACAACGTGGTGAACTCGCTGCTTCACGGGGCGGCGATCTTCGGCCTCGAGCTGCGCGTCGCGACGCCGGCCACGCACCGGCCCGACGAGCGGGTGTGGAAGCACGCCGCGGAGCTCGCCGCGCGGAGCAGGGCGAAGCTCTCGTGGACCGAGGACCCGCGCGAGGCCGTGCCCGGGGTGAGCTTCGTCTACACCGACGTGTGGACGAGCATGGGGCAGGAATCCGAGCGCGAGGAGCGGCGCCGGATCTTCGCCCCGTACCAGGTGAACGAGGGGCTGCTCGCGCTCGCGCCCGAGGCGTGGGTGATGCACTGCCTGCCGGCCCACCGCGGCGAGGAGATCACCGACCGCGTGCTCGACGGCCCGCGCGCGATCGCCTTCGACCAGGCCGAGAACCGCCTCCACAGTCAGAAGGCGATCGTCGAGCGCCTGCTGGCCCACCGCGACTGAGGACGTCTCGGGGGATCCCCGCGGGGAGGAGCCTGCCCCTCTCCGCGCCGCAACTCAGCCCGGGAACCCGCCTTGCCGATGACGCGAAGGGGCGCGAGGCCCGTGCGCCCGCAGCCTGGAACGGTGGAGATGCAGGCGACCGCCGAAGCCATCGCGAAGACCGGCGAAGGGGTTCCGCAGCTGGCGGACGGGTGGGAGTCTCAGGGCCTGCGGCTCACGCCTTCCGAGGGCTTCCTGCTCTCGCGCATCGATGGCGCGACGCCGTGGAGCTCGCTGCGCCACATCGCGGGGATGCCGGCGGACGAGGTGGATGCCTGCCTCGAGCGCTGGATCGCGCAGGGCATCGTGGCCGTCGCACCCGGCGCCGCAGCCAGGGCGGACCCGGCCGACCTCGATCCCTCGCTCGACCTGCCCCTCGAGCTCCAGCGGAGCATCCTCGACTTCGAGGCCGGCCTCGAACGTCCGTACCACGTCCTGCTCGGCGTGCCCGCCGACGCGGACCTGCGGACGATCAAGCGGGCCTTCTTCGCGCTGGCGAAGCAGTACCACCCCGATCGCTACTTCCGTCGGCGCGTCGGAGCCTACGGCCCGCGCCTCGAGCGCATCTTCAAGCGGATCGCGCTCGCCAACGAGATGCTCTGCGATCCCGCCGTGCGGGCCGAGCTCGACCGGCTGCCGGTTCCGCCCACGGAGCCTCCCTCCGCGAGCGGAGCCCATCGGGCCCGCGGAGCGCGCAGCGAGCCGCAGGCGAGCGGAGCCCGGGCGGCGCACGCGAGCGCTCCGCCCGCGTCCGCGCGGCCCCGGCGCTCGCGTCGCCGCGAGACCCTGGACCGCCTGCGCCGCCAATTCCGCATTCCCGAAGAGGTGCTGTCCGAGCGGCGCTTCAAGGCGCGGCGGCTTCGAGACGGCGCGCGGCTCGCGGCGGGCCAGGGCCGGTGGAGCGAGGCGGCCTCCGCGATCCGCCTGGCGATCGCCTTCGATCCGTGGTGCGACGAGTACAAGGACGCCTTCGCCGCGATCCAGTCGGAGCTTCACCAGAGCCGCGCCGCGGAGCTGATCGACCGCGCGAGCCCAGCGGCGCTCGCGGCGTCGGGCCCGGAGGCCCTCCGCCTGCTCGAGGAGGCGCTGCACTATCGCCCCTCCGATGCCCGTCTCCAGCAGCGTGCGGCGGAGCTGGCGCTCGAGCTCGGAGAGGTCGAGCGCGCGCGCGAGTGGTCCGAGCGGGCCTGCGAGCTCGCCCCGGAGGTCGCGGCTCACCACTCGACCCTCGGCCGGGCGCTGCGCCGAGCGGGGGAGCGGGCGCTCGCGCGCGCCGCCTTCGAGCGCGCGCAGCGCCTCGACCCCGCGGACCCCCGGGCCTTCGAGGAGCTCGATCGCCTCCGGCGGCGGCGACCCGTGCGTGACGAAAGTGGAGGGATGCGATGAGCCGGGTGATCGGAATCGATCTCGGCACGACCAACTCGTGCGTGGCGGTGATCGACGGCGGGAAGCCGGTCGTGATCCCGAACGCGGGCGGGTACAAGACCACGCCCTCGATGTTCGCCATCTCGCCCGACGGCAAGCGTCTGGTCGGCCACCTCGCCAAGCGGCAGGCGATCACCAACGCGCGCAACACCGTCTTCGCCTCGAAACGCCTGATCGGGCGCCGCTTCGACGAGCCGGAGGTGAAGCACTCGATCGAGCTCTGCCCGTACGAGATCGTGCGCGGGCAGGGCGACGATCCGCGCATCGTCCTCGCGGGCCGGACCTTCACCTGCTCGGAGATCGCCGCGATCATCCTGCGCGAGATGAAGCACATCGCCGAGGAGTACCTCGGCGAGCCGGTGACCGATTCGGTGATCACCGTCCCGGCGCACTTCAACGACGCGCAGCGTCAGTGCACGAAGGACGCGGGCCGGATCGCCGGCCTGCAGGTGCTGCGCATCATCAACGAGCCGACGGCGGCCGCGATCGCCTACGGCATCGGCAAGGGCGTGGAGGAGAAGATCGCCGTCTACGACCTCGGAGGCGGCACCTTCGACATCTCCGTGGTCGAGCTCGGCGACGGCGTGATCGAGGTGCTCGCGACGTCCGGCGACACCTTCCTCGGCGGCGAGGACTTCGACCGGCGGCTCGTCGACCACGTCCTCGAGCAGTTCCGCAGCCGCGAGGGGGTCGAGCTGCGCGAGGATCCGATGGCGCTGCAGCGCCTCAAGGACGCCGCCGAGAAGGCGAAGTGCGACCTCTCGACCCTCCAGTCGACCGAGATCAACCTTCCGTTCATCGCCAACGACGCGAACGGGCCGCGCCACCTGAACGCGACGATCGACCGCGAGGTGCTCGAGCGTCTCACCAGCGACGTCGTCGCCGCGACCATGAAGTGCGTCGACCGTTGCCTCGCCGATGCGGGGCTGCGAGCGGAGCAGGTCGATCACGTGGTGCTCGTCGGCGGCCAGAGCCGGATGCCGCTCGTGCAGCGGACGGTGGCGGAGTACTTCGGCAAGCGGCCGCATCGGGGCGTCAACCCGGACGAGGTGGTCGCGGTCGGCGCCTGCATCCAGGGCAGCGTGCTGGTCTCCGAGGCGCGCAACCTGCTGCTCCTCGACGTGACCCCGATGTCGCTCGGGATCGCGACCTTCGACGGCCACTTCGCCACCCTGATCCAGCGCAACACCACCGCCCCCTGCATGAAGTCGCACAGCTTCACCACGACGCGCGACGGCCAGTCGGCGGTGAAGATCCGGGTCTTGCAGGGCGAGGGCGAGCGCGCGGACGCTAACCACCTGCTCGGCGAGTTCGTGCTGTCCAACATCCCGCCGGCGCCGAAGGGGGAGCCGGAGATCGAGGTCGCCTTCGACATCGACGCCAACGGGATCGTGAGCGTATCGGCGCGCGACCTCGCGACGGGCGGCGAGCAGTCGATCACGGTCTCCGCGACCGGCACGCTCTCCGAGGCGGAGATCGACTCGCTCGCCCGCGAGCACGCCGGCTACGACCTGCCCCAGGAGAAGTGAGAGGCGCCGGCGATGGGAGCGGGCGGCCTGTCCTTGCTCTCCTTCCTCGATGCGCCCGTGCTGGTGGGCGATCCCGAGGGGCGCGCCGCCTACGTGAACCCCGCCTTCGAGTCGCGCTTCGGAGTCTCGGCCGAGGGCGTCGCGGGGAGGCCGCTCGCGCTGCTCTTCGACGGCTGGCTGCGCGAATCCATGCTGCGGGCCGTGGCGGAAGCCTGCGAACGGGGCACCACCGCGCGCTTCTACCTGCGCCACGCGGGAGTGGGCTACGCCGCGATCGCGTCGCCGATCATCGCCGAGGACGCACGGGTCGGCGTGGTGGTGGTGCTCGTCGAGAGCGGGGCCAGCGACGAGCGCCTGCTCGCGCTCGGGCGGCGCGTCCATCGGTCCTGCAACGAGCTCGGCGCGCAGCTCGCGCAGCTCGCCGAGGGACTCGCGGCACGGGGAGGGCCGGAGAAGGAGCTCGCCGCGGAGGCCCTGCGCGCGCACGCGCGCGTCGTCGCCGCCGATCGCGAGCTCCAGGCCGCGCTGTCGGGGCAGCAGGCGCCGCCCGCGGCGGTCGCGCGCTTCGAGCCCGCGCGCGTGCTGGCCGACGTCGCGGCGCGCGTGCGCGGCGAGGTCGAGGCGGGGGGCGGGCGTCTCGAGCTGCGGCTGGCGGAGCCGCTCCCGCCGGTGCGCGGTGAGCCGGCGCGTCTCGCCGCCGCGCTGGCCGAGTTCCTGCGCGAGCGAGGACGGCAGGGCGCCGCGGCGCTCGTGCTCGGGGCGCGCGCCCACGAGCGCCAGGGGCGGATCTACGTCGTGGTCTCGCTGCTCGAAGGGTCCACTGCCCCGTCGGCGGAGCCCGTGCGCCTGCGCCAGGCGGTCGAGGAGCTCGGCGGCCAGCTGCGCAGCTCCGTCGACCCCGAGCGCGGCCGCACGCTGGCGTTCCGGCTCCCCGCCGAGGCGCGCGAGGCCGGCTAGCGAGAGCAAGGCCGCAGCAAGCGAAGCGCGCAGCGAGGCGAAGCCGAGCGGAGCAGATGCGCCAGCCGCTGCTACACTCGCGCGCCGGAGGTCTCCTCGATGGCGCGGCGGGGCTCCGTGAAGCGCGTGTGCCTGTCCTACAGCGGCGGGCTCGATACCTCCGTCATCCTGCACTGGCTCGCCGACCGCTACGGCTGCGAGGTGGTGGCGTTCACCGCCGACGTGGGCCAGGAGGAGGAGCTCGCGGGCCTGCCGGAGAAGGCGCGCGCGACCGGCGCCGTGGACTGCGTCGTGCGCGACCTGCGCGACGAGTTCGTGCGCGACTACGTATTCCCGGCCGTCCGCGGGGCCGCCGTCTACGAGGGGACCTACCTGCTCGGCACGTCGCTCGCCCGTCCGCTCATCGCGAAGCACCAGCTGGAGGTCGCGCGCGCGACCGGCTGCGACGCCGTGGCGCACGGGGCCACCGGCAAGGGCAACGACCAGGTGCGCTTCGAGCTCGCCTTCCGCGCGCTCGCCCCGGAGCTGCGCGTGATCGCTCCCTGGCGCGAATGGGAGCTTCGCTCGCGCAGCGACTGCATCGCCTACGCGCGCAAGCACGGGATCCCGGTCTCCGCCACGCTCGAGAAGCCCTACTCGATCGATCGCAACCTGATGCACGTCTCCTACGAGGGCGGGATCCTCGAGGATCCGTGGCGCGAGCCCGACGCCGGGATGTTCCTGCTGACCCGGGCCCCCGAGCGGGCGCCCGACGAGGCCGCGGAGCTCGTGGTCGGCTTCGAGCGCGGGACGCCCGTCTCGGTGGACGGCGAGCGGCTCGCTCCCGCGGCGCTGCTCTCGCGCCTGAACGGCGTAGCGGGCCTCCACGGCGTCGGCCGCGTCGACATGGTGGAGAGCCGCTTCGTGGGGCTCCGCTGCCGGGGGGTCTACGAGACGCCGGGCGGCACGTGCCTTCACGCCGCGCATCGCGCGGTCGAATCCATCACGCTGGATCGGGAGGTGATGCACGAGCGCGACCGGCTGGCGCCGCGCTTCGCCGAGCTGATCTACAACGGCTTCTGGTTCTCGCCGGAGATGGACTTCCTGCGCGCCGCGATCGACGCCTCGCAGGAAAACGTGACGGGCGATGCCCGCCTGAAGCTCTACAAGGGGAGCCTGCGCGTGACGGGACGCCGTTCGCCCGTCTCGCTCTACTCGGAGTCGCTCGCGTCGTTCGAGGACAGCCCAGGGAGCGCCTACGACCCCGCCGACGCGACCGGCTTCATCCGCCTGCAGGGGCTGCGGCTCCTTCCCCGAGGGCTCGGCCGCTCCTGAGCGGTGCGGATCAGGGCGGAGCGTCGCGCTCGGCGAGGAAGCGCAGCACGTCGGGCAGGGCGAACCGCATCAGGTCCGCCCCCGGATCGAGCTCGCGACCGAGGGCGAAGACGTAGGCGAGCGTCTTCGCGAAGAGCAGCAGGTCGTGCGGCAGCTGGATCCCGGGCGTGTTCCACAGCAGCTCCTTCGCCTCGTCCTTGATCGCGAGCACCCGCGACCCGGCGATCCCGAGCGCACCGCCCTCCGCGGCGATGCGCGCGAACATGCGCGCCAGCGCGGCGCGCACCGCCGCGTGGGCGCCCGGCGCGATCATCCCCATGCGGTCCATGCCGGCGAGGAAGGCGTCGGGATCGCGCGCGAGGAGGGCGTGGAGGCCCCGGCGCAGCTCGCGGCGCAGCGCCGGATCGAGGCGCCGGGAGAGCCCGAAGTCGACGAAGAGGACGCGGGGGCGCTCGCCGGCGCCGGGCTCGTCGATCACGAAGAGGTTCCCGGGATGCGGATCGGCGTGGAAGAGGCCGTCGAGGAAGACCTGCTTCGCGTAGGCGCGCGCCACGATCTCGACCACCGCTCGCGGCGCGACCCGCAGGCGCGCGAGCCCCGCGGCGTCGGAGACGCGCACCGCCGGGACGAGGCTCATCGTGAGCACGCGCCGCGACGAGTGGGAGTCGACGATGCCCGGCACGACGATCTGCGGATCCTGCGCGAGGTTGCGCCCGATCTCGCGGGCTGCCTCGGCCTCCCGCTCGAAGTCGAGCTCCTCGCGGAGCCCCGCGGCGAACTCGTCGAAGACCCGCCTGCGGTCGACCGCGCGCAGGCCTCCGAGCCGCGCCAGCAGCGCGAGCAGGCCCCGGACGAGCAGGAGATCCGCCGGGAGCGCGCGCGCCAGCCACGGATACTGGACCTTGACGGCGACCTCCTCGCCGCCGGGCAGGCGCGCCCGGTGCACCTGCGCGACCGAGGCCGCACCGATCGGGGCGGGGTCGAAGTCCCGGAAGAGGTGGGCGAGCGGCGCGCCGAGCTCCGCCTCGACGGTGGCACGCACGACCTCGAAGCGGAGCGGCGGGACCGCGTCGCGCAGGCGCGCGAGCAGCCGCGCGGCGTCGGCCGGCACGACGTCGGGGCGGTGCGCGGCGAACTGCGCCGCCTTGACGAAGGCCCCGCGCAGCACGCCGAGGGTCTCGGCCAGGCGCCGCGCGGAACGCTCGCGCCAGGCGGCGGCCCGGGCCTCGCGGGTCCCGCGTCCCGAGAAGGGCGCCGCGATCGCGACCCACAGGGCGTGGCCCGCCACGGCCGCGGCGCAGGCGAAGAGGCGCGCGGCCGGCTCGATCCCCGAGGTGCGCAGCCGGAAGCGCCCGAGCGGGGCGAGCCGCGCGGGCGCCGGCCCGAGCGGGGCCGGAGCCGGAGCGGGCAGGGCGAGCTCCTGCGGAAGCTCCGGTCGCCATTGCCTCGACACGCGGCCTGACGGTAGTCTAGGCGGGCGCCCTCCGGCGAGCGGCCTGGTTTCGTGCCGAGGCGTCGAGGAGCCACCCATGTCGCGTGTCCGCCTGCCCGCGCTCGTCGCGACCGTCGCCTTCGCCGCGGGATCGATCGCCTGCCATCAGCTCGACTACAGCCCGCGCGTCGCCGAGGGCGAGATCGACATCTACGACGACCTCTTCGCCGTCTCGGTCGCCGATGCGGACCACGCCGTCGCCGCCGGCTACCACGGATCCGTCTACTGGACGGGCGATAGCGGCGAAACCTGGCACAAGGGCGCCACGGGCACCGAGCGGCTGCTCTACTCCGTCTCGATGGCGGACAGCAAGACCGGTTGGGCCGTCGGCCAGTCGGGGACGATCCTCCGTACGGTCGACGGCGGGAAGACGTGGGAGGTTCAGCCGAACGTGAAGGCGGACGAAGGCTCCCACCTCTTCGGCGTGCACGCGATCGACGAGAGCACGGCCTGGGTGGTCGGCGAGTGGGGGACGCGCCTCGTCACGCGCGACGGGGGCGCCCGCTGGGAGGACCGCTCGCTCACCATCGACACGCAACATCCGATGTTCGTCTGGCTCACGAGCCAGGACCAGGACCGGGTCCGGCGCGGCGAGAAGGTCTTCGAGGACATCGGGCTGAATCACGTCTTCTGTCGCGAAGACCCGAGCCAGCGCTGCTGGATGATCGGGGAGTTCGGCTACATCTTCTACTCCGACGACCGCGGCGAGAGCTGGATGCGCGGCGAGATCGTCGGCGACGTCTCGATCGATCCGATCCGCTTCGAGTACAACCAGATCGCCCTCTCGGAGGCCGACAAGGCCCGCCTCCAGGACTTCGCCCGCCGGATCGAGGAAGCGACGCACCTGAACGTGCTCGTGGATCCCTTCATCACCAGGAAGGAGTTCGCGTCGCTCTACGAGCCGGACGATCCCTTCCCGCTCTTCGACCTGCTCTCGGCGCGGATGGACGAGGTGAAGGGCGTGCTCGAGGGCGTGGGCATCCTCTCCGACCGGCTGCGCATGCCGAACAAGCCGCCGTGGGACTACGAGGACTTCCTCGAGGACGACCCGAAATTTCTCGACCGCTACTTCGAGGGCCGCATGGGCGAGGATCCGCTCGTGCGCGTCACCGTGATCCAGAACCCCTATCTCTTCACGATCTTCTTCGCCGACGACGAGCAGGGCTTCATCTCCGGTCTCGGCGGCGTGATCCTGCGCAGCACGGACGGGGGCCGCACCTGGCGCTACGAGCGGGTGGACCGCAAGCAGGCGCTCTTCTCGGTGGCGGCCTCCGATGGCCGGGCCATCACCGTGGGCGAGAAGGGGCTGGTCCGCGTCTCGACCGACGGCGGGGCGACCTGGGGGGCGCCGGAGCCCGACTCCTTCCCGGAGGTCTTCACGTTCATGCGCGACCTCGGCTTCGAGCACGACCGGCGGGTCGGCTTCATCGTCGGCCAGCAGGGGACGGTGCTGCGCAGCCAGGACGGCGGGCGCGTCTGGGCGCGCGTGCTGCCGAAGGGCGGCGACGCGGGGCTGGGGAGGTTGTTGTAGGGCTGGGGCTTCGATGGGGGCTCGTCGTGCCCGGCTTATCGATGTCTGGGCGTTAGCCGGCCTTATTTCACTCCGCTCGCCTGCGGCTCGCTGCGCGCTCCGCGCTGCCGCGCTCCTCTTGCAAAGAGCCTGGCCGGAAGACGGTTGCGGTGGTGCGGGCTCGGCCTATCTCCGGTCGGTCGTAGGCGAACTCCGCATCACCGGGGGTGGCGTTCTGGGTTCGCTCTTCGCAAGCGAGGCGCGGCAGCGCCTCGCGCGCAGCGAGCCGCAGGCGAGCGGAGTCAATAAGGCCGAGAACCCCCCAGAGATCGAGAACCGCGGCAAGCCGAGCGCCCCTACGAAGCCCCTCCACCGCGCTCGCGCAGCTCCACGCGGCGGATCTTGCCGCTCACGGTCTTCGGGAGCTCGTCCACGAACTCGATCGCGCGCGGGTACTTGTAGGGCGCGGTGACGCGCTTCACGTGGTCCTGGAGGCGCGCGACGAGCTCCGCATCCCGCGCGACGCCCGGGCGCAGCACCACGAAGGCCTTCACGATCGAGCCCCGGTCCGGGTCGGGGGCCGCCACCGCCGCCGCCTCGACCACGTCGGGATGCTCGACGAGCGCGCTCTCGACCTCGAAGGGGCCGATGCGATAGCCGGCCGAGATGATCACGTCGTCGTCGCGGCCGACGAACCAGAAGTAGCCGTCGGGGTCGCGCCAGGCCCGGTCGCCGGTCAGGTACCACTCGCCGCGCCGGCGCGAGGCGGTGGCCTGCGGGTCGCGCCAGTAGCCGCGGAAGAGGCTCGGCGGTTGGCCGTGGATCGCGATGTCGCCGACCTCGCCGGCCGGGAGCACGCGGCCCTCGGCGTCGATGACGTCGATGCGGTGGCCCGGCATCGGGAGCCCCATCGAGCCCGGGCGCACGGGCATCCCCGGGAGGTTTCCCACCACGAGGATCGTCTCGGTCTGGCCGTAGCCGTCGCGGATGGTGATCCCGGTGGCCTCGCGCCAGGCGCGGATCACCTCCGGGTTGAGCGGCTCCCCCGCCGAGACGCACTCGCGCAGGCGCGGTACGCGCAGGCGCGAGAGGTCCTCCTTCACGAGCATCCGGTACTCGGTCGGAGGGGCGCAGAAGACGTGGGGATCGACGCGGGCGAGCATCTCGAGCTCGGCGCGCGGCTCGAAACGCCCGTGGAAGAGCACCACCTCCGCCGCCTCGCTCCAGGGCCCGAAGAGCACGCCGTAGGCCGCCTTGGCCCAGCCCGTGTCGCTCGTGGTCCAGAGGCGCTCGCCCTCGCGCACGCCGTGCCAGAGTCGGGACGTGTAGCGCTGCGCGAAGGTGTAGGCGTGGTCGTGCAGCACGGCCTTGGGCGGCCCGGTCGTGCCCGAGGTGTAGTAGACGAGCGCCGGGTCCGAGGCCCGCGTGGCGCGCTGTGCCGAGGCGTCGTCCGAGGCGGCGGCGAGCGCGGCCTCGAGGTCCGTCCAGCCCGCCGGCAGCTCCTCGCCCTCGTCGCGGAGGCAGAGGCGATGGCGCACGCTCGGGATCTCGCCGGCCACGGCGTCCACCGCCGCCGCCTGAGCGGCGCTCGCGATCACCGCCACCGCCCGGCTGTGGCCGGCCCGGTAGGCGACGTCCTTCGGTCGCAGGATCGTGGAGCAGGGGATGGCGAGGGCGCCCGCCTTGAGCGCGCCGACCAGCGCGAGGTGCCATTCGGGGACACGGGGCAGCATGACGATCACGGGCTCGCCGGCTCCGACCCCGAGGTCGCGCAGGACGTGGGCGACGCGGTTCGACCCGGCCGCCACCTCGGCGAAGGAGAGCCGCCGCTCCCGCCCGGCGGCGTCGCGCCACAGCAGGGCGGGGCGCGGGGCGCCGGCCGCGAAGCGGTCGACCACCTCCCGACCGAAGTTGAAGGCGTCGGGGACCTCCCAGCGGAAGGCGTCGGCCCGCCGGCGGTGGGCGTCGAGCTTGTCGCGAAGGTTCTCGGCCACGGCGTAAGAGTACGGCGTGCGGAGTAGGGGGCGTATTGGGGGGCTTTCCGCCCGATTTACTCCGCTCGCCTTCGGCTCGCTGCGCGCTCCGCTTGCGAAGAAACCCCGTCGGAAAGATGATCCAGGCAGTGCGGGGCTCTGCCTACCCCCGGTCGGTCGTAGGCAGACCCTCGCATCACCGGGGGCGGCGTTCCGGCGAGGCTGCTTCGCAAGCGAGGCGCGGCAGCAGCCTCGCGCGCAGCGAGCCGCAGGCGAGCGGAGTAAAATAAGGCTGTTGCCCTGAAAGGTTCCAGAGCCCCGCGAACCGAGTGCCCCCATCGAAGGCCCCTCGCCCCGCGGGTCCCCCTCTCAAGCCGGCAACTCGGCTCGCCGATCCGGGATTCCGGAAGGGGTTGCGAGGATGGCGCCGGAGCCCCGGATCCTTCCCCGCGTGGTGGTCGTCGACGACGACCGGCTGAACCGCGAGATCGCCCGCGACGCCCTCGGCGCCTCGGCCCGGGTCGTGGTCTGCCCCAGCGGCGAGGCGGCCCTCGAGGAGCTGCGGCGCGAGCCGGCCGACCTGGTGCTCTCCGATCTCACGATGCCCGGAATCTCGGGCACGGCCCTGCTCGAGCGGCTGCGCCGCGAGCATCCGGACACGGACTTCGTGCTGCTGACCGCCAATGCGTCCGTGGAGAGCGCGGTCGCGGCGCTGCGCATGGGCGCGGCCGACTACCTGGTGAAGCCCGTCCAGCCGGAGGAGCTTGCCCTCGTGGTCGAGCGGATCCTGGCGCGGCGGCGCCTGCTCGCGGAGAACGAGCGCCTGCGCGAGGCGCTGCGCGTCGCGGAGTCCTGCCGCACGCTGCTCCGCTGCCTCGACCCGGGCGAGGTGTACGCGGTGGCGCTCGATCTCCTCCTGCACGCGCTTCCCTGCGAACGCGGCCTCGCGGTCTTCCGGCGCACCTCCTTCCCGCACTCGCACGGGGTCGCCTTCCGCGGCTTCGACGAGCCGCAGGCCCGGCAGCTGCGGCGCCTGCTCGTCGTCGAGAAGCCGCTCGACGTCGAGGCCGTCGGCGGGGGCGTCGTGGCCGAGGGCCGGGTGCACGACGCGCTCCGGGCGGCGGGCGTGGCCGTCGCGAGGACCCTCGTCGTCCCCCTGCAAGGGCGCGAGAGCGAGGCGGGAGCGCTCTGGCTCCTCGAAGGCCGGCGGCGGCTCGGCCCCGACGATCTGGAGCGGGCGGCGCTGATCGCGAGCCACGCCGCGGTCGCGCTCCAGAACGCGGAGCGATACCACCGCGCCAAGGAGCGCGCCTTCATCGACGACGTCACGGAGGTCTACAACGCCCGCTTCCTGCTCCAGGCCACGGACCGCGAGGTGCAGCGCGCCGAGCGCTACGACAAGCCGCTCTGCGTCCTCTTCCTCGACCTCGACCGCTTCAAGAACGTGAACGACCGCCACGGCCACCTCGTCGGATCGCAGGTGCTGCGCAGGCTCTCGCAGGTGCTGAAGGAGTGCATCCGGCAGGTGGACACGCTCGCCCGCTACGGCGGCGACGAGTTCACGATCCTGCTCGCCGACACGGGGGTCGAGGTGGGGTTGCAGATCGCCGAGCGGATCCGCTGCACGGTGGCGGATACGCTCTTCGAGGGCGGCGCGGGCGAGCCGATCCGCCTCACGATCAGCATCGGTGTCTCCGCCTACCCGGACCACGGCCGCGACCGCACCGGGCTCCTCGACACGGCGGACAAGGCGATGTACCGCGCGAAGTCGCTCGGGCGCAACTGCGTGTGCTCCGCCTCCGAGCTCGCCGCCCCGAGTTGACCTCGGCGCGCGTCTCTGCTAACCAACCGCGCGATTCCACTCCGCTTTTTCCTGCCGCTCCCGCGTCGGCTCCCCGGCCGGGGCCCGGCGCGAGGTCTCCAGATGGCGGCGCCGCCTCGGCTCGACGGGCTCGGGAGTCAGCGCCGCACCCACCGCTGCCACCAGGTCGGGCCCGACCTCGTCGGCGAGAGCGTGGCGCTCGCGGGCTGGGTTCATCGCCGCCGCGACCACGGGGGCCTGATCTTCGTCGACCTGCGCGACGGCGAAGGTCTGGTGCAGCTGGTGTTCCGCCCGGACGCCTCTCCCGAGTGTCATGCGCGCGCGGGCGAGCTGCGCGCCGAGTGGGTGATCGCCGCGCGGGGCAGGGTCCAGCGCCGCTCGCCCGAGACCGTGAATCCGAAGCTCGCGACCGGAGAGGTCGAGGTCGAGGTCTCCGAGCTGCGGATCCTGAACCACGCCACCCCGCCGCCCTTCCCCATCGAGGAGGAGGTGAGCGCCGAAGAGGTGACGCGGCTGCGCCACCGCATCCACGACCTGCGCCGGCCTCCGCTCCAGCGCGCGCTGCGGCTGCGCCACCGCCTCTACCAGGCCGTGCGGCGCACGCTCTGCGCGCGCGGCTTCCTCGAGATCGAGACGCCGATGCTGGCAAAGTCGACGCCCGAGGGGGCGCGCGACTTCCTGGTGCCGAGTCGGCTGCAGCGCGGCGCGTTCTACGCGCTCCCGCAGTCGCCGCAGCTCCTGAAGCAGCTCCTCATGGTCGCGGGCTACGACCGCTACTTCCAGATCGCGCGTTGCTTCCGCGACGAGGATCAGCGCGCCGACCGTCAGGCCGAGTTCACTCAGGTGGACCTCGAGATGGCCTTCGTCGGCATCGAGGACGTGCTCGAGGTGCTCGAGGAGGTGACGTGGCGCGGCTGCGCCGAGGCGGCGGGTGTCGAGCTGCCGCGGCCCTTCCCGCGCATGTCCTGGGCGGAGGCGATGGCGCGCTACGGCAGCGACCGCCCCGACACGCGGATCCAGCTCGAGCTCGTCGACCTGACCGAGGCCTTCCGGGGCAGCGGCTTCCGCGCCTTCCGCGCGGCCATCGAAGCGGGCGGGATGGTGAAGTGCCTGCCGATCCACGCCGCCGACGCGCTCGGGCGCGGCGAGGTCGACAGGCTCGAGGCCTTCGTCCGCAAGGAGCTCGGCGCGCGCGGGCTCGCCTGGATCCGGGTCGGGGCGGACGGAGCCTGGCAGTCGCCGATCGTGAAGTTCCTCGCGGACGCCGAGCGGCTCGCCGTCGCGGAGGCGACCGCGGCCCGCCCGGGGAGCCTGCTCTTCTTCCAGGCCGACGCGCCGGCGCGCGCCAATGCCGTGCTCGCGCGGCTACGCAGCGACCTCGGGCAGCGCCTCGGCCGCGTCGACGGCCGGGCCTTCGACGTGCTCTTCGTGCTCGACTTCCCGCTCTTCGAACGCGACGAGCGCGGCGCGCTCACCTACGTGCACCAGCCCTTCGTGGCGCCGCTCGAGGAGGACGCGCCGCTGCTCGACTCCGCGCCCGAGCGCGTCCGCGGTACCCACTACGACGTGATCCTGAACGGTGTCGAGCTCGGCTCGGGGAGCCTGCGCAACCACCGCGCCGACGTGCAGCGCAGGATCTTCGAGATCATGGGCTACTCGAAGCAGGAGGTGGAAGCGCGCTTCGGCTTCCTGCTGAACGCCCTCGACGCCGGCGCCCCGCCGCACGGCGGCTTCGCCTTCGGCTACGACCGCTGGACGATGGTGATCGCGGGCCTCTCGAGCCTGCGCGACGTGATCGCGTTCCCGAAGACGCAGCGCGGCCAGGATCTGCTGCTGGACGCGCCCGGGATCGTCGACGCCGCCCAGCTCGAGGAGCTCGGCCTACGTCTCGCGCCCGGTGCGGAAGGCCAGCCCTGAGCCCCCGCCTGCCGGCCTCGCGGCCACGCTGCCCAGCAAGGCCGCGAAGCGGCCGCGCAGCGAGCCGGAGGCGAGCGGAGCCCAGCTCGGGCGGATTGGCGCGGAGCGCCCGGATCGCGTATACCGCGCACGCCGCCATGACCACCAGCCGCAAGCTCACGGCCCCCCGCGAGGGGCAGCGGATCGCCCGGGACGCGTCGGGCTGTCTGCAGGTGCCCGACGAGCCGATCGTCCCCTTCATCGAGGGAGATGGAACCGGCCCCGACCTCTGGGCCGCCTCCGTGCGCGTCTTCGACGCGGCCGTGGCGCGGGCCTACGGCGGGCTGCGCCGCGTCGTCTGGCACGAGATCTACGCCGGCGAGAAGGCCAACCGGGTCTACGGGCCGGACAGCTGGCTCCCCGACGAGACCGTGGAGCAGATCCAGCACTACGGGATCGCCATCAAGGGGCCGCTCACCACGCCGGTGGGCGGCGGCATCCGCTCGATCAACGTCGGCCTGCGCCAGGTCCTGGACCTCTACGCCTGCGTGCGGCCGGTGCGCTGGTACCCGGGCGTCCCGTCGCCGGTCAAAGAGCCCGGCCGGCTCGACGTGGTGATCTTCCGCGAGAACACCGAGGACGTGTACGCGGGGATCGAGTTCGAGATGGGCAGCCGCGAGGCCGTCGCGCTGATCGAGTTCCTGGACCGCGAGCTCGGCAAGAAGGTCCGGCCCGACTCGGGGGTGGGGATCAAGCCGATCAGCGTCTTCGCGACCGAACGGCTGGTGCGGATGGCGATCCGCTACGCCCTCGAGCGCGGGCGCGACTCGGTGACCCTGGTCCACAAGGGCAACATCATGAAGTTCACCGAGGGCGCCTTCCGCGACTGGGGCTATGCGCTGGCGAAGCGCGAGTTCCGCGAGCGGATCGTGACCGAGGACGAGCTCTGGTCCGAGCACGGCGGGAAGCTGCCGCCCGGGCGCATCGTGATCAAAGACCGCATCGCGGACGCGATGTTCCAGCAGGTGCTGCTGCGTCCGGACGAGTACTCGGTGATCGCGCTGCCGAACCTGAACGGCGACTACCTCTCCGACGCCTGCGCCGCGCAGGTGGGCGGGCTCGGGATCGCGCCGGGTGCGAACATCGGAGACCGCGCCGCGGTCTTCGAGGCGACGCACGGCACCGCCCCCAAGTACGCGGGCAAGAACGTGGTGAACCCGGGCTCGCTGATCCTCTCGGGGGTGATGATGTTCGACTACCTCGGCTGGCGCGAGGCGGGCGAGCTCGTCGAGCGCGGGCTGGAGCGGGCGATCGACCAGAAGCGGGTCACCTACGACTTCGAACGCCAGATGCAGGGCGCGACGAAGGTCACGACCGGCGGCTTCGCCGACGCCATCATCGAGAACCTGGGATAGCGACCCGAGAGAGCAGGAGAGCCAGAGCCATGGCGCGCAAGAAGATCGCGCTCGTCGGCGGCGGGAACATCGGCGGCGTCCTCGCCGAGCAGATTGCCTACCGCGAGCTCGGCGACGTCGTGCTCTTCGACGTCGTGGAGGGGCTGCCGCAGGGCAAGGCGCTCGACCTCGCGGAGGGCGCCCCGCTGGTCGGCGCCGACGCCAGGATCACCGGAACCAATGCGTACCGCGACATCGCGGGCGCCGACCTCGTGATCATCACGGCGGGCCTCGCGCGCAAGCCGGGCATGTCGCGCGACGATCTCCTGAAGACGAACCTCGAGATCATGAAGCAGGTGGCGATCGGCGTGCGCGACAACGCGCCCGACGCCTTCGTGATCGTGATCTCGAACCCGCTCGACGCGATGGTCTACACCTTCCAGCAGATCTCGGGCTTCCCGCGCCAGCGGGTGATCGGCATGGCCGGCGTCCTCGACTCGGCGCGCTTGCGCGCCTTCGTGGCCTGGGAGATCGGCGTCTCGGTCGCGGACGTGACCGCGCTCGTGCTCGGCGGGCACGGCGACACCATGGTCCCCCTGGTGCGCTACTGCACGGTGGCGGGGATCCCGGTCGCGAAGCTCTTGCCGCGCGCGAAGATCGACGCGATCGTGGAGCGGACCAAGGGCGCGGGCGGCGAGGTGGTGGCGCTCCTCAAGACCGGGTCCGCCTTCGTCTCGCCCGCGCTCGCGGCGATCGAGATGGCCGAGTCGATCCTGCTGGACAAGAAGCGCGTGCTGGCCTGCGCCTGCCTCCTCGAGGGGGAGTACGGAGTGGACGGGCTCTACGTCGGCGTGCCGTGCATCCTCGGCGCGGGCGGCATGGAGAAGGTGCTCGAGGTCGAGCTCGACGCGGAGGAGCAGAAGCTCTTCGAGGCGTCGGTGCAGCACGTGCGCACCCTGGTGGCGCAGATCCGGCTGTGAACGTCCATGAGTACCAGGCGAAGGGGCTGCTGCGCGCCTACGGGGTGGCGGTCCCGCCCGGGGACCTCGCCACCACGCCGGCCGAGGCGGAGGAGGTGGCGCGCCGTCTCGATGGCGGCGCCTTCGTGGTGAAGGCGCAGGTCCACGCCGGCGGCCGCGGCAAGGCGGGAGGCATCAAGCTCGCGAAGTCCGCGGCCGAGGCCAAGCGGGTGGCGAGCGAGATCCTCGGCATGACGCTGCGCAGCCAGCAGACGGGGCCCGAGGGGCGGCTCGTGCGCAAGGTCTGGGTCGAGGCGGGCTGCGAGATCGCCCGCGAGCTCTACCTCGCGATCGTCGTCGACCGGGCCAGCGAGAAGCTGGCGCTGATCGCCTCGACCGAGGGCGGGGTCGAGATCGAGGAGGTGGCCGAGCGCAGCCCCGAGCGGATCCTCACCGTCGCCGTCGACGCGGGGCCGAGCGTCCCCGCCTACGCCGTCCGGCGCGTCGGCTTCGGGCTCGGGCTCGATGCCGAGCAGGTGAAGCTGCTCGAGCCGCTGCTCGGCGGCCTCTTCCGGCTCTTCGTCGAGAAGGACGCGTCGCTCGCCGAGATCAATCCGCTCGTCGCGACCCGGTCCGGCCAGCTGCTGGCGCTCGACGCCAAGCTCAACTTCGACGACAACGCGCTCTACCGCCACCCGGATGTCGCGAAGCTGCGCGACCCCGACGAAGAGGATCCCCGCGAGCGCGCCGCCCGGGAGATCGACCTCGCCTACGTCGGCCTCGACGGCGACATCGGCTGCATGGTGAACGGCGCGGGCCTCGCGATGGCGACGCTCGACATGATCCAGCTCTGCGGGGGCCGGCCGGCGAACTTCCTCGACGCCGGCGGCGGGGCCGACCAGGAGAAGGTGAAGCAGGCCTTCAAGCTGATCCTGCGCGACCCGAGCGTGCGCGCGATCCTCGTCAACATCTTCGGCGGCATCGTGCGCTGCGACCTGATCGCCGAGGGAGTGGTGGCTGCCGCGCAGGAGCTCGCCGTGAAGGTCCCGCTCGTCGTGCGCCTGCAGGGGACGAACGCCGAGGCCGGGCGGGCGATCCTGGCCGCGTCCGGGCTCGGCATCACGTCGGCGGACACGCTGCGCGAGGCGGGCGAGAAGGCGGTCGCCGCCGCCCGCGCGGGCCGGGGCTAGCCCGATGAGCTCCGCTCGGCTTCGCCTCGCTGCGCGCTGCGCTTGCTCGATGAGCTCCGCTCGCCTGCGGCTCGCTGCGCGTCGGCCGACTCTCGAGTCGGCCTCCTGACGTGGCGATCCTCTGCGGCAAGGAGACGCGGCTCCTGGTCCAGGGCATGGGCCGCATGGGCCGCTTCCACGCCCGGCTCTCGATCGAGTACGGCACCCAGGTGGTGGCGGGCGTGGCGCCGGGCAAGGGCGCGACCGAGATGGACGGGATCCCGCTCTTCGACACCGTGCGCGACGCGGTCGTCGCCACCGGCGCGAACGCCTCGGTGATCTTCGTCCCGCCGCCGGGCGCGGCCGACGCGATCCTCGAGGCCGCGGACGCGCAGATCGAGCTCGCCGTCTGCATCACCGAGGGGATCCCCGTGCTCGACATGCTGCGCGCGCGCACCCAGCTGCGCGGGAGCCCGATGCGCCTGGTCGGCCCCAACTGCCCCGGCGTGGTGACGCCCGGCGAGTGCCGGATCGGCATCATGCCCGCCCAGATCACCCGGCCGGGCCCCGTCGGCGTCGTCTCGCGCTCGGGCACGCTCACCTACGAGGCCGTGGACCAGCTCTCGCGGCTCGGGATCGGGCAGTCGACCTGCCTCGGGATCGGCGGGGACCCGATCGTCGGCACGAGCTTCGTGGACGCCTTGGCGCACTTCGAGGCGGACGCGCAGACGCGCGCGGTCGTGATGATCGGAGAGATCGGCGGGAGCGCCGAGGAGACCGCCGCCGAGTTCATCCGCGCGCACGTCCGCAAGCCCGTGGTCGCCTTCATCGCCGGCCAGAACGCCCCGCCCGGCAAGCGCATGGGCCACGCCGGCGCGATCATCGCCGGCGGCAAGGGCCGCGCCGCCGACAAGATCGCCGCGCTCGAGGCCGCCGGCGTCGCCGTCTCGCGCTCGCCCGCCGAGATCGCCGCCACGCTCGCCGCGCGCGTCCCGGGGCTCGCGGGCTGAGACGCGCGCACGGGCCCGGCTGGGCTCTGCGGCGCCTCGAGCCGCGGCTGCTTGCATCGCCAGATCCGATTCCGGTGGCAGCGCAGGTGCTCGGGGGCAACGCAACTGCCTCCGTACACGTCCCAATCGCTCCGGCGGCAGCGCAACGCAGCGCCCGGTCGAGTCGTCGAGCGCTCGCAGGCGGCGAGCGGTACCACTTGACGAGATTCGATGAAGATAGCATAATTCAAGTCGTGGGACGCCCCCGGCAGCTCAGCTTTGACGATCACCGCATGCGCTCCGGCTGGGGCGGCCCGCGCCCAGGCGCCGGCCGCAAGCCGACCTCCCCGAGGCCCCCCGTCCATCACGTGCGCCGGCCCCGCGTCCCCCGCGACTGTCCCGTGCACGTGACCCTGCGACTCCGCACCGGCGTCCCGTCCCTGCGCACGCGCCGCTTCGCGGCGGAGTTCCGCCGCACTCTGCGCGAGTCCTCCGAGCGCGGGAGCTTCCGCGTGGTCCACTACTCGATCCAGCGCAACCACGTGCACCTGCTCGTCGAGGCGGCGGGGAAGGAGGCTCTCGGTCGCGGGATGAAGGCCGTCGCCTCGCGGCTCGCGCGCGCGGTCCAGCGCGTCTTCGGACGCGCTGGAGCCGTCCTCCACGGTCGCTACCACCTGCGGATCCTCCGCACCCCGCGCGAGGTGCGGAACGCCCTCGCCTACGTCCTGCTCAACGCCCGCAAGCACTGGCGCGAGCGCCACGGCACGCCGCCGCCGGTGCGGCTCGACGAGGCCTCCTCCGGGCGCTGGTTCGACGGCTGGCGCCGGCCTCCGCGCGCGGTGCCGGCCGAGGGATCGGACCGCGTGCCTGCGGCGAGCGAACGCCGGGAAGTGGCGCCCCCGCGGACCTGGCTCCTCGCACGCGGCTGGCGCCGCCACGGCCTGATCGACCCCGGGGAGGCGCCGGGAGCCGCGCGGAGCCGATGACGCTCGGGCCGCCCGCGACGAGCGGCGGCTTCCACGATTCGATCGCTCCCTCGTGAACGACCCGCAGCCACAGGTGTCAAGCGACGCCCAGTCTCGCGACAGCCTCGTCAACCCCGGCTTCGTCGGTGTCCTCCGCTTCGCTACGGCCCGCTGGGTGACGAGGCTTCCGCGCTCGAGCCCTCCGGCCAACGAAGCGGAGGAGGCGCTAGGATAAGTCCTCGCCAACTCTTCACCGCCGGGCGCGGGGCGGTCAAGAGCAGATAGGTATCATGGCTCTGTCATCTCGCCTCCAGGATGTCCGAGGCCGCCGGCTTCGAGGCGCGGTGTTGTTCGGTGCCCCTCTCGGCGGCGCGGCCATGGGTGGACTGCTGCTTCCGTCGCAGGTTCTGGCCGCTGCTGAGAAGACCCAACGCTTCGACATCGAGGGTCAGATCCTCGCGTATGACGAGGAACGCAAGACTCTTTCTGTGAAAGTTCTCCGCATCGAGGACATCTTTCATCGCGTCTTGTTTCGCGGAGTGGTGAGCGGTGCTGTGCCTGCCGAGATCAAGTCGGGGATCTCGACCTGCGGGTCGTGATGATCGACGGGATCGTCTTCCGCGACCACCCCTGGGCATCGACTCCGACGGGAAGAAGCATGCCCTCGGGCTAGAATGCTTCAACCCGAGCCGCCATCCCGAAGTTCCACAGCGAACGGGACAACCCCGGAGCGCGACCCATCGAGGGAACCCCACCATGCCGAATGAGACCCCGCTGTCGGAAGCCGATCTGTTCGAACTCCGGCTGTTCTTGGAGGAGGTTATTTGCGACGCCTGCCGATTCCGACACGCGAGCGAGTATCAGATTCAACCCGCGGAAGTGGAGATCCGCCAAGACGTCCGATTGGGCTCGAACGCCTTCGCTGATATCCTCGTAAGAGTTCCAGCGCGAATGAGCTACTTCGTGGAAGTTGACTATGGATACTCGGAGAGGCGCATCGCTGAAAGTATTCTCCGAAAGTACGGCAAGCACCAGTCGCTGTTTGAGGGAGTCTCCAAACTCGTACTGCTCATAGACAACCAGGTCAAGGAGAAGAGCATCCGCGATTCCGTAGCCCACACTATTCCTTCTTCCTGGGAGCTGGAGATATGGAACGAGAAGGAGCTTCAGTCGATCTTTCGGAAGCAGTTTGATGTTCAAGTTGCCTCCGTGTCTCCCGATCAACTCCTCAACCTAAGGGATCGTAAGGCAATAACTTGACTATTTCTGTATTCTGTTCGATCGTAGCGGCATGGGAGCCGAGCGAGAGATTCGAGCGAAGTACCGCGCGCTGCTGCCGGCGATGGACGAGCGTCACCGGCGCCTGTGGGCCGG
>CAZUYC010000079.1:0-21147 GCA_964624475.1 uncultured Spirochaetales bacterium | reverse complement strand
ACGCGATGGCACTCGAAGGGGTGCTCGGGCAAGGGCAAGAGCCGCGGGCGCTCTTCGACCAGGGCCTCGGCCACGGTCTTGTCGGGAAACTCCGGGTGCGGTCGCGCGTGAGCCCAGTCCTCGCGCCAGCGCAGGAATTGGGCATTGAGGTCGTCGACGTCTCGGAAAGGACGGGCGGCGAAGAAGCGATCGCGTAGGAAACGAATTTGGCGCTCGACGCGGCCCTTCTCGTTTCCCCGGGCGACGGCACAGGGTCGCGGCAAGAAGTGATAGTGGCCGGCGAGCTCGAGCAGGCGCGGCTGAAACTCGATTGCGGTTCCCTGGCGCGCGAGCACGGCGCTTTTCAGATTGTCGTAGAGCAGGGTCCTGGCGGCGCCTTGGAAGTACGAAAATGCCTCGACGTGGCCGCGCAGGAAGCTCTCGAGCGTTTGATCCAGGGTGAAGAGCACGTGGATCGCGCGGGACCAGGACAGCACCATCACGAAGGCGGAGAGCGAGCGGCGTGCTCGTCCGACCTGCACGGATCCGAAGTGGCCCCAATCGACCTGTGCCTGCTCTCCGGGAAGGGTGTGGAGGCGCAGGAAGGCTTCGGCGGGAGGCCGCGGGCGCAAGCGCTGGACCCAGCGCCGGGTCTGCTGGACCGAGCCGGAAAAGCCTCGCGCGGCGAGCATCTCGTGCAGGCGTGTGGCGCGCAGCCGCGGGTACTGCTCGAGCGTGCTGCGGAGGAAGCCGAGGTAGGGATCGAGCGCGCTCGCTCGCACCAGGGTCCTCGTGTTGAAGCGCGCGGTCTCGAGTGCAGCGCGCACGGTGTCGGCGTGCAGGCCGAGCTCGCGCGCAATCGTGCCGATGCGCCAGTGCTCGGCGTAGAAGAGGCGCCGGATCTCGGCGCGCTGGGCTTCAGAGATCACGAGCAGCCCTCACGTCTAACCTGCGCGAGCGCGCACGAGCTCTGAGAAGCGTTTGCGCTCGGGTGTCGTGAAGCGCCGCACGCGCTGGCGACACACCGCGCAGTGGTGCGCCGCGGCACCCGGCGAAGAGAAGCGAGTCGAAAACGCAGCATACGAAGGAGACTCCGGGATCGAGGCGCGCAGCCTGACGGACCCGGCGGGGGCGAAAGAACCGTGATCCCCCACGCGCCGGGTTTGTTTCCGGCGGCGCTGGCGGCGCGCGCGCTCGTGGTCCCGGTGATCGAGGCGACCTTCCAGACTGTGGCGATGGCGGCGCCGCGCGCGGCGGAGGCTGTCGCGGCGGGCGAGGCCGGAGCAGGTCGGTCCGCAGTAGACGTGGCCGCGGTCGCAGGCGCGGCAGATCGAAAAAACCGACTGACAGCGGGGGCAAGAGGCCAGGCGGCCCGTCGCGCGCTCTCGCACCGTCTTCCTCGGACGGCGGTCGCGGCGCGACGCCTCGGAAAGCGCGCGGAAACGTGCGACAATCCGGACGGGCGAGCGTTTGGCCGTGCAACGACGACTGCTCTCGTCCACTGAGGGTCCGGAGCGGCTACTCCGGGCCCTCGCTTCGTTTTCGGGGGCGGACTCTACGCAATCTTGCGCGGCGGCGAGACCTGCACGGAGATGCGCTCCCGGCAGCCACAGGCGCGAAGACCAAGAGCCGGTGCTGCGCACCGGACGCGGCCAAGGGCCGCGGGGCCCTGCGGGCCCTTTTCGGATGTTCGGAAAGACCCGAAGCGAATCAGACCCGAATCACGATCGCCGGAGACTCGTCGGCGAGGTGATCAGATTTCTTCGGTTTCAGGTGATCATCAACAGGATCGGGGACAGGCTCTACGTCCCGTCGGTCTATCGCGAGCGGGGGGAGTTCCCGGACGAGCGCTTCTGGAACCGGAACGTCGTGCGCGACCCGCGCGTGCGCCTCCAGATCGGTGAGAGGATCTACGAGCGGAGCGCCGTGCTCGTCGAGGACCCCGCAGAGTGGCGTGCCGTGCTCGATGCGTTCATGCGCAAGTCTCCCTTCTGGAAGGATCTCGCGGCGCGGCCCGAGGCGGAGCGGCCCCGCTTCCATTTCCTGCGGATGGATCCGCGACCCGACGCAGCCTGATCGGATGCCGACGCGCCCCATCGAGGTCGGTTCGAAGCCCGGTCGCGCGTGAAGCGGCGAACGCGGCGCGCGAACGACACGCGGTTACGGCGGAGCCGGTCGCTCCATCTGGTCCAGCTAGACTGCCGGCGTGCGGCGCCGATCGGGTCCGGGGAGCGCTCCGCGAGGGGACGAGGCGGGCGACTCCGAGGCGGCCCGGTCGGCCGCCCACGGGAACCGGGCTCCCGCGCTGCGGGAACTCGCTCTCGACTGGCTCCCGATCGCGGCGCTCGCCTGCCTGCCGGTCCTCGTCGAGCGCGTCCGGGGCCTCCTCCACGCCGCGTTCGATCTCGGGATCTTCCACATCCCTCACGCGACGTGGTGGTGGAGCCGGCCCCGCTGGCTCGGCGGCTGGAATCCGTGGGTCTTCGCGGGCTACCCGGCGAACGCCGATCCCCAGATCGCGGGGATCCACCCCTTCGACGCCCTGCCGCTCGTGCTGTCGGGTCCCGACGCCTTCGCCGTCGAGGCCGCGCTCGCCCCCGCGCTGGCGGGGCTGGGCATGACGCTCTACCTCCGCGTCCAGGGTGTCGGACGCGCGGGTCGCCAGATCGCGGCGCTCGCCTTCGCGCTCGGTGGATTCGTCGGAGCGCACGCGATGCACCCCGGGCTCCTGCGCGCGGCGATGGTGGTGCCCTGGGCCCTGGCCGCGATCGACGCCTGGTCCGGGCGACGTCTCCTGTTCGCCACGGCCGGCGCGACGGCGGCGATCCTCGCCGCGGGCCACCCGCAGGCGAGCCTCTACGCGCTCGCGCTCGTCGGACTCTACGCACTCGTGTGTGGGCGTCCGCTCCAGCACGGGCGCGGGCGGCGGCTCCTGGGCGGGTTCGCGGCCGGGGTGGGCCTCGCGTCGCCGCTCTGGCTCCCGCTCGCCGAGCTCACTGCCCGGAGCACGCGGGCCGTCGGTGTCCCGGAGCTCCCCGACCTCCGACTCGGCGTCTTCGATCTGTATCGGCTCCTCGTCCCGCTCGCGGGGTGGGTGGGCGACGGCCCGCCGCTCGCCACGCCGCTGGCCCGGACGAGCTGCGGATTCGTCGAGTGCGCCGCCTATCCGGGCATGGCGGTCTGGCTCCTCGTGCTGTGCCTCCTCCCGGCCCTCTGGCGCGATCGCCGCGCGCGCTTCTGGCTCGCCGTCGCCGTCGCGGGCCTCGCGGGCGCCGGCGGCCTCCTCGACGCGGTGCTCGGGCTGCCGACGCTGCGCGGGCCCGCGCGCCTGCTGCTGTGGTGGAGCGTCGCGGTGTCGGTCCTGGGAGGGATCGCATGCGCGAGTTGGACCGACGACGCGGCGCGATCGTCGGCGCGGACCTGGTGCATCGTGGCGGCCGGCCTCGGTGCCGTCGTCGCATGGATCGCGATCGCCCACCCCGAGGCGCGACGCAGCGCGCTCGTCGCCGCGCTGGCGCTGCAGCTCGCGACCCTGGCCGGTCTCGCGCCGCGCGCTGCGCCGCTTCGGGGTCGGCTGCTGGTCGCCGCGCTCGCGCTGGATCTCCTGCTCTTCCGCTTCTCGCTTCCCAGCGTGGGCGTTCCCCCCGAAGACCTGGCGCGCCTGCGCCGGGGCCTGGCGCCGGTCGAGGCCGGCATGCGGGCCGCCCGCGCCGATCCCCACGATCGCGCGCTCGTGGTACCGGTCGCGCCCGCGGCAAATCACGCCGCCGCGGCCCGCGTCCACCTGATCCAGGGCTACAACCCCCTGGTCCTCCAGCCGCTGGCGCAGCTCCTCGGGATGGAGATCGGCGCCGACGCCTTCGGGCGGATCGACGATCCAAGCCTCGTGCAGCCCGCGAGCCACGCACTCGATCTCCTGCGGGTGCGGCTCGTCACGCTGTGGGAGACGGATGCCTTCGCGCAGGCCATCGCCCAGCGCGCGGCGGATCCGGATCCGCGCTTCGAGCGGGTCGGCCCCGGGGCGCGCTCGGGATTTCTCCACTACCGCAACCGGCGCGCGGCCCCCGTGGCCTGGATCGTGCCGCGGCTGCGACCCGTGGCGCCGGGGAGCGCGATCCCCATCCTGCGCGGCGAGGCGGACGCGGCGGCCTTCGACCCGCGCGCCGAGGCGCTCGTGGAGGCTGCGCCCGCCGCCGCACCGGCCGACGAGCGGTGCTGGCGGCATGCAGCGGGCGGGTCTGCGCGCGTCGCAGTCTCCGGCTACGAGGACGATCGCATCCGGCTGCGGACGCAAGCCCCGTGCGCGGGGATCCTCGTCACCAGCGAGCTCGCGTATCCCGGGTGGGTGGCGACGATCGACGGCCGCGCGGGCGAGCTCTTCGTGGCCAACGGGGCGTTCCGCGCCCTCGCCCTTCCGCGGGGGGACCACGAGGTCGAGCTGCGCTACCGCCCGCGGCTGCCGTGGCTTGCGCGGCTCGTCTGCCTGGCGAGCCTGCTCGCGCTCCTCGCGAGCGCCCGGGCGGCCCGCGGATCCGCGACCCACCGCGCCGCGGCGACGGCGGTGCCGTCGGGCGGATAGACGAACTCGAGCCGGCCGTGCCCGAGCCCGCCGAGCGCGAGCAGCGGCGGCTCCGAAGCGCACGAGGGGCGAGGCCTGTTCCTCTCGCTTCATCCGCGACTCCCCCGAGCGAGGATCGCCCCACCGCGGCCGCGCCATGCCTCCGCGCCTGGGGCCCCGGGTCCGGGGGCAGGCACGGGCGATGTCGGTTATCGTGCCGATCCTTCACGAAGGGAGTGACATGCTTCGCCCGATCGCTCTGCTCTGCGCCCTTGCATTCGCCGCCTGTGCAACCGGCCAGCAGCCGGGGCCGTCGCGCGAGGACACCGTCGTGCGCGGCTTCCAGGCCCGCGTCGAGGCCATCGACCACGCGACCCGCGCCGTGACGCTCGTGGACGCATCCGGCGGCAAGCTGATCTTCCGGGCGGACCAGGGCGTGCGGAACCTCGAGCAGGTGAAGATCGGCGACGTGCTGCAAGGCCAGCTCGTCGAGAAGCTCCTCGTCGAGGCGCGCCCCGCGACCGCGGAGGAGAAGCGCGTGCCCGTCTCGATCGCCGAGGCCGGGGTTCGGGCAGAACCCGGCGAGAAGCCCGCCGGTCTCTTCGTGCGCGAGCTCAAGTCCGTCTTCACGATCGCGTCGATCGACAAGGCGGCCGGCGGCGGTGAGCTGCGCGATGCCGATGGCCGGCTCCACTTCGTGAAGGCTCGCGACCCCAACGTCCTCGACCGCCTGAAGGTCGGCGACACGGTGGTCGTGACCTATACCGAGGCGCTCCGCCTCGAGGTCGTCGCGCCGCGGTCCTGAGCCGGCTGCCGGGCGTACCCGTACCTGGCTCGAGCTCGAAGCGCGCGCTCAGCCCCTGCGGCGGCGTCCGGCTCCGTCGCACGGGCGGAGTGCGTGAACGCGCAGAGTCGGAACCGGGGGCTCTACCGTCTGCTCGTGCGCGGTCGGCAGAAGGCGAGATCGGTCGCGTTGCTGTTCGCTCTGGCCCACAACGCGATGCGTCCCCGAGCTCTCGTGTCTGCGAGGACGACGGGATGAGGAACAACCCCCGCAACGCACGAGAGTCGTCGCTGCAGGTGTCACCGTTCCGACACACGCATGCGACGGCCCCCCGCTCCCGGCCTGCCCGATTCCCCTCGGGGGCGGGTCGGGCCGGTACTTCGGTTCGGCAGGTTACTCCAACCAGGACGCGAAGCGGGCCCGCGCCCTTCCCGCGGCCACGCGCTCTCCTTCATCGCCTCGATCTGCCGAAGCACCGCGTCGCGATCTCGCGCTGGAACGCGGTGCGCGCCGTCAACTACTTCTTCCGGTCGGCGGGGGCCGGGCGGCCAGCCGACTCGCGTCCGGCCGGGCCTATATCGGCGGGCCGTCCGATCCGGCCCCTCGTCCCCCCGGGATTCGACGGTTCGATCGTCATCGGACGCAGAATCCCCGCCTTCGCCTCAACGCGCGCGTTGCCTCGCCACCCAGCTGTCGATCTCCTGCCAGCGCTCGCGCAGCCAATCGGCCGTGACCGTGCGCGAGGTCGGGATCGCGGCGCGGCGGATGCGCTGGAAGCGCACGCGGATCGTCGCGTGCAGCAGGCCTCCCTTCCAGATCTGCCCGAGCGTGGCTGAGCCCTCGAAGCCCGTGTGCGCGCACAGGACGACGTCCGCCGCGGGCGCCGCTTCGAGCAGGCCGAGCGCGCCGCCCGGTCGGGGGGGCAGCACGCTGTGCAGCGAGCGCGCGTACTCGAGCTGCTTCGCGTCACCCTCGCGAGCGAGCCGCTCCAGCACGCGCGCGCGCTTGGCCTCGGAGAAGCGCGTACCCTCCGGGTAGATCAGCACGCCGTCGCGCGGCGAGAGATCCCGGGCCAACGCCTGCACGCGCGCGATCTCGCGCCGAGAGTCGCCCGAGGCGCGATCCACGAACACGTGGGGCAGGCGATTGCCGACGACGTCCAGGCAGGGATCCCAGAGCAGCTCGCGCTTCAGCACGTAGCGGAGCCGGATGCCGTGGGGACGGCCGACCAGCGCCGAGGCGAGCAGCGTATCGGCGGTGCTCGCGTGGCGCAGCAGCAGCAGGTAGGGACCCTGGTCGAGCCGCGCGCCGGACTCGCCCGGCCCCGCGCCCAGCTCCTCGATCTCCACGCGCAGGTCGAAGAGCCGCATGGCGGCGCCGAGTAGCGACGTGCCCCAGCCATCCTGGAGGCGGTAGTGCAGCACGCTCCACTGCGCGGCGTCCCAGCGCGCGATCGGCCGCAGCAGCCAGAGCCCGGCGCAGATCAGGAGACCCGTCAGCTCGCAGACGAGATAGAAGGTCACGAAAACACCGCTGCGCAGCGCGACGCCGCCGTTGCGTCGCACCAGATCGACCACCGCCGCCGCAGGCACCCAGAGCGGCGCCGAGGCGAGCACGAGCAGACACCCCAGCGCGTAGCCGGGGATCGTGACGAGGCGCCGCAGCAGCTTCTCCAGCGACTCGGAGGGCGTCCCGCGAGTACGCGAAGACCGGGGTGCGGTGGTCATCAGATGTGGTTCCGGAGCATCAGCTCCCTCGGGTGCGGCTCGAGGAAGGTCTGCCCGGTGAGGTACGCCACCGCGTGGGTGCGGGTGTGGTGCCGCAGCAGCGTGATCGGCACCACCAGCGGGACGAGCCCGCGGCGGTAGTCGTGGATCAGCTCCGAGAGCTCTTCCCGCGCCGTCGCATCCAGGTGTTGTTTCAGGAAGCCCGCCGTGTGCTGGAGCACGTTCGTGTTACGGCAGCGGGTCGCGATGCGCGCCAGTGCGCCCATGAAGGCGCTCACGTAGCGCTGGCGCAGCGCGCTGCGCGGCTGCCTCGCGATGCCGGCCACCAGGCGCCCGAGCTCCGCGTAGGCCACCTGCGAGTGCGCCATGAGCTGGAGCTTGTGGGCGGTGTGGAAGGCCACGACCTGGCCGTTGGTCCAGCGCCCGCGAAAGAGATCCCGCACGCGTCGATAGGCGAACACGCGCTCGATGAAGTTCTCCCGCAGCGCCGGATCGTTGAGGCGGCCCTCCTCCTCGATCGGCAGGCTCGGGTTGGCTTCCATCAGCGCCCTGGCAAACAGGCCGCTGCCGTCGCGCCGCGCCATGCCCTTGCCTGCGTAGATCTTGACGCGCTCCATGCCGCAGGTCGGCGAATCCTTCTTCAGCACGTAGCCACACAGCTCGAGGGCGCGCAGCGCGCGGAGGCGCTGCGCCGCGTAGCGCTGCATGCGCGCGGTGTGATCGCGTCCCGAGGCCGTCTCCACCAGCTGCACGGCGCCGGCTTCCCGCACGAGGCGCATGGCTGGCCGCGGCACGCCCAGGCCGGATTCCAACTCGGGGCAAACCGGCACCCACTCGACGTGGCTCCCGAGTAGGTCGGTCACGAAGCGATCGCGCTTGTGACCGCCGTCGAAGCGCACGGCCTGGCCGAGAAGGCAGGAGGAGACCCCGAGCCTCAGCGGGCGCTCCGCGGAGGCGGCGCTCATCGGTGGGTCTCGCACAAGCGCTCGCACAGCTCCCAGAGCGCGCGGCGGTCGTTCTGGGATTCCCGCGTGAACGGGAGCAGGTACGAGCGACGTGGCTCGCGGTCGAAGAAGAAGCGCCCGCTCCAGGCGCGCCCTCCCGGGCTGGCCGCCAGCCACACGACGGTGTCGGCGCCCTCGGCAGGGGTTCGCAGGATGTTGCGCGTGAGGCGATGGAAACGCGGCAGCGAGGTCTGCACCGCAGGCGTGTCCGCCCAGCCCGGGTGCATCGCGTTCACCACCACGGAGCTGCCGGCCAGCTCCTCGGCCCACAGCTCGGCCAGAACCACCTGCGCCCGCTTCGTCTCCGCGTAGGCGATCACGCCGTCGTACTCGCGCTGCTCCCAGTTCGGATCCTGGAGCGAGAGGCGCCGGGTGTACATACCGCCGGACGACACCCAGATCACCCGGCCGTCCCTCGATTCGAGCAGGCGGGGCTTCAGCAGCCGCGTCAACAGGCAGGGCCCGACCACGTGGGTTGCCAGGGTGAGCTCGAGGCCCTCGCGGGTCTCGGTGCGCGTGTCCGGCAGGACGCCTGCGTTGTGCACCAGCACGTCCACGGGCGCCTCGGCGAGACGAGCACACACCTCGCGGGCCGAGGCGAGATCCGACACGTCGAGGAGCTCGAGCGAGACACGCCGATTGCCGGTCTCGGAGCGGATGCGCTCGAGGGCCTGCTCGCCGCGCTCACGGTTGCGACACAGAAGCACGACGTCGGCGCCGAGATCCGCCAGCGCGAGCGAGGTCTCGAAACCGATGCCGGAATTGGCGCCGGTGACGAGGCAGCGGCGGCCCGAGAGATCGACGTCGAGATCCTCGGGCCGGAAGCGAAGCGCGTGGATGCGGAAACCGGTGCGGTCGAAGGAGGGCAGGATCAGGGGATCGACGAGCCGACCGAGGGCGTAACCGAGCCAGGCCCGCGGGCGCGACGCGGGGGCCTGCTCGTCCACGGCCGGTGCGCCCGGTGCGAGTGCCGCGAGCACGTCCTGCACGGGCGGGTGGTCGCCGGCCTCGCGGCTCACGTGACGGTAGGCGAGCTCGCCTCCCGGCCGGATCACGAAGACGCCTCCGAGCTGCCAGGCATCCCCCTGCACGGCGCCCTGGCGCGCGCCGGAGCGTAGCGCGCGCAGCGCGTGGATCGGCAGCCGCGGCGAGAGCAGCTCGACGCGCCCGCGCCGCAACCTGGCGGCCCGATAGGCGCGCAACTCCGGATCCAGCAGCAAGGGACCCGTGAGGGAGAAATCCTCGCGGAAGGCTTTCGCAAAGTGAGCGGCTCCATTGCCCACGATCACGAGCTCGGCGCCCCGTGCCCGGATCTCGCCCTGCGCGTCGCGCAACTGCGCGACCTGCTCACGGCAGAACACTCAGCCGAAGTGGCGGATGAAGGCCAGGACGATCGGCTGCTTCTGCCAGAGATCGCCCAGGCGCCGGCGCTCTCGATCCGGATCCTCGAGCTCGATGCCTGCGAGTCGCGTGGCGACGCGCATGTCCGGGGCTCCCTCATTCCCCCTGCAGCGGAAAGTACGCGGGCCAGACCAGCGCGTCGAGCACCGCCGTCTGGAGCGAGAAGAAGAGCGTGCCGAGCAGCGCGATCCGGCGGGCGCGGGCTGCGCCGTGCGGCGCTGCGCTGGCGACGGCCGCCATCAGGCCGAGCGAGCCGAGCCCCACCAGCGCGAGGGTGACGCGGATCGTCAGCCAGAGCGAGGCGCTCGGCGCTTCGAGCATCTCGAAGGTGAGCGGCAGCCACAGCGCCGACGGAACGAGGATCAGCGCGTACAGCACGTGGAAGGCGCCGAAGCCGAAACCCCCGGCGATGCGCGTGCGGGCCGGGTCGAGCCGGCGGAACACGAAGGAGCTGAAGGCGAAGTAGCCAGCCGCCGCGAGGAACATGTTGACCGTGTAGAACGGGCGCAGCGCCTCCGGCACGTCGCCCCACACCGCCCCGCGCGTCAGCGGATGGGAGGCGAGCCCGTGGACGTAGCTGCCGAGCACGGCGATCCCGCCGAGCACGTTGAGCCAGAGCAGGGAGCGCCGCGCGGGATGCATGGAGAGCCCTCCGGAGCCGGGCTGGTCGTGCAGAGATTCTACGCGCAATGACTCGATCATGTGTCGCTCCTCGCCTCGCGCAGCTCGGGTCGCGTCCGTTCGATGGGGCGCGGTCCCTCTTTCGGGCCGCGTTCGAAGCGCTCGCGGAAGTACACGTAGACGCCGGCCAGCGCTACGAAGCTGATCCCGATTCCGAACATCAGCAGGCTCTGGTCACTCATGGCGGTCCTCCTTGCCGATCAGCAGGGCGCCCGCCGCCAGGATGGACGGTACCCAGATGCCCACGAAGATCCCGCGCTCGTGGTCTCCGCCGAAGAAGAGGTAGACGGACATCAGGAACGAGAGCGTCGCCGCGAGCAGGAAGAGGGCCTTCGCACGGCTGACGACGGGCGCCACCGCGCGCCGGTCGAGTGCGGCCGACTCGTTGCGCGAGTGCGAGGACGGGTTGTCGGCTTGATTCGAGCGCATATCGAGGTTCCTTTCTTCTTCACGAGGCGAAACTGAGAATGAGACACAGATTCAAGTTTGTCAATATATTATATATATTTTACTTGAACAAAAGATGCAATCGTGGATGAAAAATTACATAAGTCTCTGTAATAATTGAAGAAATCTGAGACGAGCCGCTAGCAAGAAGACTTCAGAAAAAATCTGTACATTCTTCGCAATCTCTACTAGATTTCCCACCATGGCGAAGCCCAGGGTTTCCGCGCTCGAGATGACCTACCCGCTCCGATCTGCTGCGCGGCTCACCGGCCTCTCGCCGGAGCTGCTGCGCGCCTGGGAGCGCCGGTACGGTGTCGTGGAGCCGATTCGCACTCCCGGCGGCACCCGGCGCTATCGCGCGTCGGATCTCGAGCGGCTGCGCCTGCTGAAGGTGGCGATCGATTCGGGCCACCGCATCGGAGCTCTGGCCGGACTGAGCAACCCGGAGCTCGAGCAGCTCGGCATCGCCACCGCGGCAGCCCCGCGCGATCGCCTCGAAGAGATCCTCGCCGCCCTCGATGCGCTCGACGGTGCGGAGGCGCAGAGGCTGCTTGCGCTCCAGCTTTCTGCACTCGGCGTAGTCTCCTTCGCCCGCGAGGTCGCGATGCCCCTCGTCCGCGAGATCGGCGAACGCTGGGTCGCTCAGCGCATGCGGATCGCCTCCGAGCATCTCGCCACCGCGGTGCTGCGCTCGATGCTCGGATCCGCACTCCAGCCGAGCGCCACCGCGTTGCGCGGGGCGCGCATCGTGTTCGCCACCCTCGCGGGAGAGCGGCACGAGCTCGGATTGCTGATGGCGGCCCTCTCATCGACGGGAGCGGGGGCGAACCCGCTGTACCTCGGTCCTGAGGTGCCCGTCGCGGATCTGCTGCACGCCGTCTCGCGCAGCGGAGCCGCGGTCCTCGCGCTGAGCATCGTCGCGGTGCCTGCGAGCGCAGTGGCGGGCCCCCTCGCAGCGCTGCGAGCCGGACTGCCTGCGGACGTGAATCTGTGGGTCGGCGGGGCCGGCGCCAGCGCGCTCACGCTTCCGGCCGGCGTCGAGCACATCCAGAGCTTCGAGCAGCTCGAGCAGCGGGTCGGGCTCCTCGATTTCGAGAAGCCGCCCAAGCACTGAGGCCTTCATGCACAGCAAAGGACCCTGGTCTCGCAGAGACGTCGATCACTTCCTGGCGAATACGCCCATCCCCGTCCGACTCGCGGTGAACGGCGCGAGCGGGCATCCCGTGCTCGCCTCGCTCTGGTACACGCACCAGGGCGGCACGATCTGGTGTGCGACCCAGCGCGGCTCGAGCATCGTCTCGTCGCTCGCGCGCGATCCGCGCTGCGCCTTCGAGATCGCGCCGGACGGCCTCCCCTACCACGGCCTACGCGGTCAGGCGCTGGCCTCGCTCCACGACGATCGCGGCGAGGAGATCCTGCGCCTGCTGATCGAGCGCTATCTCGGCGACCCCTCGTCCGGCCTCGCGCGCTGGCTGCTGGGCCGCGCAGACAGCGAGACGGCCATCGCGCTGGCGCCGCGCACGCTCGTCAGCTGGGACTACCGGAAGCGGATGAGAGACGTCCCGAATATATTGTCAATATAAAACCTTTACAAACTCTCTGCAAAGCCTACTCTTGGACTCGAGGAGAATCGAATCGATGCAATCCATCAGCCTTCCCACGACCCTGGTCGGACAGCACGCCCCGGCCTGGTGTTCCAGCGCCTACGCGAACGGCAAGGAGATCCCGATCAGCAGCGCCGACTACGCTGGCTCCTGGTACGTCCTTTATTGGTATCCCCTCGATTTCACGTTCGTCTGCCCCACCGAGATCCGGGGCTTCCAGTCCCTGCTGGGCCAGTTCACCCGGGACGGCGCCGCGGTGATCGGCGCCAGCACGGACTCCTTCTTCAGCCACCAGACGTGGCTCGAGGATCGCAAGACGTTCCCCGAGCCCATCACGCATCCCGTCATCGCCGACACGAACCACTCCGTCAGCCGGGCCTTCGGCGTGCTCAAGGAAGACCAGGGCGTGGCCTGGCGGGCGACCGTCGTGGTCGACGACCAGGGCATCGTGCGCTCGCACAGCGTCAACGACCTCAGCGTGGGGCGCAGTCCCGCCGAAGTGCTCCGGACCGTGCAGGCCCTCCAGAGCGGCGGCCTGTGCGCTGCCGACTGGCGCAAGGGCCAGAGGTTCGTCGGGTGAGCTCCGCAGCGGATCGACGCATCCTGCTCACGGGCGCCTCCGGCTACGTCGGCGGGAGGTTGCTGGCGCGCCTCGAGGAACGCGGCCTCGAGGTGCGCTGTCTCGCCCGCCGACCGGATTTCCTGGTGAACCGGGTCGGTCCGCGCACGCAAGTCGTCCCGGGCGACGCGCTCCGCCCGGAGACGCTGCCCGCCGCGTTCGAAGGCGTGGACACGGCCTACTACCTGATCCACTCGATGGCCAGCGGGGGGCGCGCCGGCTTCGAGGAGCAGGATCGCCGGGCGGCGCAGAACTTCGGGCGCGCCGCCCGCGCGGCGGGTGTACTCCGGATCGTGTATCTGGGAGGTCTCGGAGACGAGGAGATCGAGCTCTCTCCGCATCTGCGCAGCCGACACGAGGTGGGTCGCGTGCTGCGCGGCTCGGGCGTACCCGTGATCGAGTTCCGCGCCTCCATCGTGATCGGGTCGGGCAGCCTCTCCTTCGAGATGATCCGCGCGCTCGTCGAGCGACTGCCGGTGATGGTGACGCCGCGCTGGCTCCGCGTGATCGCCCAGCCGATCGCGATCGACGATCTGCTCGCGTATCTCGAAGCGGCGCTGGAGCTCGAGCCGCCCGCGAGCCGGATCTACGAGATCGGCGGGGCGGAGCGCGTCTCCTACGGCGAGCTCATGCGCGAGTACGCGCTACAGCGGGGCCTGCGCCGCCTCATGCTCCCGGTCCCGGTGTTGACGCCGCGGCTCAGCAGCCTCTGGCTCGGTCTCGTGACCCCGCTCTTCGCGCGGGTCGGACGCACCCTGATCGAGAGCATCGGCCACGAGACGGTGGTGCGCGACACGCGTGCGCTCCAGGATTTCGGGGTCACGCCGATGGGCGCACGGCAGGCGATCGAGCGGGCGCTCGCGAACGAGGATCGCGACTACGCGCAGTCGCGCTGGTCGGATGCACTCTCGTCCGCTGCGAGCGAGGGCCCGGGCGGCGGCTCCGCCGGCGTGCGCCCCGGTCGCCGGCTGGTGGACTCGCGGCAATGCACGCTCGGGGTCGCTCCGGCGGAGGCCTTCGCGCCGATCCGACGGATCGGCGGGGAGACCGGCTGGTACGCCTTCGACGCGCTGTGGCGCCTGCGCGGATTCATCGATCTGCTCTGGGGCGGCGTCGGCATGCGCCGCGGCCGCCCGGACCCCGAGCACCTACGCGTCGGCGATACCGTCGATTGGTGGCGCGTCGAAGGCTATGAGGAGGGCCACATGCTCCGCCTGCGCGCCGAGATGAAGCTGCCGGGTCGGGCCTGGCTCGAGTTCGAGGTGAAGCCCAGCGAGGAGGGCAGCCGGATCCAGCAGACCGTCGTCTTCGATCCCCTGGGTCTCGCGGGTCTTCTGTACTGGTATGCGATCTATCCGTTGCACGCGCTGGTGTTTCGCGGCCTGCTGGCGGGGATCGCCCGCGCGGCACAGCGGAACTCGAACCTCAGCTCTCCCATGGCGATGCGAGCGATCGCCACACTCCTGCTCGTGCTGATCTGCGCCTTCGGCGCGCGGGGCGAGGCCTCGGAGCTCGCCCGCGCCGACGCGCTCTGGGCGCGCCGCGCGGAGGGGCAGGTGAACGCCGTGGCGCGCCCCGAGCCGATCCGTGCGGCCATCGAGGCCTACCAGCTTGCGATCGCCACCGAGCCCCGGAACCTCGAGGCGTACTGGAAGCTGCTCCGCGCGCTCTGGTTCGCCGCGGATTTCGCCAGCGCGGACGTCGCGGAGGAGCGCAGCACCTACGAGCGGACGCAGGCCGTCTCCGAGCGCGCTTTCGAGGTGCTGGCCGAGTACGTCGGCGGCCGGGAGGCGCTCGACGGCCTGACCCCCGAGGTGCTGAGCGGGCGGCTGCCGGAGGCAGATCACCGGGACGCCGCAGAGCTCTACTTCTGGCATTCGGTCAACCTCGGCGCCTGGAGCCGAATCGCTGGGCTGCTCCAGGCCGTGCGAGCCGGCGTCGTGGGTCGTCTCCACGAAGCGACGCTGCGCTCGATCGCCCTCGATCCCGACGTCGAGCAGGGCGGCGCGATCCGCATGCTCTCGCGGCTGCACTCGGAGCTGCCGCGAGTGCCGCTGCTGTCGGGCTGGGTGGATCACGAGCAGGCCGTGCCGCTGGCCGAGCGCGCGCTGAGCGAGTATCCCCAGCATCCGGGAAACGCGTATCTGCTGGGGCTTGCCATACTGTCGAATGCGCCGAATCGATTCAGCGAGGGGCTGGTCCTGATCGAGGGCACGGCGAGCCTCGAACCCCGCTCCGATCACGTCGTCGAGGATCTCGCGATCCAGATCGATGCCCGGAAGCGGCTCGAGCAGGAGCAGCACCAGGGGCTCTGAGGGAGGGGTCGCGAGCGCTCCCGGAGCGAACCCACATGGCCGGGAGACAGCCCAGGACCGCCTTCCTCCCCTTGCGCCGGGAATGGACGAGGGTCGCGAGCGGGACCCAGAGCGGAGATTCCATGGCTGCGTCCTCCCCCGACACGGCTCCTTGGGACCTGAAGCTCCTCTACGATGGCGACTGCCCGCTCTGCTCCCGCGAAGTCGCCATGCTGCGGCGTCGCGACGGGCGCGCCCGTATCCGGTTCGAGGATATCTCCGCAACGGATTTCGACGCCACGCGCTACGGCCTCGATCAGCAGACCGTGATGGCGCGGATCCACGCGGTGCTCCCCGACGGACGCGTGATCGAGGGCATGGAGGTCTTCCGGCGGGCCTATGCCGCGGTGGGCCTTGGCTGGCTGATCGCGCCCTCGCGTTGGCCCGGCATCGGACGCCTCTTCGACGCTGCCTACCGGAGCTTCGCGCGAAACCGCCTGCGCTGGACGGGGCGCGCGCACGCTGCCTGCGCGGCCGGACACTGCGAGGTCGCGGCGCGCCAGGCGCCCCGAGACTCGTGAACCTCGCGATCCACTGGTTCCGCAACGACCTGAGGCTGCGCGACAACACCGCCCTCGCGCAGGTCGCGCGCGAAGCCGACGCGCTCGTTCCCGTCTTCGTGCTCGACGAGCGCATCCTGCGCTCTCCGCGCACGGGCGCGCCCCGCGTGCGCTTCCTGCTCGATTGCCTCGCGCGCCTCGCGCGCGATCTCGCCGCGCGCGGGAATCCCCTCGTGCTGCGCCGCGGCGACCCGCGCCGCGTGATCCCACAGCTCCTGCGCGAGACGCGCGCGGACCTGCTCGCGTTCAATCGCGACACGTCGCCCTATGCGAAGCGGCGCGACGCGGCCGTCGTCCGCGAAGCCCAGCGCCTCGGGGTGCACGTGCTCGCGCCGAAGGACCGCGTGATCTTCGAGAGTGGCGAGGTGCTGACGCAGGCGGGGGAGCCCTTCGGGGTCTTCACTCCCTACCGCCGCGCCTGGCAGCGCCGGCTGGCCGAGCATTCCGAGCTGCCGCGGCCCCTGCGAGGGCTGCCGGCCGCGCCGCCCGGCATCGCGAGCGAGGCGCTTCCCACGGCGGCGGCGCTGGGCTTCGGCGACGACGCCACGCAGCTTCCGACCGGCGGCGAGACCGCCGCCCGCCGCAGGCTCGAGCGCTTCCTCGCCGGGCCGGTCGCGGACTACGGCGAGGCCCGCGACCTGCCAGCGCGAGACGGCACGTCGCGCCTCTCGCCCTACCTGCGATTCGGCGCGATCTCGGTGCGCGAGTGCTTCCACGCCGCCTCCGAGGCCTCGGCCGCCGATCTGCGCTGCGCGCGCGGTGTCGCCCGCTGGCAGGACGAGCTCGTCTGGCGCGAGTTCTACGCGGCGATCCTCGAGGCCCATCCGCGCGTCGAGCGCGAGTCGTATCAGCGCGTGTACGACGGCATCGCGTGGAGCGTCGACGACGCGGCCTTCGCCGCCTGGTGCGAGGGACGCACGGGCTATCCGATCGTCGACGCCGGCATGCGCCAGCTCGCGCAGACCGGCTGGATGCACAACCGCGTGCGCATGCTGACAGCGAGCTTCCTGGTGAAGGATCTCTGGATCGATTGGCGGCGCGGCGAGCGCTTCTTCTTCCAACGTCTCGTCGATGGCGATCCCGGCTCGAACAACGGCGGCTGGCAGTGGTCGGCCTCGATCGGAACCGACGCGGCGCCGTGGTTCCGGATCTTCAATCCCGTCGTGCAGGCGCGACGCTTCGATCCGGACGGAGAGTACGTGCGCCGCTTCGTGCCCGAGCTGCGCGACGCCCCGGCGGAATCGCTGCACGAGCCCTGGCGCGCGCGGCTCCTGCGCGGGGCCTACCCGGCGCCGATCGTGCGCCACGAAGAGCGGCGCCAGCTCGCGCTCTCCCGCTACCGGGCCGTGCGCGCGGCCGGAGCCGCGCCCTGATCAACACGCTGCGCGCCATGACCGACCTGCCGCTTCCCCGCGCGCAGGTGTTCCCCTTCTTCGCCCATGCTGCGAATCTGGATCGGCTCACGCCGCCCGAGCTGCGCCTGCGCATCCTGACACCGCTTCCGATCGCGATGCACGAGGGCGAAGCAGGTGTCGGGCTCCCAGCGCGAAATGCGCGTGCGCCAGCCGAAGGGAATACCGAACTGCCAGAGCCGGTAGTCGTCGACGAACAGGTCCGGGGCCCTTACGGCCTGTGGGAGCACACGCACTTCTTCAGCGAGACCGCCGATGGCACGCGGATGGAGGACATCGTGCGCTGGGCCCTTCCGCTAGCGCCCCTTGGCGAGATCGCCGCGCCTCTGGTCCGCCGCGAGCTCGACCACATCTTCGCCTATCGCCAGCGCGCGCTGCGTCACGCGCTGCTCGGCGAGCCCGCTCCGTGAGCGACACCGGGGCGCGACCGCGGTGCGCGACATGCCGATCGAGGTCTTGATCGACGAGATGACGCCTCAGGGCTTCGCCGTCGCGCACGGCATCGACGAACACCCCGCGGCTCCGCATCGGCGCCCCGTTCAAGGTGCCGACTGCGCGAAGACCCCGCTTCCGGTGCAGCCCTTCCCGCCATCGGGTGCGTGTGCCGCAGGCTGCGCTCGCGCCAGTACCACCCGGCGAGGCCGAGCGCGGCGAGCGCTACGACTCAGCCGATCACGCCGCTCCCGCAGCACGCGGCGGTGGCGTCGGAAAGAAGATCCGCTCGAGGGCCGCGACGTGCGCGCTGGTTCCAGAAGCACGGCGCCGCGGTCGTGCTCGTGCGCCCCGACTTCGCGGTGTTCGGCACAGGGGCGAAGCTCGAGGACGCAGGCGCGCTGGTGCGCGCGCTACGCACTCGGCTCGCCTGAGATCCCGCGGGTTCGAGCTTGCTACGGGTGAATCGGTCGAACGCTACTTCCTTCCCACCGTTCCATCCATCACCGGCCGCCCGCGGATCGGTCATAGTGGGCCTGAATGCGGTTCCGCGGCTGGGCTCTGACCGGATGGGCTGCGCTCGCTCTCTTCGCCATGAGCGCGCTCGTGCTGGCCGCCGCGGGCACGGACGAAGCCGGTGTCCGGACGTGGATCCGCTCCACCGCGCGCTCCTCCGCCCTGCTCTTCCTGCTCGCGTTCCTCGCGCGGCCGGTGCGCCAGCTCTGGCGCACGGACGCCACGGCCTTCCTGCTCGCGAACCGCCGCTACGTCGGTGTGTCGATGGCGGTCTCGCACCTCCTGCACGGCATCGCGATCGTCTGGCTGCTGCGCGCCTGGCCGAGTGCGTACGAGGCCGACGCGGTGACGCTCGCGGGCGGCGGGCTCGGCTTCGTCTTCGTCGCGCTGATGGCCGCGACCTCGTCGGACGCAGCCCAGGCGAAGTTCGGGCGCGCGCGCTGGCAGCGCCTGCACCGCAGCGGCGCCTGGTATCTCTGGATCGTCTTCGCCTTCACCTTCATCCCCGACCCGGAGCACGGTTGGGATGCGCTCCACGCCATCGCCGTTGGGGCGTTCGCCGCCGCGCCGCTCGCGCGCTCGGCGGCATTCCTGAAGCTGCGCCGCGCGCGCCGGCCTTCGTAGCGATGGAGCGGCACGCCGTAGCCGCAGGAGGGACCCGGCGCTAAGGCCACTGATTCGCGTCGTCGCCGAGCGGACCGCGCTGCGGGTGGACGACGCAGAAGCGTTGGCCCGTGGGCGCCTCGAGGATCCACCAGGTGCGGACCTGGCCTACCCGCCGGGCGCCGAGCGCTTCGAGCCGCTCGACCTCGGCTTCGACGTCGTCGGCCTCGATGTCGAGGTGGACCCGGCTCTCGTGGTCGACCTGCTGCACGTAGAGCACGGGCTCGTCGGGGTCGACCGCGAGCGCGCGGTAGGCGGGGTCGTCGGGCGACGGCGGGCGCACCGCGCGACCGAGCGCCCGGCTCCAGAAGGCGGCCGCGGCGTCGACGTCGTCGGTCCTGCAATCGATCACGATTCCGACGAGGCGGCTGCGATGCATGCGCTTCCCTTCTGGTGGGCCTCTCTCGTTCTCGATCATGCAGCCGCCGGAGCGGATGGCGCAGCAGATCCGGGCCTACCTCGTACAGGATGTCGAGCTTCATCGGCCCCCGGCTTCGTCGCGGCGATTGCACCACGGCGCCCTGCGCGCTGTCAACCGCGCGCTCGGATCCCCGGCCTCGGGCGTCGGCGCGCCCGCCGCGGGCCGACCGACCGGTGCTGGAGGGGCCTTCCTGGCGCCCTCTTCCCCCCGGGATTCGACGGATCGGACCTCATCGGACTTGGGCGCTCTGGTGAGAAATGCGGACTAGCCCCACGCCCGGTAGCCCGCCGCAGCGCGCCGGATTTCATTGGCCGCGCCCCCGAACGCGGGGTACTTCGTGGGCTACCTTCGTCGGATGTCGGAGAATCCCCTTGCTGCGGCGGGGGACCTTCCTTCCGCGGTCAGGGACCTGCTGTGGGACGTGGCTCCGGGGGAGGTACGTCTGCCCCGGCATCGAGATTTTCTGATCGGGCGGATCCTGACGCGCGGCACGTGGGCGGCCCTGGAGTGGTTGCGTCGCGAACTCACCGACGCGGCGATCGCCGAATACCTTCAGCGCACCCGGGGTCGCTTCTTGAGCCCGCGGCAGCTCCGGTTCTGGGAGCTGGTGCTCGGGCTGGACGACGACGCCGTGTCCGGCTGGATCGCGGACCGGCCGGGCGGATCGAAGCTGTGGGATCGGCGCGGGATCCGGTCCGGTGCATGAGGAGGTTCTCGCCGTGGCGCAGCGGCGGGTGCTTCGCGTCGTAGGTCCGCGCCTCTCGGCTGCTGGATTCTACCTCGTGGACGGCACCGCCGTGGCGATTCGCCTTGGGCACCGCCACTCCGTGGACCTGGATTGGTTTCGCCCCGACCCGATCGAAGATCCGCTCGCGCTTGCCGGAGAGCTGGGCGTCGCGGGACCGAGATGGCACGTCGAAGGTCTGGCGCCGGGCACGCTGCATGCGCGTGTCGACGACGTGGCGGTTTCGCTCCTGCGGTACACCTATCCGCTGCTGGCGCCGCTGCTCGATTGGCCGGAGTATGGCTGTCGGCTGGCCTCCCTGGAGGATCTCGGGTGCATGAAGCTGGCGGCGATCGCCCAGCGAGGCGCGAGGAAGGACTTCTTCGATCTTCACGCACTCCTGCGGGCCGGCCACACGCTCCCAGCGCTTCTGCAAGCCTTCTCGCGCAAGTACTCCAACGCCGACCCCGCACCGGTGCTCGTGGGCCTCTGCTACTTCGACGACGCCGATCTCGACCCGGACCCGGTGCGCCTCACCTCGCCGGCATGGGAGATCGTCCGCGAGGATATCCGCCAGGCGACGCTTGCTGTCGTCGGTGCGCGGCACCATGCCGGCCGCTGACCGATCCGAGCCGCTTGCTGAGTGCCCGCGGTAGCGGGACCTCGCGCCGCACGGGCCGCACCCGAGGCGCCGCCCGCTTGCACCGGCCCGAAGCTCCCGCCCAAGGTCCACGCGCACGCCTCCTCGGCACCGGTAGGTCGTGGAAACGCTCTGATCCGGAACAGGGGCGAAGTCCTACGGGCAGGCTCCGTGGGCGAGCAGGGGACCCGCTAGGCTGGCGAGGAGAGCCGGCTGCCCGGCCGCCGCGGCGGTGGCCGCAGCCGCCTCGGGAAGCAGCGGTGCCGGGAGCCAGCCGTCGGGCTCGGCGGGGATCCCGCCCGGGCCGCGCACCGCGAAGCTCCCCGCGCGCTCGCCGCTCCGGCGCGCCGCGCAGCGCTCGCGCATCAGGGAGGCCGCGTCGAGCAAGGAGGACGGGAGCGCCGCGAGCGTGCCGGCGAGGTTCACGTCGGGGCTGTGGATCTCGACCGTGCCCGAGAGCTCGGGAGTGCGCCCCTGGGCCGAGACCACGCTGCCCGGGAACTGGAAGAAGTTCTCGGTCGCGATCCGGATGTGACCCCCGTGGCCCTCGATTTCGGTCGCCTCGGAGGTGATGCTGCTGCCGTGCTGGAGGATCACGAAGACCGGGTCGATGTCGATGTC
>CAZUYC010000078.1:0-19920 GCA_964624475.1 uncultured Spirochaetales bacterium | reverse complement strand
GGCTCTGAGGCCGAGCGGGCCACGAGGCAGCGGAGCAGCCGACGTGCCATCGGGCGCCGCCAACGGGCGGTCCCCTTCCTTTGGCTGGCCGCGGGCTAGACTCCGCGCGAAGAGCGGGGACGGTGTTCAGATATTTCGAGTATTCAGATTCTCGGGCACCGCGTAGCGCCTTTCCGGGGGTCACCCGGAGAATCTGAATATTCGAAATATCTGAACACCGTCCCCATCCACCGTCCCCGTGCAGCCGTCCCCATCCAGGAGGTGCCCATGCGCGCGACCGTGCCGCTGCTTCTCGCGCTCGCGTTACCGGCCGCTTGCCGCCCGAACCCGTCGAACGGGCCCGTCGCGCTCGAGAGCGAGGACGCGAAGGCCAACTACAGCGTGGGCTACCAGATCGGCGGCGACTTCAAGCGCCAGGGCGTTCCCCTCGACTCGGCTGCGCTCGTGGCGGGGATCCGCGACGCGGTCGAGGGCGACGAGCCCCGCCTGTCCGAGGAGGAGCGGCGCACGACGCTCACGGAGCTCAAGCGCCGCGTCGTCGCCGCGGAGGAGGCGGGCCGGGAGGCCGTGGCCGAGAAGAACCTCGCCGCCGCGAAGGCCTTCCTCGACGCCAACCGCTCGAAAGAGGGCGTGACGACTCTCCCGAGCGGCCTCCAGTACAAGGTGATCCAGGAGGGCAAGGGCCCGAAGCCCTCGGCCACCGACACGGTGACCGTCCACTACCGCGGGACGCTCGTCGATGGGACCGAGTTCGACAGCTCCTACAGCCGCAACGAGCCCGCGAGCTTCCCGGTAAACCGCGTGATCAAGGGCTGGACCGAGGCGCTCCAGCTCATGGGCGAGGGCGCGAAGTGGGAGCTCACCATCCCCCCCGACCTCGCCTACGGCGAGCGCGGTGCGGGGACGAAGATCCCGCCGCAGAGCGCGCTCGTCTTCGAGGTCGAGCTCGTCAAGGCGAAGGCGCAGTGAGGAGCGTCCGGCTCGCCTCCACGGCCGATGCCAGGTAGGCCCGCAGCATCGCCCGCTGCGCGGCGGCCCCGCGCAGCGCGACCAGATCCGAGCCGCGCAGGATGGCCCCCGTCCAGCCACCGGTGAACCACTCGCCGGCGGCGAGCCGCGGGAGGACGGGATCCTCCGCCTCCGGGCCGTGGTTCACGTACCAGTAGGGCTCGGCGATGAACGCGTCGCCGGGCGAGAGCCCCACACCGATCGTCTTCTCCGCCTCTCCGGTCGCGTCGACGTCGACCCCCACGAGAGATGCGATGTCGAAGTGGTGGGGCCAGCAGAGGACGGCGCCCGCTCCCGGCGTGCGCGCTGCGAAGGCGCGCAGCTCGAGGTCGGCGTCCGCGTACCAGCGCGCGAGCTCGGCCTGCGCGGGAGGATCGACCTCGAAGCGGCCCCCGTCGGCGAGCGGGTGCGGGGGAAGCTCGTAGCCGGGATGCACGAGCGCGCGCCCGAGCCGGCCCCGCGTGTGCGCCCCGACGGCCCGCGAGGCCCAGCCGTACGCCTCCGCGAGCGTCGCGCCGCCGAGCGGCTGCAGGGCTCCCGTCTTCCCGTCGGCGTCGACGAGCAGGAGGGTCAGGTCGCGGACGCGGAGCGCGATGCGGCAGGAGTCCGGCCCCGGGATCGCCGAGCCCACCAGCGCCGCGAGCTCCGCCTCCCAGGCCATCGCCGTCTGGCTCGTGTCGGGAACGTGGGCGAGGAAGGTCTCGCCGGTGGCGGAGATCACCTGCGCGCCAAAGTGCGCCTGCGCCCGGGCCGCTGCGAGTGCCGCCGGCGCGACGGCGCCGAGCTCCTGCCAGTCCAAGCTGCCACCTCCTGCACGCCTTCGATGCCGCCGGCCGGGCCGAGGGTACGCGCCGCCGCCGCCGCGGTATGCTCCGCGCGCCATGGCCGAGCCCTTCGTCTTCCAGCCCCTCGACCCCGCGACCCGGCGCGACCCCTTCGCCGCCTATGCGCGCGGGCGCCGCGAGCACCCGGCCTTCGCGCACGAGGGGCTCCCGCTGCGCGTCGTCTCCGTCTTCCGCCACGCCGACGTCCAGGCGATCCTGCGCGACGCCGAGGCCTTCTCGAACGTCTTCCAGCTCGGGGCGCTCGCACCGGAGCTCGCCCAGGTGCGCCCGCCTAGCATGCTCGGCACCGATCCCCCGGAGCATACCCGCCTGCGGAGCCTGGTCGGCAAGGCCTTCACGCCGCGCATCGTGCAGCGCCTCGAGGAGCGCATGGCCGAGATCGCCGAGTCGCTCCTCGACGAGGCCCTCGGCAAGCGCGAGGTCGACCTCGTCGAGGCGCTCACCTATCCCCTGCCCGTGACCGTGATCGCCGAGATCATCGGAATCCCGGCCGAGGAACGCGCGCAGTTCAAGGCGTGGTCGGATCAGGCCGTCGCGAACCTCGGCGTGGCCTTCATGAGCGGGATCGATCCCGAGCGGATCCGCCGCCAGCTGGCGCTCTTCGAGGAGATGCGGGCGTACCTGGTGCCTCTCGCCGAGGAGCGAAGAGAGCGCCCGCGCGAAGATCTCCTCACCGGCCTCGTGCGCGCCGAGCACGAGGGCTCGCGGCTCAGCCACGACGAGATGATCTCGATGGTGGTCCTCCTCCTCGTCGCGGGGAACGAGACCACGACGACCCTGATCGGAAACGCGGTGCAGGAGCTCATCGCGCACCCGGCCGAGCAGGAGCGACTCCGGGCGGCGCCGGCGCTCCTGCCGCGGGCCATCGAGGAGGTGCTGCGCTTCGCCTCTCCCGTCCAGTTCGCGCCGCGGCGCGCCCGGCAGGCCGGCGAGCTCCACGGCGTCCCGATCCGCGAGAACGACGCGATCCTGTGCTGGATCGGCTCGGCCAACCGGGACGAGATCGTCTTCGCCCGCCCCGAGCGTTTCGATACGGCGCGCGACCCGAATCCGCACCTCTCGTTCGGCTTCGGGATCCACTACTGCCTCGGCGCGAACCTCGCGCGCCTCGAGGCGCGCGTGGCGCTCGGAGCGCTGCTCCGCCGCACGCGCAGCGTCGCGCTCGCCGACGAGGGACCCCTGCCGCTCCACCCGAGCCCCGTCTTCCGCGCGGTGAGCCGCCTCCCGGTGCGGCTCGAGCCCGCGTAGCGCAACCGCGTCGGGTCGCGCTCAGCGCAGCCGGATCGGCAGGGCGGCCGGCCCGCGCAGGCTGAACGAGGGCCGCCAGGCCGGCGGATCGCGCGGGCCCTCGAAGCCGGGGAAGCGCCGCACCAGCGTCCCGATCGCAATCTGCGCTTCGGCCCGCGCGAGCTGTGCCCCGAGGCAGAAGTGCGGGCCGTGGCTGAAGGCGAGGTGCGCGTTGTCGGGCCGGCCGAGGTCGAGACGATCCGGGTCGGCGAAGCGCTCCGGGTCCCGGTTCGCCGCCCCGAGGAAGAGCACGACGAGCTCGCCGCGCCGGATCCGCGTGCCCCGGACCTCGAGGTCGCGCGTCGCCACGCGGTCCGTCGCCTGCACCGGACTCTCGTAGCGCAGGAACTCCTCGACGGCGCTCACGATGAGCCCGGGATCGTCCGCCAGGCGCTTGCGCTCGCCCGGGTGGCGCAGCAGCGCGACGGCGGCGTTGCCGATCAGGTTCGCCGTCGTCTCGTAGCCGGCGCCGAGGATGAGCCCGGCGAGCGACACGAGCTCGACTTCGCTGAGCGCTTCGCCCCGCTCCTCGACCGTCGCGAGCGCGCTGATCAGGTCCTCGCGGGGCTCCCGCCGCCGCTCCGCCAGGACCGCACGGAAGTAGGTCGAGAGCTCGACGAAAGCCGCCTGCGCCGCCTCGAGGCCGCCCGGCGCGTTGAACGGATCCAGGAGCGCGGCGAGGTCGTTCGACCAGCGCACGAAGCGCGGGCCGTCGGCCGCCGGCACGCCGAGCATCTCGGCGATCACCGTCGCGGGCAGCGGATACGCGAAGTCGCGCATGAGCTCGATCTCGCCGCGCCGCTCCGCCTCGTCGAGGAGCCCGTCGACGAGCGCCTGGATGCGCGGCCGCAGCCGCTCCACGACCTTCGGCGTGAAGGCCTTCGCGACCAGGCCGCGCAGCCGCGTGTGATCCGGCGGGTCGAGCATCAGGAGGTTGCGCTCGAGCATCTCGCGGAAGTCGGGGCGCAGCTTCTGGAACGCGCCGAGCCGGCGCACGGCGGCCGACTCGAGGCGCCGCACCGAGAACGACGGGTCCTTGAGCACCGCCGCGACGTCGGCGTAGCGCGAGAGGATCCAGATGCGGAGCAGCGGGTTGCGGTAGACCGGAGCGCTCTCCTGGAGGGCGCGGTACCCCGGATACGGATCGCGCACGCGATCGGGATGGAAGGGGTTCCAGCGCCCGAAGAGCGGGGCGAGCAGGCGCATCGGCCAGCCGAGCCGGATGAGTAAGCGGAGCAATCTGAACACGCCTGGGCTCCTGCGGGCTTGCAGCAAGGATGCGGGATCGCGGGGCCGAGCGCAAAGGAGCCATCGAACGGCGCTCGCTCGCCGAGCGGACGCAAGCCGCGCCTGGTAGGCCGCCTCGGGTTCATCTATACCCAGACTCTCGGACGCCCCCCCCGTCGTGGAAGCAGAGAGGATCGGCTTCGAGGCATGAAGCTTCGGATCGCGCTCATTGGAGTCCTTGCGCTCTTGATGGTGCGTGCGACGACGGATCATTCCTTCAACACCCACTACACGGGCGATTGGGGCGCGGAGAGCGATTTTCTCGTCGCGGCCAGGAACTTCGAGATCCACGGCTTCGCCGAGTCCCGGTTCCTGCCGATCTTTCGTTCCAAGCTCTACACGCACTATCCGCCCGGCCCGTATCTGATCAATGGCGTTCCCTACGTGCTCTTCGGGGGAAGCGAGTATGCGGCTCGCATGGCCTCCGTCCTCATCACCCTGATCGGGCTCTTTTTCGCCTGGAGGGCGATCGGTCTCCTCCTGCAAGAGCTCGAGGTATCGCCCACTCCGTTCCTGGAGTGGGGGATCTTCGCGCTCCTGGCGGGCGTTCCGGCCGTGATCTGCTTCGGGGACACCGTGAGCCTGCAGCCCATGACCGAGGCGCTGCAGTGGGCATCTCTCTACTGGGTCCTGCGTTACTCGTTCAGGCAAGCTTCGCTCTGGGGCGGAGTGTTGCTGGCCTTCCTGCACGTGTGGATCTCCTTCGAGTGGATCGTCGGGATGATGGGGATCCTGGGATACTGCCTCTGGATCAAGCGCGGATCTCCACAAGAACGTCCACGCGAGTGGCTCATGGTCTTCGGCCTGGGATTCGCCCTGCCGGTTGCGCTGCGTGTCCTGCAGAACGCCTGGGCATTGGGCGGCTTCGACGCCGCGTTCACGGATCTCTTCTCGGTCGCTCGGACGCGCGCGGCCGTCGGCGGCGCGAGCGAGTACTCGGGCGTCAAGCATGTCGGCAAGTTCCTGGCTGCGCTGCCGTGGTTCGCAGGCGCCCCGGCCCTGCTTCTCGTCACGGTCGGGGCGCGTGCCGTCTGGCTGCGCGCCCGCACGGATCGGCGTCTGCTCGGGATCCTGGTTCTCTGGGGGATCGGCAGCTCGAGCTGGCAGTTCCTCATGCGTCAGCACGGGCTCGTACACGCCTTTACCTATCTCCATTTCGGGAACTTCATCGTCCTCATGGCCGCGCTTGCTGCTGGCGTTCTCCATGAAAAGCGCGCGAGCTTCGTGACGCTCTGTTTGCTCGCGCAGTGGCTCTGGGCGGGGAGCCTGATCCGCTCGGAGATCGTGCAGCCGTTCATCGAGGATTCGACTCGCGTGTTCGCCGCCTCGCTCTGCTCGAGCGATCGCGAGGATCTGATGAAATCCTTCGGGGAGTCGCGAAGCGTGATGATGCGGAGGATCAAGGCTTCCCTCGAGGGGTCTCCTCCGGCGCCCGATTGTCGTGCGCGGAGTCGTTGGAGCCTGGGAATGCTCGAGTTCTATGGATTCTTCATCAAATCCAGCGTGAGCAGGGGAGCATGAACGGCTCGCCGTAGCGGCCGCGCAGCGAGACGAGGCCTCAGGACACGTCGGCCATCGTGGTGCGCGGCTGCGCCTGCGCCAGGAGCTTGCGGATGCAGCTCTCGACCTCGCGCACGTCGGCGACCGGCGCGCTGGTGGGGCCGCGGCGCCAGCCCTCGGCGACGGCGAGGCAGAGCCCCGACGCCTCGATCACCTGCCCGGTCACGTCCGCGGAGAGCGGCGACGCGAGCCACACGCATACGGGGGCGACCCAGCGCGGATCCAGCCGCGAGCGGTTCGACTCCGGGAGCGGAAGCGCCTCGGTCATGCGCGTCAGCGCCCCGGGGGCGATGGCGTTCACGGTGACCCCGTAGCGGCCGAGCTCCTGCGCGGCGATTTGGGTAAAGGCCGCGATCCCCGCCTTCGCGGCGCCGTAGTTCGTCTGCCCGACGTTGGCGTAGAGCCCCGCGACGGAGGAGGTGTTGATGATGCGCGCGTCGTTGCGCTCGCCCGCCTTCACGCGGTCGCGCCAGTGGGCGGAGGCGTGACGCGACATCGCGAAGGTCCCCTTCAGGTGGACGCGGATCACCGCGTCCCACTCCTCCTCGCTCATGTTGGGGAGCATGCGATCGCGCAGGATCCCGGCGTTGTTCACGACGACGTCGAGCCGCCCGAAGGTCGCGAGGGCTCCGCGGACGGTGCGTTCGGCTCCGTCCCAGCTCGAGATGTCGTCCGCGCTGGCAACGGCCTCGCCGCCCCGGGCCGCGATCTCGTCCACGACCTGCTGCGCGGGCCCACCGTCGCCGCCGCTGCCGTCGATCGACCCGCCCAGGTCGTTCACCACGACGCGGGCGCCGTGGGCGGCGAGCAGCAGCGCGTACTCGCGGCCGATCCCCCGGCCGGCGCCCGTCACGATGCAGACCCTCCCCTCGCACACGCGCTCGCTTGCGTCCGGCACGAGCCGCATGATACCTGAGGGGCGAGCGAGGAGATCCAGGATGGAGAGAGCCTGCGAGGGGCGCGTCGCGATCGTGACGGGCGCGAGCCGGGGGCTGGGGCTCGCGATCGCCAGGCGGCTCGCCGAGGAGGGAGCGAGGGTGGCGGTCACGGCCCGCACCCTGCTGCCCGACCCGAGGTACCCGGGGACGCTCACGGAGACGGTCGATTCGATCGCGAGATCGGGGGGAGAGGCCGTCGCGATCCAGGCCGACCTGTCGAAGGCGGAGGAGCGCGCCCGGGTGGTGGCCGAGACGGAGCGCCGGCTCGGGCCCGTCGACATCCTGGTGAACAACGCCGCCGTCACCTTCCTCTTCCCGGTGGCCGAGTTTTCCGAGAAGCGCTTCCGCTTGATGTTCGAGCTCCAGGTCCGCGCGCCCTTCGAGCTCGCGCAGCTCGTGCTGCCGGGCATGCGCCAGCGTCGCCGCGGCTGGATCCTGAACGTGAGCTCGCGCGCCGGGGTGAACCCGATCGGACCTCCCTTCGAGAAGATCCACACCGAGGGCGGCTTCACCGTCTACGGGATGTGCAAGGCGGCGCTCGACCGGTTCACGACGGGCCTCGCCGCCGAGGTCCATGCCGACGGGATCGCGGTCAACTCGCTGGCGCCCTGGCTCGTGGTCCCGACCCACGGCGCGGCCTTCCTCGACCTCGTCGGCGACGAGGTCGAGGGCCCCGAGCTCACGGCCGAGGCGGCGCTCGCGCTCTGCTCCGGCGACCCGACGCGCCTCACCGGACGGATCGCCTACAGCCAGCCGCTCCTCGAGGAGCTGCGGCTCCGCCCGCAGGTCCGATGAGCTCCGCTCGGCTGCGCCTCGCTGCGACCCGATGACGCTCGTCGAAGCGCGCCGATTCCTCCACGTCTGCTACTGCTGCGGCGACGCCGACGCGGCCGCCCGCTTCCTCTGCGACGGGCTCGACCTCCGGGTCGCGATGCGCACGACGGGGCGGCGCAGCGACGGATCCATCCTGGGGTTCGAGGGCGAGATCGAGGCCGAGGCGATCTTCGTCTTCGACGGACGGGGGCCGCGCACGAGCCCGGGCATCGAGGTGCAGGGGTGGATCGACCCCGCGCCGGTCGGACGGCCCTACGCCGAGCCGCATCGGGTCGGCATCCACGCCCTCGGCATCGGAGTCCGCGACCTCGAGGCTGCGCTAGACCGCCTGGCCCGGCTCGGCTGCCAGTCGATCGGCCGGCCGCAGCACGCCGAGGAGATCCTCGGGGGGCGCGCCGCCGCCGTGCGCGACCCGCTCGGCATCGCCGTGGACCTCGTCGAGAGGGGCGAGCTCGCTCCCGGCGAGACGCGCCTGCGCCATCTTCGCCTCACCTGCAGCGACCTCGAACGGTCGGTCGACTGGTACGCGGGCCTGGGATTCGAGGTGCTGGAGCGTCATGAGGAAGTGTCGGCCCCACGAGCACTGCTCGGATCCGCGCCGGGTACCGTTCGGGTGGCGCGCCTGCGGCTTCCCGACGAGGCGCAAGCGCTGGTCCTGCTCCAGTGGCAGGGTCCCCTCGCGCCGGGCCGTCCCTACCGCGAGCCCAACCACGTGGGCCTCTACCGCATGGCGATCGGGGTGGACGACACCCGGGATGCCGTCCGCCGCCTCGAACGGGCGAGCTGGCCGATCGAACGGCAGCCGAGGCTCATCCCGCTCGAGGGCACCCGGGTGCCCGACATGTGGATCGCCTTCCTCTGCGATCCCGACGGCGTCCCGGTCGAGCTGGTGGAACGACCCCGCAGCGCGTTCCGCTGACGGCGAGATGGGAGAGGCCTAGCCCGGGCTAGGCACCCACGACCGACACGAAGGAGACGCAGCGGCCGGGCTGCCCGCCGAGGTTGTGGGTCAGGCCGAGCTTCGGATCGCGGATCTGGCGCGGGCCGGCCTCGCCGCGGAGCTGGAGCCACATCTCGTACATCATGCGCAGGCCGCTCGCGCCGATCGGGTGCCCGAAGCTCTTGAGCCCGCCGTCGGGGTTCACGGGCTGCGGCCCGTCGCCGTCGAAGCGCCCCTCGAGCACGTCCTTCCAGGCCTGGCCGCGCGGCGAGAAGCCCATGTCCTCCATCAGCACGAGCTCCGTGGCCGTGAAGCAGTCGTGCACCTCGGCCATCGAGATCTCCTCGCGCGGCCTGGTGACGCCGGCCTGCTGGTAGGCGTCTGCGATGCTCGCCTCCACCTCGCGGAAGGTCGTGAAGTCGTAGCCCTGGTCGAAGAAGCCCGCGCCCGGCCCCGCCGCGAAGGCGAGCGCCTTGATGAAGATCGGCCGGTCCGTGTATCGGTGGGCGTCCTCGGCGCGACAGAGAACCGCCGCCGCCGAGCCGTCCGAGACGCCGGAGCAGTCGAAGACGCCGAACATCCCGGCCACGCGCGGCGAAGCCAGGATCTTCTCCATCGGCACTTCCTTGCGGTACTGCGCCTTCGGGTTCTTCGCGCCGTTTACGTGGTTCTTCCAGGCGATGCGCGCGAGCACCTCCTTGAGCTGCCCCTCGTCGACCCCGTACTTCCTGGCGTAGGCGGGGGCGAGCAGCGAGAACATGGCGGGCGGCGTCATGCTCGACTGCGTGCCGTCGCCCGGCGGCTGGCTCCCGACCAGCCCCGAGTAGCCCGAGTCCTTGAGCTTCTCGACGCCGATCGCCATCACCAGGTCGTAGGCGCCCGACGCCACCGCGTAGGCCGCGTTGCGGATCGCCTCGCTCCCGGTGGCGCACATGTTCTCGAGGCGCGTGACGGGCTTGTAGGGGATCTTGAGCGCCTCGGAGAGCATGAGCCCCGAGACGCCGCTCCCCATCGTGCCGAGCCAGTAGGCGTCGACGGCGTCGGCCTCGATGCGAGCCTCGCGCTGCGCCTCGCCGGCGGCGTCGACGAGCAGGTCGTCCGCGCCCTTGTCCCAGTGCTCGCCGAAGGGCGTGCAGCCCATGCCGACGATCGCGACCTTGTCCTTGATCCCCCTGCTCGCCATGCCGGTCTCCTTCGCCGCGCGCCGCTAGCGCCGCGGCCGCGCCTTCCAGAAGTAGTTGTGCACCCCCGCGCCGGTGTAGAGCCGGCGGAAGGTCATCTCGAGCTCGTCCCCGATCGCCACCCTGGACGGCTCCACGTCCGTGAGCTCGCAGACGAGGCGCCCGCCGCCCTCGAAGTCGAGCACCGCGTCGACGATCGGCGGCTGGAGCGAGTAGGCGAGGTGATCCAGCGTGTAGGTGGTGACGCGCGCGCTACGGTCAGCGAAGGACTCCGCGCGCATCCGGTCCACGGCGCCGCAGGCGCTGCAGACGCGCTGCGGCGGGAGGTGCGCGCCGTTGCAGGCGGTGCAGCGCGAACCCACGAAGGCGAGCTTCCACGCCTCGCGCCGGTGCATCGCCGGCGCCGCCGGGCGGTCGGGATCGGGGCGGCGCGGCGGCTCGAAGGGGAGGATGCCGCGCCACTTGAGCCAGGCGTTGTAGGCGAGGTCGTCGCGCTTCGAGGCGATCCAGGCGTCGACCGCGTGGCGCGGGCGCGCCGCGCCGATGCGCTCCGTCACCTCGAAGACCGCGACGTCGCAGCCGTCGCCGAGCGAGGCCACCAGGATGCGCTCGCCGGGCTTCGCCCGGTCGAGCGCGCGCGCCAGGAGCAGCCCCGCGTGCGCGGCGCCGGCGCGCCCGACGTTCGCGAGCAGGCGGTCCGCGAGCTGCTCGGGCTTGAGGCGCAGGGCGCGGGGAAGTGCCTCGACGGCGCGCGGATTGGTCGCGTCCAGGATCACGACCGCGAGGTCGGTCGGCTCGAGGCACGCGGCGACGAGCGCACGGGTCACCGTCGCCTGGAGGACCGGCGCCAGCACCTCGGCGCCGAAGCGCTCCTCCCACTGCTTCGCGAACCGATCCTCGGGGAGCCTCCAGACGTCGAGCACCTCGGTCGTCGCCGACGCGCTCGCGACGAGGCGCGCCCCGGCCTCGGCGTCGGGCCCGAGCAGGAAGGCCGAGGCGGCGTCGCCGCCCTGGCTCTCGCGCGCCCCGCCCGGCGCGCCGACCACGACGTCGGCCGCACACACGAGCGGACGGCGGCCCGCAGCCGCGGCGTCGGCGCCGAGGAGCAGCGCCGCGAGCCCCATCCGCGAGCTCGAGCCGAGCTCGGCCGAACGCAGGGCAGCCGGCAGGTCGAGCGCGGCCTGGATCGTCGCGGCGTTGAGCTTCTCCGCGTAGGGAGGGCTCGTCGTCGCGAAGAAGAGCGCGTCGGGCGCGGCGGCGCCGCGCAGGGCGTCGCGCGCCGCCTCGACGGCCATCGAGACCGCGTCCTCGTCGAAGCTCGCGACCGCGCGCTCGCCCTTGCCGGCGCCCATCGCCGCGCGGCGGACCCGGTGGAACGGGACGTAGCTTCCGTAACGGGTGATGCCGGCCAACGCTCTCCTCCCGCGCGCGAGTCTTCGCCAGGCTACCACAGCCCCGGGCCCGCGTTGCCTGTCCACCGGTGCGAATCTATCGTGGGGCGCATGCCTGCCGGAGCCGGGAACGCGGCAGCCACGGGGCGCGTGGCGCTGGTGACGGGAGCGGGCCGCGGGATCGGCGCCGCGATCGCGGCGCGCCTGGTCGCCGCGGGGAGCGCGGTGGCGGTCTGCGACGTCGACGCCGAGCTCGCGGAGGCGACGGCCGGGAAGCTCGCCGCCGCGGGCGGTCGGGCGATCTCCGTCGCGGCCGACGTGTCGCAGAGCGTCGCGGTCGCCAGGGCCGTGGCAACCGTGGCGGCCGAGCTCGGGCCCGTCGACATCCTCGTGAACAACGCCGCGATCGACGTGATCCAGCCCTTCCTCGAGAACAGCGAGGCGTCCTGGGACCGCATCCTCGCGGTGAACCTCAAGGGCACCATCGTCTGCTGCCGCGCCGTGCTCGACGGCATGATCGCGCGCGGCGGCGGATGCATCGTGAACCTGGGCTCGGACGCGGGGAAGGTCGGGTCGACGGGCGAGGCCGTCTACTCCGCGAGCAAGGGCGGCGTGATCGCCTTCACGAAGGCCCTCGCCCGCGAGCTGGCGCGCCACGGGATCCGGGTCAACTGCGTGTGTCCGGGACCGACCGACACGCGGCTTCTCGCGCAGGTCGGGGAGTACAGCCAGAAGCTGCTCGAGGGTCTGGTGCGCGCGATCCCGCTGCGCCGCGTCGGGCAGCCCGACGACGTGGCCGCCCTGGTGGCCTTCCTGGTGAGCGAGGATGCGAGCTACATCACCGGGCAGGCGATCTCGGTGAACGGCGGCCTCAACATGGGTTGAGCCGTGCACGCCGAGTCGATCCTCCCCGGCACGGGCGTGTCCGGCCTACTTCCGCGCGGCCCTGCCCGCGAGGAGCTCGCGGACGCGGCTCTTGTGCTCCTCGGAGCCCATGCTCTGGAGCTCCCCCGCGAGCGCGATCTCCATCGGACCCGCCATCGCCTGGGCGAGATGGGCGTTCAGAGCGCGCTTCGTTTCGACGAGCGCGCGCTGCGGGAGCGACGCCAGCCGGTGGGCGAGCTTCGTGGCCTCGGCCATCACCTCGCCGTGGGGCACGACGCGGTTGGCGAGACCGAGCTGCACGGCGAGCTCCGGGCCGATCCGGTCGCCGGTGAAGACGTACTCCTTCGCCCGCAGCAGGCTCGTCATGAAGGGCCAGAGCGCCGCGCCGCCGTCCCCCGCCACCAGCCCGACGGCCACGTGCGGGTCGGCCAGGTGGGCCTTGTCCGAGATCAGCACGAGGTCGCAGCAGAGCGCGAGGCTGCAGCCGAGGCCCACGGCCGCCCCGTTCACCGCGGCGATCAGCGGCAGGGGAAAGCGCAGCATCTCGCCGAGGATGCGCCGCGCCTCGTCGACGATCCGCTCCCGGTACGCGAGGTCGCTCTGGATCTGGGTCATCCACTGGAAGTCGCCGCCGGCGCTGAAGGCCCTGCCCGCGCCGGTCAGGATCGCCGCGCGGGCCTCGCGATCCGCGGCGAGCTTCCCCCACACGCTGGCGAGCGCCGCGTGTAGCGGCTCGTTGGCGGCGTTCAGATCCCCGGGCCGGTTCAGGGTGACGATGCGGACCGGTCCGTCCACCGCCACGAGAAGCTCCGTCGGAAGGTCGTAGTCCATGCCCCCTCGCAGCAGCGCGTCTACTCGCTGGTCGGCCCGCTGAAGTTCGGCGGCCTCCTCTCGCGGTGGGAGGCGAGGCCCTCGGCCGCATCCGGTCCGCCGAAGCCGTAGAACTCGTACGCGAGCGAGGCGTCGAAGACCGGCACGAGGAGCCGGTACCAGTGGTTCAGCGTGTGCTTCGTCCAGCGGATCGCGCTCTGAGCTCCGCCGGCGAGGGTGCGAGCGACCTCGAGGGCGCGCTCGTGAAGCTCCGATTCCTCGACGCAGAGCGAGACGAGCCCCAGCCGCTCGGCCTCCTCGCCCGAGAGCGACTCGCAGGTGAGCAGGTAGTACTTGGCCTTGGCCATGCCGCAGAGCAGCGGCCAGCAGATCGCCGCGTGGTCTCCCGCCGCGACGCCGAGGCGGGTGTGGCCGTCGATGATCCGCGCGGTGCGGCTCGCGATGGAGACGTCGGCGAGGAGCGCCGCGACGAGCCCCGCGCCCACCGCGGGGCCGTGGATCGCCGAGACGATCGGCTTCGAGCAGTTGATCACGTTCAGCACGAGGTCCCGCGCCTCGCGCATCACGCGCGTGCGCACCGCGTAGTCCAGGGTCATGTCGCGGATCAGGTCGAAGTGGCCGCCCGCCGAGAAGGCCTTGCCCGCTCCCTGGATGATCGCCACGCGCACCTCGGGGTCGCGATCGATCGCGAGCCACACGTCGGCGAGGTCGCGGTGCATCTGTTGCCCGACCGAGTTGAGCCCCGGCGCGTCGAGGACGATGCGCAGGACGCCCGGCTCGGGGCGCTCGCAGCGAAGGCTCGGAAAGGCGTCGTAGCGGTCGCTCGAGCCGCTCACTTCCCGGGGACCCGGGCCGCTCCGGCCATCGGGAGTCTCCTTGGCGGCGTCACCCCGGCTCCGCCGGGATCCTGCCGCCTCCGGCTGCCGCAGCCCGCGCCGCGCGGCCCGCTCGACTATACACTCTCCGCGGGTACAGGGGGGTCGCCGTGCGCTCGAGGCGCGGATTCGCGAGTGTCCCCCCGCCAGCAACGCTGGAGCGGAGGCGATGGTCCGATTCACGGCCCTCCTATTCACCGTGCTCACGGGCGCCGCCGCCCTCGTCTACGAGGTGGCCTGGCAGAAGTACTTCGCGACCCTGCTCGGATCCCACAGCGAGGCCACGGCGGCGGTCCTCGCGATCTTCCTCGGCGGGCTCGCGGGGGGCTACGCGCTCTTCGGCCGGCTCACGAAGCGCCTGGTCGCGCGCGCGCGGAGCCAGGGCCGTCCGGCGCGCCTGCTCCTCGCCTACGGCCTCGTCGAGGCGGGGATCGGCCTCTATGCGCTGCTCTTCCCGACGCTCTTCGGGATCGCGCAGCGCGCGTCGCTCCTGGTGCCGCCCGGGCACGCGGGGCCCGCCTTCGGCTTCGACGTCGGGCTCGCCGCGCTCCTGATCGGCCCCCCGACCCTCCTCATGGGCGCGACGATCCCCGTCCTCACCCTGGCCCTCGCCGGCGACCTCGAGCGCGCGACGCGCATCCACGCCTGGGTCTACGGCTTCAATACGGTCGGCGCCTTCGTCGGCGCGCTGCTCGGCGGCTTCTGGATCGTCCCCCGTCTGGGCCTCGACGGGGCCCTCTACGCCACGGCCTGCGTCAATCTCGTCGCGGGGGGCGTGTTCGCGGCCCTCGACCGGCGCGCGGAAGGCGTCGCGCCCGACCTCGCCGCCGCCGGCCGGACGGACGAGCCGGTGCCCCGCTTCGCCGCCTACGCGGGTGTAGCCCTGCTCGCGGGCTTCGCGATGATGACGCTCCAGACGACGCTGAACCGGATCGGCGCGCTCGCCTTCGGCTCGTCGCTCTTCACCTTCGCGATGGTGGTGGCGGTCTTCGTGCTCTGCATCGCGCTCGGCAGCCTCGCCGTCTCGGTGCTGCCGCGGATACCGCGCGGCCTGCTCGCCGACGTGCAGTGGGTACTGATCGTGCTGCTCGTGCTCCTCTATCTCGCCGTGCCCGACGCACCCTACTTCGCGCTCACGATCCGCACGCTCTTCCATCCGGTCGACGCCGCCTTCTACCCGTACTACTCGTTCGTCTTCCTCGCCCTGCTCGCGGTGCTCGTCGTCCCGATCGGGCTCTCCGGGGCGCTCCTGCCGCTGCTCTTCAACGAGCTGCGGCGCGAGACCGGCGACCTCGGCTCGCTGGCCGGCCGCCTCTATGCCTGGAACACCGTCGGCTCGCTCCTGGGAGCGCTCCTCGGCGGCTACGTGCTCCTCTTCTGGCTGGACCTCCACCACGTCTACCGGATCGCACTCGGCGCCCTCGCGCTCGGGGCCGCGATCTCGATGGCGCTCACCGAGCGGGCGACCCCGCTGCGAGCCGGCCTCTTCGTCGTGGCGCCCGCGTTCGCGGCGCTCTTCCTCCTGCCCGCCTGGGACCCGGTCCGACTCTACGCCGGCCTCTTCCGCCAGCGCACGCCCGGGCCTTCGACGTTCCTGGGCCCCGACGCCTTCTTCGACCAGCGTCGCTCGGGCAACATCATCTTCCACGACGACGACCCCACGAGCAGCGTGACCGTCACGGCGCCCCGCCGACGGGAGGACGGGCCGAGCGAGCAGGACACCAGACGGATCGATCGGGGCATCATCGTGAATGGCAAGTCCGACGGGAGCCTCATCGGCGACTATCCGACCATGGCGCTCTCCGCCCTCCTCCCCGCGCTCATGGCCGAGCGCCACGAGCGCTGCTTCGTGATCGGCTGGGGCACCGGCGTCACGACCGGCGAGCTCGCGACGCTCGAGGGGACGCGCGAGGTCCAGGTGGCCGAGATCTCGCAGGCGGTGCTCGATGCGGCCCCCCTCTTCGACTCCGGAAACCTCGGGGCGTCGAAGAGCCCGAAGGTGAGCGCCCTGCGCGGCGATGCCTATCGCACGCTGCTGCAGAGCGACGAGAGCTACGACGTCATCGTCTCGGAGCCGAGCAACCCGTGGGTCACCGGGGTCGAGATGCTCTACAGCGTCGAGTTCCTGACCGCGGCGCGGAACCACCTCGCGCCCGGGGGGATGTACGGGCAGTGGTTCCACCTCTACGAGATCGACGAGGAGAGCGTCGAGCTCGTGCTGCGCAACTACACCGCGGTCTTCCCGCACGTCTCCGTCTGGTTCACGATGGGGACCGACCTGCTGCTGCTCGGCTTCGACCGTACCGACCGGGCATTCGACCTCGCAGCGCTCGAGCGGCGCTTCCGACAGCCCGACTTCAGCGCCGGCTTCGCGCGGGTCGGGATCGGGAGCTTCCACGCCCTGCTCGCCCACGAGGTGCTGCCGCTCGGCACCGTGCACGCGGGAAGGCTCGCAGGTCCCCTGCACACGCTCCGGCATCCGATCTTGAGCTACCAGGCGGCGCGTGCCTTCTACCGCGGGCGCGTGGCGACGCTGCGGAAGTTCGCGCAGCCGGAGAGCGCCGCCGTCGGCGCGCGCAACTCGCTGCTGCACCGCTACGCGGCGGATCCGCAGGGACTGTTGTCCGAGGCGGCGTTGGAGGATGCGGCCGCCGAGTACTGCCGCTACAACCGGGTGCCCGAGTGCGCGGCGTTCCTGGCGCGCTGGAAGCACGACTACCCGGGCTCCACGCGTCTCGCGGAGGCGCTCGCCGACGCGCGCCAGGCCGTCCGGGAGCCGGGGCTCCTGAGCGAGAGCAACCTCGACCTGCTCGTCCGCCTCTACGGCGCCGGGAACGGCGGCCAGCCGGGTGCGAATCGCCCGCTCGTGCGCGCCACCCGGACCACCCAGCGGTTCCTGCGCCACTACCACCACGCCGTCCCCTTCGACCGCGAGGTGGTCGCGCAGATCTGGAACGAGTGCCGCGTCGAGGCCTGCGAGGAGCCGCGCCGCGAGGCCGAGCAGGATCTCGGCCCGCTCGACGGCGGCTCCGGGGCCCGGGCTCCCGCGGCGCCGCCGAGCGGCTCGCGCTAACTAGGCGTCGCGTACGGTCGGGGTCGAGAGCCGGGTGGGCCCTCCAGGATTCGAACCTGGGCGCCTCCGGTTATGAGCCGGGTGCTCTGACCGCTGAGCTAAGGGCCCCGCGCGGGACTCTACTCGATCGCGCGCGGCCTCGGGCCGGACGGCTATCATCGCGCGCCATGTCGGAGCCCAGGCACGCCGTGGCCGTGATCGGGGGCGCGGTGGCGGGGGCCGAGGTGGCAGGGACCCTGGCGCGGGCCGGGGCCGTGGTCGCGGTCTTCGAGCAGAATGCGCGGCCGTACGGGAAGATCGAGGACGGGCTCCCGCGCTGGCACGTGGCGCTGCGGCGCAAGGAGTACGCGACGATCGGCGGGCACCTCTCGCTCCCGAACATGCACTTCGTGCCGAGGACGACCGTCGGGCGCGACGTCGCCTTCCGCGAGCTCGTGCAGGGCTGGGGCTTCACGGCGGTGGTGCTCGCCTGCGGCGCGTGGCGCGACCGGCCGCTCCCCGTCGAGGGGGTGGACGCCTACGTCGACCGCGGGCTCGTCTACCAGAACCCCTTCATCATCTGGTTCAACCACGCGAACGAGAAGGGCTACGGCGGGCAGGTCTTCGAGCCCGAGGACGGAGTCCTCGTCGTGGGCGGCGGGCTCGCGTCGATCGACGTGGTCAAGGTCCTGATGCTCGAGACCGCGCGCAAGCGCCTCGCCGAGCGCGGAATCCACGTGCCGATGCTGCAGCTCGAGGTGAAGGGGATCCCGAAGATCTGCGAGGCGCACGGCCTGCGCTTCGAGGACCTCGGGCTCGAGGGCTGCACGCTCTACTACCGCCGGCGCGCCGAGGACATGCCGCTCGTCGAGGTGCCGGAGGGCGCGACCCCCGAGCGCGCGCAGAAGACCCTCGGCGCGCGGCGCAAGCTCCTCGAGAAGGCGATGGAGAAGTACCGCTTCGAGCTCGAGCCGCTCTGCGTGCCGGACGGGCTCCTCGTCGAGCACGGGCGGCTCGCCGGGCTGCGCTTCCGGCGCACGCGCGCCGACGCCGGGAAGATCGTGCCCACCGACGAGACCTTCGAGCGGCGCGGGCCGTACGTGATCTCGTCGATCGGGAGCATCCCGGCGCCGCTCGAGGGGATCCCGATGAAGGGCGAGCTCTTCGACTTCGCGGACTGGGAGCTCGGGCGTCTCGCCGAGTACCCGACCGTCTTCTCGGCGGGCAACGTCGCCACCGGCAAGGGCAACATCGTGGCCTCGCGCAAGCACGCCGCGGCGGTGGCGAACGTCATGCTCCAGGGCTTCCTGCGCGAGCAGCCGAAGCTCGCGCAGGGCGCGCTCGCGAAGCTCCGCGCCCGGATCCTCGAGCGCCAGGCCGCCGCCGGGTACGCGGGCGACTACGCCGCCTGGATCGCGAAGGTGACGCCCCCGGACCTCGAATAGCAAGCCCGATCGACTTCGCTCGCCGGCGGCTCGCTGCGCGGCCGTCCCGATGGGCTTCGCTCGGCTCCGCCTCGCTGCGCGGCCGCTATCGCGGCCTTGCCCGCGGCCTTGCGGGGAGGCCTTGCTAGTCCGAAGTTCCCGTCCCTCTCGTGACGATTCTTCTGTGGTGGCGCCGGGTTGACTTGATTTTGCATGCAATAATGTAGCCACTAAATAGTGATCATTTTTCTTGACTACTGGCCTGTCAGATGGTGTGATGGGCCATGGCGTCTCGAGAGGGTGCCGTCCACGTAGCCACCACGCGTCGGGTGTACAAAGACAAGACCTACGAGTCGCACCTGCTGCGGCGCTCGTACCGCGCGGGCGGCAAGGTCCTGCACGAGACCGTCGGAAACCTCTCGCATCTGCCCGCCGAGACGATCGACCTGATCCGGCGCTCGCTGCGGGGCGAGCGCTTCGTCGCCGCCCAGGACCGCCTCGAGATCGTCCGCAGCTTGCCCCATGGGCACGTCGCCGCCGTGCTCGGCACCCTGCGCGCAACCGGCCTCGACCGGCTTCTGGATCGGGCGGCGTCGCGCGAGCGCGACCTCGCGATCGCGATGATCACGGCCCGGGTGCTCGACCCGCGATCGAAGCTTGCGACGACGCGGGCCTGGACCCAGAGCACGCTCGCCGACGAGCTGCAGGTCGGCGATGCCGACGAGGATGCGCTCTACGGGGCGATGGACTGGCTGCTCGAGCGCCAGGAGCGAATCGAGAAGGGGCTCGCCAAGCGCCACCTGAGCGAGGGCTCGCTGGTCCTCTACGACTTGACCTCGACCTACTTCGAAGGCCACTGCTGCCCGCTGGCTCAGCTCGGCTACAGCCGAGAGGGCAAGCGCGGGCTCCCGCAGATCGTCTTGGGCCTGCTCACCGACGCGCAAGGCTGCCCGATCGCCGTCGAGGTCTTCGCCGGCAACACCGGCGATCCCTCGACGGTTGCCCGCCAGGTCCAGAAGCTTCGCGAGCGCTTTGGGCTCCAGTCCGTGGTCCTCGTCGGCGACCGCGGCCTGCTCACGGCGGCTCGCATCCGCGAGAACCTCGCCCCGGCCGGGCTGGCCTGGATCACCGCCCTGCGCGCCCCGGCGATCGCTGCGCTGCGCAGCGCGGGCTCGCTCCAGCTCTCGCTCTTCGACGAGAAGGACCTCGGCGAGATCACCGACCCGGCCTACCCGGGCGAGCGGCTCGTCGTGTGTCGCAACCCGCTGCTCGCCGGCGAGCGATCGCGCAAGCGCGAGGAGCTCCTGGCCTCGACCGAGCGCGATCTCGGCCGCATCCGCGCTCAGGTCGAGGCCGGCAAGCTCCGCGCCGAGAAGGCGATCGGCCTGCGGGTCGGGCGCGTGATCGACCGCTTCAAGATGGCCAAGCACTTCGTGCTGCGCATCGAGGCGGGAGGCTTCGGGTTCGAGCGCCACCAGGAGCAGATCGCGCAGGAGGCGGCGCTCGACGGCTTCTACGTCCTGCGGACCAACGTGCCCGAGACCCAGCTCGACACCGCCTCGGTGGTGCGGAGCTACAAGTC
>CAZUYC010000077.1:0-1917 GCA_964624475.1 uncultured Spirochaetales bacterium | reverse complement strand
TGCCCGCCCTGGCACGAGATCGCTCCCTGCGGGTGCTCGACGTAGCGTCGGCTACGCCTCCGCTTCCCTCGGTCGCGATCTCGTGCCAGGACAGGCATCTGCGCCGCCTCGCTACGCGCCCTGGTGAGACATGCGGGCTAGACCTCGGCCTGGTAGGGAGGCGCGGGGTCGTACTCCATCAGGCGCTGCGTCCGGCGCGCGCGGTCCACGTCCCAGATCTGGCCCACGAGCCACAGGGCCATGTCGATCCCCGCCGAGACGCCGGCCGCCGTCACCAGGTTCCCGTCCCGCACGTAGCGCACCCTCTCGAGCACCGTGGCGTCCGGCGCGCGCGCGCGCAGCGCCTCCACGAAGGCCCAGTGGGTCGTGATGCGCCGGCCCACGGCGAGACCGCTCGCGTGCAGCAGCAGCGAGCCGGTGCACACGCTGGTCACCCACTGGCAGCGGCTCGCAGTCTTCGCCAGCCAGTCGAGCAGCACGGGGTTCTCGGCCTCCCGGCGCGTGCCCTGACCGCCCGGCACGAGGACCGCATCGAGCTCGGGCGCGCTCGCGAAATCGCAGTGCGGGATCACCTGCAGCCCCTTGGCGCAGCGGACCGGACCCGGGCGTTCCGCGATGGTCACGACGGAGGAGTCGGCGAGGTCCAGGGTGGCCATCGTAAAGACCTCCCACGGCCCGACGAAGTCGAGCTCCTCCGCGTCCTCGAAGAGCAGGATCCCCATGCTCGTCATTCCCGTACCTCCCGCGGCACGAACCACACGCGAGACGCGAACGTAGGGGACGGCGAACGCGCCTGCTACGATCGTTCGCGTCGGAGGCGGTCTCGTTGGGAGCGCGCATCCCCCTGCCCTTTCCGTTCGGCTGGTTCTGCGTCGCGGGCTCGGACGAGGTCGCGCCGGGCGAGCTGCGCACGCTGCACTGCTTCGGCCAGGACCTCGTGCTCTTCCGCACCGCAGCCGGGCGCGCCGCGGTGCTCGATCCGCACTGCTGCCACCTCGGCGCCCACCTCGGCGTGGGCGGCCGCGTCGAGGGAGAGGGCCTGCGCTGCCCCTTCCACGCCTGGCGCTTCGATGTCGAGGGCCGCTGCGTCGAGATCCCGTACGCGCAGCGCATTCCGCCCGCGGCGCGCATCCGGGCCTGGCCGGTCGAGGAGCGGCACGGCCTGATCTTCGTCTGGTACCACCCGCGCCGGGCGCCGCCGAGCTGGCAGATCCCGGAGATCCCCGAGTGGGGCAGCGAGGCGTGGACGGCGCCGGAGGTCCGGACCTTTCGCGTCCGCTCGCACCCGCAGGAGATGGCCGAGAACGTCGTCGACCCGGTCCACTTCCACGTCGTCCACGGCACGCCGCGCACGCCCGCCATGGAGGTCGCGATCGAGGGCCACGTCTTCCGCGCCTTCCAGGCGCTCACCTTCACGACCCCGCGCGGCGAGGTCCCGGGCCGGGTCGAGGTGTGCGCCCACGGCGCCGGGCTCGGGGTGACGCGCTTCCGGGGCATCGTCGAGACGCTGCTGGTGATCACCGGAGTCCCGATCGACGACGAGCTGCACGAGACCACGATCCGCTTCAGCGTCAAGAAACAGGGCGGCAGCGCCGAGGCGACCTCCCGCGTGGCGCGCGCCTTCATCGCCGAGATCGAGCGGCAGTACCGCCAGGACATCCCCATCTGGGAGAACAAGCGCTACCTGGAGCGCCCGCTCCTCTGCGAGGAGGACGGCCCGATCGGAGCGGTGCGCCGCTTCTACCGCCAGTTCTACGTGGACGCGGAGGCACCGATCTAGGCCGAAGTTCCCAGTCGTTGCGCCGGTCCAATTCCCGTAAGTGATGGAGTTTGCTGCAGAAAGAGGAGGGATGCGCTCGTCGAGATGTACCCATGGATATCTTGAGCTTTCTCTTGCATATCCAAGGTCCTATTTGC
>CAZUYC010000076.1:0-23319 GCA_964624475.1 uncultured Spirochaetales bacterium | reverse complement strand
GGCGATCCTGTCCTTCGATGTCGGCAAATGGATCCCCACCATCGGGGCGTTCGTGCGCATTTTCGTGCTGGGCCTCTTCACCGTCTCGGTCGCGCTCTACGGCATCCAGAACGGCATCAGCGGCTTCGGCATCCGGGATTTGCCACCGGGGGGTGAGGAGCAGGGAGAGTGTCCATCTCCCCCGGAGATTTAACGGTTCGAGGGTTATCGGACGTCGAAACTCGCTCTTGTACGTCCTATCCGCTATCCGCTTCGCTGCGGATTCTCGAGCTGCCAGTGTCCGACGTCGATCCAGCGCTCGAACTTGCGGCCGATGCGCAGGAGCTGGCCGACCTTCACGAAGCCGATCCGCTCGTGGAGCTTCACCGAGGGCTCGTTCGGAAGCGCGATCACGCCGACCAGATGGCGGTAGCCGCGCGCGAAGACGCGCCGGACCAGCTCGGCGTAGAGCGGCGGACCGAGGCCCCGCCCTTCGAGCCCGTGGCGCAGGTAGATGGTGGACTCGGTCGCGTGCGCATAGGCCGCGCGCTCGCGGAATCGTGAGGCGTAGGCGAAGCCCAGGAGGTCGCCCGCGCGCTCGAGCACGAGCCACTCGTGCGCGGCCAGCACCGACTCGAGGCGCCGCGCCATCTCGGCCTCGGTCACCGGATCCACCTCGAAGGTGATCACGGTGTGGGCCACGTACCAGTTGTAGATGGCGGCGATCGGCGCCGCGTCCCCGGGCGTGGCCGCGCGGATCTCGGCTGCGGCGCGCGTGGACGGATCCCGGAGCCGGCGCTCCCCGCGTGCGATCAGGCGCTCGCTTCGACGCGGGCGACGACGCGGTCGCCGGACTTGCGGTAGTGGACCACGCCGTCGCGGAGGGCGAAGAGCGTGAAGTCGCGGCCGCGGCCGACGTTGCGGCCCGGGTGGATCCGGGTCCCGACCTGGCGCACGAGGATCGCGCCGGCGTTCACGCGCTCGCCGCCGAAGACCTTGACGCCGCGCCGCTGGCCGTTGCTGTCGCGGCCGTTGCGCGAGCTCCCCTGCCCCTTCTTGTGCGCCATCGCCCTAGCCCTCGATGCCGTCGATCTGGATCTCGGTGTAGAGCTGCCGGTGCCCGTACTTGCGCCGGTAGCCCTTGCGCCGCTTCATCTTGAAGATGATGACCTTGGGTGCCCGCGCCTGGGCGGTGATCGTCCCGACCACGCGGGCGCCGGCGACGAGCGGCGTCCCCACCTTCTCGGCGCCCTCCCCGCCGAGGAGCAGCACCTGGTCGAGCTCGACGCGGTCGCCGACCGCGCCGGGGAGCTTCTCGACCCGGACCCGCTCGCCCGGCGTCACGCGGGCCTGCTTCCCGCCCGTGCGGATCACGGCGTACATCAGCGCTCCTCGAGCTCTTCGGAGGGCGGGAGTATCGGCCCTTCTTCGGCCCCGTCAAGCAGGTCCGCTGGGATCGCGAGCGCTGCCCCGGCCGCCTCCTCCACGGGTTCGGGAGCGGCCGGGCCCTTCTCCTCCGGCTCGGGCTCGCGCAGCCAGGCGAGCCGGAGCTCGACGGGCGGACCGGGGTCGAGCGCCACCACCTCGAACTGCTCCTGGTGCTGGCCCGGCCGGGCGCGGATCTCGATCTCGCGGCCGAGCTCCTCGCCGAGCCGGGTCACGGCCTTGCGCGCGCGGGAGAGCAGCATCTCGGCCACGCCCGGGTGCACCGACAGCGCGATGCGCCGGCCGCAGAAGCGCGGCAGGTCCTTGCGGATCTCGCGCAACACCTTGTAGGCCACGCTCTCGGCCGAGAGCACGTAGCCGCGGCCCTCGCAGTGGCTGCAGGGCTCGCAGAGCTGCTGCACCAGGTTCTCGCGCGTGCGCTTGCGCGTCATCTCGACGAGGCCGAGCTCGGAGATCTTCAGGATGTTGGTCTTGGCCTTGTCGCCGCGCAGGGCATCGCGCAGCGCGCGATGGACCTTCTCGCGGTTCTCGGCGATCTCCATGTCGATCAGATCGATGATGATGAGGCCGCCGATGTTGCGGAAGCGGAGCTGGGCGACGACCTCCTTCACCGCCTCGAGGTTCGTCTTGAGGACCGTCTCCTCGAGGTCGCGCTTGCCGACGAAGCGTCCGGTGTTCACGTCGATCGCCGTCAGGGCCTCGCTCTGGTCGACGATCAGGTAGCCGCCGGACTTGAGCCAGACCTTCTTGCCGAGGTTGGCGTCGATCTGCGGCTCGATCTCGAAGTGGTCGAAGATCGGAAGCTCGCCCCGGTAGTGCTCGAGGCGCGGCTTCGGGTCGGCCACGAAGCGCTCGAGGAAGGCCGCCATCTGCTCGTACGCGGCGACGTCGTCCACCACGATGCGCCGCGTCCGGTTGTGCGCCATGTCGCGGATCACGCGCAGCGGCAGCGAGGGCTCCGCGTAGAGCTGCGCCGGAGCGCGCAGCTGGTCCTTGCGGAGCTGGATCTCGTCCCAGACCGAGGTCAGGTAGCGGACGTCGGCCTCGATGTCGGCCTCGCGCACGCCCTCGCCGGCCGTCCGGATGATGAAGCCGAGCTCGGGCGGCCGCAGGCGCGAGAGGATCTCCCGCAGGCGCCGGCGCTCGCGCTCGGAGTCGATCCGTCGCGAGATCCCCACCCGCTGCGCCCACGGGGTCAAGACGAGGTGGCGTCCGGCGATCGAGACGTGCGAGGTGATGCGCGCGCCCTTGGTTCCGATCGGATCCTTCGCCACCTGGACCACGATCTCCTGCCCCTCGCGCACGAGGGTGTCGATGCTCGGCGGCTGCCGGCCGTTGCCGTTGCGGCTGCGGCGCCGCGGGCGCGGGGCCTCGTCGTCGTCGACGAGCTCCGAGTCGACGAGCCCGGTGTCGGTGAGGTAGTCGCCCGCGTAGAGGAACGCGGCCTTCTCGAGGCCGATGTCCACGAACGCGGCCTGCATGCCGGGCAGCACGCGGGTGACCCGGCCGAGCACCACGGCGCCGGTCACGATGCGGTCGTTCGCGCGCTCGATGTGGAGCTCGTTGAAGCTCCCCTGCTCGAGGATCGCGACCCGCGTCTCGCCTTCGCTGACGTTGATCAGGATGTCGTCGGAGGATTGCCTTCCCCCGCGGGAATCGTTATGCACGCCTGCCCCCCGGCGCTCGGCGAGCCGCTTCGAGATCCGTGGGTGTTGCGACCGGCCGCAAGCGGCCGGAGGGCGGGGCTAGCGGGAGCCCGGAGCGCGCAGGGCGCGCGCCGGATGGACGGGGACACCCTCGCGTGTCCCGAATCTGCTGCGCTGAGTTCGAACCTTCATCGACGGATTGTCACCAAAGTTCCACGCTGCGGCGCGGCACGCGGGTCCACGACGAGCCCCGTGCAGCGCCCCGCCGCCCGTCCGGCTCGTCGCGATCAGCCCCGACCCTCCGAAGGTCGCCTCGGCCGGCGGGGTATGCTTCACCCGCCGGCCCGGTGGGATTCCGTCCCGCCCGGGGCTTTCGCCCGGAGGCAAGGGGATCCCGCGCAACCGCACCTAGAGAATCCGATCGGAGGGTATGGAACTGAGCCGCGAGGTCAAGGTCGATCCCCGCAGGGCGCTCCCCGCCGTGGACCGACTGGCGAGCGCCGTGCGCGAGCTGGATCCGAGCCTCGTCGAGTGGGCGGTCGCGGCGGCCGTGCGGGAGACGCTGGAGCAGGAACGCGAGCGGCTCGCCGGAGGGGGTGATCCCCCAGGGGATCTCTCACCGCGCGCTTTGGATCGCGCGCGCGAGCTCGCCGCGCCGCACCCGAGGCGAGTGGTGAACGCCACGGGGGTCGTGCTGCACACGAACCTGGGGCGCGCGCCGATGGCTCCTGGAGCTGCCGCGGCGGCGGCAGCGGCCGGCTCCACCTACACCGACCTGGAGCTCGATCTCGCGACCGGGCGCCGCGGCGACCGGCTCCTGCCCGTCGCCGAAAAGCTCCGGCTCCTCTCCGGCGCCGAGGCGGGGCTCGCGGTGAACAACAACGCCGCCGCCGTGCTGCTGGCGCTGGAAAGCCTCGCCCGGGGGCGCGAGGTGGTGGTCTCGCGCGGCGAGCTGGTGGAGATCGGGGGCTCCTTCCGGGTGCCGGAGATCATGGAGCGGGCGGGCGTCCGCCTGGTCGAGGTGGGGTCGACCAACCGGACCCATGCCTCGGACTATGAACGCGCGATCGGGCCTGCGACGGCGCTCCTGCTCAAGGTCCACCGCAGCAACTTCGAGATGCGAGGCTTCGTCGCCGAGGTGACCCTGCCCGAGCTCGCGGCGATCGCGCGCGCCCGGGGGCTCCCCCTGCTCGAGGATCTCGGGAGCGGGACCCTGGTCGAGGTCGCGGGTCTGCCGCCCGAGGCGCACGCCCCGAGCCGCCTGCGCCTCGGCGCCGACCTCGTCTGCTTCTCGGGCGACAAGCTCCTCGGCGGGCCCCAGGCGGGGATAGCGATCGGCCGGCGCGACGCGATCCTGGCCATGCGCCAGAGCCCCCTCGCCCGGGCGCTCCGCCTCGACAAGCTCTCGCTCGCCGCGCTCGACTGGACCCTCGGCGCCTGCCTGGAGGGGCGGGCCGAGCGGGAGATCCCCGCCCTCCGGCAGCTCCTGGCCTCGCCCGGGGAGCTCGCGGAGCGCGCGCGGAGCCTCGCCGGGCGGCTCGCCCGGGTGGCGGGCGGCGCCGCGGCGGTCGCGGTGGCGGCCGAGCGCAGCCCCGTCGGCGGCGGCTCGCTACCCGGCTTCGAGCTCGAGGGCCACGTGGTGACGCTCTCGGCGCCAGGCGGGGCGGAGGGTCTCGCCGCGCGCCTGCGCGGGGCGCCGGTGCCGGTCCTGGCGCGCGTCCGCGACGATCGGGTGGTGATCGACGTCCGCACGCTGCTCGACGGCGAGGAGGCGCTGGTCGAGGCGGCGGTGCGCCACGCCTGCGGGGCCGCGCGTTGATCGCCGGCGTCCCGGTCGGGTACGATTCAGGGCTGCGTCCATGGTGAACTCGAGCGTCCTCGTCCTGAACCACTCGTACCTGCCGATCCACATCACGTCGGTGCGTCGCGCCTTCTCGTTGATCTACCAGCAGGCGGCCCGCGCCGTCGACGAGGCCTATCGGGCCTTCGACTTCGAGCAGTGGACGGGGCTCTCGACGTTCGGCGCGGAGTCGGTCGGGACGTCGCGGGGCCCGATCCGGGTGCCGCGGGTGATCGCGCTCCTGCACTTCGACCGCGTGCCCATGCGCCACGTGCGCTACAGTCGCATCAACGTCTTCGCGCGCGACAAGTTCACCTGCCAGTACTGCGGCGCGCACCCGCAACGCTCGGAGCTGAACCTCGACCACGTGATCCCCCGCTCGATGGGCGGGAAGACGAGCTGGGAGAACGTGGTCTGCAGCTGCGTCGAGTGCAACCGGCGCAAGGGGGGCAGGACCCCGGAGCAGGCCAGGCTCCGCCTCCTGCGCCGGCCGACGCGGCCGCGCTTCTCGCCGCTCGCGAACCTCGTGACCGCGAGCGCCTGCCACGAGCAGTGGCATCCCTTCCTGCGCGGGGCGGACGGCGGACACCGGACGGTCGTGGCCGCCGGATAGGAGCCAGCCGTGAGCGCCAACCTGGGCCAGAGCGAGGTCCTGGCCGGCACGCCGGCGGGGCAGGCGCGCGCGTGTCGCCCGGCGCCGGTCGCGATCCCGGTGGGCGGCGGCAAGGGCGGCGTCGGCAAGACCTTCCTCGTCGCGAACCTCGCCGCGGCGCTCGCCCGGGCGGGCCACCGCGTGGTGGCCGCCGACGCCGACCTCGAGGGCGCGAACCTCCACACCTGCCTCGGCGTCGCGGATCCCGGGCCGAGCCTCGCGGACTTCGTGGCGGGTCGCGTGGACGACGTGCGCAGCCTGCTCGTCGACACGCCGATCCCGAACCTGCGCATCCTCGCCGCGACCCACGGGAACTTCGGCCACGCCCAGCCGAGCCAGGCCGACCGCGTGAGGCTCATGCGCCAGCTCCGCGAGCTCGACGCGGAGTTCGTGCTGCTCGACCTCGGCGCGGGCACGCATCCCGCCGTGATCGATTACTTCATGATCGGCGAAGCGGGCATCGTGGTGATCACTCCGGAGCCGACCTCGCTCGAGAACGCGTACACCTTCCTGCGCGCCGCCTTCTACCGCCGGCTGCAGCTCGCGATGCTCTCGCACCGCGTGCGCGATCTGGTGGCGCTCGCGATGGACGAGCGCAACGAGCGCGGCATCCGCACTCCCTTCGACCTCCTGCGCGAGGTTCGCGCGCTCGATCCGTCCGAGGGTGCGCGCTTCGTCGAGACGATGCGGGCGTTCCGCCCGCGGCTGGTGGTGAACGAGGCGCGCACCGCCGAGGACGTGAAGCTCGGCTTCTCCGTGCGCAGCGTGTGCCGCAAGTTCTTCGGGATCGACGCCGAATACCTCGGCTACGTGAACCACGACGAGGCCGCGCGCCGCTCCGTGCGCGACCGCCGTCCCGTGGTGGAGGCCCACCCGCGCTCCGACGCAGCCATCTACCTCGAACGCGTCGCCCGCAAGCTCGTCGCCGGGCTCGGCCGCTCGAAGTCGCCGACGGAGGGCGAGCCGTGAAGCCGCTCTTCGACCAGGACCATTACGAGGTGCTCGAGATCCCGCGCGACGCCGGCTCCGACGGGATCGAGCGCGCGTACCGTCTCATCCTCTCGACCTACGGAGAGGACTCGCTGGCCGGCTACTCGGTCGTGCGCGGTGCGGACGCGTCGGCGATCCGCGAGCGGGTCGAGACGGCCTACCGCGTGCTCTCCGACGGCGAGGCACGCCTCTCCTACGACGACTCGCTCGCGGACAGCCGGCCCGCGGCCTCGACGGAGCCGTTCCTGGAGGAGGAGGATCTGGCGCGGCCGGGCGCCTCCCCGGCCGAGCCCTTCGAGGACCTCGAGGAGGGCGGGGAGTACGACGGCGCGCGCCTGCGGCGCGCGCGGCTTCGCCGCAGCCTCGACCTCGAGGAGATCGCGGGCAAGACCAAGGTGAACGCGAGCTACCTGGGCTTCCTCGAGGAGGAGCGCTACGGCGACCTGCCGCCGCGGGTCTACGTGCGCGGCTTCGTGATGGCGTACGCGAGCTGCCTCGGGTTCGAGCCGACGGCGGTCGCGGCGAGCTACATGCGCCGCTACGACGCCGAGCGGCCGCGCGAGCGTCGGCGTTCCTCGCGCGGAACGTGAGGCTGCTCGTCGCGGAGTCCGAAGCCGGCGATCGGCTCGACCAGGCGCTCGCCGCCCTCGCCGGGACCTCGCGCTCGCAGGCGCGGCGCTGGATCGACGAGGGGCGCGTGCGCGTCGGGGGCGCGCCCGGTCGCGCGAGCCAGCGGGTCGCGGCCGGGGATCTCGTCCTGGCCGAGCCGCCCGAGCCGTTGCCGTCGCCGCTCGTCCCCGAACCGATCGCGCTGGCGATCCTGCACGAGGACGCCGATCTCATCGTGGTCGACAAGCCCGCAGGGCTCGTGGTGCACCCGGCGCCCGGTCACCCGGGCGGGACGCTCGTGAACGCGCTGCTCCACCACTGTGCGGACCTCTCGGGCGTGGGCGGCGTGCTGCGCCCCGGCATCGTGCACCGCCTCGACCGCGGCACCTCGGGCGTGCTCGTCGCCGCGAAGCACGACGCGGCGCATCGGGCGCTCGCGCGGCAGTTCCAGGAGCACTCGGTCGAGCGCGAGTACCGCGCCCTCGTGCGCGGCCTCCCGGCCGGCGAGGCCGGGCGGGTCGATCGGCCGCTCGGCCGACACCCGCGCGATCGGAAGCGGATCTCGGTTGCGGCGCGCGGGCCCGTTCGCGAGGCGCACACGGCCTGGCGCGTGCTGCGCCGCTTCCCCGCCAGCCACTGCACCCTCGTCGCGGTACTGCCGGAGACGGGGCGCACCCACCAGATCCGCGTCCACCTGGCGTCGGCGGGCCTCCCGGTCCTCGGCGATCCCGTCTACGGGCGTGCCGCACGGGCGGCGGGCGGCCTCGAGCGCCCCGCGCTCCACGCCGCGCGGCTCGGCTTCGCGCACCCGCGCAGCTCGGCGCGCATGCGCTTCGAGGCGCCGCTTCCCGCGGACCTCGCGGAGCTCCTCGCCACGCTCGAGCGGCGCGAGGCGGGCACCGCCTGAGCGAGGGGGCGCCGCCGCTGGGCCCGCGGGCGCTGGTCGACCCCGGCCTCGCGACCCGCGGGGTGCGGCACGGCTTCGGCGTGCGCGACTCTGCGGCGCCGGTGGGATGCCTGCGCCCGCGTCAGGTGCACGGCGCGACGGCGGTCTCCGCCGATGCGTGCCGTGGGCCGGGACCCGTGCCCGAGGCGGACGCGATCGTCGCGACCGCGCCGGGCGTGGTGGTGGGCATCGTCACCGCCGACTGCGTACCGATCCTGCTCGTCGCCGCGCGGGGCAGGGGCGTGGCGGCGGTGCACGCCGGCTGGCGCGGTCTCGCGCGCGGCGTCGTGGGCACGGGCGTCCTCGAGCTCGCGCGTGCGAGCGGCGTCCCGCCGGCGCAGATCGCGGCGGCGATCGGCCCTCACATCGGAGCCTGCTGCTACGAGGTGGACGCGCCGGTCCTCGACGCGGTGGCGACCCGGCTCGGGCCCGCAGCGCTCGCGAGCGCCACGCCGGTGCGAGCCGGCCACTGGCGGCTCGACCTCGGCGGGCTCGCCGCGCAAGCCCTCGTCCGCGCGGGCGTCCCGCAGCAGGCGATCGGGAGCGCCGCCGCGCGATGCACGGCGTGCGAGCCCGATCGCTTCCATTCCCATCGCAGGGACGGCGCCGGGGCCGGCCGCCTCGTCCACTTCGTGGAGGTTCCGAGGGTTCCGGAGCCGGTCGACTAGCCCGCATGTCACCAGGGCGCTGCTGCGGCGCCGCAGCAGCGCCCTGGTGACATGCGGGCTAGAGACTTGACACCGCTTCGGACGCGCCTTAGGTTGGTGTTCCCCGAATCCCCTCTGCGGCCGTGAGCCCCGGACGCCTCGCCCATTCGGTAGGCAGCCGGGCGGAGGGTCCCGGAAACCGGATTCCGCGGGGCGCCAGGGGCGACGCGCCGGCATTTCGATCGACATCGCGATCGAGTTTGGCCGGTTTTTCGGTCAACTTTGCGAATCGAACAACCGAACGAGAGGCCACAGCCCAACCCCCAGGACTCCATCCGGAGGACCCGCCGGCCGATCGCAGGCCGGCGCCAACGCCCGGCAATCCGCCGGCCAGCGCGGATGGCCGAGATCCGATGCCCCGGTCGAGCGCGACCGAAGGTCCACGAGACCCACGAGGCAGGAAAGAGAGCACCGTGACGAACGACCGCATGGACACCCCCTCCCAGGGCCCGGGCCAAGGCCAGGCCGGCCGCCGGCGCGGCCGCGGGCGACGCAGCAGCCGCGGAGGAGGCGGCGGAGGGGGAGGCGGAGGCAACGGCATGCGCGACCCGCGTCGCGGGCGGATGGACTTCTCGGACGAGGAGATCCTCGAAGAGGACATCGACGACGAGGAAGGCGACGATGCCGACCGCATGTACGTCTCGGAGATCAAGGCGCGGTCGATGGAGCAGCTCACCGAGCTCGCCGAGTCGCTCGCCGTCGAGAACGCGGCGGGACTGCGCAAGCAGGACCTGATCTTCCAGATCCTGAAGGCCCAGACCGCGAAGGAGGGCAAGATCTACGCCGAGGGCGTGCTCGAGACGCTCCCGGACGGCTTCGGCTTCCTGCGCGCCCCGGACCAGAACTACCTGGCGGGGCCCGACGACGTCTACGTCTCGCCCTCGCAGATCCGCCGCTTCGGCCTTCGCACCGGCGACAGCGTGCGCGGACAGATCCGGTCACCGAAGGAAGGCGAGCGCTACTTCGCGCTGCTCAAGGTCGGCTCGATCAACTACGAGTCGCCCGAGATCGCGAAGCACAAGATCCTCTTCGACAACCTGACCCCGCTCTATCCACAGGAGAAGTTCAACCTCGAGGCGCGCTCGGGCGGGCTCACCACGCGGATCATCGACCTGATCGCCCCGATCGGGAAGGGCCAGCGCGCGCTGATCACGTCGCCGCCCAAGGCGGGCAAGACGATGATCCTGAAGGACATCGCCAACGCCATCGCCGAGAACCACCCCGAGGTGGTCCTGATCGTCTTGCTGATCGACGAGCGCCCCGAGGAAGTGACCGACATGCAGCGCAACGTGAAGGCCGAGGTGATCTCCTCGACCTTCGACGAGCCGGCCACCCGCCACGTGCAGGTGGCGGACATGGTGATCGAGAAGGCGCGGCGGCTCATCGAGCACAAGCTCGACGTCGTGATTCTGCTCGACTCGATCACGCGGCTGGCGCGCGCCCACAACACCGTGGTCCCGCACTCCGGCAAGATCCTCTCCGGCGGCGTGGACTCCAATGCGCTCCAGAAGCCGAAGCGTTTCTTCGGCGCGGCGCGCAACATCGAGGAGGGCGGGAGCCTCACGATCGTGGGTACGGCGCTGATCGACACCGGCTCGCGCATGGACGAGGTCATCTTCGAGGAGTTCAAGGGCACGGGGAACAGCGAGATCGTGCTCGACCGCAAGCTCTCGGAGCGGCGCACCTACCCGGCGGTCGACATCAACCGGTCGGCGACGCGGCGCGAGGAGCTCCTGCTCCCGGAGTCCACGCTGAACCGCATGTACGTGCTGCGCAAGGTGCTGGCACCGCTCTCCCCGGTGGACTCGATGGAGTTCCTGCTCGAGAAGATCAAGGCGACGGACACCAACGCCGAGTTCCTCGAGTCGATGAACTCCTGAGGACCGTCGCCCTCCCAAGGGCAGGCAGATGTCCGACCTCCTCGACCGGATCGCGAGCTTCGAGGAGCGCGCCGCGCGCCTCGCGGCGCGGCTTGCCGACCCGGCGCTCGCCGGGCAGCCGGGCGAGCACAAAGCGGTGGCGAAGGAGCAGAAGGCCCTGCGCCCGATCGTCGAGGCGGCGAGGCGTTTCCGGGCGACCCTCGCCGAGATCGACGGCGCCCGCGTGCTGCTCGCCGACGCCGACCCGGAGCTCTGCGCGCTCGCGCGCGCCGAGCTCGAGGAGCTCGAGCGGAGGCGCGAGGCGCTCGAGCGCGAGATCCGCCTGAACCTCGTCCCGAAGGATCCGAACGACGAGAAGAACGCGATCCTCGAGATCCGCGCCGGAACCGGCGGCGACGAGGCCGCGCTCTTCGCCGCGGACCTGTTCCGCATGTACTCCCGCTACGCCGAACGCCGCGGCTGGAAGCTCGAGACCCTCTCGCTCTCGCCTTCCTTCGGCCGCGGGCTCCGGGAGGCGATCGCGTCCGTGTCGGGCGACCGCGTCTGGAGCCGCCTCAAGTACGAGCGCGGCGTCCACCGCGTGCAGCGCGTTCCCGCGACCGAGTCGCAAGGGCGCATCCACACCTCGACGGTGACGGTGGCGGTGCTGCCGGAGGCCGAGGAGGTCGACGTCCGGATCGAGCCGAAGGACCTCCGGGTCGACGTGTTCCGCTCCTCCGGTCCCGGTGGCCAGAGCGTCAACACGACGGACTCGGCCGTGCGCATCACCCACCTGCCGACGGGGCTCGTCGTGCAGTGTCAGGACGAGAAGTCGCAGCACAAGAACAAGGCGCGGGCGATGACGATCCTGCGCTCGCGACTGCTCGAGGCGGAGACGGCGCGGCAGGCCGACCTGCGCGCGAGCGAGCGGCGCAGCCAGGTGGGGAGCGGCGAGCGCAGCGAGAAGATCCGCACCTACAACTTCCCGCAGTCGCGCGTCACCGATCACCGCGCGGGCGTCACCGTCCACCGCCTCGAGAGCATCGTGGAGGGCGACCTCGACGAGGTCCTCGACGCCGTGCATTTCGAGATGGCAGCTCGTGCGGAGTCGGAGGCGCTTCGGTCGGCGGAGGTTCAGCGATGAGCACTCCCGACCGCCGCGCGTCCACGTCACCCCCTTTCGAAGGTCGACCCCGGCAGGCCGACCCGGAACTGCCCGGATCGTCTTCGCAAGCCCGCGAAGCGGGCGCGCAGCGAGCCGTAGGCGAGCGGAGTCAATCGGGAGTGTTCCGTCCAGCGCCCTCCGGGCGCTGGACCATCCTCGAGCTCTTGCGCTGGACGACCGGGCACTTCGACGGGCTCGGGATCGGGACGGCGCGCCTCGATGCCGAGTGCCTGCTCGCCCACGCCCTCGGCGTGGACCGGATGCGCCTCTACCTCGACTTCGACAAGCCGGTGAGCGAAGCCGAGCGCGGCGTCTTCCGCGAGCTCGTGCGCCGGCGCGGCTCCTCCCGCGTGCCGGTGGCGCAGTTGCTGGGCCGCAAGGAGTTCTGGTCGCTGTCGCTCCGCGTGACGCCCGACGTGCTCGTGCCGCGCCCGGAGACCGAGACGCTCGTGGCGGCCGCGCTCGAGTGGCTGCCGGCCGAGCGGGGCGCGGCGTCGGTGCTCGACGTCGGGACGGGCTGCGGCGCCGTGGCCCTGGCGATCGCCTCCGAGCGGCCCGCCGCCCGCATCACGGCCACCGACCTTTCGCCGGCCGCGCTGGAGATTGCGCGCAGAAATGCCGATGAGCTCGGCATGGCGGAGCGCATCCGCCTGCTCGAGGGCGACGGCTTCTCCCCGGTGGCGGGAGAGCGCTTCGACCTGATCGTGTCAAACCCCCCCTATGTGGCGGAATCCCAGCGAGGGAGTCTTCCCCCAGAACTGGCCCACGAGCCGGAGCTGGCGCTCTTCGCCGGACCGGACGGCCTCTCCGTGCTGCGGCGGCTCGTGGGTGGCGCCGCGGCCGTGCTCGCACCCGGGGCGGGCCTGGCGCTCGAGCTCGCGCCCGAGCAGGCGGTGCGCGTTGCGGGCTGGTGTCGGGAGGCGGGACTGCTAGACGTGAGGACGCTCCGCGATCTCGCGGGCCGACCGCGCGTGGTCGCGGCGCGGAGGGGGTGAGGCGTGGACCGGATCGTGGTACGGGGCGGAGCGAGGCTGCGCGGGGAGGTCGCGGTCTCCGGGTCGAAGAACTCGACCCTGGCGCTCATGGCGGCGGCGCTGCTCGCGTCGGGCGAGACCCGTCTGCGCAACGTGCCGCGGCTGCGCGACGTCGGCACGATGCTCGAGATCCTGCGCGCGCTCGGCGTGCGCGCGGAGTGGGACTCCGCCGACCCGCACGCGGTGCGGATCGACGCCTCGACGATCGCGAGCCCCGAGGCGCCCTACGACCTGGTGCGCAAGATGCGCGCCTCCTTCCTGGTGCTCGGCCCGCTCGTCGCCCGCTGCGGCACCGCGCGGGTGTCCGAGCCGGGCGGCTGCGCGATCGGGGTGCGCCCGATCGACCAGCACCTGAAGGGCCTCGCGGCGCTCGGCGCCAAGGTGCGCCTCGACCACGGCTACGTGGAGGCTACGAGCCCCGGTCTGCGCGGCGGCCGCGTGGTCTTCGACGTGTCCACCGTGAACGGCACGCAGAACGTGATGATGGCGGCGGCGCTCGCGCCGGGCGAGACGATCCTCGAGAACGCGGCGCGCGAGCCCGAGGTGGCGGAGCTCGCGCTGCTCTTGAACCGCATGGGGGCCGACGTGCGCGGCGCCGGCGGCGACCGCATCGCGATCCGCGGCGTGAAGAGCCTGCGCGGTGTCCACCACGAGGTCGCGGGAGACCGCATCGAGGCGGGCACCCTGCTCGCGGCGGGGCTCGCCACGCGCGGCGACGTGCTCGTCACGGGGATCGACAGCTCGACGCTCGAGTCGACCCTCGACAAGTTCCGCGAGGCCGGGGCGGAGCTCGAGGTGGAGCCGACCCGGGTGCGCGCGCGGGCGGAGGCGGGCCTGCAAGGCGTGCGCGCGGTCACCGCGCCGTTCCCGGGCTTCCCGACCGACATGCAGGCGCAGCTGCTCGCGGTGCTGACCGTGGCTTCCGGAGCCTCCGTCGTCACCGAGCGCGTCTTCGAGAACCGCTTCATGCACGTGCCCGAGCTGCGGCGGATGGGCGCCGACATCGCGCTCTCGGACCGTTCGGCCCACGTGCGGGGAGTCCCGCGGCTCTCCGGCGCGCCGGTCATGGCCACGGACCTCCGGGCCTCGGCGGGCCTGATCGTCGCGGCCCTCGCCGCCGAGGGAGACACGGTGGTGAGTCGCGTCTACCATATCGATCGCGGCTACGAGCGCATCGAGGAAAAGCTGCGCGGCCTCGGAGCCGAGATCCGCCGGGAGGACTGAGGATGGCTAGCAAGCGAAGCGCGCAGCGAGGCGAAGCCGAGCGGAGTGCGGGCACCCGCTCGGACCCGCGAAGCGCGCAGCGAGGCGAAGCCGAGCGGAGTGCGGGCACCCGCTCGGACCCGCGAAGCGCGCAGCGAGGCGAAGCCGAGCGGAGTGCGGGCAGGCCCGGGATCGTCCCCATCCTGCGGAGCGACGAGGCGGGGTTCGCCGCCGCCTTCGAGAAGCTCTGCCGCAGGCGTCACGCCGGCGCCCGGGACGTCGAGAAGGCGGCGCGCAAGATCCTCGACCGCGTGCGCGAGGGCGGCGACGCGGAGCTGCTCGCCTGCGTGCGCAAGTTCGACGGCGCGAAGCTCGACGCGCTCGAGGTCACGCGCGAGGAGTGGGACCTGGGCGTGGACTCGGTCGATGCCGCCGACCGCGCCGCGCTCGGCAAGGCGGCCATGCGCGTGCGCGAATTCCACCGCAAGCGCATCCCCTCGAGCTGGGAGGTCCGCGAGGAGGGCGGCGGCGTCTTCGGCTATCGCGTGCGACCGCTCGAGCGCGTCGGGGTCTACGTGCCGGGGGGCAAGGCCGCCTACCCGTCCAGCGTGATCATGAACGCGGTCCCGGCCTCGGTGGTGGAGGTGCCGGAGATCGTGATGGCGACGCCGGCCCGTCCCGACGGCTCGCTGCGCCCCGACGTGCTGATGGCCGCGCGGGTGGCCGGCGTCCACCGCGTCTTCAAGATGGGCGGCGCCCACGCGGTGGCCGCGCTCGCCTACGGTACCGAGACCGTCCCGCGCGTCGACAAGATCGTCGGCCCGGGCAACGTGTGGGTTGTGACCGCCAAGCGCTTCGTCTTCGGCGAGGTGGCCATCGACGGCGAGGCGGGCCCGACCGAGGTGATGGTGATCGCCGACAAGAGTGCGACACCGGCGTGGGTCGCGGCCGACCTCCTCTCCCAGGCCGAGCACGACGAGATGGCCTGCGCGGTGCTGATCACGCCGACCCGCGCCCTCGCGCAGCGGGTGCAGGAGCAGCTGGCCAAGCAGCTCCGGTCGCTGGAGCGGGCGCAGATCGCGCGGGCGGCACTCGCGGCGCAGGGGGCGATCGTCGTGGCGCGCGATCTCGCGGAGTGCATGGAGCTCGCGAACCGCTACGCCCCCGAGCACCTCGTGCTCGCGGTCGACAGCGCCGACGTCCTCTCGAAGCAGGTGCAGAACGCGGGCGCGATCTTCCTGGGACACTACACTCCGGTGGCGGTGGGCGACTACCTGGCGGGGCCGAACCACGTGCTGCCCACGGGAGGGACGGCGCGCTTCTTCTCGCCGCTCGGGGTGGAGGACTTCCTGAAGCGGACGAGCGTGATCCGCTTCGAGCCGCCGAAGCTCCGCGAGCTCGGCAGCGACGTGATACGCCTCGCCACGCTCGAGGGTCTCGGCGGGCACGCGGTTTCGGTGGACCTGCGCCTGCAGAAGATCCGCCGGGCGCGCCGCGAGCGCGAGGCCGCCCGCGAGGTGGAGGTGGAGCTTTGAGCGTGCAGCGGCAGCGCACGGCCAGCGTCGAGCGCAAGACGCGCGAGACCGACGTGCGCGTGGAGATCGACCTCGACGGGACGGGAGAGTTCTCCGTCTCGACGGGGATCCCGTTCCTCGACCACATGCTCGAGTCCTTCGCGCGGCACGGGGCCTTCGACCTGCGCGTCTCGGCGAAGGGCGACCTCGCCGTCGACGCGCACCACAGCATCGAGGACGTCGCGATCACGCTCGGGCAGGCGCTGCGCGAGGCGCTCGGCTCCGCGGCGGGGATCCGGCGCTACGGCGCCGCCCTGCTCCCGATGGCCGAGGCCAAGGTCGAGGTGGTGGTCGACGTCTCGAACCGCCCGTACCTGGTCTACCGGGTCGAGCTCGCGAACCACCGCATCGGCGGCTTCGACGCCGCGCTCGTCGAGGACTTCCTCTACGCCTTCTCCCAGAACGCGGGGCTCGACCTGCACGTGGAGCTCCGCTACGGCAAGAGCCCCCACCACGTGGTGGAGGCGATCTTCAAGGGCACCGCGCGGGCCCTGCGCCAGGCCCTCGAGCGCGACCCCCGCCAGCCGGGCCTGCCCACGGTGAAGGGAGCGCTCTGAGAGGTCGGCCCCGCAAGCGCCCGCAAGGGCGCGCGCAGCGAGCCGCAGGCGAGCGAAGTGCGGGCCCCGCGAAGGCTGGCCCGCAAGGGCGCGCGCAGCGGGCCGGAGCTCCTGTGGAGCTCGGCCCAGGCGAGCGGAGTCCCTAGGAGCCTGGAGGGCTCTGAACGACTAATCTCCGGGGCGAGGCGCACCCCCCATGGCCGTCCCGTGCATCGCCGTCGTCGACTACGGCGCCGGAAACCTCCGGAGCGTCGCGAAGGCGCTCGCGCGCTCCGGGCTCGATGCAAGGATCACGAACGACCCCTCCGACCTGCGGCGCGCCGACGGCGTGGTCCTGCCCGGTGTCGGGGCCTTCGCCGATGCCGCGAGAAGCCTCGCGGAGAAGGGGCTCGACGACGCCGTGCGCGACTCGATCGAGTCCGGGCGCCCGTATCTCGGGATCTGCCTCGGGCTACAGCTCCTCTTCGAGGAGTCCGACGAGCACGGCCGGACCCCGGGCCTCGGCTGCCTCCCCGGTCGCGTGACGCGCCTGCCCGACCGCGATGCCGCGGGCGGGAGCCTGCGCGTCCCGCACATCGGCTGGAACCAGGTGAGCTTCGCCGGCCACCACCCGGTGCTCGCGGGGCTCCCGGCCACGGACTGCTTCTACTTCGTGCACGCCTACTACGCCGTCCCGGCGCGCGAGGCGGACGTGGTCGGGAGCGTCGACTACGGCGGCGGCTTCGCGGCCGCGGTGGCGCGCGACAACCTCTTCGCCGTGCAGTTCCACCCCGAGAAGAGCCAGGCCGCCGGCAAGCGGCTGCTCGACTCCTTCGCGGCCTGGGTGGTCCAGTGCGGCCGCTGACGCGCCGGGCGCTCGCGCCGCTCGCTGCCCTCGCCCTTGCCGTCGCCTGCGCGCAGGCGGGGATCGGCCCGCGCCCGGTGGTGGCCGAGCAGCCGTTCCACGTGCCGACTTCCTCGCTCGGGCGGATCGCGGTGATGCCCTTCTACCCCGTGCCGGAGCTCGGTCGGGGCCTTCCGCCCGGGAGCCCGAGCGGGGCCGCCGACGCCGCCGACCTCGTCGCCGCCTTCGTGACGGACGCGCTGCGCGCCCAGGGCTTCGCGGTCGTCGCGCCGAACGACCTGCTCGGCGCCTTCGTCGCGCAGGGCCGTCCGCTCCCGCGCCTCGATCCGAGCGAGGCCGGGGCGCTGGCGGCGCGCGAGTTCGGCGCGAGCGCGGTGCTCCTCGGCAAGGTCTACCGCTACCGCGAGCGGGAGGGAGAGGCCTACGGCGCGCTGCGCCCCGCGAGCGTCGGCTACGAGATGACCCTCTTCGAGGCACCCGGCGGGCGGAGGCTCTGGACCTCGCGCTTCGACGAGACCCAGCAGCCGATCACCGCGAACGTCTTCAACGTGCAGCGCTACCCGGGCGGCGGCCGGCGCTGGCTCACGGCGGCCGAGCTCGCGCGCTGGGGCGCGGACGGAGCCGCGCGGGCCCTCGCCGCCTATCGGTGAGTCCGGTGGGCGCGGATTCGCGCAAGGCGGCGCAGCCCGCCAGCAAGGCGGCACAGCCGCCGCGCAGCGAGGCGAAGCCGAGCGGAGGCGGGGAGGCGCGCTTCGAGCTGATCCCCGCGATCGACGTGCTCGGCGGGCGCTGCGTGCGCCTCGAGCAGGGCGACTACGCGCGCGCGAAGGTCTACCGCGAAGACCCCGCGGAGCAGGCCGAGGCCTTCGCCGCCCACCCGATCCCGCGCCTGCACGTGGTCGACCTCGACGGCGCCCGGGAGGGCCGACCGTGCAACGGCGAGGTCGTGCAGCGGATCGTGGCGCGGGCGGGGCGCGTGCCGGTGCAGCTCGGCGGCGGGATCCGCAGCCTCGAGGCGGTCGAGTGCGCGCTCGCGACGGGGGTGGACCGCGTCATCCTCGGGACCGCGGCGCTCCGCGATCCCGGGCTCCTCGCGGAGGCCTGCCGCCGTCATCCGGGCCGCGTCGCGGTCGGGATCGACGCGCGCGCGGGCCGCGCCGCGGCGGAGGGATGGCTCGAGACGACCGAGCTGCTCGCTCTCGACGTCGCGCGCCGCGTGGAGGAGGCCGGCGCGGCCGCGATCGTGTACACGGACATCTCGCGCGACGGCATGCTCGAGGGCCCCAACCTCGAGGCGACGGCGGAGGTCGCGGCGGCCGTCTCGATCCCGGTGATCGCGTCGGGCGGGATCGGCTCCGAGGCCGATCTCCTGCGGGCGGCGGGCCTCCGCCCGCGGCGGCTGGCCGGCGCGATCGTCGGGCGGGCCCTCTACACCGGGGCCGTCGACCTCGCCCGCGTGCTGCGGAGGCTCGCGTGCTCTTGAAGCGCATCATCCCCTGCCTCGACGTGGACCAGGGCCGGGTCGTGAAGGGCGTGCGCTACGTCGACCACGTCGATGCGGGCGACCCCGTCGAGGTGGCTCGCCTCTACGACGAGCAGGAAGCCGACGAGATCGCCTTCCTCGACATCACGGCGAGCTTCGAGCAGCGCCGCATCCTGCTCGACGTGGTGACGCGCACCGCCGAGTCGGTCTTCATGCCGCTCACCGTCGGGGGCGGCGTGCGCTCGCTCCAGGACGTGCGCGATCTCCTGAACGCCGGGGCGGACAGGGTCTCGATCATGACCGCCGCCGTCGAGAACCCGGACCTCGTGGGCGAGGCGGCCGTGCGCATCGGGAGCGCGAACCTCGTGCTCGCGATCGACGCACGCCGCCGGCCGGGGAGCGCCGACGCGTGGGAACTGTGCACTCACGGCGGGCGACGGCCGACCGGGATCGACGCGGTCGAGTGGGCGGTGCGCATGGCGCGCGCCGGCGCCGGCGAGATCCTGCTCACGAGCATGGACCGCGACGGCACGAAGAGCGGCTACGACCTCCGGCTGCTGCGCGCGGTCGCCGACTCGGTGACCGTCCCGGTGATCGCCTCCGGGGGCGGAGGCAGCGCCGACGACCTCGCGCGCGCCCTCTCCGACGCGCCGGAGGGCGGCCACGCGCAGGCTGCGCTCGCGGCCTCGATCTTCCACTTCCGCGAGACGACCGTCCCCCTGGTAAAACGGCGCCTCGCAGCACTCGGGATTTCCGTGCGCCCGCCTTCGGTTGATGGCCCGCAGCCCCTGCGCTAGAGTCGATCGGCTGCCGGGGAAAGGCGCGTAAATTGGCGAGTTTGCGAGGGATTCTTGCCGCCGCCCGGTTGCCTCGCGGCCCGCGCCGGCCGCCACAGGAGCCGACTCGCCACCACTAATCAGCGGATGCGGTAGGCCCGCCGTGTCCCCGCTTCCAGGAGACCCACCCGCGCATGCCCGTGATCAAGCTCCGCGACAACGAGCCTTTCGAGGTCGCGATGAAGCGCTTCAAGAAGCAGTGCGAGAAGGCGGGAATCCTGAGCGAGCTGAAGCGCCGCGAGTACTACGACAAGCCGAGCGTGCGGAGGAAGAAGAAGGCCGCCGCGGCCCGCAAGCGTGCGCTGAAGAAGCAGAGGCGGATGGCGCGGTAGGCCGGGAGCTGGGGGCAGGTTCGGTGGGACTGATCCCCGACGAGACGATCCGACTCGTTCGCGATCGCGTGGACATGGTGGCGCTCGTCGGCCGCTTCGTGAGCCTCAAACCCTCGGGTCGCAGCCACAAGGGGCTCTGTCCCTTCCACGGCGAGAAGACGCCCTCGTTCATCGTGAGCAGCGAGCGGCAGAGCTTCAAGTGCTTCGGCTGCGACGCCGGCGGAACCGCCATCACCTTCCTGATGCGGATGGAGAACCTCTCCTTCCCGGAGGCCGTCCGCCAGCTCGCGGCCGAGGTCGGAGTCGAGATCCCCGAGGCGGCCGGCGCCGAGCGCGGCGTGGCGCAGCGCATCTACGAGGCGAACGCGCTCGCCCAGGCGCTCTACTGCGAGGCGCTGCGCGCCCCGGAGAGCGCGGGCGCCGCCTACCTGGCGGGCCGCGGCATCGACGCCGCCACGACCCTGCGCTTCGGGATCGGCTTCGCGCCCGACGCCTGGGAGCACCTGGCCGCGCGGCTGCGCGAGCGCGGGATCCCGGCCGCGGTGGCCGAGCAGGCGGGCCTCCTGGCCGAGCGCCACTCCGGCGGCCACTACGATCGCCTGCGCGGGCGCGTCACCTTCCCTATTCGCGACGCGCGCGGGCGGGTCGTCGGCTTCGGCGGGCGTGCCGTGGCCCCCGGGCAGGAGCCCAAGTACCTGAACACGCCGGAGAGCCCCGTCTTCCGCAAGCGCGAGGCCTTCTTCGGGCTGCCCGACGCGCTCGAGCCGATCCGGCGCACGGAGCGCGCCGTGGTCGTCGAGGGCTACTTCGACCTCGTGGCGCTCGAGCGCGCCGGGGTCCCGGGCGCGCTCGCCAGCTGCGGCACCTCGCTCACCGCCGAGCACGCGCGCGCGCTCCGCCGCCGCACGCGGCGGGTCGTGCTGCTCTTCGACGGCGACGAGGCCGGCCAGCGCGCGATCGAGCGCGCGCTCGAGGTGCTGTTGCCCGAGGAGCTGCGCGTGCACGCAGCGGTGCTGCCCTCCGGCATGGACCCCGACGACTTCCTCGCGCGCGAGGGCGCCGAGGCGCTGCGCGAGCTCGTCGGGAGCGCGCCGGCGGCGCTCGACGCGGTGATCCGGCGCGCCGTCTCGCGCGGCTGCGCCGCGCCCGCCGAGAAGGCGGACGCCGTCGCCGCGCTGGCCCCGCTGCTCGCCCTCGTGCCACAGCCCGTCGAGCGCGGGGCCTGGGAGGAGCGGCTCGCCCTGGCCGTGGGGACGGAGAAGCGCCACGTCGAGGCGGCGGTGCGCGCCGGGCGGCGCGGCGAGGACCCGCACGCCGCGGTGCCGATCCCGGCGCGGAGCGTCTCGACGGCGGACGAGCGCAAGCTGCTCCTCCTCGCGCGCGTGCTCCTCGAGCAGCCCGACCTCGCGGAACGGGCCCCGCTCGCCGCCGCCGAGGCCTTCGCTCCCGGCCATCCGCTGGTCGAGCTCGCGGTGCGGCTGGCGGCGGAGAGCGGTCGCGACCTCGAGGAGCTCGCGGCCGGGCTCTCGCCCGAGGCCCGCTCGCGGCTCTTCGAGATCGCGGTGGACGAGGCGACGGAGGGCGGCGCCGGGCCCGCGGCGCGCGCCCTCGAGGATCTCGAGCGCTGGCTGCACGAGCGCGAGGAGCGCGAGCGCCAGCGCGAGCTGACCCAGCGCATGCGCCGCGGCGACCCCGACGTCGCGGCGCTCCTGCAAGAGAAACAACGCACCCGCGAGCAGGCGTCGGCTCGCGGGAGTGGAACCGCAAGCCATCCTCCCCTGCGAGGTGTCTCCACGCGGTAGGACGCGCCGCGGCTGACCCATTCTTCGAGGAGCAACCCCCCATGGCCCCGAACGCTCCGCGGATCTCCCCCGGCTCCGGCGATCCCGCGCCCCAGGCGCCTCAGGCGCCCGAGCTCCCGCCGCGCGAGCCGGGCGACGCGGGCGCCACGGCGGCCCGCGTGCGCCTCGACCCGCTGCAGCGCATGTTGCGCGCGCGCCGCCTGAACGGCGACGACTTCGGGTCGCCCACCAACGACCCCGTGCGCGTCTACCTGCGCGAGATGGGCCAGGTGTCGCTGCTCACCCGCGAAGGCGAGGTCGAGATCGCGAAGCGGATCGAGGTGGGGCAACACGCGCGCCAGTCGGCCGTGCTCGGCACGCCGTTCGGCGTCCGCGAGACCCTGCGCCTGGCGGAGGAGATCGAGCGGGAGGGCTCCGAGCTCAGGAACCTGCTCGAGGGCTTCGAGGATCCCGAGGCGGCGCCCCTCGCGGAGGAGCGACGCCGTGAGTTCCTGACCCACGCTGCCCGCATCAAGCGGCTCGGCTCCGAGGTGGCGCGCAAGCTCGCGTCCATGGCGAACCGCCGCACCGGCGACGAGACGCGCGACCGGCTGCGCAGCGAGATCGACGTCCTCTATGGCCAGATCGCCGCGCAGGCGCGCGAGGGCCGGCTCGCGAAGAACGCGATCGAGGAGATCATCGCCCGCTTCGACCAGATGGGCACCGACCTCGCGCGTCTCGACGCGCAGGCCCGTGCGGTGGTGGCGCCGCAGGGCATGACACCCGAGGAGTTCGATCGCGTCGCGGTCCTCTCCACCCGCCGCAGCCAGAAGGGACGCGAGGCGATCGCGCAGCTCGGCGGCGACGCGCAGCGCGTGGAGGAGCTGCGCCAGATCCTGGAGGAGTTCGAGCGGGAGGCCTGTCGCATCGAGGGCGAGGCGCACATGGGCCGCGAGGAGATCGCGCTCTGCGCGCGGCGCCTCGCGGAGACCTCGCGGCGCACCCATCACGCCAAGAGAGAGCTCGTCGAGGCCAACCTCCGCCTGGTGGTCTCGATCGCGAAGAAGTACACGAACCGCGGGCTCCAGTTCCTCGACCTGATCCAGGAGGGCAACATCGGCCTGATGAAGGCCGTGGACAAGTTCGAGTATCGCCGCGGCTACAAATTCTCGACGTACGCGACGTGGTGGATCCGCCAGGCCATCACGCGCGCCATCGCCGACCAGGCCCGCACCATCCGCATCCCCGTGCACATGATCGAGACCATCAACAAGCTGATCCGGACCTCGCGGCAATTGGTCCAGGAGCTGGGGCGCGAGCCTTCGCCGGAGGAGGTCGCGGTCAAGATGGAAGTGCCCGTGGACAAGGTGCGCAAGGTCCTCAAGATCGCGCAGGAGCCGATCTCCCTCGAGACGCCCATCGGCGAGGAAGAGGACAGCCACCTGGGCGACTTCATCGAGGACAAGCAGGTGGGCTCGCCCGTCGAGAGCATGATCGGGCTGTCGCTCCGCGAGCAGACCAACAAGGTGCTCAACTCGCTGACGCCCCGCGAGGAGAAGGTGCTGCGGCTGCGCTTCGGGCTCTCCGACGGCTGTGAGCACACCCTCGAGGAAGTCGGGCAGGACTTCGCCGTGACCCGCGAGCGCATCCGCCAGATCGAGGCCAAGGCCCTCCGCAAGCTCCGCCATCCCTCGCGCTCCAAGAAGCTCAGGAGCTTCCTCGAATCGTGATCGGTGCTATGATCGCCAACCGCGGGCCCATAGCTCAATTGGCAGAGCCCCCGGCTCATAACCGGTTCGGTCTTGGTTCGAGTCCAAGTGGGCCCACCATACGTGT
>CAZUYC010000075.1:0-37359 GCA_964624475.1 uncultured Spirochaetales bacterium | reverse complement strand
GTAGCGAGGCGGCGCAGATGCCTGTCCTGGCACGAGATCGCGACCGAGGGAAGCGGAGGCGTAGCCGACGCTACGTCGAGCACCCGCAGGGAGCGATCTCGTGCCAGGGCGGGCAGATGCGTCGCCAAAGTCACGCCCTGGCGAGACATGCGGGCTAGCCGCTTGTCCGTCCGAGCGCGCGCCCTGGCGCTGGCGGCGCTCTCGCTCGCCGCTCCCTCGCTCGCGGAGCCGGTCGCGGTGATCGGCGCGGCCGGGGACGGCGCCGGCCATGCCCTGCAGGCCCCGCGCGGCCTCGCGCTCGACGCGCAGGGGAACCTCTACGTCGCCGGATTCATGAGCGACAACGTCTTCCGCGTCCGACCCTCGGGAAAGGTCGAGCTCGTCGCCGACGCGAAGGGCGACGGCGCGCGCAACCCGCTCCAGGGTCCGCGAGCGCTCGCCGTGGACGCGCAGGGCAACGTCTTCGTCGCGGCCGAGCGCAGCCACACGCTCTTCCGCATCTCCCCGCGCGGCGAGGTGACGGCGATCGTCGGAGGCTCGGGGACGCGGAGCTCCCCTACGCTGCGGCGACCGACGCACGTGGTGGTGGGGCCCGCGGGCGAGGTCTACGTCGCGGGCCAGAGCTCGGGCAGCGTCCTGTGCGTGCCGCGGGAAGGACCGGTCCGCGAGGTGATCGCGTGGCGCGGCGATGGCACGCATCCGTTCCAGCGGCCGAACGGCCTCGCCCTGGACGGGCGCGGGAACCTCTACGTGGTCGGGGCGAAGTCGGACAACGCCTTCCGGGTGAGCCCGTCGGGGGAGATCGTCCAGATCCTCGACGCCGCGGGCGCCGGCCCCGAGGCGAGGCTCCGATTCCCGGATGCGATCGCGGTGGACGGTGCGGGCAACGTCTACGTCGCCGGCAACAACAGCGGCAACGTGCTGCGGGTGGCGCCGGACGGGAGCGTGCGGGAGGTGGTCGGCCCCAAGGACGCGCGGGACGGCCGCTGGCTCGCCGCTCCGTCGGAGCTCGCGCTCTCCGCGGACGGGCGCCTCTACGTGGCGCGCATGGGCGCGCGGGCCCTGCAGCGCCTGGAGCCGAACGGCGTGGTGCGCGATGTGCTCGACGAGACGGCCCCGGACGGGCGGCGCAGGCTGCGGACGGCGCGCGGCCTCGCGATCGATCGCGAGGGCAACGTCTACGTCGCCGGCATCGGCAGCCACAACGTGCTCAAGATCCGGCCGGACGAGCTCGGAGACGCGGGCGCGGCGGCGCCGCCGCCGCTAGCCCGATGAGCTTCGCTCGCCTGCGGCTCGCTGCGCGCTCCGCTTGCACGATGAGCTTCGCTCGCCTGCGGCTCGCTGCGCGTGCCCTGCGGGCGCTGGCTCAGTGGGCGCGGTCGAGGGCGGCCTGGGCGGCCTGCAGGTTCTTCACGACCGTCAGGCGATCGCCGCCGCCGAGCGTCAGGCTGCGCTCGAGATGCTCGATCGCCTGGGCGTGCTCGCCGTTCAGGTAGTAGAGGTAGCCGAGGTTGTTCAGCGCGGCCTGCTCGGTGCCGGCGAGGCGGAACTGCGCCAGCGCCTCGGCGTAGCGGCCCTGCCGGCCGACGGCGAGGCCCAGGTTGTTGTGGGGGGCCAAGTCGGTGGGGTCGAGCAGGATCGCGGCCCGGAACGCCTGCTCGGCCTTCTCGAACTCCCCGGCCACCAGGTACGAGACGCCGAGGTTGTTCACGATGCGCGCGTCGTTGGGCGAGAGGGCGTGCGCCCGCTCGGCGAGCTCGCGGGCGTGCTCGGGGCGATCGAGGAGGTCGTAGATCACCGCGAGCCAGTAGAGGGCGGAGGCCGAGTCCGGGTCGAGCTCCACGGCGCGCTCGAGCGCGTTGCGCGCGGGCTCGAGCCGGTCCTGGGCGAAGCGCGCGAGCCCGAGGCCCGCGTGCGCCTCGGCGGAATCCGGGTGATCGCGGACGATCTCCGCGAAGAGCGCCTCGGCTCGCGGCGGGTCCCGCGACACCTCCATGAAGCCGATCCGCGCCCGCGGCGCCGGGTTCGTGGGATCCTCGCGGTGGGCCTGGGCGAAGCTCCAGACCGCCTGCGCGCCGTGGCCCTCGGCGAGCAGCCGCTCGGCCTCCCGGAGCCGCTCCTCCACCGTCTTGCGCGCCGGGACCCCCGGCTCCATCGCGCCGCTCCGCGCGCGCCGGGCCTCGAGGACCTCCCGCTGCGCGGCGTCGGGGCCGAGCCAGGCGCAGCCCGGCAGGGTCACGGCCAGGAGCAGGGCGATCCGCGTCCGCATGCGGAGCTTATTTGCCCGTCTTCTCGCCGAAGAAGGCGAACATCGTGAGCATGCCGGGGCCGATCGTCACCACGAGCGTGGCGATGAAGATGATGAGCGTCGGGAACATCATCTTGAGGGGAGCCTTGGCGGCCTGCTCCTCGGCGCGCAGCAGGCGCTGCACGCGCAGGCTCTCCGCGTGCACGCGCAGCGTGTCGGCCACGCTGGTGCCGAAGCGCTCGGTCTGCACGAGCATCGCCACGAGCGAGGCGACCTCGGAGACGCCCGTGCGCTCGGCGAGCGCGCGCAGGGCGTCGGTGCCCGACTTGCCGGCACGGATCTCGAGCGTCACGAGCTCGAACTCGGTCGAGAGCACCGGGTTCGTGCGGTGGAACTCGCGCGCCACGCGCGCGAGGCTCGCGTTGATGCCGAGACCGGCTTCGACGCACACCACCATCAGGTCGAGCGCGTCCGGGAGACCCAGGATGATGCTCATCTGGCGCGCGGAGCGCGCCCGGTCGAGCCAGTAGCTCGGGGCGACGAGGCCCATCCCACCGGCGCAGCAGAGGATCAGCACGAGCTTGAGCTCCGGGAGGTTCCAGGCAGGGCTCGCGACCAGGACCACGGCGGGCAGCAGCAGCGCCAGCACCAGGCGGCTGGTCATGTACAGGCCGACGGCGGAGTCGCGGCGGTAGCCGGCCTCGATCAGGCGGCGGCGGATGCGCGAGGCGGACTCGCCGCTGGTGGCCCGGGCGGCGAAGGGCGCGAACAGCCTCACGATCCAGTGCTGGCCGTCGCGGGCGAGGCCGTCCGAGACCTCGTCCGGGATCGGCGCGGCGGAGCCGTCCGCCAGGCGCGCGAGGCGGCGCCTCACGCTGCGATTGGGGCTCAGGTTCGTCGCGGCGAACACGAACGCGGCCGCGGCGCCGAAGACCAGGACGAGGACAAGCTCCATGGCGGCTCCCTTAGACCTTGATGATGGCCATGCGCCGGCAGATCACGTAGCCGACCACCACCATCGCGAAGGAGATCAGCGCGAGAAACTGGCCGGACTCGTCCTCCCAGAGCGGAGCGATGTACCCCGGGTTCACCGAGTAGAGCGCCCCGACCATGACGAGCGGCCAGCACGCGAGCAGGTTCGCCGACGCGCGACCCATCGCGGTGAGGGCCCGCACCTTGCCGTAGAGCTTGAAGCGCTCCCGGATCACGCGCGAGAGGTTCTCGAGCACCTCGGCGAGGTTGGAGCCCGTCTCCTGCTGGATCGCGATCGCCGTCACGAAGAACGGGAGGTCCTCCGACTCGACGCGGTAGGTGAGGTTGGCGAGGGCGTGGCGCACCTGCTGCCCGAGCTGGATCTCGTGCGCGACCTGGCCGAACTCGGTCCCGACCGGGTCGGGCAGCTCCTTGCCGACCATCTGGAGGCCGGTCGAGAGCGAGTGCCCGGCACGCAGCGCGCGGATCAGGAGGTCGAGGGCGTCGGGAAACTGCTGTTCGAAGCGATCGCGCCGCTTGCGCTTGAGCCGGGAGAGCTGCACCCAGGGCACGACCCCGGCGAGCGCGCAGAGGGCCGCCCAGCCGATGGTCTCGAAGAGCACGAGGCCGACGAACCAGCCGCCGACGGCGAGCCCGACCGAGAGCAGCACGAAGCGCTCCGGCCGGACCGAGAGGGCGGCGCGGTAGAGCGAGAGCTCGAGCGACTCGCCGAAGGGCAGGGCCTGGACGAACCGGTCGACGAGCGAGGCCCCCTCGCGCTTGGCGCGCAGCAGGGACTCCTCGTCGCGGGTCTCGGGCGCCTGGAGCAGCACGCCCATCTGGCGCAGGCGCTTGCGCGCCGCGCTCGCCTGGCGGCCGCGGCGGTTGCTCGCCACCTCGACCAGGCCCTCCACCAGGAGCAGCACCGAGAGGAAGATCAGGACGTAGAGGATCGGAGACATGGGGGGCTCGCTCCTCTAGACGGCCGCGCGCTCGCGGCGCTCGAAGAGGTGGATCGGGAGCTGGATCCCGGCCAGTTGCAGCCGCTTCGCGAAGTGCGGCCGGATCCCGGTCGGCTCGAGGTCGCCGAGCACGTTGCCTTCGGGGTCGACGCCGCGGCGCTCGAAGGCGAAGATCTCCTGCATGGTGACGACCTCGCCCTCCATGCCCGTGATCTCCTGGAGGCTCGTGAGCCGCCGCCTGCCGTCCGAGAGCCGCTCGAGCTGGATCACGACGTCCATCGCCGAGGCGATCTGGTTGCGCACGGCGCGCGGCGGGATGTCGAGGCCCGTCATCGCCACCATCGTCTCGGCGCGCATCAGGGCGTCGCGGGGCGAGTTCGCGTGGATGGTGGTGATCGAGCCGTCGTGGCCCGTGTTCATGGCCTGGAGCATGTCGCGGCACTCCCCGCCGCGCCCCTCGCCCACGATGATGCGGTCGGGCCGCATGCGCAGGCTGTTGATCACCAGGTCGCGCTGGGTGATCTGGCCGCGGCCCTCGATGTTCGCCGGGCGGGTCTCGAGCCGCACCACGTGATCCTGGCGCAGCAGGAGCTCCGCCGAGTCCTCGATCGTGACGATCCGCTCGTGGTCGGGGATGAAACTCGAGACCACGTTCAGGAGCGTCGTCTTGCCGGCACCGGTGCCGCCCGAGATCAGCATGTTGAGCCGCGCCTTCACGACTCCGCTCAGGACCTGCGCGATCTCGGGGGTGAGGGCGCCGACCGCGATCAGGTCGTCGATCCCGAGCGGATCGGTCCCGAAACGGCGGATCGACATCATCGGGCCGTCGAGGGCGAGCGGCGGGATGATCGCGTTCACGCGCGACCCGTCCGCGAGGCGCGCGTCCACCATCGGCGTGGTCTCGTCCACGCGGCGTCCGACGGCGGAGACGATCTTCTCGATGATCCGCATCAGGTGGGTATCGTCCTTGAAGCGGGCCGAGGTGCGCTCGATGCGCCCGCGGCGCTCGACGTAGATCTGGCGGTGCCCGTTCACCAGGATGTCCGAGATCGTCGGGTCGGCGAGCAGCGGCTCGAGCGGGCCGAGGCCGAACACCTGGTCCTGGATCTCGCGCACGAAGCGGTCGCGCTCGTCGAGGGTCAAAAGGACCTTCTCCTCCTCGAGGATGCGCTGGGTGGCGAGGGCCACGTCCTGGCGGATCCGGTCCTCGGAGACCTTCGAGAGCCGCTGCAGGTCGAGCGCCTCGAAGAGGCGGTTGTGGACCCGCGACTTGAGCTCCTGGTAGGCCGCCTCGGGGCTGGGCCCCTGGGCGGCCCCCTCCGCCTTCTTCTTGCCCTCGCTCGGCTTGGGCGCGCGCGCCTCCCTCCCCTTGAGACGTTCAAGCAGTGCCATGGTCCACCTTCTTGAAGAGCCGGCGCACGCGCGCGGCCAGGTTCTCGGACTCCTCCTCCCGACCCTCGAGCTCGAGGCCGGACCAGACGTACGCCGACCGCGCCAGGGCCACGAAGGCCTGGTGGAGCGGGCTGCGCGGCGCCACCTCGCCCAGCGGCCGGCCCTCGTTCACGCTGCCGACCGTGTTCGGGTAGTCGTTGGGCAGGTGGGCGTCGGGGGCGCGGCCCAGGAACTGGGCGAACTCCTTGTCGGTGACGGCGTCGCGCCGCGAGTAGCGGTTCGCGATCGGGTGGATCTTGGCGTCCGAGTGGCCGAGCCGGCGCAGCAGGTCGAGGTGCTGGCGCGCATGGTTCAGCGTCGGGACGTCGAGCGAGGTGATGAGCAGGATCTCGGAGGCGAGGTCGAGGGCCCGCACGCTGGCCTCGTTCCAGCTGCGCGAGACGTCGAGCACGACGAAGGAGAAGTCCTCGCGCAGGATCGAGATCACGCGCTCGACGTGGACGCCGCGCACGAGCTCCGCCTCCTCGACGCGCTCGGGGGCGGCGAGGATCTGGACGCCGGTGCGGTGCCCCTGGAGCAGCCCGCGCAGGTAGGTGGCGTCGAGCTCCTCGCCCTGCTTCACGACGTGCGCGAGCGTGTAGGTGGGCCGCACGTCGAAGTGGAGCGCCACGTCGCCGAGCGGGTAGTTGAGGTCCACCAGCACGGTCCGCGCGCCGAGCGCCTGGAGCGCCGCCGTGAGCTGGCAGGCCACCACCGTCGCGCCGACCCCCCCCTTGGCGCCCATCACCGCGAGCACGGGGGCCAGGCGGCCGGCCGGCAGCGCGGGGCGGCTCTCCAGCACCAGGCGGTCGACGAGCTCGCGGATCGCCTCGCGGCTCGGCGCCGGCGGGAAGAACTCCTTCGCACCCTGCTTCATCGCGCGCAGGATGATCTGGCTGTCCTCCTGCGGGCCGGAGACGACGAGCGTCGGCCGCGGCGCCGGCAGCCGATCGATCAGGTCGAGCGTGTCGTGGGGAGCGAGGCCGAGGTCGGCGAAGAGGGCATCCGGCTGGTGCTCGCGCAGCGCGGCGAAGAGGGCGTCCTCCTCCGAGACCACGGCGAGCACGAAGGCGTGCCCCGCCGACTGGAGCCGCGAGCGGATCTCGGAGCCGAACTCGTCCTGCTCGGAGTAGACCACGAACTTGATGTCGGCCACGGGAGCCCTCCTATCCACCGTTCAGCGCACGAGGACCGGGAAGTCCGCCCGGATGCCGAAGTCTTCGCCGCCGCTCCCGGTGGGCCCGATCGGGCACTCCGCGAAGAGCGGGTCGTCCGGGCACAGGAAGCGGCCCTTGATGATCTTCTCGGGGGTCACGAGCACCTCCCGGATCTCGAAGCACACGAAGCCGACCATGTCCGCGACCGTGCCGCCGGCGCAGTGATCCTCGGACTGGCACTCGATCACCGGGAAGCCGACGACCCAGGAGTCGTTCACGCCGGTGGTGGGCGGGTAGCGGTCGCTGCCGGCGGCGTTTCCGACGTAGGCGCCCGTCCCCTGCATGCGGTCCTGGATCTCCCGGATGGCGGGCGTCTTGGTCCCGTTGTCGACGTAGATCGGGAAGAGCGACTCGACCTCTCCCTGGTAGCCGGTCTCGATGATGTCGAGGATGTCCGGCGTGTTCACAGACGGGCTATCGCCGTCGTAGGTGGTCCAACAGGCGTTCTGCTCGGCCGTGTTGGCGAACTCGAGGCAGGTCACCGTGGCGGCGTCCTGGTGCGCCGGCACCGTCCCCGTGAGGGGACAGGGGTTCGGCGGGTCGCTGCTGATCGTCTCGCAGTAGTCGGCCTCGCAGTCGGGGCCGCGCAGCTTGCAGCAGTCGATCGCGATCGGGAGGTCGAGCTTGCCCGGCCCGACCCGGCCCGCGAAGCCGAGGTAGGAAGTCGCATGGGCCGTCACCACGAAGCTGTCGCGGCCGAGGATGCGCGCCATGAAGGCCGGGACGGGGCTGTTCGCCACCCCGTCCGAGCGGCTGATCACGTCCACCGCGTTCACGACGCCCGGGTCCGAGAGGTCGACGCCCGCATCGAAGGTCCGCGCGTCGAGGTCCCAGTGCCCGTAGCTGATGTCGGTGGAGTCGACGACCACGCCACCCGGCGCCGCCACCGACGGGTTCAGGCCGGCCTGGCCGAGGACGGCGGTCTCCGCGTCCGGAAGCGTCACGGACGGCCCGGTCTCGTCGATCAGGTTGGCGCCGCCCGCCAGCGCCGCCGCGTCGGTGGCGTTCTGGAGCTGGGTGCGCGCCGCCCAGACGAGGCCCACGTCGATCGCGAGCGCTCCCGCCGCGATCAGCGCGACCAGCGCCACGAGCACCGCCACCATGGCGACGCCGCGCCGGTCGCGGCCGCCGCGCCGCTGCTGTCTGTCGTCGTCCGTTCGCTGCATGGCTCTAGCCTCGTTCGGCCGCGGCGCGCTTTAGCGCGAGCCGCCGGTGGTCACGATCGCTGGCATCTGGGGGGTGCGCGTCCCCCCCTGCGCCTTGTGGTAGCGACCCATCACGTCCTCGCCCGTGATCCCGTCGAGCCCCTGCGGGCCCGGCTCGTTCGCGCGCCCGGCCTCCGGGTCGGCGATCTGGGCGTTCACGTTCTCGCGGTACGCGTTCCCCATGTTCTGCCCGACCAGCGAGTGCTCGCAGCCCGCGAGGGGGACGAGCAGCATCGCCATCGCGATGCACAGCGCGGAGATCTGCCTGGTCACTTCGACTCTCCTTCCGGCGTGGCGGTCACGCGATGGCCGACGTCGCCGATCATGCCGCCCGGCTGGGCGGTCTCGCCCGCGTAGCCCTCGAGCCTGCCGAGCAGGTAGAACTCGAGCGCGGTGGGCTCGATGAACGAATCCGTGGGAAGCGGGTGCGGGCCGGGCCCGAGCGGCTTCACCAGATGCGGCGTCACGATGATGACGAGCTCGGTCTGGTTCTTCTCGTAGAGGCTGCTGCGGAAGAGGTTGCCGAGCACCGGGATGTCTCCGAGCAGCGGGTAGCGGCCCGAGAGCTGGCGCACCGAGTCGGAGAGGAGCCCCGCGATCGCGAAGCTCTGCCCGTCCTTGAGCTCGACCGCCGTCTGCGCCCGGCGGGTGACGAAGCCCGGCACCACGGTGCCACCGACCTCGGTCCCGAAGGTGAAGTCGACGTCGCTCACCTCGGGCGCCACCGCGAGGTGGATCCGGTCGGGGCCGAGCACGGTCGGCGTGAAGGCGAGGCCGACGCCGAAGTCCTTGAACTCGACCGTGATCGAGCCGAAGGCGCCGCCCTGGGCCACCGGGATCGGGATCTCGCCACCGACGAGGAAGCTCGCCGTCTCGCCGCTGCGCGCGAGCAGCGTCGGCTCGGCCAGCACCTTGCCGAGGCCGCGCTCGTCGAGGGCGTCCAGCAGGACGGCCAGCTCCTGGAGGGCGCCGTAGCCCGTGAGCAGCGCCGCGAAGTTCACGGCATCCGAGATCGGGATCGTGCCGCCCACGGCCGGCTGGCTCAGCCCCTGGAGGAAGCTCGCCACGTTGATCGTGCCGCTGCCGGCCTCGATCAGGGCGTTGAAGTTCATGCCGAACTCGCGGCCCAGCGAGCGCGACATCTCGGCGATGACGACCTTGAGCATCACCTCCTGGTTGCCGCCCACCTGGAGCAGGTTCACGATCTTCCCCTCGCTCTCGGCGGCGCCGAGGTAGGCCTGCGAGACCAGGAGCGCCTGCTCGAGCTTGATGGCGCTCGGGACCGAGCCCTTCAGCACCGTGGCGTGGCCGGTGCTCTCGACCGTGATGTCCTCGACCTCGAGGATCCGGCGCAGCTCGGCCTGCAGTTGCGACTGGGCGCTGCTCACGTGGACGTCGATCGCAGCCTGGAGCCTCCCGCTCGGATCCCAGATCAATACGTTGGTGGTGCCCACCGCCTTGGCGACGAGCTGGAGCTCGGTCGAGTTGAGCACGACCACGTCCAGGATCGCGGGGCTGCCCACCGAGACGCGCTTCACGGAGTAGCCCGCCTTGAGGAACATGGACTTGCCGCGCTCCATGGCGAGCTGGCGCAGCACGTCGTTCGCGGTCCCCGCGGGGTCCAGGTGGACCACCGCATCGCCCGGGGCCGCCGCGAGCAGCTGGGTCGTCGAGGTGGCCGCCGCGGGCGCGCCCCAGCACAGGGCGAGCGCGAGGACCGTCCCCAGGCCCCCCCGTCGCGTCGCTCGTCCGCGCCGCGCGCGGGCCGTGGAAGTCGACATGATCATGTTCCCCCTGGTCTTCTTCGCCTGACCGTTAGAAGCTCTTGACGGAAACGCTGGAGCCCGTGATCACCTGCACGCTGGGCCCGACCCGCGCTGCGGCGCGGGGCTTGCGCGTGGGGCCGCCGAACAGGGTCGCCACGCTCACCGGCAGGGTCTTCACCTCCTCGTGGTCCGTGGGGCTGCGCAGCGCCAGCTGGAGGCGACCCTCGTGGGCGGCGTAGGTGAGCTCCTCGGACTGCTTCGGCGTTACCTCCATCGTCACGACGCTCACGAGCTCCGGCTCGCCGTTCTTCGCCTCCTCGAGCTTCTGGTCGATGGCGAGCACGGGGATGTCCTGGAGGATCAGCTTCGTGAAGGGGAGCTTCTCGTTCGAATCGAGGCGCCGCAGCGTGGCGAGCACGTCCACCCGCGTGCCGGGGGCGACGAATCCGGCGACGCCCACGACCGCGTCGACCTTCACCGAGATCGCGCGCCGGGCGTGCGTGATCACGGAGGGAAGGCCGGCCGCCGAGCCGACCGGGAGCAGCAGCGACTCGAGCACCGGCTCGCCGCGGGAGAGGGGGCGCCGCAGCACCCGCCCGTTCAGCTGGACGGCATCGGAGAAGGCTCCGGCCGGCAGGTAGTCGCGCGGCCAGTCGACCGTGTCGAGCTGGAGCGCCACGAGGGCCGTCCCGATCGTCACGTCGGTGCGCGCCACCACCACCGGCGTGGTGGAGACGGTGGGCTGTGCCGCCACGGAGGCGCGATCCTCGAGGAGGGTGCGCGCCGTGAAGGCCGCGGCGATCCCGAAGAAGATCGCCAGCCCGAAGAAGAAGAGTGCACGTCGATTCTGCATGGTTTTCTCTCTCCTGGGTCCCGAGCGACCCGATCAGCTGGTTCCCTCGTTGCGCATCACGGAGTTGCCGACGAGGTCGATGGTCGGGCTCACGCTGGCCGCGAACCCGGGAAGAACCTTGAAGGTGTAGGGCAGCGTCACGCTGACGGTGCTGCTGGTATCGCTCGCCCCGCAGACGCCCGAGACGCCGATGTCGCCGTCCGTGAGCACGATGCCGAGCGGCGCCGTGTAGTCCTTCACGCGCTGGCGCACCTCGGCCACGACGCTCCCCGCGACGCAGTTCGTGCGGAACACGACCGCGGTGCGCGCGCCCTCGCGGGCGGCGTTGCTGAGCGTCTGCCAGCGGCCGAAGAGGACCCCGAACTCGACGATCGCGAAGACGAGCATCAGCAGGATCGGCAGGATGATCACGAACTCGACCATGGCCATCCCGGCCTTACTCCGCTCGCAAGCCCGGCGGGGGCCCGCCTGCGCTCGCCTGCGGCTCGCTGCGCGCTCCGCTTGCGCTCGCTGCGCGGCCGCTGCGCGGCCTTGCTTCGGTGCCTGCCTGCTGAAAAGGGTTGCTAGTTCCATGGGGTCCCCCAGATCTGGAATGCACCCGCCCCGAGCGCCATCGCCACGGCGAAGGGCAGCCCTTGCGCTGCGGCGGCGCCGGCCGCGGGGCGGAAGTAGGTGAGGCGTCGCGTGAGGAGCGTCGCGTGAGCGGAGCGCAGCCAGCGCGCGAGCAGATCGAGGAGTCCTCCCTGCGCGGCGACGAAGGCCAGCGCCAGCAGCCCCCCCACGACCAGCATCCACCAGAACACGGCGAGGAAGGTCTCCGCCCCCCACAGGGCCCCGAGCACCATCCCGGCCTTCACGTCGCCCGCGCCGAGCCCGCGCAGGGCGAAGGGAACGAAGCCGATCCCGAGGGCGACCGCGGCTCCGAGCAGCGCGACGCCCGCGCCGGCCGCCCCGCCTTGCTCCGCGCCGAGGGCGATGGCCCCGAGCAGCGAGGGGAAGGTCAGCCAGTTCGGGATGCGCAGGCTGCGCACGTCCTGATGCACCGCCAGCAGGAGGAAGGCCGCCGCCCACCCGAGAGCGGGCAGCGGCACCTCCTGCCCAGGGGTCCACACGAGGCCGGCCCCCGCGAGCACGGCGACGCCGAGCGCGATCGCCTCGCGGCCCGGCGGGGCCGCTGCGGCGATCCGCTGCGCGCCCGAAGGCGCGTGCGGGGAGCTCTCGATGGCGAGCGTCATGGGGTCTTGGCGTGCCTCCCGGGCTACGGAGCGCCCGGGCTGTTGAGCTCGCTCTCGATGTCGGCGAGGGCGTTGTCGATCGCGGTCGCGAGGTCGCCCCAGAAGGCGGCCGCGGCGACGGCGAACACGACGCCGACGATCGCCCACTCGACCATCTCCATGCCGTCCTGCTCGAGGGCGAGCCGCTTCACGGTGTGCCAGAGCATGCTTGCTTCTCCTGGTTGGTTGGCTGTGTGGTCCCGCCCGGGGGGCTCCGCTCGTCGGAGCCTCTCGCCAGGGTCGCGCTTGCATGGAGCAAGAGCCGTGCCGAGTGCGTGGTTTCGGCCCCGGCGACGCGCAGGTGCCACTGCAACTCCGCGCAGTGTCGGGGCTTGGGGATGCAGGCGCGCGCCGGATGCGCCTGCGCAGCCGGTTGCGCCGCGCGGCCGTGTCGGGGATCACCGGTGCCGCCGTTTGGCGGCACCACGTCCGCCGTGGCGCCGGTTGCGTAGCGCGTGCCGCTATTCGTCGCAGTGAAGCGACGACGCAACGGTGCGCTGGCACGCGAAGGCCTGCGTCACGCCGCGGGCGAGGACGGCGCAGGCGGTCGCGACGGCCTGGTCGATCGCCTGATCGCGATCGGCGGCCGACACGGCGCGACAGGCGCGCGCGCCGCCGAAGTCGAGGCAGGCCTCGCAGCGCACGCCGGTCTCGCGCGCGGTGGCGTAGAGGAGCGCGGCGAGGAAGAGCGCAGCGAGGACGACTCCGAGCAGCGTGCGGTCGCGGCGCCTCGTCAAGGTGGAGCCTCGTCGGCGGGAGCGTAGCCCTGCGCTGCGCGCTCGCCGGACGCCGCGCCGAGCGGGGTCACCACGAGCAGCACCCGGGTGCCGGCGCGCAGCCGCGCGCGCACCTCCACCGGAATCTGGCGCGATACGAGACCGAGCCGGTTCGCCGGGAGCACGAGGACCCGGCCACCCTCGGCGAGGAACGCGCGGACCTCGGGCTCGGATTCGACGACGCGCACGCGGTGGCCGCCGTAGTAGCGGAGGGCGCCCACGAGCGAGCGGCGCGACGTGGCGATCTCCGCGCCAGGCGCGGCCTGCGCGGCCGCGGCCGCGGCCACGGGGCGCGGAGACTTCTGCGGGTCCAGCGCCGGGAGCACCCGGAAGGCGGCGACGAGCTCCGCGGCCCACACGAGCCCGAGGGTCGCGGCGAAGGCCGCCCTCGGCCGGCGGCGCAGCAGGAAGCGCAGCGCGAGCGCGGCGCTGGCCGCCGCCACCAGCGCGGCGCTCGCGCCGGGCGCCGAGAGGCCGTGGCGCGCGAGCGTCGCGGGAAGCAGGGCGGCGCCCGCGAGCACCGCGGCGAGCAGGAGGCCGGAGAGCCCGCGCTCCCAGCGCGGCGCCCGGCCGCGTGCGGGCAGGAGCTCGCCGACCGCGTCCCCGCACAGGAGCGCGAGCGCCGGGAAGATCGGAATCAGGTAGAGGCCGCGCTTTCCGGACGAGAGGCTCAGGAAGAGCAGCGCCGCTCCGACCCAGCACACGAGCAGCCGCCAGGCGCTCGCGCGCGGGCTCCCGGGCTCGGCGAAGACCCGCCGGCCGACCGCCAGCAGCGCCGGCCAGAGGAGGGTCCAGGGCAGGAAGTCGATCGGGAGCTGCCCGAGGTAATAGGTTGCCGGGCGCGCGTGCGAGGTACCGAGGAAGAAGCGGCCGAAGAGGTTCTGGCCGACCGCGTCGGCCAGGAACCCGGGAGGGGCCGCGGCGGCGGCGACGGCCAGCCAGACGGCCGCCGGGCCGAACGAGAGCAGCAGGAACGCGGGCGGGGCGAGGGCGCGCAGCCCCCGCGGCCGCCGCTCCCAGACGCGGTGCCCGGCCAGGGCGAACAGGGGGACGAGCGCGCCCACGGGCCCCTTGGCGAGCACCGCGAGCCCGAGCGCTCCGTGCAGCCAGGCGAGGTCGCGCCGGCGGAGGGCCGGAAGCCGGGAGCCGCGCGCATAGGCGGCGAGCGCGGCGAGCTCGAGCAGCGCGAGGAGGACGTCGAGCTGGGCCCGCCGCGCGAGGCGGGCGAAGGCCGGCAGCGTCAGCAGGAGCGCGGCAGCGAGGACGCCGCTGCGCCGGCCGAGCAGCGACGTGCCGAGCGCGAGCGTGAGCGCGACGGTCGCCACTCCGGCGAGCGCCGACGGCAGCCGCGCGGCGCGCTCCGTCACGCGGCCTCCCGGCGCGCCGGCGAGCGCGGCGAGCCAGAAGTAGAGCGGCGGCTTCTGCGCGTAGGGCTCGCCGTCGAGGTGCAGGAGCACGCGATGGCCGGAGCCCGCGCGCAGCTCCTCGGCCACCTGGGCGTAGCGCGGCTCGTCGGGAGCCCAGAGATCCGGCGCTCGCAGGCCGGGCAGCAACAGCATCGCCGCCGCGGCGACCACGAGGCCGGCGCGGAGCCCGTCTCCGCTCGCGCGCTGCTCCGCTCCGCCCGCCGTCATCGCGCCCGTGGCTCGTGCCGTTGCCTGGCGACGGCAGGGTACCCTGCACGGCGTCCCGTGGTAGCGGCCGCTGCGATCGGTCACACTGCATCGGCTCGGGGGAGGGGAGGGGCATGCCCGCCTGGTTCGGGTTCCGGCAGAGGCCGCTGCATCCCCTCGGGCGCCGCCTCCGCTTCCGGCTGCTCGGGTGGTTCAGCAACCGGCCACCCAACTCGAAGCGGATCTACGTCGTCACGATCGCGGGACGGCGCTTCAAGCGGGTCGTCTTCTCCGACTCCCACCAGGCGGAGATCGCGGCCGCGCGCCTCGAGGCCTTCGGGCCCAGCGGCATCTATCCGGCGCTCGTGCTCCAGCGCGAGCGCGAGCTCTGGGTCGAGTACGTCGAAGGCGAGCCCCTGCGGCGCGCGGACCCGGAAGTGGCCGGGCAGCTCGCGGAGCTCTTCGCCACGCTCTACCGGCGCGATCCGCGGCGCGAGCCGATCGAGGCCACCCCCTTCGCCTGGGCGCTCCACCGCGACCTGCGCTTCCTGCGCGAGGTGGGGGTGATCTCGCCGGGGGTGCAGCGGGTGCTCGACGAGATCGCCGGGAAGCTCACCCCGAAGGAGGTCTGGGTCGGCTACGACTGCACGGACGCGATCCTCAAGAACTTCGTCCGGGACCGCAGCGGACGCATCCGCGGCGTCGACGTCGAGAGCCTCGGCGCGGACCAGCTCCTGGGCAGCGGAGCCGCGAAGGCCGCAGTACGCTGGCTCGGACCGCTACGGGACGCGTTCCTCGCCGAGCTCCGCGCTCGGGAGGCTCCGGACTTCAGCCCCTACTTCCCGTTCGTGGAGATGAGCTTCCTCGCGTTCTGGCAGAAGTCCTCGTTCCTCGAGAAGAAGCGGCGCTTCGTGGATCCGTCGCTCTTCGACCGCTTCCTGGGGCAATAGCCGTGCCGCGCGACGGAGGGCGCACCTTCTTCCAGGAGCTCAAGTGGACGCCGGAGGCGGTGCGCCGCTTCTGGGACTACCAGGCCTCCAGTCCGGCCGCCGAGAACGACTACTTCAGCCTGCGCTTCGGGCGCCGGATCCTGCGCATGGGCCTGCGCGGCGTCCGGGTGATGGGCCCGGTCGTGGACCTCGGCTGCGGCCCGGGGTTCCTGTGCGAAGCGCTCCTGCGCGAGGGCTACGCCGTGCTCGCCTTCGACCGCTCGCCGGCCGCGCTCGAGCGGGTCCGCGCGCGCTTTGCCGGCGAGCCGCGCTTCCTCGGCGCCGAGGAGGCCGGGCTCGACCGGCTCCCGCTCGGCGACGCGGAGGCCGGCGCGGTCTTCCTGGTGGAGGTGCTCGAGCACCTCCCGCGCGACGCCTGGGACCCGCTGGTCGCCGAGGTCGCGCGGGTGCTGCGGCCCGGGGGTCGCTTCGTGATCACGACGCCGAACCAGGAGGACCTCGCGGCGCGCAAGATCGCCTGCCCCGAGTGCGGCAGCGTCTTCCACCGGGTGCAGCACCTCGAGAGCGTCGACGCGGTCTCGTTGCGCGCGCTGCTCGCGCGCCACGGGCTGGTCCCGCGGCTGGTGCGCGCGACCAACTTCCGCCACTTCCCCGATCGGGTGGCGGGCCGCCTGCTCGCGCTCGTGCTCCGCTCCTTCCCGAGCCTCGACCCGAGGACGGCGCCGCACCTGATCGCGGTGGCCGAACGACCCGGTCCCTAGCCCCGAGTGGGCGCGGACCGCCGTCACCTCGCCATCTTCCTGCGCTCGCTCGCCGGCGGCGGCGGCGCCGAGCGGATGATGGTGACGCTGGCCGGCGCGCTCCAGGATCGGGGGCACCGCGTGGACCTCGTGCTCGCGCGGGCGGTCGGGAATTTCCTCGAGGAGATCCACCCCGATGTGCGCGTCGTCGACCTCGGCGTGCGGACCATCCTGCCGGCGCTGCCGGCCCTGCTGCGCCTGCCCGCCGAAGGGCTGCGCATGCTGCCCGCCTTCCTGTCGCCGGTGCCGCCGCGGGTCCTCGGGGCCATCCCCGCGCTCGAGCGCTACCTCCGGCAGGAGCGGCCGGATGCGATGCTCTCGGCGCTCAACTACTCCAACCTCGCCGCGGTGTGGGCGCGGCGGCTCGCGGGCGTCCCGACGCGGCTCGTGGTGAGCGAACGCAACACGCTCTCGCTGCGGGCCCGGCGCTCGACCGCGCGCAGCCTGCGCGCACTCCCGGCGATGATCGGGCGCTTCTATCCGTGGGCCGACGCCGTGACGGCGGTCTCGCACGGCGTGGCCGACGACCTGGCGCGGGTCTCGGGCATCCCGCGCGCGTCGATCACCACGACCTGGAATCCGGTCGTCTCGCCGGCGCTCGCCGCGGCCGCCGCGCGCCCCCTCGAGCACCCCTTCTTCCGGCCCGGCGAGCCTCCGGTCGTGCTCGGCGCCGGCAAGCTCCGACCCCAGAAGGACTTCGGGACGCTGCTCGATGCCTTCGCCAAGCTGCGGGCGGTGCGGCCGGCGCGGCTCGTGATCCTGGGGGAGGGCCCCGAGGCGGGCGCGCTGCGCGTGCGCGCGCGCCGCCTCGGCATCTCGGCCGACGTCTCGCTCGAGGGTTTCGTCGCCAACCCCTTCGCCTACATGGCCCGGGCCGCCGTCTTCGCGCTCTCCTCGGCCTGGGAGGGGCTGCCCGCCGTGCTGATCCAGGCGATGGCCTGCGGCTGCCCGGTCGCGAGCACCGACTGCCCGAGCGGGCCCGCGGAGATTCTCGAGGGGGGCGCGCACGGGCCGCTGGTCCCGGTGGGCGACTCGCACGCGCTCGCGGCCGCGATCCTGCGCCTGCTCGCCACGCCGACGGACCCGGAGCGCCTGCGCCGCCGCGCGGAGGAGTTCTCGGTGGATCGCGTGACCGAGCGCTACCTGGCGGTGATGCTGCCGCAGGCCGCGGGCTAGCCGGTGTGCGGGATCTGCGGCTTCCTGGTGCGCGGCGAGGGCTTCGCCGCGGCGGAGCTCGAGCCGAGCGTCGCCCGCATGGCGGAGACGCTCCGGCACCGCGGGCCGGACGCCTCCGGGACCTGGGTAGATGCCGAGGCCGGCGTGGCCCTCGGCCATCGGCGCCTCGCGATCGTCGACCTCACGCGGGACGGGGCGCAGCCCATGATCTCCGCCTGCGGGCGCTTCGTCCTCGCGTACAACGGCGAGGTCTACAACTTCCGGGAGCTGCGCTCCGACCTGGAGGCGCAGGGAGCGACCTTCCGGGGCCGCTCGGACACGGAGGTGCTGCTGGAGGCGATCGCGCGCTGGGGCGCCGAAGAGGCGCTGCGCCGCGCCAACGGCATGCTCGCCTTGGCCCTCTGGGACCGCCGCGAGCGCGTGCTCACGCTGGCGCGAGATCGCCTCGGGAAGAAGCCCCTGTACTGGGGGCGCTTCGGGGACGGGGTCTTCTTCGGCTCGGAGCTCAAGGCGCTGCGGGCGCACCCGCGCTTCCGCGGCGAGGTCGACCCCGACGCGCTCGCGCACCTCGTGCAGTATTCCTACATCCCGGCGCCGGCCTCGATCTTCCGCGAGGTGCGCAAGCTCGAGCCGGGAACGCTGCTGCGGATCTCTGCCGCGCCAGGCAAAGCCCTTCCCGGCGCCGTCGCGTTCTGGTCCGCGCGCGAGGCGGCGGAGCGCGGGGCGGCGGCGCGCTTCGCCGGAGACGAGCGGGAGGCCGAGGACGCCCTCCACGACCTGCTGGCCGACGCGGTCGAGCGGCGCATGATCTCGGACGTGCCGCTCGGGGCGCTGCTCTCCGGGGGCATCGATTCCTCGACCGTGGTGGCGCTCATGCAGGCCCGCGGCGGCAAGCCGGTCCGTACCTTCGCGATCGGCTTCCGCGAGGAGGCCTTCGACGAGGCGGCCCACGCCCGCGCCGTGGCGGCCCATCTCGGGACCGACCACACGGAGCTCGTACTCGGGCCGCGCGAGGCGCTCGAGGTGATCCCGCTCCTCCCGGCGCTCTACGACGAGCCCTTCGCCGACACCTCGCAGATTCCCACCTTCCTGGTCTCGCGGCTGGCGCGCGAGCACGTGACCGTGGCGCTCTCCGGCGACGGCGGCGACGAGCTCTTCGCCGGCTACCGGCGCTACTTCCGCTGCCTCGCGCGCTGGCGCTGGCTCGCCCCGCTCCCCGCCGGCCTGCGGCGGGGGGCGGCCCGGGCGCTCGCGGGTGCCGCGGCGGCGGCATGGCGCGCGGGCCTCCCGGCGCCCGTCGGTCGTCTCGGGCGCGTCGCCGAGCAGCTCGGCGCGGCGAGCCTCGAGGACCTCTTCGTGCGCGCGAGCGCGCGCTGCGCGGAGGCCCGCCGCTTCGTCCCCGCCTCGACCTCGCCGAACGGCCTGCTGCACGCGCCGGAGCGCTGGGCGGATCTCGACGAGCCCCTCGAGCGCATGATGTACCTGGACCTCGTCGCGAACCTCCCCGAGGACATCCTCACCAAGGTCGATCGCGCCAGCATGGGGGTGAGCCTCGAGGTGCGCTGCCCGCTGCTCGACTACCGGGTGGTCGAGCTCGCGTGGCGCCTCCCCGTGGAGCGGAAGGCGCGCGGGGGCGAGAGCAAGTGGATCCTGCGGCGCGTGCTCGAACGCTACGTGCCGCGCGAGCTCTTCGATCGGCCGAAGATGGGCTTCGGGATCCCGCTCGCCGCCTGGCTGCGCGGTCCGCTCCGCGAGTGGGCGGAAGCGCTGCTCGAGCCAAAGCGCCTGCGCGAGGAGGGCCATCTCGACGCCGCGGCCGTCCGCCAGGTCTGGTCGCAGCACCTGGCGGGCTGGCGGGATCACCGGCTCCTGCTCTGGAACCTGCTCAGCTTCGAGGCGTGGCTCGACGAAACGACGCGAGAGCTGCGCCCGAAGCTCTGATATCCTGGGGAGCGGAGGACGGAGGCACCGATGACCCGGCACCTGCGCTCGCTGCTCCTTGGCCTCCCGCTGGGCCTCGCCCTGCTCGGGATCGCCCCGCCCGATCGGGACGCCGCGGGGGGGCCGGGCGAGCCGGTCGCGACCGCGACGGCAAGACCCGCTTCACCGATGGAGACCTACGAGCCTGATCGCGCAGGACATCCGCTGCGCGTGGTGGCGTACGCGCTGCACCCGGTCGGCGTGATTCTCGACTACGCGATCCTGCGCCCCGCCTACTGGCTCGGCTCGCACGAGCCGTTGCGGACGCTCTTCGGCCGCCAGGACTGACGCGCTCGCGAGATTGCAGAGGAAAGCGATTGTTAGGGAGTCCGGATCTTGGTATGCTTGTTGCATATGGAGGATCGCTCCACGCGCCCTGGATCAGCGCTTCTCGCGGCCGCAGCTTGCGTGTCGGCGCTGGCCCTCGTCGCGCCCTCGCGCTCCACGACCGCGGCGGCTGCCGAGGTCGCCCCGCGCGTCCCAGGGGTCGAGTCCGAGGTCCAGGTCACCGGGATGACCTTCGTCGTGAGCCGAGCCGGCCAGGGCGATCTCGTCCTCGAGGCGCGGCGCGCGACGCTCCACCCCGAGACCAACCTCGCCGAGCTGCACGAGGCGCAGGTGCGCGCCAGCGACGGCGAGCGGCGCGGCTTCGACGTCCACTGCGACCGCGGCGAGCTCGACCTGACCAGCAACGACTTCCTGGCCGAGGGAAACGTGCACGGGAGCACCGCCGACGGCCAGCGCTACGCCGCGCCGTGGGTGCGCTACGAGCGCGCCCGGGAGCTCCTCTACACCGATGCGCCGGTCATGCTCGAGGACGGCGGCGGGAGCTTTCGCGGGGACGGGTTCCGCTACCACGTGAGGGAGCGGCGCTTCGAGCTGCTCGGCAACGTGAGTGTGGTCCACACGCCGTGACCCGTTCCCGGCGCCGGCTCCTGGCCGCGGTCCTCGCGGTGCAGGGGGTGTGGATCACCGCCGCCTGGGCGGAGCCGGAGCCGCCGCCGCCGGCCGCCCCCGTGCCGGACGTGGACGCAGCGCCGCCGCAGCCGCTCTTCGACCTCGGCTGGGACGCCGGCAAGCCGCTCTCGATCCATTCCGACGAGCTCGAGTACGTGCAGGGAAAGGGCTCGCGGCGCCTGCTCTTCCGCCACAACGTGAGCGTCGAGCAGGACGGGATGACCATCTCCTCGGCGAGGCTCGAGGCCCTCTATCCGCCGAACGGCAACCAGCCCGACCGGCTCGTCGCGGAGGGCGACGTCCGGCTGGCCAAGGGCGAACGCCGCGCTCGCTGCGCCCGCGCCGTGTACGAACGCGCGCGCGAGGTCCTGACCTGCGAGGGGGGCGCCGAGCTCCGGCAGGGGGAGAGCCGCCTCTCCGGCGACGTGATCGAGATCGACCTCGCGGCCGACCGCGTCCGCGTGCGGGGTGCCGCGGCCGTCACCCTCGAAGCCGGGCTGGTCGCGGCGCGCGAGGGGAGCCCGCCTTGAGCTCGCTCTCCGCGCACGCGCTCAGCAAGCGCTACGGAGACACCACCGTGGTCCGGGGCGTGGACCTCGAGGTCCACCCCGCGGAGGTGGTGGGCCTGCTCGGACCCAACGGGGCCGGCAAGACCACCACCTTCAACATGCTGGCGGGGGGCGTCCGCCCGAGCGAGGGGCAGGTGCACCTCGGGGAGGTGGACATCACCGACCTGCCGATGTACCGGCGGGCCCGGCTCGGGATCACCTACCTGCCGCAGGAGGCCTCGATCTTCCGGCGCCTCTCCGTGGCGGACAACGTGAACGCGATCCTCGAGACGGTCGAGCGGGACCGGACGGTCCGCCGCGAACGGCTGCGCGAGCTACTGGCGGAGCTGGGTCTGGCCGAAAAGGCCAACCGACGCGGGGATAGCCTGTCCGGCGGCGAGCGGCGCCGCGTGGAGATCACCCGGGCACTGGTCCTGGACCCGAAGTTCATGTTATTGGATGAGCCGTTTGCGGGCATCGATCCGATCGCCGTGAGCGACATCCAGAAGATCATCGACCAGCTCAAGGCGCGGGGCATCGGAGTGATCATCACGGACCACAACGTGCGCGAAACCCTCCGCATCTGCGACCGCGCCTACATCATCAAGGACGGCGCGATCGTGAAGCAGGGCTCGCCCGAGACGATCGCGCTCGACCCGCAGGTCCGGCAGATCTATCTCGGCGAGCACTTCCGGCTCGGGTAGCAGGGACCATGGCACTGGAGCTCAAGCAGCAGCTACGCCTGAGTCAACAGCTGGTGATGACGCCGCAGCTGCAGCAGGCGATCAAGCTGCTGCAGCTCAACCGTCTCGAGCTGGTCGGGCTCGTCCAGCGCGAACTGCAGGAGAATCCCGTCCTCGAAGAGACGCCCGAGGGGGAGGCGGGCGTCGACGCGCCCGACGCGCCCGAGGCGTCCGAAGGCGCGGAGGCCTCGGAGCCGGCCGAGGCTGTCGAGGCGCGCGAGGCCGTCGAGGCCGCGGCGGCGGCGGCGGAGGCGGCCGAGGGCGTGGCCCCCGAGCCGGCGACGGCCGGCGACGAGCCCGAGCCGAGCAACCAGGAGAAGATCGCCGACATCGACTGGCAGAGCTACGCCGAGGCCTACCCGCAGACGGGCATGCGCGAGGCGCGCGAGGACGACGATCGACCGGGCTTCGAAGCGACGCTGACCCGGCGCGCCACCCTGTCCGAGCACCTCGCATGGCAGCTCCAGCTGAGCTCGCTCTCGGAGCCCGAGAAGCTCGTCGCGGAGTTCATCATCGGCAACCTCGACGAGCGCGCCTACCTCCAGGCGAGCGTGGAAGAGCTCGCGCGCGAGGCGGAGGTCGAGCTCGCGGTGGCCGAGTCCGCGCTGGCGAAGCTCCAGGACTTCGATCCCCCCGGGGTCGCGGCCCGGGACCTGCGGGAGTGCCTGGCGATCCAGGTGCGGGTGCTCGGCATCGCCAACCCGATCGTCGGGCGGATCCTCGACGAGTGCCTCGACCAGCTGGTGAAGCGGGACTTCCGCGGCGTGTCGCGGAAGCTCGGCATCCCGATCGAGGACGTCGCGGCCGCCGCCAAGGTGATCGGGCGCCTCGAGCCGCGGCCCGGCCGAGCCTTCGGTGGCGACGACCCCGTCTACATCGTCCCCGACATCTACGTCTACAAGATCGGCGAGGAGTTCCACGTCGTGCTCAACGACGACGGGCTGCCCCGGCTGCGGATCTCCAACCTCTACCGCGAGGTGCTGACGCGCGGGAGCCGGAGCTCGAAGGACACCCGCGCCTACGTGCACGAGAAGGTCCGCTCGGCGATGTGGCTGATCAAGTCGATCCACCAGCGCCAGCGCACGATCTACAAGGTGATGCAGAGCATCATCAAGCACCAGCGCGATTTCTTCGAGAAGGGGATCGATTTCCTCAAGCCCCTGAATCTGCGCGACGTCGCCGAGGACATCGAGATGCACGAGTCCACGGTGAGCCGCGTGACGACCAACAAGTACGCCCACACGCCGCAGGGGATCTTCGAGCTGAAGTACTTCATCAACTCGAGCATCCACAAGCTCGATGGGGACGAGATCGCGAGCGAGAGCGTGAAGGATCGGATCCACAACCTGATCCGCAACGAGGATCCGCGCCGCCCGTTCTCGGACCAGCGCCTGGCCGAGATGCTCCGCGTGGCGAACATCGACATCGCGCGCCGCACGGTCACCAAGTATCGGGAAGCGCTCAACCTGCTGTCCTCGACGAAGCGGCGGCAGGTCGGCTAGGGTGGGTGCCGCAGCATGAGCGAACCCGCGATGAAGATCATGGAGATCCTGGTGAGCGACGCCCTCGTGCTGGACCTCGGCGTCCGCTCCAAGCGGGAGGTGCTGGTCGAGATGTCCAACGCCCTGGCCAAGGTCGAGCCGAAGATCGAGGCCAACCGGCTGCTCGAGGTCCTGCTCGAGCGCGAGGCCCTCCAGAGCACCGGCATCGGCGAGGGAGTCGCGATTCCCCACGGGAAGCTCGTCGGGCTCGATCGGCTGGTGGCGAGCTTCGCCCGCAGCGTCGAGGGCATCGATTTCGACTCGATCGACGGCCAGCCCACGCACCACTTCTTCCTGCTGGTCGTTCCCGAGCAGTCCGGCGGGCGCTATCTGAAGGCGCTCGCCCGGATCTCCCGCTTCTTCCGGGACGCCTCCTTCCGCCAGCGCCTCACGGAAGCCGAGACCGCCGCGGACATGATCCGGGCGATCGAGGACGAGGACAAGAAGCTTTAGGGTCTTCCCCTCTCATGAAGGTCCACGGAGCGCTCCTCGACGTGCACGGGGTGGGCATCCTGTTGCTCGGTCCGAGCGGGATCGGGAAGAGCGAGTGCGCCCTGGAGCTCGTCTCGCGGGGGCACCGGCTAGTCGCGGACGACGTGGTCGAGGTCGCGAGGGAGGAGGGAGGCCGCCTCTCGGGTCGCGCTCCCGAGCGGATCCGCCACCACATGGAGATCCGCGGGCTCGGCATCCTCTTCATCCCGGACCTCTTCGGCCCCGAGAGCGTGGCGGAGAGCGCCGGCATCGACCTCGTCTGCGAGCTCGAGCGCTGGCGGGAGGGCGGCCCCTACGACCGCCTGGGTCTCGAGCGCGCGAAGGTCGAGCTCGACGGCGTGGAGGTCCCGCGCCTGCTGCTCCCGGCGCGGCCCGGGGGGAGCATGGCGACGGTGGTCGAGGTCGCCGCCCGGGAGCACCGGCGCCGGCTCGAGGGGGTGAACGCCGCCGCCCGCCTGGACGAGAAGCTGCGCCGCGAGATGCGCCGGCCGTGAGCGTCGGGGTCGTGATCGTGACGCACTACCGGCTCGGCCAGGAGTTCCTCCAGGCCCTGCGGTTGATCGTGCCGGAGGCGCCGGAGTTCCACGCCGTCGCGATCGAGCCGGAACAGACCGTCGAGGAGATGCGCCGGGCGATCGACGCGGCCCTGCGCGCAGCCGATCGCGGCCAGGGGGTGCTGGTGCTGACCGACATGTTCGGCGGGACCCCCTCCAACATCAGCCTCTCCTTCCTCGAGGACCGCCGCGTGGAGGTGGTGACCGGCGTGAACCTCCCGATGCTGATCAAGCTGGCCACGATGCGCGGCGAGAAGTCGCTCGAGGACCTCGCCCGCTTCATCAAGGACTACGGGCAACGCAACATCTCGGTCGCGCGCGAGATCCTCCCGGAAGGGGACGCGTGACCGGGTCGGCGCTCCACGAGGCCGAGTTCGTGGTGACGAGCGAGCTCGGGCTCCACGCGCGCCCGGCGGGCCAGTTCGTGGCGCTCGCGGACCGCTTCGAGGCCGAGATCCGGGTCGGCCGGGGCGGGGAGTGGGTCGACGGCCGCAGCGTCCTCTCGCTGCTCTCGCTGGCCGCGAGCAAGGGGACACGGCTGTGCGTGCAGGCGGTCGGCCCGGATGCCCGCGAGGCCGTGGAGGCCCTTGGCGCACTGCTCGGGCGGGTGGCGAGCGCGGATTGAATCCCCCCGCCGCCTCGCCTAGATTGGCGCGTCCGAGCCTCGAGGAGTCCGCCCGCCATGTCCCGGTCGCTGTTCACCTCCGAGTCGGTCTCGATGGGCCACCCCGACAAGATGTGCGACCAGATCTCGGACGCGGTGCTGGACGCGATGCTCGGCCAGGACCCCCGCTCGCGAGTCGCCTGCGAGACGCTCACGACCACGGGCCTCGTGGTGCTGGCCGGGGAGATCACGACCTGCGCCCAGGTCGACGTCCCGACCCTCGTCCGGGGCGTCGTCCACGACATCGGCTACACGAGCTCCGAGATGGGATTCGACGCCGGGAGCTGCGCCGTGATGGTGGCGATCGGCAAGCAGTCGCCCGACATCGCCCAGGGCGTGACCGAGGGCCTTGGGCTGCACAAGGAGCAGGGGGCCGGCGACCAGGGGATGATGTTCGGCTTCGCCTGCGACGAGACGCCGGAGCTCATGCCGGCGCCGATCCATACCGCGCACCGCATCATCGCGCGGCACCGCGAGTGCCTCGAGTCCGGCGAGCTCGGCTACCTGCGCCCCGACGCGAAGAGCCAGGTCACGATCGAGTACGACGGCGAGCGCCCGCGCCGGATCCACACGCTGGTGCTCTCCACCCAGCACGCCCCCGACGTCTCCCACGACCAGCTGCGCAAGGAGGTCATCGAGCGGATCCTCCGGCCGGCCGTGCCGGGCGGCTGGCTCGACGCCGACACGATCTACCACGTGAACCCGACCGGCCGCTTCGTGATCGGCGGCCCGATGGGAGACTCGGGGCTCACCGGGCGCAAGATCATCGTCGACACCTACGGCGGGATGGGGCGCCACGGCGGCGGCGCGTTCTCGGGCAAGGACCCGAGCAAGGTCGACCGCAGCGCGGCCTACGCCGCGCGCTGGGTGGCCAAGCACATCGTCCGGGCGGGGCTCGCCCGCCGCTGCGAGGTGCAGCTGGCCTACGCGATCGGCGTGGCCGAGCCCGTCTCGATCCGCGTGGACGCGTTCGGGACGAGCCCGTTCGACCCGGCGCGCCTCGAGCGGCTGGTCCGCAAGCACTTCGACCTGACGCCGAAGGGGATCATCGACTCCCTCCAGCTCCTCCGGCCCATCTACCGCGCCACCTCGTACCACGGGCACTTCGGGCGCGAGCAGGAGGGGTTCCCCTGGGAGCAGACGCCCAAGGCGGAAGCGATGGCCCGCGACGCCTCGCGCTGATCGCGGGCCTGGCGCTAGCGGCGGCGCACCTGGCGGCGTCCCCGGCCGGCGCGGAGGCGGTCCGGGTCCTGCTGCGCGAGTCCGCCGGCCCGCTGCAGGTCGCCGGCGCGGACGGGCGCCGGACCACCTTCTCGGCCGCCGGCTCGGGGCTGCGCGCGGACGCGCGCGCCGTGGGCTCCGTCTACCGCGTGCACGGCGCCCGGCCCCTGCACGCCGCCGAGCTGCGCGTGCGCGGGACCGTCGAGGTGCGGCGCGCCGGCAAGGGCCTGCTGCTGGTGAACGAGCTCCCGCTCGACGACTACGTGGCGGGGACGCTCGGCCGGGAGGCCTATCGGCGCTGGCACGCCGAGGCGCTCAAGGCCCACGCCGTCGCGACGCGCACCTATGCCCTGCACGAGCGGGCGCGCCGCAGCCGCGAGTCGTGGCACCTGCGCGGGGACACGGGCGGGCAGGTCTACGGCGGGCTCGACGCCGAGTCGCCCGAGGTCGTCGCGGCGACTCGGGCCACCCGGGGCCAGTACCTCGCCTTCGAGGGCCGTCCGATCCTGGCCGTCTACCACTCGGCTGCCGGCGGCAGGACGGCCAGCGCCGAGGAGGTCTGGGGTCGCCCCGTCCCCTACCTGGTGAGCCTCGAGGTGGAGTACGAGGAGGGATCGCCGGACACCTACTGGCGCGCGGCCTTCCCAGGGACCACACTGGGGCGCGCTCTCGCCCCCGTGGGAGTCCGCGTGGGTCTGGTCCGGGAGCTGCGGGTCGCGGGGCGCTCGGCGAGCGGTCGCGTCCAGCGCGTGCGCATCCGCGGCGACGCGGGCGAGACGGAGCTGCCGGCCCGCGAGCTGCGGCGGGTTCTCGGCGAGGGCGTGATTCGCAGCACGCTGTTCGAGATCCGCGACCTGCCGGAGGGCTTCGTGTTCGTGGGCTCCGGGCACGGACACGGCGTCGGGATGAGCCAGTGGGGGGCGCAGGCGATGGCGATGCGGGGGGCCGGATACCGCGAGATCCTCGCGACCTTCTATCCGGGGACCGAGCTCGTGGCGGGCCCTCGATGAGCGCCCTCGCCGGCCTCGTCTGGCTGCAGGCGGGAGGGGCCGAGGCCTCGCCGTTCTCGATGCTGGTGCCGATGCTCGCGATCTTCCTGATCTTCTGGCTGCTCCTGATCCGCCCGCAGCAGCGCAAGCAGCGCGACCAGGAGAAGATGCTGAAGAACCTCGAGAAGGGCGACGACGTCGTGACGAGCGGGGGGCTGCACGGGAAGGTCGTGGGCGTCACGGACGACACGCTCACGCTCGAGATCGCCGCCGTGAAGGGCGAGAAGGTCCGCGTCAAGGTCTCGCGCGCACGCATCGAGTCGCGGACCAAGGGCAAGGAGAAGGAGGAGCCGTGAGCCGCCTGCGCCTGCGCGCCGCGATGGTCGCGGCCATCGTGCTGTTCTTCGCCGGGCTCACCGCGGCGAACTTCGTTCCGGCGGAGACGCGGCGCGCGAGCCCTTTCCTGCCCGACGCGGGCCTGCGCCTCGGGCTCGACCTGCAGGGCGGCATCCACTGGGTGCTCGGCGTGCAGCTCGACGAAGCCGTCGCCCACGAGCTCGACTACGTGCGCGGCGGGATCGAGAGCGCCGCGAAGGAAGGCGACCTCGCCGTCGAGAAGGCCTCGGTCGAGGGCGACCGCGTCGTGGCCGAGGCGAAGGGCGCCGAGGACCTGGCGAAGCTGCGCGAGTGGGCCGAGGAGCGCGGCGGGCTCGAGGTGCTCGCCGAGTCCGGCACCCGCCTCGAGATCGGCCTCACCGGCGCCTGGCGGAACGAGGTGCGCGAGCGCGGCATGAGCCAGGTGCTGGAGGTGCTGCGGCGCCGGATCGACGACCCGGTGACCGGCATCCCCGAGTCGGTCGTCACCCGCCAGGGCACCGACCGCATCCTGGTCGAGATCCCCGGCGGCCAGATCGAGCGCTCCCGCGCGCGGGAGATGCTGCGCGTCACGGGCTTCCTCGAGTTCAAGATCGTGCAGGACCAGGACAAGACGGAGGAGCTCCTGCTCGCGCGCCTCGGCGGCGCGGTGCCGGAGGGGGTGGAGCTCGCCTTCGAGCGCGAGAAGGAGACGAACCGCGTCCTGAACGCCTACCTGATGAGCGAGAAGGCCGACGTGACCGGGGACTTCCTGACCGACGCCCGGGTGCAGTTCGACCGCCAGAACCGCCCCACGGTCGGCTTCACCTTCAACGCCGACGGCGGCAGGATCTTCGGCGAGCTCACCGCGCAGAGCATCGGCAAGCAGCTGGCGATCGTGCTCGACGACCGCGTCTACAGCGCCCCCGTGATCCGCTCGCAGATCACGATGCACGGCCAGATCGAGGGGCGCTTCACCCCCGAGGAGGCCGCGGACCTCGCCGTGGTGCTGCGCGCCGGCTCGCTCCCGGTTCCCGTCGCGATCGAGGAGGAGCGCCTCGTCGGGCCCGCGCTCGGCGCGGACTCGATCGCGCGCGGCGTCCGGGCGACGCTGGTCGCCCTCGTCGCCGTCCTGATCTTCGCGGTGGTCTACTACCGGGTGTCGGGGACCTACGCGGCCGTCGCCCTGGTGGGCAACCTCGTGCTGCTCATCGGCGTCATGTCGCTCTTCGAGGCGACCCTGACCCTGCCCGGTCTCGCCGGCGTCGCGCTCACCGTCGGCATGGCCATCGACGCCAACGTGATCATCTTCGAGCGCATCCGCGAGGAGCTGCGCGCCGGCAAGATCCCGCGGGCCGCGATCCACACCGGCTTCAACCGCGCCTTCTGGACCATCATGGACTCGAACCTGACCACGCTGATCACGGCGCTCGTCCTCTACGAGTACGGGACGGGTCCGATCAAGGGATTCGCCGTCTCGCTCTCGATCGGCATCGTGACGAGCGTGGCGGCCGCCCTGGTGATCACGCGCCTGTTCTTCGACCTCTACCCGGGCGACCGGCCGGTCGCCAGCCTCTCGATCTGAGGAGTTGCGGATGCGCTTCTTCGAGCTGATCCCGCCGGGAACCAAGATCGATTTCATCGGCCGCTGGCGGCTGTGGGTGATGGTCTCGGCCGCGGTGATCGGCGTCTCGCTGGCCGCGATCCCCGTGCGCGGGGTGCGCCTCGGGATCGACTTCGCCGGCGGAACCGAGATGCTGGTGCGCTTCGGCGATGGCGTGGCGATGGACGAGGGCGCGATCCGCAGCGTGCTCTCCTCCTGCGGCATCCCGGAGCCGAGCGTGATCCGCTACGGCGAGGCGGAATCCGAATTCCTGGTGCGCTTCGGGGCGCTCGACGATGCGGGGCAGGTGGCGGCGGCGGTCGAGCGGGGCGAGTGCCCGGTCTCGGCGCAGGACCGCGAGTCGCTGGCGGCCGCCCTCGCCGCCCAGGGCGAAGCAGACGCGAAGGGGGCCGTCGTCGACCAGCTCGCCTTCGCGCTCGAGAACGCGATCGGCGAGCTCAGCATCGAGCGCGTGGACTTCGTGGGCCCCAAGGTGGGCGAGGATCTGCGGCGGGACGGCCTCTGGGCGATCAGCATCGCCTGCGCCCTGATCCTCGTCTACGTGGCCTTCCGCTTCACCTGGCGATTCGCGCCAGGCGCCGTGGTCGCCCTGGTCCACGACGTCGCGATCACCGCGGGCTTCTACGTGATCTTCGGCCTCGAGTTCGATCTGCGGGTGCTCGCCGCCCTGCTCGCCGTGCTGGGCTACAGCCTGAACGATACGATCGTCGTCTACGACCGCATCCGCGAGAACATGGAGCTGCACACGAAGTACGACCTCGCCGAGGTGCTGAACCGGAGCGTGAACGAGACGCTCTCGCGCACGCTGCTCACCGGCAGCACGACGCTGCTCGCGCTGCTCGCGCTGCTCCTGCTCGGAGGCGAGGTGGTGCGGCCCTTCGCGATCGCGATGACGATCGGGATCCTGGTCGGGACCTACTCGTCGATCTACATCGCCGCGCCGACGCTGCTCTGGCTCGAGCGCCGCCGCGGCGGAGCCGCGCAGCCGGCCCGCGCCGCGAGCGGCCGGGACCGCCGCGCGCGGGCCTGAGCAAGCGAAGCGCGCAGCGAGGCTAGACTAGCCTGCGGCCTTCCGGGGCTCGCCGACGAGCAGGCGCGACGCCTCGTGCGCCTTCGCCTCGGGCGTCGACTTGGGCTGGGTCATGTGGATCGACCCGTTCAGGACGGCGCCCTCGGCGACGACGAGGCGCGGCGCGGAGACGTCGCCCTCGACCACGCCGGTCGCCTGGATCTCGACGCGCTCGGTGCCATGCACGTTGCCGGTGACGCGGCCGATCACGACGATCGTCTTGGCCGTGATCTCGGCCTTGGCCGTCCCGTTGGCGCCGATCGTGAGCTGGTTCTGGGGGAAGTCGACCTTCCCCTCCACGGTGCCCTCGACGACGATGTCCTCGCTCCCGGTCAGATCGCCCTTGATCGTGATCGACTTGCCGATGTTCGCCATTGAGTCCTCGCCCCTCCCGAAGAAACCCCTGGTTCCGCCCGCCGCCGGCTGTAGCGCCGGGGACGCCATCGGGGCGGGAAACCCCTCCGACGGCGAGCCAGCGATCTCGTCCTTCCTTCCGCCGAACAGGCTCACGGCCGCCTCCACCCGCGTCCCCGCGGTCGCCGCAGTCTACCGCAGCGCCCGCACCGCATCGATCGAGACGTTGCTGTTGCGCAGGATCGTGCCCTGGGCCCGGTCGAGGCCCGTCGCCGAGGTCCGGTAGATCTGGAAGGCGTTGATCTCCTCGCTCTGGGCGCGCACCAGGTCGCTCTCGCGCAGCAGCACGTCGAAGGGGGTCGACTCGCCGTACTCGAGGCGGATCCGCTCGGCCCGCAGCTGCTCCTCGGAGGCCACCCGCGCCCGCCGCGAGGCCTCGATGCCCTTCTGGGAGTCGCCCAGGTTGCGGATCGCCGTGCGCACCTCGAGGACGATCGACTGCTCGAGCCGGCGCTTCTGCGAGTTCGCGCGCCGCAGCTCGAGCTCCGCCTGCGAGACGCGGTGGCGCGCCGAGGTGTTCGGGATCGGGATCGAGAAGAGCGCGCCCGCCACGAACTGCTCGGCCGCTTCGCCGCTCAGGAAGTCGTCCATGGAACGGTTCCAGGGCCGGTTCGGGATGGTGCCAGGGGTCAGCGGCTGGCGGGTACTGAAGTCGATCGCCTCCTGGTTCTGACGGCCCGAAAGCCCCTGGTTGCCGTAGGAGACGCGCGCGTCGAGGCGCGGCAGCCGCTGGTTCTCGGCGTAGCGCAGGGAGATCTCCCGCTGCTCGATCTCCTTGTTCACGAGGGCGATCTCGGGGCGGTTCTCGAACGCGGCCTCGACGGCGTGCTCCGCATCGATGTCGAAGGGGATGTAGTCGTCGGGACGGTCGGTGGGCTGGATCTGGAGCGTCGAGTCCGCCGTGAGGCCGGTGCCGAGCACGGCGTCGATGAGCTCGTCCTGCGAGTTGCGGTAGAGGTTGCTCGCGCGGATCAGCTCGAAGTCGCGCTGGGCGACGCCGGCCTCGGCCTCCACCACCTCGACGCGCGAGACGACGCCGACCTCGTGCTGCGTCTGCGTCTGCTCGAGCAGGGCCTGCGCCGTCTCGAGGCTCTTCTCCGCGACGCCCACCTGGTCCTCGCGGGCGATCAGGTTCCAGTAGAGGTTCTGGATCCGCTGCACGACGTCCATGACGTCCTTGCGGAACTGGTCGAGCGACGCGGCGTAGAGGATCTGGGAGCTGCGGACGCGAAACCAGGGCTGGTTCCAGACGAGGTCCCGCAGCAACGGCTGGGTGAGGCTCAGGTTCACGAAGGTCTCGAACTTCGGCGAGAGGAGCTCGATCGCCGAGTTCGTCGTATACCTCCCGGACTCGTAGCCGAGGGAGTAGCTCGATCCGAGCAGGGGAACGATGCCGCGGAAGCCGCCGTTGCCGGCGTACTCGCGCTGCTTGGAGAGCCTCTGCCCGGTCAGCGAGAAGGAGTTGTCGAGCTGGGCGTTCCGGTACGCGAAATCGGAGAAGAGCTCCGGGTCGTACGCGCCCCAGGCCTGCTCCGCGTCCTCGTGGGCGATGTAGGGCGTATAGCGCTCCACCTCGACGTTCAGGTTGTTCTCGAGGCCCATGCGGATCGCGTCCGCGAGCGAGAGGGAGAGGTCGCCGTGGAGCGTCGATGGGGTAGGGCCGCCGGTCCGCCGCGTGGGCGGCGCCGGCACGGGCTCCCCGGAGCCGGGCGTCTCCGGCGCCGCGGGCTCACCCGGCACCGGATCGTCGGCGAACGCGGGCGAGGCCGTCCCGAGCAGCAGGACCAGCGCGAGGCCGGTGCGGACCAGTCGGTGGGGGAGGGGGATCATCGGCGGATACTCCTCGGCTGCGAGCGCGGGCCCGGGAGGGGCCTGCCGGCCAGGGCACTTTATCAGATGGCGCGGGGCGACCCCCCGGGAATCCGGTCGGACCGGAACGCGGCCCCGGGGGCAACTGCGTCGCGCGCTATTCTCGGCCGCGATGCGCACTGTCGCCCTCGTCCTGGCGGCCGGGCGCGGCGAGCGCCTCGGCCATCCGTTGCCCAAGGGCTTCGTCCCGCTGGCCGGGCGGCCGCTGCTGCTGCACTCCCTCGCGGTCCTGGACTCGGTGGCGGAGGTGGAGCGCCTCGTCGCGGTGATCCCCGCGGACGCCTTCGAGCGCTACCGGCAGGCGATCGCCGGTGCCGGCGCGCTCCCCAAGCTCGGCCCGCCGGTCGCCGGGGGGCGCGAGCGGCAGGACTCGGTGCGCGCCGGCCTCGCCGCGCTCCCGCCCGGGACGGAGCTCGTCCTGGTGCACGACGCCGCGCGGCCCTGCGTGCGGGCGCCGGCCATCCGGCGCGTGATCGAGGCGGCGCGGGCGACGGGCGCGGCGATCCTGGCGGTGCCCGCGCGCGACACCATCAAGCGCGTGGTCGCCGGGCGGGTCGCCGGGACGCCGCCACGCGCCGAGTGCTGGGGCGCGCAGACGCCGCAGGTCTTCCGCGTCGAGATCCTGCGCGAGGCGCTCGCGAAGGCGGAGGCGGAGGGCGTGGTCGCGACCGACGACGCCCAGCTCGTCGAGGCCCTCGGAGTCGAGGTGCGCGTCGTGCCGGGCGACCCCGACAACCTGAAGGTCACGGGCCCCGAGGACTTGGCACTCGCCGAGCGCCTGCTCGCGCTGCGCCGCGAGACGCTCGCGTGAGGATCGGCCAGGGCTTCGACGCGCACCGGCTCGTCCCGGGGCGCCCGCTCGTGCTCGGGGGGATCCCGATCCCGAGCGAGCGGGGGCTCGAGGGCCACTCGGACGGCGACGTCCTGTTGCACGCCGTGGCGAGCGCGCTGCTCGGCGCGCTCGGCGAGGGCGATCTCGGCCGCCACTTCCCGTCTTCCGACCCCGCCCTCGCGGGGATCCCGAGCCGCGCGATCGTCGGGCGCGTCGCCGCGCTCGTGCGCGCGGCGGGGCTCGCGATCGGCAACGTCGACGCCACGATCGTGGCCGAGGCGCCGCACCTCGCGCCCCACCTCGCGAAGATGCGGGCCGCGCTCGCGGACGCGCTCGGAACCGACCCGGCGCGCGTCAACGTGAAGGCGACGAGCACGGATGGGCTCGGCGCGATCGGCCGGGGCGAGGGCATCGCCGCGCTCGCCGTGGCGCTCCTGCTCCCGGCGGAGCGCGCCTCGCGATGAGCGGCCTCGTGCTGCACGACACGCGCACGCGCGCCAAGCGTCCCTTCGAGCCGCTCGAGCCGGGCCACGCGCGCATCTACAGCTGCGGCCCCACGGTCTATGCCCCACAGCACGTCGGGAACCTGCGCTCGCAGCTCTTCGCCGACCTGCTCGCACGCGCTTTCCGCGCCGAGGGTCTTCGCGTGACCCACGTGATCAACGTGACCGACGTCGGGCACCTGACCGACGACGCCGACGCCGGAGAGGACAAGCTCGAGCGGGCGGCGCGGGAGAGCGGGCAGCGCGCCGCGGAGATCGCCGAGCGCTACACCCGCCAGTGGCTGCGCGACCGCGCGCGCGTGGGCTGCCTCCCCCCCGACGTGCTCTGCCGCGCCACGCAGCACATCCCCGAGCAGATCGAGCTCGCGCGCATCCTGGAGCAGAAGGGCTACACCTACCGGATCGAGGACGGGCTCTACTTCGACACCTCGAAGTTCCCGCGCTACGCGGACTTCGCCGGGCTCGATCTGGCGGGGCAGGCGGCCGGGGGCCGGATCGGCGACGTCGCCGGGAAGCGTCACCCGGCCGACTTCGCGCTCTGGAAGTTCGCGCCCCCGGGCGTGCGGCGGCAGCAGGAGTGGGACTCGCCCTGGGGGCGGGGCTTCCCGGGCTGGCACCTCGAGTGCTCGGCGATGAGCGTCCGCTACCTGGGCCCGCGCTTCGACGTGCACACCGGCGGGGTCGACCACATCGCCGTCCACCACACCAACGAGGTCGCCCAGAGCGAGTGCGCCCTCGACGTGCACCCCTGGGTCTCCTTCTGGCTGCACAACGAGTTCCTCGACCTGCGGGGCGCCAAGATGTCGAAGGCGACCGGCAACGTCTGCCTGCTCGACGACCTGGTGGAGCGGGGCTTCCCGCCGCTCGCCTTCCGCTACTTCTTCCTCCAGGCCCACTACCGGCAGCAGCAGAGCTTCACGGAAGCTGCGATGGAGGCGGCCGCCACCGGCTACGACCGGCTGCTGGCCCACGCGCTCGAGCTGCGCGACGCCCCGGGCGAGTCGGATCCCGCGCGGAGGGAGCCCCTGCGCGAGCGCTTCCGCGAGGCCATCCGAGACGACCTGAACGCGCCCCGCGCGCTCGCCGTCGCCTGGGAGGTGGCGCGCAGCCGCGAGCTCGCGCCGGCCGACCGCGCGGCGCTCTTGCGGGGCTTCGACGCGGTCCTCGGGCTCGAGCTCGGCGCCGCAATCCCGCGCGCGGAGCGGCGCGAGAGCGACCCGCGGGTGGACGCGCTCGTGGCCGAGCGCGAGGCGGCGCGCCGGCGCCGCGACTTCGCGGCGGCCGACCGCCTGCGCGACGTGCTCGCCGCCGAGGGGATCTGCGTCGAGGACACGCCGGCGGGGCCGCGCTGGCGCCGGGTGCGGCCGTGAGCGGCTTCGAGCTCGTCTCGGAGTTCCAGCCGCGGGGCGACCAGCCGCAGGCGATCGAGGCGCTCGTCGCCGGGACCCGGCGGGGCGACGCGCACCAGACGCTGCTCGGCGTGACCGGCAGCGGCAAATCCTTCACCATGGCCTGCGTGGTCGCGCAGATCGACCGCCCGACGCTCGTGATGGCGCCGAACAAGACCCTGGCCGCGCAGCTCTACGCGGAGTTCCGGCAGCTCTTCCCGGGCAACGCCGTCGAGTACTTCGTCTCCTACTACGACTACTACCAGCCCGAGGCCTACATCCCCTCGAGCGACACCTACGTCGAGAAGGACGCCTCGATCAACGACGAGATCGACAAGCTGCGCCACTCGACCACGCACTCGCTGCTCACCCGGCGCGACGTGCTCGTGGTCGCGAGCGTATCGTCGATCTACGGTCTCGGCGCGCCCGCGACCTACGGCTCGATGCACGCCTTCGTCGAGCCGGGCATGCGCCTCGACCGCGACGCCTTCCTACGCCGTCTCGTCGACATGCTCTACGAGCGCAACGACCTCGACTTCCACCGCGGGACCTTCCGCGTGCGCGGCGACGTGGTGGAGGTCTTCCCGCAGTACGAGGCCGAGCGCGCGCTGCGGATCGAGTTCTTCGGCGACGAGGTCGAGTCCGTGGCGGAGATCGACCCGCTGCGCGGGAAGGTCGTGACGCGCCCGCGGCGGGCGATGATCTACCCCGCCAGCCACTACGTGGCCACGGACGAGATCGTCGCGCGCGCGGTGGCCGGGATCCGCGAGGAGCTGCGCGAGCGGGTGGCGTTCTTCGAGCGCGCGGGCAAGCTGCTCGAGGCGCAGCGCCTCGCGCAGCGGACCCGCTACGACCTCGAGATGCTCGAGGAGATGGGCTTCTGCCACGGGGTCGAGAACTACTCGCGCTGGCTCGACGGGCGCGCCGCCGGCGAGACGCCGTACACGCTCTTCGACTACTTCCCGAAGGACCTGCTCGTGGTCCTCGACGAGAGCCACATCAGCGTGCCGCAGATCGGCGGGATGTTCCGCGGCGACCGCGCGCGCAAGGAGACGCTGGTCGAGTACGGCTTCCGGCTGCCCTCGGCGCTCGACAACCGCCCGCTGCGCTTCGACGAGTGGGACCTGCGCGCGAAGACGCGCGTCTACGTCTCCGCGACTCCCGCCGACTACGAGCTCGAGAAGTGCCAGGGCGTGGTAGTCGAGCAGATCATCCGACCGACCGGCCTCGTGGATCCGCAGGTCGAGGTGCGCCCGGCGGCGGGGCAGGTCGACGACCTGCTCGGCGAGATCCGCGCGCGTGCCGCCGCGAGCGAGCGGGTGCTGGTGACGACGCTGACGAAGCGCATGGCCGAGGACCTATGCGAGTACTACCAGCAGAACGGGCTCAGGGTGCGGTACCTGCACTCGGACATCGACACGCTGGACCGCGTGGCGGTGATCCGCGAGCTCCGAATGGGCAAGTACGACGCCCTGATCGGCATCAACCTCCTCCGCGAGGGGCTCGATCTGCCCGAGGTCTCGCTCGTGGCGATCCTCGACGCCGACAAGGAGGGCTTCCTGCGCTCGGCGACGTCGCTCACCCAGACTGCCGGCCGGGCGGCCCGCCACGTCAACGGCCAGGTGATCATGTACGCCGACACGGTGACGGGCTCGATGCGGGAAGCGATCGCCGAGACCGAGAGGCGCAGGGTCGTCCAGGAGGCGTACAACAAGGCGCACGGCATCACGCCTGAATCCGTCAGGCGCGGGATGAAGGATCTCCTCGACAGCGTGCCCGAGCGCGACTACTACACGGTCGAGGTGTCCAAGGAGACCGAGCCGGTGTGGGAGAGCCGGGCGGCGCTCCGGGCGCACGTGGCCGAGCTCGAAGCGGCGATGAAGGAAGCCGCCCGGCGCCTCGATTTCGAGCGCGCCGCGGAGCTGCGCGACCGGATCAAGGCGCTCCGGAAGGCCGAGCTGGGCGTGCGCTGAGGGGCTCCCAACCCACCATGCTCGTCATCAAGTGGACCCTGGTGTTCTTCGTGGTTCTCTCGCTGGGCCTCGTGGCGCTGTCGAAGGTCATTGCGTTCTTGAACCCGCCGCGCCCGGGACGCCCGCGCGCACCCGTGCTGCGGGCGATCGATCGTATGCTCCGGTGGACCGTTCTCGTCCCCGCGGTGCTCGGGCTCGTCGTACTCGTGGTGACGCTGTGGCTGGCCGCGTAGCGGCGGTCGACCTCGCGGCCAAGGTCGCCCAGCTGCCCGACCGGCCGGGCGTCTACCTCTACAAGGACGGTAAAGGGCAGATCGTCTACGTCGGCAAGGCCGCCTCGCTCCGGAGCCGCGTACGCTCCTACTTCCAGGAGTCGCGGGCGCGCGATGCGAAGACCGACG
>CAZUYC010000074.1:0-25885 GCA_964624475.1 uncultured Spirochaetales bacterium | reverse complement strand
CGACTGCGGCTCGCTGCGCGGCGGCTTCGCCGCCTTGCTCTCGGAAAAGGGGCCGTGCTCCGCCGCCTGCGGCTCGCTGCGCGGCGGCTTCGCCGCCTTGCTCTCGAAGAAGGGGCCGTGCTCCGCCGCCTGCGGCTCGCTGCGCGGCGGCTTCGCCGCCTTGCTCTCGAAGAAGGGGCCGTGCTCCGCCGCCTGCGGCTCGCTGCGCGGCGGCTTCGCCGGCTTGCTTCAGCGGCCGAGCTCGACCTCGAGTACGCGTGGCTCGCGGCGGCCGGCGTCGACCTCTCCGCTGCGCTCCTCCCGGCGTCCAGGCGCCTCGAAGACCAGGTGATAGGACGCGGGACCCGAGTACGGCGTGCAGCGGGCCGCATGATCGATTCCCACGCGATAGCGACCCGCTGGCGCCAGGAGGAAGCTCGTGGTCTCGACCCGGGGCGCCGGGTCGTCGCAGCGCCGGTCGGCGTCGAGCTCGCCCCCGCCCGCGGGCGTGTTGGCGAAGTAGACCGTCTCCTGGCTCGGCCCGGTCACGTAGAGATCGAGGTCGGCCTCCCGGCCGAAGACGAGGCGCACGCGGACCTCTCCGGGGCGGAGCGTGGGAGCGTCGGGCAGCGGCGGCGGGCCAGGCGGCCCGGCGCACGCTGCGAGCCCGAGGGCGAGCCAGAGCGCCCGTGCCACGGTACGCTCGGCCGCGCGAGGGCCGGCGATGAAGGGGCCTTGGATCCCGCGGGCGGCATGCATCGGGATCGCGATTCTATCCCCGCTCGCGGCCTCCGCAGGCCATGGCGTCGCGGGCTCGGTCGCCGACGCGGCGACCGGCGAGCCGATTGCGGGCGCGATGGTGACCTTCGCGCGCGGGGCCCCGGCTCACTCGATCACGGTGTACACCGATTCCGCGGGGCGCTTCGCCGCCCCCGCGCTCGCCGCCGGGCGGGACGTCTCGCTGCGCGTGCGCCGGATCGGCTTCGAGGATGCGACCCGCGCGGCCGGTCTCGCGGCGGGAGAGACGCGGCTCGATCTGCGCCTCGAGCGCGAGTCGGACCCGGCCGCGCTGGCGGCGCAGCTCCCGGCCAACCGCTGGTACCAGCTCGTCCTCGAGCGCATCGACGACGCTGCGGCGCGCGAGGAGCTGAAGCGCCAGTGCACCTACTGCCACCAGCAGGGGAGCCTCGCCACGCGGCGGGTGCGCGAGCCGGACGAGTGGCGGAAGCTGCTGGCGCTCATGGGGCGCATGGGAGGGATGCTCTCCCGCGACCTGCGCGAAGAGCTTCCGGCGCTCCTGAACGCGGCCTACGACCCGCGCAGCGCGGTCCCCGCGCTGGTGGCGCGCATGTCGGAGCCCGGCTTCGCCGACCCCCCCGCGCCCGAGGCCCGGAGCGCCGTGATCGAGGAGTGGGAGCTCGGCGGCGCCGCCTCGATGCAGCACGACGTGGTCGTGCACCCCGATGGCCGGCTCTACTCGGTCGACATGGCGCAGGACAAGCTCTACCGGCTCGACCCGCGCGCGCCGGACGGGGACCGGCGCAGCTGGGACATTCCGCGGGGCGATCTGCCCCTCGGGGGCGTCTTCGCGAGCGCCGGCCCTCCGATGCCTGCGACCTCGAACGCCCACGTCGGACCCCACTCGATCCAGGTGGCTCCGAACGGCGCGCTCTGGATCACGCTCGCGCTCGGAAACCGCCTCGCCCGCTTCGACCCGGGCACGCAGGGCTTCGAGATCCACGAGCTCGAGCACGGCTTCTACCCGCACACGCTCCGCTTCGACGCGAGCGGGCGGATCTGGTACACGATCGCCGCCTCGAACCACCTCGGCATGTTCGATCCCGCGACCGGGGAGGCCCGCGAGCAGAGGCTTCCCGCGCGCACCTTCGGCCAGGCGCTCGTGCTGCGCCTGCTGCCCACGCTGCTGTGGATCGGACGTCACGTCGATCTGCGCAGCCGCGCGGCGGAGGCGGACGGCGTCCGCATGCCCATCCCGTACGGGATCGACGTCGCGCCGGACGGCGGCGTCTGGTTCAGCCAGCTGAACGAGCATCGGATCGGGCGCGTCGACCCGGAGACCTTTGCCGTCGAGATGATCGATACGCCCTTCGCCGCTCCGCGCCGCCTGCGCTTCGACTCGCAGGGACGCCTCTGGATCCCGTCCTTCTCCGAGGGGCTGCTGGCCCGCTTCGACCCGGCGACGCGCCACTTCCGCAGCTGGGAGATCCCCGTGGCGCCGCTCGGCAGCGACACGCCCTACGCGCTCCACGTCGATCGCCGCACGGACGTCGTGTGGATCTGCGGCACCAACAGCGACAGCCTGATCCGCTTCGAGCCGGCGCGGGAGCGCTTCACGGTCTACCCGCTCCCGACCCGCGTGACCTACACCCGCGAGATCGACTTCGACGCCGAGGGTCGCGTGTGGACGTCGAACTCGAACTCCCCCACCTGGCAGATCGAGGGCGGGTTGCCGCGGGTGCTCCGCCTCGATCCCGACGGCGCCGGCGTTCCCGACGACCCCACCACGGCCGGCGGCTGAGCCTCCGCGGGGACCTTCAGCGGTTTCCGAAGGCGTCGGCGAAGATCGGCGCGCCCGCGTCGAGCAGGACCTCCTGCCAGGTGAGCGCCGACTGGACCGGCACCGGCCGCCTCGCCGCTCCCGTCCACAGGATCTCCTGGCTCTGCGCGTCGACGAGCGCGAGGTCCAGCCACACGAGCAGGAGGCCCGTCTGCGTGAGCGTGAAGCGGCGCAGTGCGCCGGTCAGCACGGGGCCGGCGAGGCCTGCTCGCGCGGCGGCGCCGGCCGTGGCGAGGGGCTCCTCGCGCGCATGGGGCAGCGCGGCGCGCACCTGCTCGGTCGGAACCACCTGGAAGCCGCGGCGCTCGAGCTCGAGCGCGGCGCGCTCCTGGAGCAGGTCCGGCACCGTCGGGCCCGGCTCCGCGAAGGGATCGCCGAGCGCGCGGGCTGCGTCCTTGCGCAGGCCCTGCGGCATGCGCAGCGTCTGGCCGGTCTCGTTCACGAAGGGGAGCACCGCGATCGGACGCGCGGCGAGCGACTCGGGCAGCGTGCCGCGCGGGAGCGGGGAGCTCGCGCGCTGCGCGGCGGCGTCGAAGCGCGACGCGCAGCCGAGCCACGCCGGGAGCGCGGCCGCGAGCAGGAGCGCCGCGGCGCCGGATCGGCTCGCGCGCAGGCGCCCCCCGAGGCTCGCCGCCAGCCAGCAGGCCGCCGCCACGGCGACGCACGCGGGGCCCGCAGGCAGGTCCGCGCGATAGGAGAGCGCGAACCCGCCGAGGAAGGAGAGCGAGGCCACCGCGGCGGAGATCGCGAACGCCGAGCCGAGCCCCGGCGCGATCCGCAGCGCCGCCAGCGCCGGCAGCACCAGGAACCCGAAGACGAGGAGCGGCCCGGCGGTGATCACGCCGAGCGCGATCCCGCCGCCGATCAGCAGGTAGAGCAGCAGGTCGTAGCGGAGCGGGTCGCGGCCGAGGGTGCGCGCGAACTCGGGATCGAAGGAGGTGAGCAGGAGTTCGCGCCGGAAGAGGAGGAAGAGCGACCCCACCGCGAGCAGCACGAGGCCCAGCACGCGCAGGTCGGCCTCGGTGATCGCGAGCAGCTCGCCGCGCAAGAGGCCCGCCATCTCGATGTCGCCCTTCGGGTTCATGGCGATGAACAGGATCGTGGCCGCCGAGGAGATCGCGAAGAGCGCGCCGACGCTCCATTCGGCGGGGCTCTGCCCGCGGCGCTGGGCGGCCACGAGGAGCCCGAGGGCGCCGAAGGTGGCGGCGAGCGAGCCCAGCAGCGCCAGCAGGTGCGTGGCGGCCGCGCCCGCGTGGCCGTGCCCGGTCAGCCAGAAGACGGCCGCGATCCCCGCGGCGCCGGCCTGGGGCAGCGCCACGCCGATCAGCACCAGCCGGCGCAGCACCAGGTAGACCCCGAGCACGGAGCAGAGCAGCGCCACGCCGAGCCCACCCAGGATCGCGTTGCGGAACAGGAACTCCGAGGCGAGGAAGTCGCTCACGCCGCGTCGTCCAGGCGCACGCGGCCGTCCGAGACGACGGCCGTGCGGTCGGCGCGTCCCGCGATCGAGTGGACGTGGTGGGTCACCATCCAGATCGAGAGCCCGCGCGCCTCCCGGAGCTGGCGCAAGAGGTCGAGGACCGCTTGCTCGGCCTCCGGATCGATCCCGGCGGTGGGCTCGTCGAGCAGCAGCAGCTCCGGGTCCGAGGCGAGCGCGCGGGCGAGCAGCACACGCTGGCGCTGGCCGCCGGAGAGCTCGGAGTAGCGCTTCGCGGCGAGGTCCGCGGAGCGGCACGCTTCTAGCGCCTCCCGCGTGCGCGCTCGCTCGCGCGCGCCCCCCAGGCGCCAGAAGGGGAGGTCGCGCCAGGCGCCGAGCCGGGCCACGTCGAAGGCCGAGAGCGGGTAGAGCGGGTCGAGCGTCTCGCGCTGGGGCACGTAGCCGATGCGCAGCCCCGGACGGCGCGACACGCGGCCGGCGAGCGGAGGCAGGAAGCCGAGGAGGCCGCGCAGCAGCGTCGTTTTTCCGCTTCCGTTCGAGCCGATCAGGACCACGAACTCCTCCGGACGGACGACCAGGGACGCCCCGTGCACGACCGGGCGCCCCGCGTAGCCGAAGTCGGCCGATTCGACGCTCAGCAAAGGACGGGACTCCGTCAGCCCGAGGCCCCCCCCTGGACGGCCTGGACCAGCGCCTTCAGATTGGCCTCGATGGAGTCCACGTAGCTCTCGGTGCCCGGAAGCCCCCCCGCGAGCGTCGAGATCGTGACGACCCGGGCTCCGGTGCGCTCGGCCAGGGTCTGCGCGAGCGGCATCTCGTAGGCCACCTCGCGGATCACGAGCTGCACCTGCTCCCGCTTCATCGTGTCGACCAGCTCCTCCAGGTGCCCCGGGGTGGCGGGTACGCCCGGCTTCGTCTCGATCGTGCCCACCATGTCGAGTCCGAAGCGCTCGGCCAGGTAGATCAGGTCCTGATGGTAGGAGACCGCCTTGACGCCCCGCAGCGGGGCAGCGAGCTCCTCCCACTCGGCGATCTTCGTGTCGAGCAGCGCACTGTAGCGAGCCAGGCCCGCCGCGTACGCACCCGCTCCGGCCGGATCGACGCGCGCGAGCCCCTCGGCGATGGCCCTGGCCATCCGCTTGCCTTGCACCGGGTCCAGGTTGAAGTGGGGGTTGCCGAGCGGATGCAGCTCCCCCTGCGAGCGGTTCTGGCTGGTCGGCACCTCGAGGGGCTGGACGTAGATGGAGGCGTCGATGTAGGCCGGTCCCGTGGGCAGGATCTTCGGGTTGCTCGCCACCTCGAGGAGCGCCGGCAGGAAGGTGTGTTCGAGTCCGAGGCCATGGACGACGAGCGCGTCGGCGCGGTTGAGCTTCGTCACGAAGCTCGGCTTGACCGGAACCTTGTGGGGGTCCTGGCTCCCCGCGGCGATCGTCTCGACCGCCACGCGCTCGCCCCCGATCCGCCGCGTCATGTCGGCGACGTCGGGCGTCGAGGCGACCACGCGCAGCGCCGCCCCGGCCGGGCTCGACCCGAGGGCGAGGAGGAGAAGGAGATGGCAAGCGGTTTCAACGGGTCGCGAAGCCATGGGTGTGACTCCCTAGGAAGGCGGTCCACTGAAGGGTGAAGCGCTGGTCGTTGCGCGCATGCCGGCGGTCGATCTGGTCGACCTGGAAGCGCAGGCGCTGGAACTCGGACGGGTACCAGGTCGCGAACGCCGAGTAGCCAAGCTGCCGGTCGACGGGGCCGAACGGCTCCTCGGCGTAGTCGAAACGGGCCCCGAGCGAGTAGGGGCGGCCCAGGAAGGCCTCGAGGTAGGCGTAGCCTCCATCGCGCCGGAAGCGTTCGTTGCCGAAGATGGGATTGCCGTCCGGGTCGGTGCCGATCTCGACGACCTCCTGGAACTCCGCGTTGTTCCAGTACCACTCGCTGCCGAGCACGAAGCCCTGGTAGAGCTGGCTCGTCCCCGGCTGGTGGCGCAGCGTCGCGTCGAAGCCGTAGAGGGTGCGCGCGCCGCGGTCGGCGACCGTCGCGAAGGTCCCGCCGAGTTCGAGGTTCAACGTGTCGGTCAAGTCGAAGTAGGTGGACGGATGGACCAACCAGGTCAGCTGGTCGAAGCCGCGGCTTCCATTGGATCCCACGGTGGGGGGCAGCTCGTCGGTCTCCCCGATCGAGTTGTAGATGCCCGTCGTTACGCGGAAGTAGTGCTCGGTCGGAGCGAGCCAGGCGAGCTCCGCGCCCTCGGCCCGGCTCTCGCCGGGGATCAGGCGCTCGATCGAGGGCGGGCGGTCGACGAAGGGGAGCTGCTCCACGTGCCAGTGCGGCAGGCGCCCGACGTCGGCGAAGAAGCGCCCGCCCTTCACGGTCAGGTTCCAGGGCAGCGACGTGGTGATGAGCGCCGCCTCCTCGACGTCGAAGCCCTCCTCGCTCGAGCCGGCCAGCGAGGCGTAGCCGCGCAGGAAGGGGTCGATCGGCGCCGAGATGAGGAGCTCCGCGCTCTGCAGCGCGAAGTCCCAGCCCGAGCCGTGAGTATCGGTCTCGAGCGTGGTGTCGACGACGAAACTGACCGCCGGGTTGTCGATGTTCACGGGCGGGATGCGCGGGCCGCTCGGCGCCTGGACCGGAGCGGCCGCGCTCGACTCGAGCTGGTCGAGCCGGCGCTCGACCGCTTCGAGCGCAGCCTGGGTGGCGCCGAGCTGCGCCCGGGTGGCGGCGAGCTCGGACTGGACAGCCGTGAGCTCGTCCTGCTGGGTGGCCGCGCTGGCGGCCGTCGTCGCGAAGAGGATCAGGGGCGCTGCGTGGGCAAGGCCGCGAAGCGGCCGCGCAGCGGGCCGGAGCTCCTGTGGAGCTCGGCCCAGGCGAGCGAAGTGCGGGCCCCCGCGCAGCAGGGCCCGGACGCGATGGAAGTCCACGTTCGGCTCCTCCGAGCCGGGACCGGTCGGCCCCGGCCGGTCCAGGGTGCCGCGCGCGGGACGCGGAGCGAACTCAGCGCGCGCGCTGACGGCGCAATGGATCTCGGGTCGTCGGGTCGGGAGCGGACGGGAAGGCTAGGCGGTCGGCGGAGCGCGGGGTCGCGCGATGCGGAGCTCGGCGGCGGCGCTCGGCGGCGCCGGCGGCGGCCAGTGCAGGGAGAGCAGCGGCCGATCCGCCGCGAGGGCGCCCGCGTTCGGCGTGCGCAGGCCGAGGCGCGTCTTTGCGAACGCGCGGCACTGCGGGCAGCGGTCCGCGTCGTGCGCGACGGGAGCCGACGACGCGGCCGCAGGGTCGGCGGGAGCGGCCACGACGGCGGGCGCTCCGTCCGCGGCTCCGATGGGCGGGGGAGTGTGGAAGGGCTGGCTCAGGAAGAGCGCGAGCAGCGAGGCGGTGACGAACCCTGCGCTCGCGTGACGCCGAAGCGATGCGCGTGAAGAACCGGCGATGCGCGGCATCAGAGCCACCTTATCCGAGGCACGCGGGAGCGTCAAGCGCCGGCGAGCGCCTCGAGCACCTCGGCGGGGTGCTGCTCCGCCTTCGCCACCCGCTTCCAGTGTCTCTTCACCTTTCCATCGGGCCCGATCCACACGGTCGAGCGGATCACGCCCTCGGTCTTCCTGCCGTAGAGGGTCTTCTCGCCGAAGGCGCCGTACTTTGCCATCACCTTCTTGTCGGGATCGCAGAGCAACGCAAAGGGGAGGGCGTACTTCTTCGCGAACTTCTGGTGGCTCGCGGGGCTGTCGGGAGAGATCCCGATCAGCGTCGCGCCTCGCGCCTGGATCTTCTTCCACAGGTCGCGGAAGCCGCACGCCTCCTTGGTGCAGCCCGGCGTATCGTCGCGCGGGTAGAAGTAGAGGATCACGTCGCGACCGGCGTGGTCCGCGAGCGCCACCTCGTTTCCGTCGGCGTCCGGGAGCGTGAACGCCGGTGCCTTCTTGCCGACCAGGGTCGCCATCGTCCCTCCTGTCGCTGCGAGCCGCTCGCGCCGTGGATGCTAGCGAAGCGCGAGGGGTCCGCGTCACGCCGGACGGCCTCCGGAGCGCGTCGCCTTGAGCGCGCTCACCCCGCGCAGCGCGCCGAGCGCGCGGTCGGCCTGCTCGCGCTCGGCCTCGAGGTGGGTTGCCACGGCGCGGGCCAGGCGCGGCTCCGCGAGGAAGTGGAGGCTCTGGGTGGGCTCCGGGTCGAAGCCGCGCAGGAGCTTCTGCTCCCCGCCGGCACCGGGCTCGAAGCGCGCAACCCCCCGCTCGATGCACCACTCGATCGCCGCGTAGTAGCAGACCTCGAAGTGCAGGTGACGGATGGGCGCCAGCGCACCCCAGTAGCGCCCGTAGAGGGCGCCTCCCTTCAGCACGTTGGTGGTGCCGGCGACGATCTCCCCGTCGCGCCGGGCGACGAAGAAGCACAGGCGGCCGCGGAAGCGCTCGCGCAGCAGCTCGAAGAAGCGGGCGTTCAGGTAACGGCGCCCGTAGAAGTGGGTGTCGACGTTCGACCGGTAGCAGCGGTACATCGGCGCGAAGAGCTCGTCGGGGATCGCGGCGCCGGCGACGGCCTCCACGCGGACCCCCGCCTCGCGCACGAAGGCGCGCTCGCGCCGCACCTGGTTGCGACGCTTGGAGCGGAGCGCCGCGAGGTAGTCCTCGAAGCACCCGTAGCCGGAGTTGCGCCAGTGGTACTGGATGCCGATGCGCGGGAGGAAGCCGCTCGCGACGAGCGGCGGGAGCTCTTCGTCGCGGCAGAAGTTCACGTGCACTCCGGAGAAGCCGTCGGTGCTGCACAGCTCGCGCAGGGCCCCGCCGAGGCGGCGGATCCATTGCGCGCGGTCCTCGCCCGGGGCGACCAGGAAGCGCGCTCCCGTGACGGGGGTGAAGGGGATGCCGACGAGGAGCTTCGGGTAGTAGGGGATCCCCGCGCGCAGGGCGGCGTCCGCCCAGGCGAAGTCGAAGACGAACTCGCCCTCGCTGTGCGTCTTTACGTAGACGGGGCAGGCGGCAAGTAATTTCTCGCCCTCGCGCGCGACGAGCGGTCTCGGGATCCAGCCCGGCCGCTCGCCGACCACGCCCGCCTCCTCGAGGGACGCGAGCCACTCCCACTCGAGGAACGGGGACTCGTCGCCGACGAGGGCGTTCCAGGCCGCGGGCGGCACCTGCGCCACGCCCTCGAGCATCTCGACGGTCGGCATGCGCGACGAGTCTAGCCCCCCGGCACTGTTGCTATCTTCGCCCCATGTCCAGCGACCCCACGGGTCCGCCGGGCCCGGGTGGCCCCGGTGCGCAGCGCGGCGACCCGCGCCGCGAGGGCGGCGTCGCCACGGCGACGCGGCGCAAGACCGCGCGACCGGAGCGGTTCAAGGTCCTGCTCTTCAACGACGATTACACCCCGATGGAGTTCGTCGTGTCGGTGCTCGAGCGGATCTTCGGCAAGAGCCCGGCGGCGGCCACGCAGATCATGCTCCAGATCCACCGCTCGGGGCTCGGCGTGGCGGGGGTCTACGTGCTCGAGGTGGCGGAGACGAAGGTCGCGCTCGTGCACCGCGCCGCGGAGGAGCGCAGCCACCCGCTGCGCGCGGGGGTCGAGAAGGAATGAGCCAGATCGGGCGCGAGCTCCACCTGACCCTCCAGGCGGCCGTGCGCGAGGCGATCTCGCGGCGCCACGCCTACGTGACGGTGGAGCACCTGCTCTTCGCCCTGCTCCACGACGAGCGCGGCATCCTGATCCTCCGCCACGCGGGCGGCGACGTGGCCGCGCTGCGGGCCGCCCTCGAGCGCTTCTTCGGGGACGACCTGGAGAAGGTCCCGGGCGACGAGCCCTACGACGCGCGCCAGACCCTGGCCTTCCACCGCGTGCTCCAGAACGCGCTGCGGCACTGCGAGAGCGCCGAGAAGGAGGAGGTGGACGCGGGGGACCTCGTCGCCGCGATCTTCCAGGAGCCCGACTCGTACGCGACCGCGCTCCTGCGCGGCCAGGGGATCTCGCGCCTCGACGTGCTCCAGTACGTCGCGCACGGCATCTCGAAGCTCGGAGCCGGGGGCGACGAGTCGGTCCGGACGCCGTCGGGGGCCGACGGCTCGGGCGAGGCGGCGGAGGTCCCGGCGGACCCGCTCGCGGCCTTCGCGACCGACCTCTGCGCCCGCGCGGCGCAGGGCCGGCTCGACCCGCTGATCGGGCGGGCTCGCGAGCTCGAGCGGATCGTGCAGATCCTGGCCCGCCGCCGCAAGAACAACCCGATCCTCGTGGGCGAGACGGGCGTCGGCAAGACCGCCATCGCCGAGGGGCTCGCGCTGCGCATCCACGAGGGCCGCGTCAGCGACGACCTGCGCGGCGCCGAGGTCTTCGCGCTCGACCTGGGCGCCCTGCTGGCGGGCACGCGCTACCGCGGCGACTTCGAGGCGCGCTTCAAGGCGCTCATCGCCGCGATCCGGGCGCGTCCGAAACCCATCCTCTTCATCGACGAGATCCACACCATCCTCGGTGCGGGATCGGCCGCCGGCACCACGGTCGACGCCTCGAACCTGCTGAAACCCCTGCTCGGCGCGGGGGAGCTGCGCTGCATGGGTTCGACCACCTACCAGGAGTACCGCCACTTCGAGCGCGACCGGGCGTTCTCGCGCCGCTTCCAGCGCGTCGACGTGCCCGAGCCCTCGGCCGGGGAGAGCCTGCGCATCCTCCAGGGCCTGGTCTCCCGCTACGAGGAGCACCACGGCGTCCGCTACACCGCGCCCGCGCTCCAGGCCGCCGTGGATCTCGCGCTGCGCTACCTCCCCGACCGCTTCCTCCCGGACAAGGCCATCGACGTGATGGACGAGACGGGCGCCGCCGTGCGCCTGCGGCCGAGCTCGCGGCCGCGCAAGACGGTCGGCGTGCGCGACGTCGAGGAAGTGGTGGCGCGCATGGCCAACGTGCCCGCCGTGCGCGCGACCGGCGCGGATCGCGAGCGCCTCGAGCAGCTCGAGGCCGAGCTCGCGAAGGTGGTCTTCGGGCAGGACGCCGCGATCTCGGTGGTGGCGCGGGCGCTGCGCCGCGCGCGCGCCGGGCTCGGCGGCAAGGAGCGCCCGATCGGCTGCTTCCTCTTCACCGGCCCGACCGGAGTCGGGAAGACCGAGCTCTCGAAGCAGCTCGCGCGCGTCCTCGGCGTCCCCTTCCTGCGCTTCGACATGAGCGAGTACATGGAGAAGCACGCGGTCGCGCGGATGATCGGCGCCCCCCCCGGCTACGTGGGCTACGACCAGGGCGGCATCCTCGTCGAACGCATCCGCAAGCAGCCGTACGCGGTGCTGCTCCTCGACGAGATCGAGAAGGCCCACCAGGACCTCTTCGACATCCTACTCCAGGTGATGGACCACGCGACGCTCACCGACAACCAGGGCCGCGAGGCCGACTTCCGCCACGTGACGCTGATCATGACCTCGAACGCCGGCGCGCGCGAGATGAGCGCCCGCGCGATCGGCTTCGGGGGCGGGCGCTCCGGCGACGGCCACAAGGAGATCGAGCGCCTGTTCAGCCCCGAGTTCCGCAACCGTCTCGACGAGGTCGTGAGCTTCGCGGGGCTCGCCCCGGAAGTGATGGGCCGGGTCGTGGACAAGTTCGTCGCCGAGGTCGCCGAGCAGCTGCGCGAGCGGCGCGTGGCGCTCGAGCTCTCGGAGCCGGCGCGCGCCTGGCTCGCGGAGAAGGGCTACGACCCGGTCTTCGGCGCGCGGCCGCTCGCCCGCGTGATCCAGACGGAGCTCAAGGACCGCCTGGCCGACGAGGTGCTCTTCGGACGGCTCGCGCGCGGCGGGCGCGTGCGCATCGACGCCGGGGCCGAGGGCCTGACCCTGCTGGTCGAGGCGGAGGGCTGAGCTAGCCGCCCCGGAGGGGCAAACGGGTCGCCGCCGGAACGCCGCTACCCACGAAGGGCAGGGCTTTTCCCATTCGGCCGGCCAGGGAAGCTGGTCCGAGCGCCGCTGGCTGGGCGGCGGTCCGGCGTGCAAGTAGTGGTCTCGTCTCCAGAAAAATCGCACGCGCCGCAGGGCGCGCGCAGCTCCCTCGCGCAAGGTACGGGGATTGCAAGGGATCGGGTCGGGGAAGGGGACCTGGAGCGGCCCCCGTGCCCCGGTCCCTCTTGCTGGTGTTCGCGATGGCGCTCGCCCTCGCAGCGCCCGTTCGCGCTTCCGTCCTCCCCTTCAGCGCCGCGTCGAGCGATTCGACTCCGGCGTCCTCGCTCGACGCCGTCCTCGACGCCCAGGTGGCCGGCACGACGCTGACGCTGACGCTCACCAACACCTCCGCCTCGTTCAACCTGAACGAGCTCTTCTTCAACGCGACGCCGAACGTCAGCGGGCTCAGCCTGACGAGCGCCACCCACTCGGACGGGAACACGAACGTCGCGTCGGCCTGGCCCCTCGTCGCCGTGGGCGGCCGGGGCAACCCGACCAAGGCCGGCGGCTTCGGCACCTTCGACTTCACGCTCGACGGGCCGGTGGGCCAGACGGACCCGGCACTCATCGGACCCGGGGAGTCGATCGTCTTCGCGCTCGCGATCGGCGGGACGGGCCCGTTCACTGTGGCCGACTTCCAGGAGCTCACGAGCGCGCCGAACCCCTCGCTCGCGGTGGTCAAGTTCGTGAACGGGCCGGGCGACGACAGCGCCTTCGGCAACGCCGTCCCCGAGCCGTCGACGGGGCTCCTCGTCGCGGCCGGCCTCTCCGCCCTCGCTGCCGTCCGCCGGCGCGCCGGCTCCATGCGTCTCTGACGGCCCGCCGCGGGGCCGCCTCCGGCTAAGAGATCGCTCCCGCGCGCCGCCAGCGCCCGCGCCGGAAGGACCAGGCCAGCCAGGCGCTCCGCGTCAGGTGGTCGAAGGTGAGCGGCCACCAGATCCACGCGACGTCGGCGCCGAGCCCGTAGGCGAGGCCAAAGGCCAGGGGAACCCGCAGGGCCCAGTTTCCGGCGGTCGCCGCGAGGAAGGGTGTCATCGTGTCGCCCGCTCCGCGGTGCGCGCCGCCGAGGGCGAAGTGCGCCTGGAGGAAGGGCTGCGAGACGGCGAGGCAGAGCAGGAAGGGCTCGAGGATCGCGGCCGTTGCGGGGTCTCCGACGAAGAGGCGCGCGAGGTCCTCGCGACCGGCCGCGCCGAGCGCGCCGAGAACGACGGCCACGAGCAGGGCGAGCCGCAGCGCGCGCCAGCCGGTCCGCGCCGCCTCCCGGGTGTCGCCGGCACCGAGCGCCTGTCCGACCAGGGTCGAGGCGGCGACGCCGAGCCCCGTGCCCGGGATCCACGAGAAGGCGAGCAGCCGCACCCCCACGGTGTAGGCCGCGACGGCCTCGGTCCCGTAGTGGGCGAGGACGCGGAAGTAGACCAGGAGGGCCAGGTTCATGGCGAGGCGCTCCCCGATCCCGGGCAGCGCGAGGCGCACGACGCTCGGGAGCCGCGAGCGGCTGGCGCGAAGGTCCGCCGGGCCCAGCGCGAGGGGCGAGCCGCGGGGGGCGCGCGCACAGACCGCGGCGAAGAGTGCGAGGCCCACGATCTGCGCCGCGACCGTGGCGATGCCGGCGCCGACGAGCTCGAGGCGCGGCAGCCCGAAGGCGCCGAAGATCAGCACGGCGTTGAGCCCGACCTTGACCGAGGTCACCGCGAGCGCGATCCGCATCGGCGTGCGCGTGTCGCGGTCGGCGCGCAGCGCGCTCTCGAGCATCAGCGAGGGGGCGAGGAGTAGCGACGAGCCGAGCAGCAGGAGGAGGTACGGGACCGAGAGCTCGATCACGCCCGGCTCGGCCCCGAGCGCGGCGAGGAGCCACCGCGGCCCGGCCGCGACGAGCGCCACGAGCGCCGACGCGATCGCCATCGCGGTCGCGATCGCAGCGGCGAGCGAGCCCCGGGCGCGGACCGCCTCGCCGGCGCCGATCGCACGGGCGACGAGTGCCACGCAGGCGGCGGAGACCGCGAAGAGCACCGACTGGACCAGCGAGAAGAACTGCCCGGCGTAGCCGACCGCGGCGACGGCGTCGGGGCCGAGGCGCCCGACCATTGCGACGTCGATCAGGCTCACCGCGTTCGCGAGCACCTGCGAGAGCATCACGGGCCACGCGATCCCCCAGATCTCGGCATGACCGTGCCCGGCCAGACGGCGGGCCGGCGCGACGGCCGGCACCGCGCTCGCGGCCAGCGTGGCCGACGGCAGGGGCGGCGTGGCCTCCGGGTCGCCCTCGTCGAGGGAGTCCACTGGTGGCAAGGCGGCCGGCTCGGCCGGCCGCCGCGCAGCGAGCCGCAGGCGAGCGGAGTTCATCGAGCTGGCAAGGCGGCCGGCTCAACCGGCCGCCGCGCAGCGAGCCGCAGGCGAGCGGAGTTCATCGAGCTGGCAAGGCGGCCGGCTCAACCGGCCGCCGCGCAGCGAGCCGCAGGCGAGCGGAGTTCATCGAGCAAGCGAAGCGCGCAGCGAGCCGCAGGCGAGCGGAGTTCATCGAGCCGGCTAGCGGAGCGCGGCGGGAAGCTGGAAGACGACGCCCTCGTCGACCTCGGGCTGCGCGCACACGCGAGCCGTCCCACCCGAGACCTCGACGATGCGCCGGATCACGTCCTGCACCAGGTTCTCCGGCGCGGAGGCTCCGGCCGTGACGCCGACACGCCGGGCCCCCGCGAGCCAGACGGGATCCACGTCGTCGGCGCTCTCGACGAGGTAGGCGCGCGCGCCGCGCTTGCCCGCGAGCTCGACCAGCCGGTTGCTGTTGGACGATGCCGGCGCGCCGACCACGATCACGACCTCCGCCTCCTCCGTGAGCCGCTTCACCGCGTTCTGCCGGTTCTGCGTCGCGTAGCAGATATCGTCCTTGCGCGGGAGCGCGATCTTCGGGAAGCGGGCGCGCAGCGCGTCGAGGATCTCCCGGGTGTCGTCGACCGAGAGCGTCGTCTGGGTGACGCAGCCGAGGCGTTCCGGGTCGCGCACGCGCAGCTGCGCCACGTCCTCGACCGACTGCACGAGGTGCATCGCCTGCGGCGCGTGGCCGAGCGTTCCCTCGACCTCCACGTGTCCGGCGTGGCCGACGACCACGATCTCGAAGCCCTCGCGCGCCATGCGGCTCGCCTCGACGTGAACCTTGGTCACGAGCGGGCAGGTGGCGTCGATCACGCGCAGGCCGCGCTCCGAGGCCGCCTGGCGCACGGCCGGCGAGACGCCGTGGGCGCTGAAGACGAGGAGCGATCCCGGCGGAACCTCGGCGAGGTCGTCGACGAAGACCGCCCCCTTCGCGCGAAGCCGCTCGACGACGTGGCGGTTGTGGACGATCTCGTGGCGCACGTAGACGGGCGGCCCGAAGCGCGCGAGCGCGACCTCGGCGATCTCGATCGCGCGGTCGACGCCCGCGCAGAATCCGCGGGGGTTCGCGAGGATCACCTCCATCGAGGGGGCAGCGTAGCGAAGGGCTCCCGCCCCGGCGGGGGGCCGCGCGCGCGGCTACAATGGGCCCGCCAAGCGAGGATTCCATGACGGATCTCGAAGCCTTCCGCGCCGAGACGCGAGCCTGGCTGGAATCGAACGCCCCGACGGCGATCCGGGGCCTGGAGATCGACCCCGAGTCCGGAGGCAGCTGGGGCGGGCGGCGGCCGCCCTGGGACCACCCGGAGATGAAGCCCTGGCTCGAGCGCGCCGCGGCGCGCGGGCTGACCGCGCCGACCTGGCCGCGCGAGTACGGCGGGGGCGGGCTCTCGCCGGAGGAGGCGAAGGTCCTGGCCGAGGAGCTGCGGCGGCTGCGCCTCCCGCCGCCGCTCGTCGGCTTCGGGCTCACGATGATCGGTCCGACGCTGCTGCGCTTCGGGAGCGAGGAGCAGAAGCGCGAGCACCTCCCGCGGATCTGCCGCGGCGAGATCCGCTGGTGCCAGGGCTACTCGGAGCCGGACGCGGGGTCGGACCTGGCCTCGCTCCAGACCCGCGGCGTGCGCGACGGCGAGCATCTCGTCGTGAGCGGCACCAAGGTCTGGACCTCCTACGGCGATCTCTCGGACTGGATCTTCGCGCTGGTGCGCACGAACCCGAAGGCGCGCAAGCAGGAGGGGATCAGCTTCGTGCTGATCGACATGGAGAGCCCGGGCGTGAGCGTGCGCCCGATCAAGCTGATCAGCGGGAAGTCGCCCTTCTGCGAGACCCGCTTCGAGGAGGTGCGCGTCCCGACCCGCAACGTGGTCGGCCCGATCGACGGCGGCTGGACCGTCGCCAAGGCCCTGCTGGGCCACGAGCGCAGCATGATCGCCGACCTGTTCGGCCCCGCGCAGGGCAAGCGGGCCCGCACGCCCGGGAGCGCGCTCGCGGGCCTCGCCCGCGAGTACCTGGGGGGGGAGCACGGGACCGCGCTCGTGGACGCGCTCGCGCGCGACGAGATCGCGCGCTGCGAGATGGACGACCGCGCCTTCGCGCTCACCGTGCAGCGTGCCCGCGACGCCGCCCGGGCCGGCCACCAGCCCGGTCCGGAGAGCTCGCTCTTCAAGGTGTATGCGACCGAGCTCAACAAGCGCCGCACGGAGCTGTGCGTGCGGCTCGCGGGGACGGGGGGCCTCGGCTGGGAGGGTCCCGGCTTCAGCGAGGACGAGCTCCGCCGCACCCGTCAGTGGCTGCGGGCGCGCGGCAACTCGATCGAGGGCGGCACCTCGGAGGTGCAGCTCAACATCATCGCCAAGCGCGTGCTCGGGCTACCGGACTAGGAGAGGTCGCGTGCAGCTCGTGCTGAGCGAGGACCAGGAGCTCCTGGCGAAGACGGCGGCGGACTTCGTCGCCGACCGCTCGCCCGTCTCGCGCGTGCGCGCGCTGCGCGACGCGGACGACCCGCTCGGCTTCTCGCCGGCGCTCTGGAAGGAGATGGCCGAGCTCGGCTGGACCGGGATCCCCTTCCCCGAGGCCTACGGCGGGGCGGGCATGGGGCTCGCGGAGCTCGCGGTCGTGCTCGAGGCGCTCGGCCGCACGCTCGCGCCCGAGCCCTTCCTCTCGAGCGTGCTGCTCGCCGGGCAGGCGCTCCTGCGCGGCGGCTCCGAGGCGCAGAAGCGGGCCTGGCTCCCGCGCGTCTGCGCCGGCGAGGCCTTCCTCGCGCTCGCGCACGAGGAGCGAGGCGCGCGCTACGACCCCGAGCGCGTCGCCACCCGCGCCGAGCGATCGGAGCACGGCTTCCGGATCACGGGTGACAAGGCGCACGTGCTCGACGGCGGCGCGGCGCACGCGCTCGTCGTGGTGGCGCGGACCTCGGGCGCCGAGCGTGACCGCGAGGGTGTCTCGCTCCTGCTCGTTCCAGCCGGCGCGCCGGGGCTCGAGGTGGTGCGCCAGCGCCGCGTGGACTCGCGCGGTGCCGCGATCGTCCGCCTGCGCGGGGTGCGGGTCGGCGCGGATGCGCTCGTCGGACCCGAGGGCGGTGCGGCCGGGCTCCTCGAGCAGGTGGTCGACCTCGCGACGGCGGGCCTCTGTGCCGAGATGCTGGGCTCGGCGGCGGAGGCCTTTGCGCGCACGCTCCACTACCTGAAGCACCGGGCCCAGTTCGGCGTGCCGATCGGGAGCTTCCAGGCGCTGAAGCACCGCGCCGCGCAGGGGTTCATCGAGATCGAGCTCTGCCGCTCCGCCGCGCTGGCGGCCACCCGGGCGCTCGACGCGGGCTCCGCCGAGGCCCGAGCCCTCGTCTCGCTGGCCAAGGCGCGCGCCTCGGAGACGGCCGTCCTCGTCGCGAACGAGGCGCTGCAGATGCACGGCGGGATCGGCATGACCGACGAGCATGAGATCGGCTTCTACCTGAAGCGGGCCCGCGTGGCCGAGCAGACCTTCGGAGACGCCGCGTACCATCGCGACCGCTGGGCTCGGCTGCTCGGCTACTGATGCCGCCGGAGCTCCGGCCGAACGAGCGGCTGCTGCGGGCCTGCCGCGGCGAGCCCGTGGATCGGCCTCCCGTGTGGCTGATGCGGCAGGCGGGGCGCTACCTGCCCGAGTACCGCCGGCTGCGCGACGGGGTCCCCTTCCTCGAGATGTGCCGCGACGTGGAGCGCGCGGTCGAGGTGTCGCTGCAGCCGCTGCGGCTCGTCGGCACGGAGGCCGTGATCCTCTTCTCGGACATCTTCGTCCCGGTGGTGGGAATGGGGGTCGAGCTCGATTTCCGGCCCGGTCCGGTGGTGGCGAAGCCGATCCGCCGCGCCGACCAGGTGGAGGCGCTGCGCGTCCCCGACCCGCGCGTCTCGGTGCCCTTCGTCTTCGAGATCCTGCGCCGCCTGCGGCGCGAGCTCGAGCCGGAGAATGTCCCGCTGATCGGCTTCTCGGGGGCTCCCTTCACCCTCGCCGCCTACCTGGTCGAGGGCGCGCGCAGCCGCGAGTTCACCGAGATCCGGCGCCTCGTCCACTGCGGCTCCGAAGTCCTGCGCGCGCTCCTCGCCCGGCTCGGGGAGCTCGTCGTCGGGTACCTGCGCGCCCAGGTGGAGGCCGGCGCCCAGGTCGTGCAGCTCTTCGACACCTGGGCCGGACTGCTCCCGCGCGAGGAGTACCGCGAGTGGGTGCTGCCCCTGCACCGCGAGATCGTCGCCGGCCTCGACCGCGATCGGGCGCCCCTCATCCTCTACGTGAAGGATGGCGCGCACCTGGTCGATCTGATGGCGGACTCGGGCGCCGACGTGATCTCGCTCGACTGGCGCGCCGGGCTGGGCGACGCGGCGGCGCGGGTCGGCCGCCGGGTGAGCCTCCAGGGCAACCTCGATCCCTGCGCCCTCGCGGCGCCGCGCGAGCGCATCGAGGCGCGGGTCCGCGCGCTCGCGGCCGCCGGGCGCCTCGCGCGCGGACACGTGCTGAACCTCGGCCACGGCTGCCTGCCCGACACGCCCGTCGAGGGCGTGCGCGCCTTCACCGACGCGGCCCGCGCGCTGGGCTCCGCCCGGTGAGCGAAGCGAGGGCCCCCGCAGGCCAGGCCGCCGCAAGCGAAGCGCGCAGCGAGCCGCAGGCGAGCGAAGCTCATCGGGCCAGCGAAGCGCGCAGCGAGGCGCAGCCGACCGAAGTGCGAGCCCCCGCGAGCAAGGCCGCGGAGCGGCCGCGCAGCGAGGCGGAGCCGAGCGGAATCTTCGGACTCGATCTCGAGCACGCCGAGCGGATCCTGCCCCACTACGCGGGCGAGGGGCCGCGCTACACGAGCTACCCGACCGCGCCCGTCTGGGGCGAGGCCTATGGAGCGGAGCAGCTCCGGGAGGAGCTCGGCCGCCGCGACGTCGGCCCCGGCGACGGGCTCTCGCTCTACGTGCACGTGCCCTTCTGCGAGGCCCTGTGCCACTTCTGCGCCTGCAACAAGGTGGTGACGCGCAACCGCGACCTCGCGGTCGGCTACCTGGACGCGATCGCGCGCGAGGTGGCCGCCGTGCGCGAGGCGCTCGCCGTGCCGCGCCCCGCCACGCAGCAGCACTGGGGGGGCGGGACGCCGACCTATCTCTCCCCCGGGCAGATCCGGCAGCTGTACCGCAGCGTGACCGACGCCTTCCCGATGGCTCCGGGCGCCGAGCTCGGGGTCGAGGTCGATCCGCGCGTCACGACGGAGGCGCACGTCGAGGCGCTCCGCGAGTGCGGCTTCAACCGGCTCTCGATGGGCGTCCAGGACTTCGACCCGCGCGTGCAGGCGGCCGTGCACCGCATCCAGGGGGTCGCGCAGACCGGCGCGCTCGTCGAGCGCGCGCGCGCCTCCGGCTTCGCGAGCGTGAACTTCGACCTGATCTACGGGCTCCCCCACCAGACGGAGCAGACCTTCGCGGCGACGCTCGACTCTGTCCTCGCCCTCGCGCCGGACCGGATCGCGCTCTACTCCTATGCCCACGTGACCTGGCTCGCGAAGCAGCAGCGCGGCTTCGAGCGGCAGGACCTGCCGCCGGCGCCGACCAGGCTGCGGATCTTCCTGCAGGCGATCCGCCGCTTCCTGGACGCGGGCTACCGCTTCATCGGCCTCGACCACTTCGCGCTCCCCGGAGACGAGCTCTGCCAGGCACTCGAGGCGAAGACCCTGCGGCGGAACTTCATGGGGCACACCACCCAGGCGGGCGTGGACCTGCTGGGCTTCGGCCCGAGCGCGATCAGCGAGCTGCGCGGCAGCTATGCCCAGTCCGAGCGGCAGCTCGCGGCGTGGGAGCGGGCCGTCCGGGCGCGCGGGGTCGCCACGATGCGGGGCCACCGGCTCACGGCCGACGATCGCGAGCGGCGCTTCGTGATCGGGCGGATCCTCTGCCACGGCGAGCTCGGCGCGGCCGAGTTCGAGCGCGAGTTCGGCCGCCCCTTCGCCGCGGCCTACCCGGGCGAGCTCTCGTCGCTCTCCGAGGCCGTGGCCGACGGGCTCGTCGCGATCGAGGCCGATGGGTCGCTGCGCGTGACCCAGCTCGGCCGGATGCTCGTCCGCAACCTCGCGATGGCCTTCGACGCCTATCTCCCGAAGCAGCGGGAGGCCGGGCGCCCGATGTTCAGCAAGACGGTCTAGCGGTGGGCACGGCCGAGGTAGGCGCCGTCGTCGTCGGGGCGGGCATCGCGGGCCTGGCGGCGGCGCTCGAGCTCCAGGGACGGGTCGGCGAGGTGGTGCTCGTCGACGCCTCCGACCGGCCGGGGGGCGTGCTGCGCACCGACCACGTCGCGGGCTTCGTGGTCGAGCGCGGGCCCAACACGTTCCGGGTGAGCCCGCCGTTTCGCGAGTCGATCCGCTCGCTCGGTCTCGACGGGGAGATCCTGCGCGCGGGTCCGGAGAGCCGCCAGCGCTTCGTCTACCGCAACGGCGAGCTCGTCCCGGCGCCGCTCTCTCCGGTCGCGTTCGCCCGCAGCGCGCTGCTCTCGACCCGCGGCAAGCTCCGGGTGCTCGCCGAGCCCTTCGTGCGCCGTGGCGACGCGGGGGGCGAATCGGTGGCGGAGTTCGTGCGCCGCCGGCTCGGCCCCGAGGTTCTCTCGAACCTGGTCGATCCCTTCCTCACCGGCGTCTATGCGGGCGATCCCGAGCAGCTCGGTGCGGAGACGGTCCTCGCGGACCTGGTCGAGCTCGAGCGCGACCATCGCTCGATCGCGCAGGGCGCGCTCGCGCGCGCCCTCTCCCGGCGCCGGGCGCGGGGGCTCCCGGGGAGCTGGTCGGGGCCCCAGGGCCTCGGCCCCTTCGCGCGCACGCTGGCCCGCCGGCTCAACGACCCTCCCGCGCTCGGCACGCGCGTACTCGAGCTCGCCTGGCTCGGCGGGCGCTGGCGCGTCTCCCTCGTCGGCCGCGCGGGCGAGACGGCGCTGCTCGCGCGACGCGTGATCCTCGCGACCCCGGCGCGCGAGGCGGCCCGGCTGCTCCTCGACGTCGACACCGAGGCGACCCGCCTGCTCGAGGGGATCGAGTACGCGCCGCTGGTCTCGCTCCCGATCGGCGTCGACCCCGCGGCGGTGCGCCGCCGCATCGAGGGATTCGGCTTCCTGGTGCCGCGCGAGGCGGGCCTCCGGCTTCTCGGCTGCCTCTTCATGAGCCGGCTCTTCCCCGACCGCGCTCCGCCGGGGCGCGAGCTCCTGCACTGCATGCTCGGCGGCCGCCGCTGGCCGGCGGCGGTGGCCGAGCCCGACGACACGCTCTTCCGCTGCGCGCTCGCGGACCTCGACCGCACGCTCGGCCTCTCCGGAGAGCCCCTGGCGCTCGGCCTCGCCCGCTACGAGCGCGCCGTGCCGCAGCCCGGGCGCGATCACGCGCCGCGGATCGCGGCGCTGCGCGCGTGCCTGGCCGCGCACCCGGGCCTGGCCCTCGCCGGCGCCTACCTCGGGGGCGTGAGCGTCGCCGAGAGCTACGTCTCGGGCGTCCGCGCCGCCCGCGAGCTGGTCGCCGACCTGCGGGGATGCTCGTCGTTTGAAACGCCTCGCTCGGGCAGAGCTGGTGGCTTCGTTGGGGGATGACTCCCGATCTACTCCGCTCGCCTGCGGCTCGCTGCGCGCTCCGCGCTGCCGCGCTTCGCTTGCGAAGAAGCCTTTTCGGAAAGATGACCGGGGTGGTGCGAGGCTCCGCCTGCCCGCGGCCGTTCGTAGGCGGACTCCGCATCACCGGGGGCACCGTTCCGGAAAGGCTGCTTCGCAAGCGCGGCGCGGCAGCGCCGCGCGCGCAGCGAGCCGAAGGCGAGCGGAGTAAATCGGGAAGTCCCTCTCCCGACGAAGCCGATCTCCCCCGCTCACAACCCCGCCCCCAGACTCAGGCCCGCTCGCGCATCCAATCCGCGACGGCGCGCACCCAGGCGGGCTCGGCGTTGAGCGAGGGGACGAGCTCGAAGTCCTCGCCGCCGAACGCCTGCCACTGCGCGCGCGCGCGCAGACCGATCTCCTCGAGCGTCTCGAGGCAGTCGGCGACGAACGACGGGCAGAGGACGGCGAGCCGGCGCACGCCGCGACGGGCGAGCTCGGGCAGGAGCTCGTCCGTGTAGGGCCGGATCCACGGCGTGCGCCCGAGGCGCGATTGGAACGAGGTCGAGTGGCGCTCGGGCGCGAGCCCGAGCGCGGCCGCCAGCGCGCGGGTCGTGGCGAAGCAGTGGGCGCGGTAGCAGCGGTGGTTCGCGGCGACGAGCGCGTCGCAACAGCGGGCCGTCGCCAGACAGTGGCGGCCGCTCGAGTCGGCGGCTCGAATCTGGCGTTCCGGGAGGCCGTGGTAGCTGAAGAGCACGTGGTCCGCGCGGAACGCCGCGAGGCGCGGGCGCGCGACCTGCGCCACGGCCGCGACGAAGCGCGGCTCCGCGTAGAAGGGCGGGAGCAGCTCCAGCGGCGGGGCGCCCTGGCGGGCGAGCTCCTCGCGGAGCTTCACTACGGCCGAGCCGGTCGCCGCCTCGGAGAAGTGCGGGAAGAGCGGGAGGGCGAGGATGCGCGCCACGTCGGCCTCGAGCAGGCGCGCGAGCGCCTCGCCGAGCGACGGCCGCCCGTAGCGCATGCCGAGGGCGACGGCGTACTCGGGCCCGAGATCCTTCGCCACCGCGTCGCGGAGCGCCTCGCCGTGGACCCGCAGGGGCGAGCCGCGCGGCGTCCAGATCTTCGCGTAGGCCCGCGCCGACGCGCGCGGGCGCAGGGGGAGGATCACGAGGTGGAGGAGCAGCCAGCGCGCGAGCGCCGGCATGTCGAGCACGCGCGGGTCGCCCAGGAACTCGCGCAGGAAGCGGCGCACCTCGGCGGGGCGCGGCGCGTCGGGGGTACCGAGGTTCACGAGCAGCACGCCGGTCCGCAGCTCGGCCGCCGGCGAGGGCCGCGGCTCAGGCACGGCCGCGCCGCAGCCCCGCGAGCCAGAGCGAGAGGCCGAAGTACCAGGCGGGATAGAGGAGCGTGATCTCGGGCACCCGCAGCGCGCGCGCCCGCACGGGCTCGAAGAGGGCCCAGGCGACCGCCGCGGCCGCCGTCGCGGTGAGCGCGTAGGTGGTGCGCCGGAGCACGCGCAGCTTCGATGGATACACGTACTTCACGGGCACGAAGACCAGCACGGCGAAGCCCGCGACGATTGCCGCGGTGAGCCCGGGCCGGACCTCGAGCAGCCAGGCGTAGATCGCGATCACGTTCCAATAGGACGGGAAGCCCAGGAAGAAGTCGTCCTCGGTCTTGGCGTCGACCTGCGAGAAGCCGTAGGCGCTCGCCAGGATCGGCGGCGCCGCGGCCGCCCAGTGGGGCACGAGCCCACCCGCCACCAGGAACACGCAGGGCACCACCACGTAGTTCAGGTAGTCGACCATGTCGTCGAGGCGGCGGCCGTCGAAGCCCGGGAGGAGTCGGGCCACCCCGACCGCGCGCGCCAGGCCTCCGTCCAGCGAGTCGATCGCCATCGCGACGAGCATCAGGATCGCCGCGGTCTGGAGGTCGCCCCGGCCGACGGCGAGCAGCGCCAGGGCGCCGACGAGAGCGCCGCTGGCGGTGAAGAGATGCACCCCCCAGGCGAGCCAGAGCCTCACGCGGTCCGACACGGCGGCCCGAGCTTACCAGAGAGGCTATAGTCCCCGAGGCCGTACGCCCCGCTCCGGGAAGGCGCGGTCGGAGCGTCGCGAGCTTCGAAGAGCTCGCCAGGAGGGTCGATGCCGGCTCCGGATCGTCAGGCGAGAGCCCAGGCCGATAGCCGGCGCGCGCTCGAGTTCCTGCGCCAGGGCGGCGACTCCTTCCTCACCACGAAGGTCGACACGGTCCTCAACTGGGGCCGCAAGTACTCGATGTTCCTGTATCCGTTCGTGACCGCGTGCTGCGGCATGGAGTTCATGTCCGTCGCGGGACCCCGCTACGACCTCGACCGCTTCGGCTGCGCGCTGCCCCGCTTCTCGCCGCGCCAGTCGGATCTCCTGATGGTGGTAGGGACGATCACCCACCGTCAGGCTCCGGTGCTGAAGAAGGTCTACGACCAGATGGCGGAGCCGAAGTGGGTGATCGCGTTCGGGGCCTGCACCTGCTCCGGCGGCCCCTACAACAACTACGCGGTGGTGCAGGGCATCGACACGATCATCCCGGTCGACGTCTTCATCCCGGGCTGCCCGCCGCGGCCCGAGGCCGTGCTCGACGGCCTGATGAAACTCCAGGCCCGCGTGCAGCTCGAGCGCGTCCCCGCCGACGGACGCCACAAGGAAACGCACGAGCTCGAGCTGCCGGTGGTCGAGAAGACGGTCGCGTAGCAAGGCCGCGGAGCGGCCGCGCAGCGAGGCGAAGCCGAGCGGAGTGCGGGCCCCCGCTGGGAGTGGTATGTCGGTTTCGGTCGAGCTGCCTGCGCTGGGCGAGAGCGTCGTCGAGGGAACCGTCTCCCGCTGGCTGGTGAAGGAGGGCGATCGCGTCGCGCTCGACCAGCCGCTCGTCGAGATCACCACCGACAAGGTCGATGCCGAGATCCCGTCGCCCGCCGCGGGGGTGATCGAGAAGATCCTGGCGCGCGAGGGCGAGACCGTCGCCGTGGGAGCTCGGCTCGCGCTGATCGATCCCGCCGGCGAGGCCCGGGCTGCGTCCCGCGCGCCGGCGCGCGAGGCCGCCGTTGCGGCCCGGCCAGAGCCCGGGGCGGCGGCTCCGGACCCCGGACCGGCGGCGCCGGAGCGCGCGGCGCCAGGGGCCCCTCCCCGGGCGACCCCGCTGGCGCGGCGCATGGCCGGGCAGGAGGGTCTCGACCTCGCCTCGATCGAGGCCAGCGGCCCCTCGGGCCGGGTGACCCGCGCCGACGTCGAACGCAGCGCCCGTGCCGCTGCCGCGGCCCCGGCGAAGGCAGCGGGCCGGCGCTCCGCCGCCGGCGCCGCCGCGCCCGCACGTCCGGCCTATCTCGAGTACCAGCTCCAGCCGGGGGACCGCGTGATCCCGATGTCGCCGCTGCGCCGGCTGGTGGCCGAGCACATGGTGGTCTCGAAGCGCGTGAGCCCGCACGTGGGCACCGTCGCCGAGGTCGATCTCGGCGGCGTCGTGCGCGTGCGCGACGCGCACAAGGACGAGTTCCGCGCCACCCACGGCTTCCCCCTCTCGTTCCTTCCCTTCGTGATGCACGCCTGCGTGCGCGCGCTGCGCGAGTACCCGATGCTCAACGCCTCGGTGCTCGAGGACGCGATCGTCGAGAAACAGGCCGTCCACGTCGGGATCGCCGTGGAGACGGAGAAGGGGCTCGTGGTGCCCGTGGTGCGCCACGCGGACCGGCTCTCGCTCGCCGGCATTTCCGAGGCCGTGGAGGACCTCGCCCGGCGCGCCCGTTCCAAGCGCCTCTCGCCCGACGAGCTCAAGGGCGGGACCTTCACCGTCTCGAACCCCGGACGCGAGGGGAACCTCTTCGGCTTCGCGATCATCAACCAGCCCCAGGTCGGAATCCTGCGCATGGGAGAGCTGGTGAAGCGCCCCGTGGTGCGGAACCTCGGCGGCGAAGACGCGATCCTGATCCGCCCGATCATGCACCTCGCCCTCTCGTACGACCACCGCGCCGTGGATGGCTCGCCCGCCAACGGCTTCCTCCACCGCATCCGGGAGCTCCTGGAGGAGGCGGAGTTCGACCTC
>CAZUYC010000073.1:0-47442 GCA_964624475.1 uncultured Spirochaetales bacterium | reverse complement strand
GGCCCGTCCGCCTTCCACAACGTGACGCGGATGGGCTTCGCGCACGCGCCGAGCTCGGGGACGACCAGCACCGCGGGGCCGAGCGGCGTGCTGCAGATCGTGACGCCCTCGCAGGTGCGCACGAACCTGAGCCTCGGCAGCAGCGTCAAGGTGTCGATCTTGACGGAGCTGCTGATCCACTTCATCCCGGAGCCGGGGCTCTTCCTCCTGATCGGCACCGGGGTGGTCGGACTCGCCCTGATCGGACGCAGCCGAATGAAGAAGTAGCGGTCTCGGTCGGTCGGGTCGGGCCTGGAAGCGGTGACCATGCGCACCGGCGCGATCGTCGCTGCGGGCCTGGTCTGGGCGGGCGCTGCACAGGCCAGCCCGCTCAACTGGGAGGGCACGCTCACCACCCTCACGGGGGAGCTGCCGGGCATCCCCATCGCCGGGGGCGGCGTCGCGAGCGTGAACGGATCGAGCGGTCCCATCCCGGCCCACCTCCAGACGCTTCGCCTCAAGGGGAGCCGCGGCAACGTCACCGGCACGGCCACCAACATCGTCACGGACCCGGAGACGGCGGGCAACGGGATCGCGGCGATCGTCGTCGAGGGAGCGCTGCGCACGGGCACGCTGGCCCCGATCTCGGGAGCCGCCGCGTCGAACTCCGCGCTCACGCAGGGCATCCTGCCGCTCGCCGGCGTCGCGAAGATCTGCCTGCTCTCGACCGTGTGCACGGACTACCTGCCGCTGCTGCTCACGCAGCCGACGACCAACGGCGCGCGCTTCGCGATCAGCACCGCGACGCCGAACCAGCTCACGCCGTTTCTCGGCCTCCAGGGCAAGCGCCTCGGCATCCCCGGCCCCGGCGTGAAGGGGGTCGGCATCGGCGGCCTCATCACCGTCGGGGGCGATTCGGCGATCCGCATCTCCCTCGAGGCGGCGCCCTGGACGGTCCACACCGCGACGGCGATCGACCAGACGGACGACAACACCGGTACGGCGGCCTTCCACAACGTGACGCGGATGGGCTTCGCGCACGGGCCGGGGTCGGGCACGACCAGCACGGCGCAGCCGAGCGGCGTGCTCCAGATCGTAACCCCGAACCAGGTGCGGACCAACCTGACCCTCGGCAGCAGCGTCAAGGTGGGGATCCTCGGCGAGCTGCTCGTGCACTTCATCCCCGAGCCGGGTCTGCTCGTCCTGCTCGGCTCCGGGATCGCGGGCCTCCTGCTGCTCGGCCACCGGCGCGTGCGCTAGGAGCGTGACCCCAGACGGGGCCCGGAAAGGCCCGGGCGCCGAGGCGCGCCCGACGCGAGTTCCGGCGCCTCCGCCCGCATTGGTCGCGCGGCCTCCCGCTGATACCCTCTGGCGACTGCGCTGGAGGTGCGAACGCGCTGATGCTACGCCGGTTCCTCGACTCCCCGTGGCCCTACTTCACCGGGGCCGGTGTGCTGGTGCTCGTCGCGATCGCTACCCAGTTCGAGATCCGCTTCCCCTCGCGGCCCGAGGGCGGCGTCGAGAAGATCGCGACGCTCCGCAACCGCGACGACCTCTCCGTGCTCTTCATCCTCGTCGACACGCTGCGCGCCGACCGGCTCGGGCTCTACGGCTACCAGCGGCCGACCACGCCGAACCTCGACGCGCTCGCCGAGCGCGGCGTCGCCTTCACGCGGGTGCTCGCGCAGTCGAGCTGGACCAAGACCTCGATGGCGTCGCTGTGGACCGCGACCTTTCCGATGAACAACGGCATCGTCCGCTACAACGACGTGCTGCCGGCCGAGGCGGTCCTGCCCGCGGAGCGATTCCGCGATGCGGGCTGGCGCACCGCCGGGATCTGGCGCAACGGCTGGGTCGCGCCGAACTTCGGCCTCGACCAGGGCTTCGAGTTCTACGTGAACCCACGCCCCGGCCGCGAGCGCGCGCGCCTCCAGCGCGGCAACCCGTCCACCGCGGCCGTGCAGGGCAACGACGAGGACGTCACCACGTCGGCCTTCGAGTTCCTCGAGAGCTACGGCAGCGGCCGCTTCTTCCTCTACCTCCACTTCATGGACCTCCACCAGTACGTGTACGACGACAAGGCGGAGCGCTTCGGAACCGGATACTCCGACCTGTACGACCAGTCGGTCAACTGGAGCGACCGCCTGATCGGCGCGGTCCTCGGCAAGCTCGACGAGGTGGGGGGCCTGCAGAGGACCCTCGTCGTCATCGCGTCGGACCACGGCGAGGCCTTCCTGGAGCACGGCTTCGAGGGCCACGCTCGCAACCTCTATCAGGAGGTGATGCACGTCCCGCTCGTGATCGGGCTTCCCTTCCGGCTGCCTCGGGGGATCCGCGTCGACGCGCCGGCCTCCAACGTCGACATCTGGCCGACGGTCCTCGAGCTGGTCGGCCTGCCGCCGCTCCCGGGTGTCGACGGCACGTCGCTCGTGCCCGCGATCCTGGCCGCCGCTCGCGGTGAGTCGGACCGCGGGAGCGCGCGGCCCATCTTCGCGCATCTCGACCGGCGCTGGGGCAAGTCCAAGGAGGAGTCGGACCCGCTCGTCTCGGTGACGGAGGGATCGCTGCGCCTGGTCTGGCCCGCGAGGAAGCCCGGCCAGGTCGAGCTCTACGACCTCGCCGCGGACCCCCGCGAGACCACGAACCTCGCGGGCGAGCGCGCCGCGGACCGCGACCGCTTGACGGAGGTCGCGAAGAGCCACGTCGCGGGCGCGGCGATTCCCTGGGGCAAGGCGCCCGGGGAGGTCGAGCTCGACGAGCTGCGCCTGAACCAGCTCCGCGCGCTCGGCTACGTGGTGCGCTGACGCGGCGCGCGCGGGGACGCGCGGGGGACGGTGTTCAGATCTTTCGAATTTTCAGATTCTCCCGAGAGAGCCCCAGGAGGCGCTCGTGGTGAAGGAGAATCTGAAAATTCGAAAGATCTGAACACCGTCCCCGCAGTTCAGCGCTCGGGGCGCCGGTAGACGGTCTCCAGGCGGCTGCGCACGCGGTGGCGGTCCCGGGCGAGCTCGATCAGGCGGTCCAGGAGCGCGGGGTAGGGCAGGCCGCTGGCCTCCCAGAGCCTCGGGAACATCGACGACTCGGTGAAGCCCGGCAGGCTGTTCACCTCGTTCACCAGGAAGGCCCCCGTCGTGCGTTCCATGAGGAAGTCCACCCGTCCCAGGCCCTCGCACTCCAGGGCCTCGCCGGCCCGGATCGCGAGCTGCTGCACGGCGCGCGTCTGCACGTCGTCGAGCTCCGCCGGGACGCAGAGCTCCGTGTCCTCGTCGACGTACTTCGCCTCGTAGTCGTAGAACTCGCGGCGGGTGCGGATCTCGCCGGGCACGGAGGCCTCGAGCCTTTCGTTGCCGAGCAGTGCCACCTCGATCTCGCGGGCGTCGATCGCGGGCTCGACCAGGATCTTCGTGTCGTAGCGCGCGGCGAAGGCGAGCGCGGCCTCGAGCTCGCCGGGATCGCTCACCCTGGAGATGCCGACCGAGGAGCCCTGGTTCGCGGGCTTCACGAAGAGCGGCGTGGGGATCTCCCGTAGCACGCGCCGGGCGGCGGCGCCGGCGGCGTTGCGCAGCTCCGCCTCGCGCACCACGGCCCAGGGCGTGACCGGAACGCCACCGGCGCGCAGCAGGCGCTTGGCCACTTCCTTGTCCATCTGGAGCGCGGAGCCGAGCACGCCGGAGCCGACGTAGGGGAGGTCTGCGAGCTCGAGCAGGCCCTGGAGCGAGCCGTCCTCGCCGCCCCGGCCGTGCACGATCGGGATGATCACGTCGAGATCGCTCGCCGGCACGAGCGGGCCGCGGGCCGCCGGCACGAGCGTGTGGCTCCCGGGCGCCGCGGGGAGGTTCACGAGCTCGCCGCGCACGCTGGCCTCGGGCGGAAGCTGCGGGCTTCCGCGGTGCCAGCGGCCGTCGTGGTCGATCGCGACGAGGGTCACCTCGTAGCGGTCCGGGTCGAGGGCGCGCTGGATCGAGGTCGCCGACGCGACCGAGACCTCGTGCTCGACCGAGCGCCCGCCGAAGATCAGACCGACCCGGAGCTTGTCCATTCCCCCTTCCTCCCCCATCGTCCGAGCATAGGACGGGCTGCACCGCCCACCCAGCCGCGCTGCCCCAGAACACACGCTCCCCCAGAAGGTCGGCCGCTCCCCCCCGTCGGCTTGACCGGCCCTCGGGGCCCTCGTACTTTGGACCCATGCCCCCGCTCCCCGAGGCGCTCCGGCGCAAGCAGGACCGGCTCGAGGACGAGCTGCGACGCGCCGGCCGGGTGATCGTGGCCTTCTCGGGGGGCGTCGACTCGAGCTACCTCGCGTTCGCGGCGCATCGCCAGCTCGGCGACGCCGCGCTGGCCGTGACGGCGGAGTCGCCCTCCTATCCGCGCAGCCACCGGGAGATGGCCGAGCGGATCGCGCGCGAGTTCGGGATCCCCCATCGCTTCGTCGCGACGGCCGAGATGGAGAGTGAGGCCTACCGCGCCAACGCGCCGGACCGCTGCTACCACTGCAAGAGCGAGCTCTTCCAGGTGCTGGGCCGCCTGCGGGAGGAGCTCGGCTTCGACGCTGTCGCCTACGGGGTGAACCGCGACGACACGCACGACTTCCGGCCCGGACACCGCGCCGCCGGAGAGCAGGGCGTGCTCTCGCCGTTCCTCGGCGCCGAGCTCGGCAAGGACGAGATCCGCACGCTCTCGCGCGAGGCCGGGCTTCCGACGGCCGACCTCCCGGCGTCGGCGTGCCTCTCGTCGCGCCTCCCGTACGGGACGGCGGTCACCCCCGAGCGGCTGCGCCAGGTGGAGGCGGGCGAGGAGCGGCTGCGCGCCCTCGGATTCCGCCAGGTGCGCCTGCGCCACCACGGGCCGCTCGCGCGCGTCGAGGTGGACCCCGCGGAGCTCGCGCGGGCGCTCGATCCGGCCATGGCGGCGAAGATCGTGGCCGAGCTCAAGCCGCTCGGCTTCCGCTGGGTGTCGCTCGACCTCGAGGGCTACCGCACGGGCTCGCTCAACGAAGGGCTGAAGACTCCCGAGGCGCGGGAGCGCGGGTGATCCGCACGGTCGAGTGCGAGGGATCGCCGCGGGATCTGGGCCGCGACCAGGGCCGGGCCTGCGGCGCCGCGCTGCGGGAGCGCTTCAGCCGTCTCGGCCTCGGCGCACGCCTGCGGCTTCGCCTCGGGGGTCTCGGCGGACCGGGGGTCGCGCTGCGCCGCGACCTCCTGCGCCACTTCCCGCGCCAGGCGGAGACCCTGGCGGGCCTCTCCAGCGCCGCCGGCGTTCCCTGGGCGTGGCTCACCGCGTGCCTCGAGCGCGAGGGCGAGGGCGCCGCCGTGGAGGAGATCGCCGTCGCGGCGGGCGGCGAGCTCTCGGGGTCCGGCGCGTTCGTCGCTCGCGCGCTCCCGGGCGAGTGGATCGTGCGCAGGAGCGGGCCCGAGGGCGGCTTCCGCTCCGTCGAGCTCACGCGGCCCTGGCTGGCGCACGCCCTGCTCGGCGTGAACGAGGCCGGCCTCGCCGTCGCGGTCGTCAGGCCTGATCGGACTCCGCTCGCCTTCGGCTCGCGGCGCGGCCGCTGCGCGGCCTTGCCGGCGGCCCCGCTCGCGCAGGACTGCCTCCAGCGCTTCGCCACGCTCGAGGCCTGCCTCGACTGGTGCGCGGGCCGCCCCGGCGAGCGGCCCGCTGCGCTGCTCTTCGCCGACGCGGCCGGCGAGGTCGCGGGGATCGAGATCGGCCCGGGCCGGCGGCGCGTCCTGCGCCCCGCCGAGGGCTGGCTGGCGGTGGGCGGCTCGCCCACCGCCCGCGACGAGCTGGGAAAGGCGCTCCGCGAACAGGGTCGCCCGGCGCCCGGCGACGCGTTCGGCCTCGCCGACGTCGCCACCCGCTCGCTCCGGCTCGGTACCGCGCGCTACGCGGCGGCGGGCTTCGAGCTCGCCTTGCGCAGCAGCGAGACGTAGCCCCGCTCGACGAGGGCGCCGCCGAGCACGCCGCGCTCGCCGAGCAGGCGGTGCAGGCGCGGCAGGTTGTAGAAGGGGACCGTCATCCACAGGTGGTGCTCGAGGTGGTAGTTCACCCGGTTGGGCGCGACGAAGAGGCGCTCCCACCAGCTCGCCAGCGTGGTGCGCGTATTGACGAGGTCGTCGGACGGGTCCGTGACCATGCTGTGCTCCGCGATCGAGCGGATGCGCGTCACGAGGCTGTTCGTCGTGAACCAGGCCACCACCCACAGGAGGTAGAGCTCCGGGTGGCCGACCGCGGCGAGGCCCCCGAGCAGGATCGCGTTCGTGATGACGACGCCGCGGAGGTTCTTCCAACCGGGGCTCCCGCTGTCGGCGGCCTTCCCGAACGAGAGGGTGCGGGCCGTCTTCCCGACGAGGCCCCGGAGATCGCGCCGCAGGATCGCCCGGACGCGCTTCCCGCCCACCTGGCCCGAGAGGTCGCGCCAGACCTTCCGGCGCATGCTCGCCGGGGTGACCGGGAACTTGGTGGCGAGATCGAGGTCGGGGTCCTCCTTCGTCCAGTTCTTCGCGTGGTGCTTCAGGTGGTAGGGGCGGTAGGGGTGGAGGTCGCTCCACACCGGGTAGGCGCACAGCCAGTTCCCCGCCCAGTCGTTGAGCCTGCGGTTCGCGAAGAGCGTACGGTGCGCCGCCTCGTGCATCAGCACGGCGAAGCCGAGCTGGCGCGCGCCGATCACCGCCAGCGCCAGCAGGATCGACAAGACGTTCGGCCGGACGGCGACGAGCGCCATCGCGGCGAAGACGAGCCCCCAGTCGAGCCCGATCGAGAGGAACCCGCGCCAGTTGTTCGTCTCGAGCAGCGCGGCGATCTCCGCGGGGGCGAGCGCCTCCTTCCAGCTCTTCACCGTCGCCATCTACGCCCCTCCTGCACTCCGCAGCACGCTGCCCGCCGCCGCCAGCCCCTGCACGCCGGCGGGACAGGTCTCGGGTTCCGTCGCCTCGCCCAGGAGCCAGCCGGACCACATCCGGCGGCCGAGCCGGTCGTAGCTCCGCATCGCGTCGACGAGCGCCCGCCGCTCGCGGGCGTCGAGGATCGGCTCGGGGAGCAGAGGGTCGAGCACGAGCTGGCGGATCGCGTCGCCGCCGATCAGGAAGGACTCGGCCATCGCCTCCTCGCGCGGGAGATCCTCGAGGCGCGCGGCGCTCGCCTCGAGCCGCGCCCGGGTGGCGCGGTAGCCCGCCACCAGCGCCCGGACGTCCCACGACCCCCGCGCGCGCCGGTCGTCGCCGGCGTCCAGCCCGTCCAGCGAGTAGACGAGTGCCTCGGGGTCGAGGCCGAGCCCACGCAGCCGCGCGCGCACCGCGCCGACGCCGCCCGCGAGGTTGTCGGGCCGGACCTCGAGACCGGGCGTGAGGGGCCGGAAGCCGAGGAATCGCAGGGCCCGCGCTCTCCGCCGACGGACCGGCGCGGAGGCCCGGGCGAGGCCCGCGAGGTGCGCTCCGACCCAGGCGCCGGACCAGGGCCGGTGGGCCTCCTCGAGGCGCCGCCAGGAGCGGATCGAGTCGGCAACGCTCGCGGCGGAGGGGCCGAGCCGGTAGCGCCCGCGCGCGTCGCTCTCCGCGAGCCCCTCTGCGACGAGACGCGCCAGCGCCACCCGGACGCCATTCTCGGCGACGCCGAGCGTGCGTCCTGCACAGACCAGGGCCCGGACCGGGGCCGAGCGAGGGCCGAGGGTGCCGAGCAGATCGAGGATCAGGCTCCGGGCGGTGGGCTGCACGCCTCCGATATTACAGAATCTTATATTCAAGATCAATTCGTGTAATGTCTTGGACCCGGATTCTCCCGCCGCCCCCCTCGGGCGGGCCCGCCCCTGAGAACCCTGGCACCGTCTCAGGGCCGGGCCGTCCCCTCGCACAGGCGCACGACCGCGGCCGGGTCGGTCGTCGTGTGCAGGTAGGCGCGGACCGCCTCGGCGTCGAGGCCTTCGGCGATGCCGCGCTCGATCTGCGCCACGAGGCCGTCGAAGAAGCCGCGCAGGCAGAGCGCCACGATCGGCCGGTGGTGGAGGTCGAGCTTGCGGAAGGAGAGGATCTCGGTCAGCTCCTCCAGCGTGCCGAGGCCGCCCGGCAGCGCGACGAAGGCCTCCGCGCGGGCGTCGAGGCCGGCCTTGCGCGCGCGCATGTCGTCGACGCTGGTGAGCTCCGCGAGGCCCCGGTGGTGCACGTCCCGCTCGATGAACTCGCGCAGGATCACGCCGTGCACGATCCCGCCCGCCGCCAGCGCGGCGTCGGCGAGCGCGCCCATGAGCCCCGTGCGCCCACCGCCGTAGATCAGCACGTGGCCGCGCCGGGCGATCTCGCCGCCCACCACCCGCGCGGCCGCCAGGCAGTCGGCCGGCGCGCGCTGGCTCGACCCGCAGAACACCGCGATCCGCACCGCGGCTACACACCCCGGTGAGGCATGCAGCCCGGCGCTGGCAAGGAGGCCGACTCGTGAGTCGGCCTCCGCGCAGCGAGCCGGAGGCGAGCGAAGCTCATCGGACTAACGCGAGCGCCGTCGCGGGCGGCGCCGGCGCCCCCCCTCGGGACGATCCGCGCTCGACCGCGCCGGCGCAGCCGCCGCCTCCGGGTCGGCGGCCCGGGTCGCGGCGGGCAGGCTCACCTCGGTCACCGGCCGGTGCTCGGCCAGGTAGGCGGCGCAGATCGCGGCGAGGTCGCGGCGACCCTCCTCGTTCTCCGCGAGCTGCCCCACCACGGGCAGGAAGCGCTCGATCCGGGCGCGTCGCTCGCGCTCGGGAAGCGCGCGCACCTCCTGCTCGATCTTCACCTCGAGCCGCTCGCGCAGCCGCTCCGCGATCTGCGCGTCGGTCGGGAGCTTGCGCTCGCGGATCGCGATCTTGTTGACCTGCTGGAGGTAGCGGAAGTTCCCGATGTCGAGGCCCGAGACCAGCGACACGGCGAGGCCGGCCTTGCCGGCGCGCCCGGTGCGCCCGGTGCGGTGCACGTACACCTCGGGCGACTCCGGCGCCGAGTAGCCGATCACGAGCCCGAGGTCGCTGATGTCGATGCCGCGGGCCGCGACGTCGGTGGCGACGAGGATGCGGAGCTTGCCGGCCTTGATGCTCGCCATCGCCTGCTCGCGCGCGACCTGGGTCAGGTCGCCGGAGATCTGGTCCGCGTCCCAGCCGTGGCGCTGGAGGTAGGCCGTCACGTAGCGGACGTCGCTCTTCGTGTTGCAGAACACGATCGCGCTGTCGGGGTCCTCGTACTCCAGGACGCGGAGCAGGTTCGCGTCCTTCTCCTGCGCGGTCGTCACCACGAAGAAGTGCTCGATCTCGGCCGGCGCGACCTGTCCCTCGGAGAGCGTCACGAACTCGGGGTCGCGCAGGAAGACCCGCGAGAGCGACTGCACCCGCTCCGGGATCGTCGCGGAGAAGAGGCACGACTGGCGGTTGGCCGGGAGGTAGGTCTTGATCTCCTTCATGTCCGGCCAGAAGCCGAGCGAGAGCAGCTCGTCGGCCTCGTCGAAGACGAGGATGCGCACCTGGTCGAGCGGCAGCCTGCGCGCCCCGAGATGGTCGAGGATGCGCCCGGGCGTGCCGACGATCACGTGGGCGCCGAGCTCGATGCCCTCGATCTGCCGCGCATAGCCGACGCCGCCGTAGATCGGGAGGCAGCGCAGCCCGCTCGGTCGGCCGAGAATCGCGAGCTCCTCCGCGACCTGGTTCGCGAGCTCGCGGGTGGGCTCGAGCACGAGCGCCTGGCAGGCGGCGAGCTGCGGGTCGAGCGCGGCCGCGATCGGGAGTCCGAAGGCGCCGGTCTTCCCGCTCCCCGTGTGCGCCTGCACGATCAGGTCGCGACCCGCGAGCATCGGCCCGATCACCCGTTCCTGGACGGGCGTCGGCGTCTTCCACCCGAGGTCGCGAATGCCCTGCTGGACGGTCGGCGGGAGCTCGGAGAAGGGCGGCGGGAGTGCATCCATGCGGGAGCGCGGAGCCTACCAAATCCGCGCGCCCGCCGCGTCGCCGGCCGGCCGACTCTCGAGTCGGCCTGCTAGCCTCGGGCCGTGCCTCCCCATCGGACCTTCACGCGCGGGGACGTCGAGCGGATCGCCGACCTGGCGCGGCTCTCGGTCACGGACAGCGAGGCGGAGCGGCTCGCCTCGGAGCTCCAGGCCATCCTCGCCTACGCGGAGCAGCTCGCCGGCCTCGACACGAGCGACGTCCCCCCCACCTCGCACCCGATCGAGCTCGCCACACCCCTGCGCGACGACGTCCCGGAGCCCGCGCTCGACCCGGAGCTCGCGCTCGCGAACGCGCCCGAGCGGGAGGGCTTCGCCTTCGTCGTCCCCAAGGTGATCGAGGGCGAGGAGGAGGGATAGCGGGTGTCCGCTTCGCCTTCCGCCGGGATCTGCGAGCTCGCCGACGCGCTTCTCGCGGGTCGCGCGAGCGCGGAGGGGCTCGCCCGGGCGAGTCTCGCCCGCGCCGAGGCGGAGCGCGAGCGGCTGAACGCCTTCGTCCACCTGCGCGCGGAGGGTGCCCTCGCCGACGCGCGCGAGTCCGACGCGCGCCTGCGCCAAGGCCTACGCCGCTCGCCGCTGGACGGGATCCCGGTCGCGATCAAGGACAACATGGTCCTTGCCGGCGAGCCCACCACCTGCGCGTCCCGGATCCTCGCCGGCTACGTCTCGCCCTTCACGGCGACGGCGGTGGAGAGGCTGCGCGCGGCCGGGGCCGTGGTCGTCGGCTCGACCAACATGGACGAGTTCGCGATGGGCTCCTCCACGGAGCACTCGGCGGCCGGCCCGGCGCGCAACCCCTGGGACCCGACGCGCACGCCGGGCGGCTCCTCCGGCGGCTCGGCCGCCGCCGTCGCCGCCGGGATCGTGCCGGCCGCGCTCGGGAGCGACACCGGCGGATCGATCCGGCTGCCGGCGGCCCTGTGCGGCGTCGTCGGGATCAAGCCGACCTATGGGCGGGTGTCGCGCTCGGGCCTGGTGGCCTTCGCGTCGTCGCTCGACCAGATCGGCGTGCTCGCGCGCTCCGCCTCCGACGCGGCGCTCGTGCTCGAGGCGATCTCGGGCCACGACCCGCGCGACTCGACCTCGATCCCGGAGCCCGCACCCGAGCTCCTGCGGGCCCTCTCCGGCGACGTTTCGGGGCTCGTCGTGGGGATCCCGCGCGAGTACTTCGTCGCGGAGGGTGTCGACCCCGGGGTGCTCGGGTGCGTGCGCGAGGCGATCGCCTCGCTCGAGCGCGCGGGCGCGAAAACGCGCGAGGTCTCGCTGCCGCACACGCCCTACGCGATCGCCACCTACTACCTGATCGCGACGGCCGAAGCCTCGAGCAACCTCGCCCGCTACGACGGCGTGCGCTACGGCCACCGCGCGCTGGGCGCCCGCAGCCTCGGCGAGATGTACCGGGCGACGCGCTCCGAGGGCTTTGGGCGCGAGGTCAAGCGCCGCATCCTGCTCGGCACCTACGTGCTCTCGGCGGGCTACTACGACGCCTACTACCGCAAGGCGCAGCAGGTGCGGACGCTCTTGCGCCGCGATTTCGAGGCCGCCTTCCGCGCCTGCGACCTGATCGCGACGCCGACGGCCCCCGAGACCGCGTTCCCGCTCGGCGCGCGCACCGCGGACCCGCTGCGCATGTACCTCTCGGACGTCTACACCGTCTCGGCCAACCTGGCCGGGATTCCCGGGCTCTCGCTTCCTTGCGGCCTGGCCGGCGGGCTCCCGGTGGGCCTCCAGCTGCTCGCGCCGCCGCTCGAGGAGGCGCTGCTCCTGCGCGTGGCCGACGCGTTCGAGCGCCGCGGCGCATGCCTCCGCCCGCCGGAGGCCGCATGACCGCAAGCGAAGCGCGCAGCGAGCGCAAGCGAAGCGCGCAGCGAGCCGCAGGCGAGCGAAGGCAGGCCCCTGCCGGACCGGCGAGCGGAGTGCGGGCCCCCGCATGAGCGACGCGGGCTTCGAGGTCGTGATCGGGCTCGAGGTGCACGTGCAGCTGCGCACGCACTCGAAGCTCTTCAGCCCGGCGCCCGTCCGTTACGGCGCGCAGCCGAACCACGGCGTGCATCCGATCTGCCTGGCGCTGCCGGGGGTGCTCCCGGTCCTGAACGGGAGGGCCGTCGAGCTCGCGATCCGCGCGGCGCTCGCCACCGGCTGCCGGGTGCACGAGCGCTCGGTCTTTGCGCGCAAGAACTACTTCTACCCGGACCTCCCGAAGGGCTACCAGATCTCGCAGTACGAGGCGCCGCTCGCCACGGGCGGCTGGCTCGAAGTCCCGATCGAGGGCCCGGACGGCGAGCTGTTCACGCGCCGGGTCGGCCTCACCCGCATCCACATGGAGGAGGACGCCGGCAAGTCGATCCACGACGACGCGATCGCCGGCGGAGGGACGCACGTCGACTTGAACCGCGCCGGCGTGCCGCTGCTCGAGGTCGTCTCCGAGCCCGATCTGCGCTCGCCCGCCGAGGCCGCATGCTACCTGCGCGCGCTGCGCTCGCTGCTCCGCTACGTCGACGTCTCGGACGCGGACCTCGAGAAGGGGCATTTCCGCTGCGACGCGAACGTCTCGTTGCGCCGGCCCGGCGCGACCCGGCTCGGGACGCGCACCGAGCTCAAGAACCTGAACTCCTTCCGCTTCGTCGAGGCGGCGCTCGAGGCGGAGGTGGTGCGCCAGGCGGCGATCCTCGGCCGCGGCGAGGCGGTAGAGCAGGCGACCCTGGCCTACGACCCCGATACCAAGCGCACGCGCGTGCTGCGCGTGAAGGAGAACGCCGACGACTATCGCTACTTCCCCGACCCCGACCTCCTGCCGCTGCGCATCGAGGCCGAGCAGATCGAGCGCATCCGCGCCGGGCTGCCCGAGCTGGCCCCGAGCCGGCGCGCGCGCTTCGAGACGCAGTACGGGCTCGCGGCGCGCGAGGCGAGCCTGCTGGCCGAGAGCCGTGCCCTGGCCGACTTCTTCGAGGCGGTTGCCTCCCGCCACGCGTCGCCGCGCACGGTCGCGAAGTGGCTGCTCCGCGACCTGCGCCAGGCGCTGGCCGAGCGCGGCCTCGAGCTCGAGGGCTCGGCGCTCACGCCGGAAGGCGCGGCGGCGCTGCTCGGCCTGCTCGACGCCGGACGCGTGACGGCGCAGAGCGCGCGCGAGATCCTTCCGATGCTGGTCGAGCGAGGCGGCGATCCCGAGGTGCTGGTACGCGAGCGAGGCTTGGAGGCCGTCTCGGACTCGGGCGAGCTCGAGGCGGCCGTCGCGGCGGTGCTCGCGGAATGCGCTGAGCAGGTGGCGCGCTACCGGGCGGGCGAGACGCGGGTGCTCCATTTCCTGATGGGCCAGGTGATGCGCCGCACGGGCGGCAAGGCGAGCCCCGGCCCGGTCCGGGAGCTGCTGGCGCGAAAACTCGAACGCTGACGCAAGTCCAAGGAGCCGAGCGGAGTGCGGCCCCCCCCGCGAAGGCAAGGCCGCGGAGCGGCCGCGCAGCGAGGCGGAGCCGAGCCGAGCCCAAAGCAAGCGCCCGCAGGGGCCCCGGAGCTCCTGTGGAGCTCGGCCCGCAGCGAGCCGCAGGCGAGCGGAGACCCCTCGAACCGGGGCTTTTTCCCATCAAGACCAGGGGGGCGCCCGGACGATACACCCGCGAGGGGCTCCGTGACCGCCACCGTCCTGTGCATCGAGAGCGATCCGATCCTTTGCCAGCTCTTGACCCGTGCCCTCCGCCAGCACGGCCTGCGCGTGGTGGAAGCCGCGGAATCCATCCGGGCCCTGGCCCTCGCCCCCGAGGACCCGCCCGACCTCCTGATCCTCTCCGTGGATCTCTCCCAGGGGTCGGCGCTCGCCCCGCTCGAGGCCATCCGCGAGCTCCCGCATCCGACCGGGCGGCTCCCGGTGGTGCTGCTCTGCGACCGGCCGCCGCTCGCCGAGGAGGCCTGCCGGGCCGCGGAGCTCGACGCGGCCGCCGTGCTGACGAAGCCGGTCCCGCTGCGGAAGCTCCTCGCGGTGGTGGACGAAGCCCTCGCCAAGGCGGGGCAGGTGCCGGCCGCCGAGCCGAGCTCGGGCGAGACCGCCGAGGGCGTCGCCGGCTCCCTCGAGCGCATGCCGTTTCCGTTCCTGCTGCACCACCTCCACGGCCTGCGCGCAGACGGCGTGCTGCACCTCGTCGACGGGCGCAAGTGCAAGTGGGTGCAGCTGCGCGGCGGCCAACCCTCGGCGGTGCGCTCCAACCTGGTGAGCGAGTGTCTCGGCAACCTCCTCGTCCGCAGCGGCCGCATCGGCGGCGAGGTCCTCGCGGAGTCGCGGCGCCAGATGGCGGAGGGGCGCCTTCAGGGCGAGATCCTGGTCGCGATGGCGGCCCTCTCGGAGGCCGAAGTCTCGCAGGCGCTCGCGGAGCAGGCCGAGGAGAAGCTCCTCGAGCTCTTCGCCTGGGAGACGGGCGAGTTCCGCTTCGAGCGCGACAGCCGGCTTCACAAGGCGAACGGGCTCGCGGGCGTGCGGAGCACGGCGAACCTGATCCTGCACGGGGTCCGCACGCGCGTTCGAATCGAGCTCATCGACGCGACGCTCGAGCGCCGCGCCGAGCGCGTGCTCGCGCGCACGCAGAGCCCCTTCTACCGCTTCCAGGAGGTGGAGCTCGAGCCGGAGCTGCGCGACTGGGTCGAGGGGCTCGACGGAGCGCCGGTCGGCCGCGCGCTCGACGCGGACCCGGACCGACGCCGCTGTCTCTATGCGTTCCTCGCCACGGGCTTCCTGACGGTGCGGGTCCGCGGTGCGACGGCGGGCGCGACGCCACCGGTCCGGGAGCCGCGGGCGCCGCGGGAGGCTTTCGCGCCCCCCCAGCCGCTCGGCGAGCGGGAGGAGCGCGTGCGCGCCGAGCTCGCCGAGCTCGCGGCGGCGACCTCTGACCGGGGTCCCTTCGAGATCCTCGGGCTCGCCGAGAACGCCTCCGAGAACGAGATCCGCGCCGCGTACGAACGGCTCTCGGAACGGACGCACCCCGACCGGGTCGGGGCGTCGAGCGGCGCGGTGCGCGAGCTCGCGGAGCAGGTGTTCCAGCGCGTGGAGGTGGCCTTCGAGCAGCTCGGCGACCCGCGGCGCCGCCAGGAGTACCTGCTCGCGCGCCGCCGCGCGGGCCGCGAGGCGGAGGAGCGCGACGAGGGGCGGCGCGCGGTCGAGGCCGAGCTCTGCTTCCAGAAGGGCCAGGTGGCGCTGCGCCAGCGGGCCTACGACCTCGCCCTGCGCTGCTTCCGGGAGGCCAGCGAGCTCCATCCGGACGAGGGCGAGTACCACGCCCACCTCGGCTGGGCGCTCCACTGCTGCCACCCCGAGGATCGGAAGCGGGCGGAGGAGGCGATCCGCCACATCAAGCACGGCATGAAGCTGGCACGCGACCACGAGAAGCCCTACCTCTTCCTGGGTCGCGTGTGCCAGGCGATCGGCCGCTCCGACGTCGCGGTGAAGATGTTCACCCGCGCCGTGCAGATCCAGCCCGAGTGCGTCGAAGCGCTCCGGGAGCTCCGCTTGATCAACATGCGGCGCGAAAAGGAGAAAGGGCTCATCGCGCGGCTGCTGCGCCGGTGAGCGCCGGCGGAGGGAGCCAGTGACCGCATCGAAGCGGGTCAGCGGCGAGCAGATCTGGCTCGACGGCGAGTTCGTCGCCTGGGACGCGGCGCGCGTCCACATCCTCACGCACACGCTCCACTACGGGCTCGGGGTCTTCGAGGGCATCCGCTGCTACCGGACGGCCGACGGCCGCTCGGCCGTCTTCCGCCTCGGCGACCACGTGCGCCGCCTCTTCGACTCGGCGCACATCAACCTGATGGAGATCCCCTTCGCGCCGCGCGAGATCGAGGAGGTCTGCCTCGAGACGCTGCGCCGCAACCGGCTCGCGGAGGGCTACCTCCGTCCGCTCGTCTTCATCGGAGACGGCGAGATGGGACTCAACCCGGGGGGCAACCCGATCCGCGTCGCCGTGGTCGCCTGGGCCTGGGGCAAGTACCTCGGCGAAGAGGGCCAGGAGCGCGGCATCCGCGCCAAGGTGTCGAGCCTGAGCCGCCACTTCGTGAACGCGAAGATGACCAAGGGCAAGACCTGCGGCGACTACGTGAACTCGATCCTCGCCAAGCGCGAGGCGCTGCTCGACGGCTACGATGAGGCGATCCTGCTCGACGCGCACGGCCTGGTGGCCGAGGCGAGCGGAGAGAACATCTTCCTGGTCTCCGGCGGCGTGCTGCGCACGCCGCCCCTGCACACGGTGCTCGCGGGAATCACGCGCGCCAGCGTGATCGAAATCGCGGGCGACAAGGGGATCCCGGTCCAGGAGGCGGCCATCACCCGCGACGAGCTCTACATCGCCGACGAGGTCTTCCTGACCGGCACCGCCGCCGAGGTCACACCCGTCCGCGAGCTGGACCGCCGCACGATCGGCGACGGCGCCCGCGGCCCCGTCACGAAGGCGCTCCAGGCGGCGTTCTTCGACGTGGTGGCCGGGCGCGAGCGCAAGTACGAACGCTGGCTCACCCACGTCTAGGCGGATGCGCCGGAGCCGGGCTCGGTGAGCGACGTCGCCGCTGAGGCGCGGGCGGTGCGGGTCCACGATCTCGCGACGCCGGCGCTGCTGATCGAGTCGGTCGAGCTCGAGCACAACCTGCGCGCGATGGCGGCCGCGCTGCCCGGTGCCCGGCTCCGGCCGCACGTGAAGGCGCACAAGTGCACGGCGCTCGCCGCGCGGCAGGCCGCGCTCGGGCACACGGCCTTCACCTGCGCCACGATCCGCGAGCTGGAGGGCCTGGCCAGGGCAGGGCTCGGCGACGACCTGCTGCTCGCGAACGAGGTCCTCGACGCGCGCCGGCTCGGCGCGCTCGACGCGCGCGTCACGGTCGCGGTCGACTCCGCCGAGACGGTCGCCGCGGCCGCCGCCGGGGGCGTCGCCGAGGTGCTCGTCGACGTGAACGTGGGCCTCCCGCGCTGCGGCTGCGCGCCCGAGGCCGCGGGGTGGATCGCGAAGCTCGCGCGCGCGGCCGGCCTCGCGGTGCGCGGTGTCATGGGCTACGAGGGCCACGCGGTGGGCGTCCCCGAGCGCGCGAAGCGCGCCGCGCTCGTCTCGGAATCGATGCAGCGCCTGCGCGCCGCGCACGCCCGGGTCGGCGGTGAGATCGTCTCGGCCGGCGGCACGGGGTCCTTCGACCTGAACCCCGTCGCGACGGAGATCCAGGCCGGCTCCTACGCCCTGATGGACACCGCCTACGCGAAGCTCGACCTCCCGTTCCGGCAGGCCCTGTGCATCCTCGCGCGCGTGATCTCCGTCTCGCCGGGCTTCGCGGTCGCCGACTGCGGCCTCAAGGCGCTCGGCATGGACCACGGGAACCCCTCGATCGACGCCGCGCGCGTGCTCTTCGTCTCCGACGAGCACCTGACCTTCGTCCCCGAGACCCGCCTCCGCGTCGGCGACTTCGTGCGCGTGTGGCCCGCGCACGTCGACCCGACCGTCGCCTACCACGAGCGCCTGCACGTGGTCGACGGCGAGCGGGTGCTCGAGAGCTGGGCGGTCGACCTGCGGGGCTGGTAGGGGCGGCAACGCTTCCGCGTTGACACCGGCGAGCGCGCGGGTCCAGAATGCGCGCAGCGACGGGCCCCGATCTGCGAGGCTCCCTTTCCCGTGTCGTCCATCGGCGAGATCTGCCAACGCGTGCTCGACGGGTACACCTGTCCCGGTTCGGGCACGCTCGATTTCACGGAGTAGGTGATGAAGCGTCGCCGCGCCCTTTGGATCGCATGGCTCGCGCTGCTTGCGTCCGCCACAGCGGAGGGCGAGCCGACGCTCGAGGAGATGCTGCGGGAGCGCGGGCTCAGCGAGGAGCAGGCCCAACGACTACTGGAGGAGAGCGCGAAGGCCAGCCTCAGCGAGGAGCAGCTGTGGAAGATGCTGAGTGGAGGAGAGACGCCACGCCGTCCCACGGCCCAGGACTACCTGGCCGGCGGCGAGGGCGAGACCAATCGACTCATGCTGCGTGGCGCGGCCGCGAACGATCTCGACCTGGCGCGGGCCGTCCTTTTCCGACAGGAGCTGAGGAGCTCGACCTGGCCGGATGACGAGGTGCTCCTGGGCCTCCACATCGGCCGCGCCGGGACTCTCGATTCCGAGCGAGTGCTCGATCTCCTCGAGGACGCATTCCCTCTCTACCCGCCGTTGGACGGCCGCCGGGAAGCCGTCGCTCAGGCCTGGGCGGCGGCCTTCTGGTACCTCCACAAGGACGCGGCGTACGAGCTCGCCCGGCAGGCGGTCGCGGACACGGCGCGGACACCGGTGCAGCGAGCGCTCCATCTGCTCGTCTTCCGGTACGCGGGGTACGCAGGGGTCTACGGCAAGCAGTTTCGACCGATGGCGCTCGAAACGTACCGCCCGTATCTGCGTGCGAGCGACCCAGAGCTGCAGCGGGCGGCAGCGATCGTCGCGCACGGCCTCTGGGACTACGACGCTCTTTCGGACCTGAAGTACGTGGCCCTATCCAGCTCTGATCCCGCTGCGCGAGACCTCGCCTACATTCAGGTCACTCGCTTCCTTCGGCAGGGACCGGAGCATCGCGACATCCGCTCACCCGGCGGGGCATACGATCCCGAAGGCCTCAGGATCTGGCTTAACGAGGTGAAGCCCGAGTGGCAGCGCGAGCAGCACCGTCTTCTCACCGGCGAAGAGCCTCCCCCCGCACCGGTTCGCTCCGAGCGGACGGGGTTCCCCTCGAGCTCCGGCAGTGGCTCCGAGCGAGCTCGTTCTCCCAGGCCTGAACCCAGCTCGCCACCCGCAGGTCCGTGATGATGGAGACACCCATCCCGGTAGAAGGCACCAGACTCACGAAGGGCGGCGAGTCGAAGCGCCGATGGCGAACTCTGGGTGGTCTCGGCACGGCTTTCGGGGTCTGTCTCTTGCTGTTCGCCGAGCCGGCCGTCGCGACCCCGATCGCTTTTTCGATCATCGGCGTGGTCACCTTCGTCTCGGATTCCGGCGGGGTTCTCGACGACTCGGTCGCCGTCGGCGCGCCGTTTAGCGGCTTCGTGTCCTTCGAGCCACCGGGCGTGCCAGGACTTCAGACGGACACCTTTCGTGAGGAGCGATTCCCCGCCCCGCCGGCCTCCATCTGGGTTTCGATCGGGTCGCTCTTCGTGGCGGCCGGCCAGCCCTTCGCAGAGCCGCTTCTCGAGATCACGATCGCCAACGGCGGCGCGGGTGTCCGCTGTCCTGCCCCTTGCGACGAGCTGCGCTTCGCCATCCCCGGCCCGGAGCGAGTGCCACTGCCCACGTCGCCGGTGAGGACCTCGATCTTCACCTTCAGGGACCCGACCGGCCAGGCCCTCTCCGACCTTTCCCTCCCCACCGCGCCCCCCGACTTGAACCTCTTTGCCGGCACTCTCTCGGTCGCGGAGTCTGGTGTCTTTGCCGTTGGGGGTCGGGTCGATTCGGCCGTGCTCGTCCCGGAGCCGAGCTCGCTCCTCCTCTCTGGCGCCGGCCTCGCGGTTCTGCTCGCGGCGAGGCGTCTGCGCGTTCCCCGACGACCCGATCGCCTCGCCTCGGCCAGCAACGGGGTGTGGCGGCGCGGAGGATTCAGCGCGGGGCTCGGTCGGGCAGGCCGAGCTGGAGGCGAATCGCGTCCTCGACCGCGCGGAGATCGGCGTCGGAGAGTCGGCCGAGGCGTTCCGACAGCCGCGGCTTCGCCACCGTCGTGAGCTGATCGGCCGCAGCCTTGGAGCGGCGGCGCCGCACCCTCACCAGAGCCTCGCTCGGGTAGACATGCGCAGGGCTCGACGTGAGCGGCACGACCTGGACACGGTTCAGGTGGCGGTTGGACGCGTCGTTGCTGACGATGACGGCCGGGAGGCGTTTGCGGATCTCACCGCCCGTCGCAGGCCCGAGGTTCACCCACCAGACCTCACCGCGCCTCATCATCCACGTCCTCGAGGGTGGCCTCGGCCCAGTCGAACGCCTCGACCTCCCGACGCTCGTCCGCCGCCATGGCCGCGTAGGCGCCGTCGAGATCTTCGTAGAGGAGGCGATCGCGCACGAGCTGTTCGACCAGGCGACCGACGCGGCGCTTGCCGGCGACGGCGTGCAAGCGCTCGTAGACCTGCTCGTCGAGCAGGATCGTGAGCTTGCGGGGCATGGCGACCTCCCTCGGAGCGGTGTACGTAGAGTCTACGTACTCGACGCAGAGCCCGCCAACCTCGCGAAACCGCGACGACGGGGTCGCGATCCATGAGCTACTGGTCTGCCGCGGGGCTCGAGGAGCGCTGGAGCGCCGCGCGGCCTGCGAGGAGGAGGGACGATGGCCGGCCACGACTACCGCGTGATCGACGCGCGCGAGGTCGCGAAGTGGGACGACGAGGTGGACGTCGTCGTCGCCGGGCTCGGCTGCGCCGGTGCGTGCGCGGCGATCGAGGCGCGGGTCGCCGGGGCGAGCGTGCTGGTGCTCGAGCGCGCGAGCGGGGGGGGCGGCGTCACGGCGATGGCGGCCGGGCACGTCTACGCGGGCGGCGGCACGCGCGTGCAGAAGGCGGTCGGCGTCGAGGACACGGTGGAGGACATGGAGAAGTACCTGATCGCCAACACGCCGGAGCCGGACCAGGGCAAGATCCACCTCTACTGCGCCGAGAGCGCGGCGCACTTCGACTGGCTGGTGGCGCAGGGCGTTCCCTTCAACGACTCGATGTACCAGGGCAAGCACGTGCTCCAGATGACGGACGAGTGCCTGATCGGGTCCGGCAACGAGGAGGCGTGGCCGTACCGCGAGCGGGCGAACCCGGCGCCGCGCGGGCACAAGGTCGCGCAGGTCGGGGAGGCCGGCGGCGCGAAGATGATGGAGCGCCTGATCGAGCGGGTCGAGCAGCTCGCTGTGCGCATTCGAATCGAGTCCTGGGTCCGCGAGCTCGTGCGCGAGGGAGAGCGCATCGTGGGCGTGCGCTACCGCCACTTCGAGGCGGAGCGCAGCGTGCGGGCGCGCAAGGGCGTGATCCTCGCGACCGGGCACTTCACCAACAACCCGGAGATGCTGCGGCAATGGGCGCCGTTCCTGCTCGACGAGCGCCTCGAGCGCCAGTACACGCCGAACGACGACGGCGCCGGCATCCTCCTCGGGCTCGCCGCGGGCGGCGAGGCGCTGCACATGACGGGCGCGCTGATCACGTATCCCTTCTATCCGCCCGAGCGGCTCCTGAAGGGCATCCTCGTCAACCGGCTCGGCAGGCGCTTCGTCGCGGAGGACGTCTATCACTCGCGCTCGAGCATCGAGATCACGGAGCAGCCCGACGCGGTCGCGTACCTGATCGTGGACGAGGAGTGCTTCGGGCGCCCCGAGTTCGGCGGCTGGGACGTCGTCGACGCGTGGGAGGAGGTGGCGACGATGGAGGCCGATCTCGGCATGCCGACCGGCGCGCTCCAGAAGACGATGCGCGACTACAACGAGAATGCCACGCGGGGCGAAGACCCCGAGTTCCACAAGCACCCGAAGTGGCTGAAGCCGCTCGACGAGCCGCCGTTTGCGGCGCTCCGCGGCTCCCTCGGCAGCGGCGCGTACCGCACCTTCACGCTCGGTGGCCTGCGCGTCTCGCGCGACGGCGAGGCGCTGCGTCCCGACGGGTCGCCGATCGCCGGCCTCTACGCCGCGGGCGCGTGCGCGTCGAACATCGCACAGGACGGCAAGGGCTACTCGAGCGGCACCTGCATCGGCGAGAGCACGTTCTTCGGGCGGCGCGCCGGGAGGCATGCCGCCAGCGCAGGCGTAGGATGAGGACCTCCCTGGCGAGGCACCCTCGAGGCCCTCGTCGCTGGGAATCCGAGAGAGCTGCGAGGTCACCGATGAGCGAGCAAAGGCCCAAGAAACTTCGCTGCATCCAGCGCAGCGTGGACCGCCACTGGGTGGGCGACGGGTTCCCCGTCCGGACGCTCTTCGCCTACTCGAACCTCGGACCGGTCATCGATCCGTTCCTCCTGCTGGACTACGCCGGGCCGATGGAGTTCCCGCCGACGAGCGAGCGGCTCGGAGTCGGCGAGCACCCGCACCGGGGCTTCGAGACGGTGACGATCGTCTACGCGGGCGAGGTGGAGCACCGCGACTCGTCCGGAGGCGGCGGAAGAATCGGCCCCGGCGACGTGCAGTGGATGACCGCGGCTTCGGGTCTGGTGCACGAGGAGTTCCACGGCCGCGACTTCGCGCGGCGCGGCGGCCCGTTCGAGATGGTGCAGCTCTGGGTGAACCTGCCGGCGAAGGACAAGAAGGCGCCGCCGGGCTACCAGGGCATCCTCGGGCGCCAGATCCCGAAGGTGGACCTCCCTGGCGGACGCGGGAGCGTGCGCGTGATCGCCGGCGAGTTCGCGGGCGCGAAGGGGCCCTCCCGGACCTTCACGCCGATCCACGTCTGGGATCTGCGCCTCGCGATCGGCCAGCCGACGGAGCTCGCAGTGCCCGACGGCTACACCACGGCGCTCGTGGTGCTCCGCGGCGCGCTGCGGGTCGAGGGCTCCGAGGCGATCCGGGCCGCCGAGGTGGCGCTCTTCGACCGCGCGGGAGAGAGTATCCGGATCGGCGACGTCGAGGACGTGACCGCGCTCCTCCTCTGCGGCGAGCCGATCGGGGAGCCGATCGTCGGTCAGGGCCCCTTCGTGATGAACCGCCCCGAGGAGATCCGCCAGGCGATCGCGGACTACCAGAGTGGCCGGATGGGTCACCTGTCGTGAGCGGGATGACGGCGAGGAGACCACCAAAGGAGAGAGCCATGGGCGAAGTCAACAAGTGGATTCATCTCGTCGAAGGCAGCGCGCAGCTCCGCGTTCGCCTTCTCGTCATGCGCCATGGCTACGCTCCCTTCCGCCGCCCGCGCGGCTGCATCGATGCACCGCGCTCGAAGAGCCCGTCCGCGACACTCTACACGATCGGGTCGCTCGCCCGGCCGAGCGCGGTCTCGAGCAGCGGAAGGAGATCGCTCCGGTCGATCGCGCGCTCGAGCTCGCCGAGCGTGGCTCGCAGGTAGCCGAGGTCGAGGCCGGAGCCGGCCGCGAGTGCGGCCACGTCTTCCAGATCCTTCGGCCTTCCTGCGAGGAGCTTCATCACCACGAGATCCTCCCGGCTGGCGAGGGGGACCGGGACGCCCTCGACGTCGAGCAGCTCGGTCCGCGCGAGGAATCGCTCCTCGAGGCCGGGGCCCGCGAGGACGAGATCGACCGGCATCTGCGACTCGCGGTGGACGAGCGGCAGGACCCTGGTCTCGTCCGCGAATCGCTCCGGAGACGCCACGCGGGGATCGAAGCCCCTCGCTTCGAGCGCGTCGAGGAGCGAGCGCAGGGGAAGCTCTCCCAGGCGCACGGTCACGTCGACGTCGGCGCTGAGTCGGGCTGCCCCGTGCAGGATCGTGGCCTGGGCCCCGAAGAGGTACCAGCGCACGCCGAGAGGCTCGAGGGCGTCGCGCAGGTTCCCGAGCAGCTCAGCGAGGGGGGAAGGCACGCGCGGCCCGATCGATCCAGCGCTTGAGCGCGACGTGGTGCGCCAGGTCCGCCGCGCGCTCCGCCTCGGTGGGCCACTCCGGCCGGAGCCGGCGCATGTGCTCGTAGAGCGTCCGGGCCGCGCGCAGGTTGGCCTCCGGGCCGTCGCTGCGCCGCACGAACGCCCAGTGCTCGCGCCCGAGCCGCTCGGCCACGCCCCAGCCGCGCTCGAGGAACGCGCGCACGGCGTCTCGATCCATGTGACAAAGCCTAGCCCGCGCGGCACGCGGATCGCTATGCTTCCTGCTCGCCCGCCCGCCCGAGGACCCATGTCGCCGCGCCGCCGCTGGATCGCGATCGGAGTCTTCCTCTCCCTGGCAGCCGCCTTCCTGGTGGGGGTGCACTTCTATCTGGCGCGGCGCCTCGTGATCGACCCCGGCGTGCCGGAGCCGTGGCGCACGGCGTGCCTCGTGGCGATCGCCGTCCTCGGCGCGACGCTCGTGCTCCAGCCGGTGGGGGAGCGCAAGCTCCGCCGGCGGTGGGCGCGCCTCATCGCCTGGCCCGCGTCGCTGTGGATGGGGCTCCTCTTCCTGCTGCTGCTGCAGCTGCTCGCGACCGACGCGCTGCTCGGGCTCGCCGGCGCCGCGGCCTCCGCCGCGCCGATGGGGGAGGTCGGGTCGGGCACGGCCGAGGGCGTCCGGGCGGCGCTGGTCGCGACGGTGGCGCTCGTCGCGGGAGCGATCGGCCTGCGCACGGCGCTCGCTCCGCCGGCGGACCGGCGCGTCGAGATCGCGCTCGCGCGCTGGCCGCGCGCGCTCGACGGCTTCCGGATCGCGCAGATCAGCGACGTCCACATCGGCCCGATCCTCGGCCGCGACTTCGCCGAGCTCCTCGTCCGCCGGGTGAACGCGCTCGATCCCGACCTCGTCGCCATCACCGGCGACCTGGTCGACGGCGACGCCCGGCTGCTGGCCGAGGAGGTGGCGCCGCTCGCGGGCCTTCGCGCGCGGCACGGCGTGTACTTCGTCACGGGCAACCACGACCACTACTCCGGGGCGCGCGAGTGGTCCGCGGTCGTGGCCGGGCTCGGGATCCGCGTGCTCCGCAACGAGCGCGTCGAGGTCCGCTCCGGCGGCGCCGTCTTCGACCTCGTCGGCGTCGACGACCACCGCGGCGACGTCTTCGGCCAGGGCGGGGGCGAGGACCTCGGGCGCGCGCTCGCGGAGCGCGACCCCGGCCGTCCCGCGATCCTGCTGGCGCACGATCCGTCCACATTCAAGCGGGCCTCGACGCTCGGGATCGACCTCCAGCTCTCGGGTCACACCCACGGCGGGCAGATCTGGCCCTTCGCGTGGTTCGTGCGCCTCGCCGTCCCGTTCGTCGCCGGCCTCTACCGGCGCGGCGGGGCGACCCTCTACGTGAGCCGCGGCACGGGGTTCTGGGGCCCGCCGATGCGGCTGCGCGCCCCGGCGGAGATCGGCGAGATCGTGCTCCGCAGCGGAGGCAGCACCCCGTGATCGAGTGGAGCGAGCCGCAGCAGATGATCCGCGACGCGGTCCGCCGCTTCGTCGAGGCGGAGGTGGTACCGCGGATCCAGGAGCTCGAGCACGGCGACCTCCCTCCCTACGACGTCCTGCGCAAGCTGGTCTCGACCTTCGGCATCGACGAGATGGCACGCGAGCGATTCCGGCGGCAGATCGAGAAGGAGACGGAGCCGCAAGGCGGCCGCAAGCGAAGCGCGCAGCGAGGCGAAGCCGAGCGGAGTGATGCGGGCCGAGACTCCGTCGCGCTCCAGCTCATCCCCATCATCGAGCTCTGCCGCTACTGCCCGGGCCTCGTGACCGCCATGGGCGTCAGCATGGGCCTCACGCCGGCGGCGATCCTCGCCAAGGGGACGACCCGCCAGAAGGAGCGCTGGGCGCTGCCGCTCCTGACCCTGGAGAAGATCGGCGCCTGGGCGATCACCGAGCCGGGCTCCGGCTCGGATGCCTTCGGCGGCATGAAGTCGACGGCACGGCGCGACGGCCAGGGCGGCTACGTGCTGAACGGCTCGAAGACCTTCATCACGAACGGCCCCCATGCCGACGTGATCGTCTTCCTCTGCAAGCTCGACGAGTCCGGCGTGGCCCCGGCCGAGCGCAGGGTCGTGACCTTCGTGGTCGAGAAGGGCACGCCGGGCCTCGAGCAGTCGAAGCCGCTGCGCAAGATGGGCCTGCACTCCTCGCCGACCGGCGAGCTCACCCTCCGCGACGTGCGGGTGCCGGCCGAGAACCTGCTCGGCGAGGACGAGCAGGCGAAGGAGTCCCGCGCCGGCGCCCGCGCGACCTTCTCGATCGAGCGCGCCGGCGTGGCCGCGATGGCCCTCGGCATCGTCGAGCGCTGCCTTGAGCTCTCGCTGCGCTACTCCCGCGAGCGGGTGCAGTTCGGGCGCCCGATCGGCGAGTTCCAGCTGATCCAGGACAAGCTCGCGCGCATGGAGGTCGCGCGCATGAACCTCCAGAACCTCGTCTTCCGCACCATCGAGATGGCCGACGCGGGGCGCGCGCCGACCCTGGCCGAGGCCTCGGCGATGAAGCTCTACGCGGCGCGCGCCGCGATGGAGGTGGCGCTCGAGGCGGTGCAGGTCCACGGCGGGAACGGCTACATGGCCGAGTACCAGGTGGAGCAACTCTGCCGCGACGCGAAGGTGCTCCAGATCTACGCGGGAACCGACGAGATCCAGATCTCGGCCATCGCGCGGGACCTGCTCTCGAGGTAGCCCGCCTGCCGGGGGGTGGGCCATGCCGGAGCTCTTGCGAAGGGCGCCCGAGAAGATCGTGCTCGGGGTGCGCCCGGGCTGCGTGGCGAACGGGAAGCCTCCCGTGCGCATCTTCCTCGGCACCGAGGCCTCCCAGTTCCGGCCCGAGCGCGTGCTCGCCTGGTCCATCGAGCAGGTGCGCGACCCGGCGCGCGTCTACGAGATCCACCTGATGAAGGAGATCGCGGGCTTCGACCGGCGCGGATGGACCACGGGCTTCACCAACTACCGCTTCGCGATCCCCGAGTGGGCGGGGGGCGTCGGGCGAGCGATCTACAACGACGAGGACCAGGTCTACCGCTCCGACCCGGCGCTGCTCTTCGACGCCGACATGGGAGAGCACGGATTCCTCGCGATCGCCCCCCGCGAGTCGTCGGTGATGCTCCTCGACTGCGCGCGCATGCGGGGGATCTGGAACCTCGAGGCGGCGCGCCGGGGCACCAAGAAGGCGCTGCTGCGCCGCGCGGTCGGGACGCCGGGGCTCTTCGGCGCCTGCGACCCGCACTGGAACGCGCGCGACGACGAGTACCGCGAGGGACGCTCGCACCTCCTCCACTACACGACGCTGCACACCCAGCCGTGGCGGCCCTTCCCGGAGCGCTTCGTCTACCGGGACCATCCGCTGGCCGAGATCTGGCACGAGCTCGAGCGCGGCGCCGACGCCGCGGGCTTTCAGCTCTTCCGCCGCGAGCGTCCGAGCGCGCCGTACGCGGCCCAGGCCCGCGAGCGCGCGGGCAGCGGATCGGGAAGGGGCCGCTTCGAGACGGAGCTGCGCGAGCTCGCGCGGGCCTTCGGCACCTCGCGCGTGCTCCAGCACGCGCCCTTCGGCGCCGCTCCGGGCGGCGGCCACGACGGGGTGGTGGCGACCTCGGGTCTCGAGTGCGTTCCCGAGGATGACCTCCCGTGGGTGCTCGACGAGATCTTCGACGCCGCGCGCCGCTTCGTGCTGATCGCGGTGACGCCGCCGGCGCCGCCCGCGGACCCGCACGCGGTCTCGGTCTTCGCGCCCGCCGCGCGCTGGCCCGAGCACCTGCGGGCGGCGTCGCGCCGCCACCCCGGGATCCACTGGGAGCTGCTCGTCGCGAAACCGGGAGGCGAGCCGCAGCGCCACCGGGGCGGGCGCTTCGCCGGCGAAGGGCCTCCGCGCGCGTGGCTGCTCGAGGAGGGGCCGGCGGAGGAGCGGGGCGTGGCGCGCGCCGTGATCGAGCGGCTCGGCTGGCCCTACGAGGCGCGGCCCCCGGGCGGGCTCGCGCCTCCGTGGCCCGACCTCGTGCTGGCGAGCGGCCGCCGCGGCGCCGACGCGGTGCGCGGCCTGCGCGCGCGTGCGGGCGGGCGAACGCGCGTGGTCCTGCTCGGCGAGGAGGCGGGCGCCAGGGCGCAGGACTTCGACCTCGCCGCGACGCCGGTCTCCGCCGGCTTCACGCCGCACCCCCGGCGCTTCGAGACCCTGGGACCGCTCGTGCCTCCCGTGGATCCCGACCGGCGCGCGGACGCGATCCGGGCCTTTGGCGAGCGCTTCGAGTCGTCGCGCGCTCCTCGTCTCGTGCTCCTCGCGGCGGGGCCGGGGCTCGCGCTCTCGCGCAGCGAGGCGCGCCGGCTCGGAGCCGACGCGGCTCGCATGGCGGCCGAGTCCGGCGGGACGCTCTTCGCCCTGATCGACGAGGATCTCCGCGCCGCGGACGCCCTCGCAGCCGCGCTCGGGGCGGAGGCGCAGATCGAGCGCAGCGCGGGAGTCGGGTCCGAGGCATGGCTCGCCCATCTCGCGCTCGCCGACTCCTTCGTGGTCCCGGGGTCGGCGGAACGCGCGCTCGCCGAGGCCTGCGCGACGGGGCGCCCGGTGGCGATCCATCCGGCGAGTGCGCCGCGAGGGGCCCGGGAGGCCGTGCGGCGGCTCGTCGCGCGCCTCGCCCAGGTTCCGCGCGGGAACGACCGCGGCACGATCCGGCCGCAGCAGGGGCTCGAGCGCTGGTGCTCGCGGCTGCTCGCCGAGGGCCGCGTGCTCCCGCCGCGCGATCTCGGGCGCCTGCACCAGGAGCTCGAGCGCCGCGGCGCTGCCCGGCGCGCCGGCGCGCCGCCGCCGCCGGCCGGCTTCCAGCCGCTACGGGAGATCGACCGCCTCGCGGGTCGCCTGCGCGGTCTCCTGGGGGTCGATTCGTAGCGCGCGGCTGGAACGGGCCCGCGCCGACTTCCCGAAGAGTGCCGTAAAGCCGCGTCCCCGACGGCCCGATAGGACCTGGAGGATCCCAGCGAGGAGTCCTCCATGGCCGAGCAGCCGGTTGAGACCGGTCGTCCGACGCGTAGCCGCCACATGGCCGCCGCCCTGGCGGCGTTGTTCTTCCCGGGGCTCGTGATGGCCGGGGTCTTGGCGCCTGGGTGGGTCCAGCTCGCGCTCCAGAGCGTGGGCGGGGTCGGCGAAGCGCAGCGCAACGCGCCGCCGAGTCCCCTCGAACACCAGCCGCTCCCTCCCCGCGACCCGGCGATCCTCTTCACGCCCGTGGCCCTCGAGCTCGACCTGAGCTTCCCGCGCCACGACACGGATCCGATCGTCCTCGACCAGCTCGCGCCGCCGCAGCAGCAGATCGTCTTCAAGGACGCGCTGATCCCGGAGGAGATCCCCGACCTCGCGCTGCCGGACCAGGGCGAGCTCTTCATGCCGCTGTGCAGCACGATCCCGGCGACGAACTGCATCCGCTTCGACGACTTCACGACCGTGCGCGCGGAGGTCGCCGTCCCCGAGCCCGGGACGGGCGCGCTGGTCGGCGCCGGCCTCGCGCTGCTCGCGGCCGCCTCGCGCCGGCAGCGCTCGCGCTGAAACTCAGCTTCGCCGGACCGCCGCCCGGAGGATCGCCTGGAGGCGCGCGCCGACGGCCGCCGCGTCGGCGGGCGCCGGGTCCTTCGCGAGCAGCTCGAGGGCGCGGTGGCCGCGGGCGAGCGGAGCCAGGCCCGGATCTACCCGCGGGGGAGAGACCAGGAGGCGGGGCAGGCCCCCGGCCTGCGCCGGCGCGGCAACGGCCGGGCCGAGTAGCCCGGCTCCCACGGCCACGCCCAGGAGCCGGCCGATCGCCCTCTTCCCCCTCACGCGGACGCTCTTCGGCCCTCGCGCTGCCGCGATTGAGTGTCATCCTCCGCGCCGTGCTCCGCCGCCCTTCCGTGGCGCTCGCCGGCGTGCTCGCAGCGGCGACCCTGGCGGCGTACCTCCCGCTCGCGAGCAACGGCTTCGTCGCCTACGACGACGACCTCTACGTGACGGAGTGCGCGCCGGTGCGCGGCGGGATCCGCGCCGACGGCGTCGCGTGGGCCTTCCGCTCCTTCCACGGCGCCAACTGGTTTCCGCTGACGCGCCTCTCGTGGATGCTCGACGCGGAGCTCTTCGGCGTCGAGGCGCGGGCCTTTCACGCGACGAACCTGCTGCTCCACTGCGCGAGTGCGGTCCTCCTGCTCGTCGCCCTCGCGCGCATGACCGGCGCTCCCGGAAGGAGCGCCTTCGTCGCGGCGGTCTTCGCCTTGCATCCGCTGCACGTCGAGTCCGTCGCCTGGGCGGCGGCGCGCAAGGACGCGCTCTCGGGTCTCTTCTTCGTGCTGGGTCTGCTCGCCCACGAGCGCGTCGCGAGATCGCGTTCTCCGCGCGCCTGGCGCGCCGCGCGCGCGGCGTCGCTGGCGGCGGGGCTCCTCGCGAAGCCGATCCTGGTCGCCTTCCCTCTCGTGCTGCTCCTCCTCGACGCGTGGCCCCTCGGGCGCCTGGGCGAACCGGACGGGCGAAGGTGGGTCCGCGCCCGGGCGCTCCTGCGCGAGAAGGTGGAGCTCTTCACCCTGGCGCTGGCGGCGGGCGCCGTCACCGTCGCGGCGCAGCGCGCGGGCGGCGCGCTCCAGGCGCTCGAGGCGATCCCGCTCGGAGAGCGCGTCGCGAACGCCCTCGTCGCGACGGTCGGATACCTGCGCCTGGCGGTCTGGCCCGAGGCCCTGGCCGTCTTCTACCCGCATCCGCGCGGGACGCTCCCCGCCTGGCAGGCGTGGGCGGCGGCGGGCGTGCTGCTCGCGCTCTCGGCGCTGGCGTGGCGCGCGTGGCCGCGGCGTCCGTATCTGGGGGTCGGCTGGCTCTGGTATCTGGCGCTCCTCGCGCCGGTGATCGGGATCGTGCAGGTCGGAGGCCAGGCCATGGCGGACCGCTACACCTACCTGCCGCTCGTCGGGATCGCGCTCTGCGTCGCGTGGGGCGCGTTCGATCTCGCCCGGGCGCCGGGCGCGCGGCGCGCGCTCGGGGTCGCGGCGGCGCTCGCGCTCGCAGCGCTCGGCGCCCTGACCTGGCGCCAGCTCGCCGTCTGGCGCGACACCGAGACGCTGTTCGCGCACGCCCTGCGCGTCACGGACCGGAACGCCGTGGCCCACGTGAACCTCGGCATCGCGGTGACGCGCGCGGGTCGCCTCGCCGAGGGCGAGGAGCACGCGCGCGCGGCGCTCGAGATCGCGCCGCGGCTCGCGCACGCCCACGCGCTGCGCGCCGAGCTGCGCGCGAGGCAGGGCCGCTTCGCCGAGGCGGTGGGGGGCTACGAGGCGGCGCTCCGGCTCCTGCCCGGGACGGCGCGCTGGCACGCCGAGATCGGGCGCGCCGAGCTCGCGCTCGGCCGCATCGAGGCGGGCGTGGCGCGGCTCGAGCAGGCGGCGCGGCTCGATCCCTGGAGCGCCGCCGCGCTCGGAAACCTCGGCCGCGCGCTCGAGCGCGCGGGCCGTCCGGACGCCGCGATCGCGCGCTACCGCGAGGCCCTGCGCCTGCGGCCCGACCTGGCCGAGCTGCACGGGTACCTCGGAGCCGCGCTCCTGGCGCGCGGGGAGCTCGACGCCGCGCAGCCTGAGCTCGAGCGCGCGGCGGAGCTCCAGCGGGGCGAGGCCGCCTGGCGCGCGCAGCTCGGCGCGCTCCACGCCGAGCGCGCGGCGCGCCTCGACGCCGCCGGCCGCGCCGCCGAGGCCGCGGCCGCCTACCGCGAGGCACTGCGCCAAGGCCTTCGCGACGCGCGCCTGCTCAACAACCTCGCCTGGATCCTCGCGACGAGCGCCGATCCGGGCCTTCGCGATGCGCCGGCGGCCGTGGTGCTCGCGGAGGAGGCCGCGGCCGCGAGCGCCGGCGGCGAGGCCGGGATCCTCGACACGCTCGCGGTCGCCTACGCCGCGGCCGGCCGCCCCGAAGACGCGCGCGCCGCGGGGCTTCGCGCGATCGCCCGCGCCGAGGCGACGGGCGACGTGCCGCTCGCCGCCGCGATCCGCGCGCGGATCGGCGCGGCGTCCCGAGACCCGGAGCCGACCGGGACCCGCGCTACTCCAGCGTCACCTGCAGGACGAAGGGCGCCCGCCCCCGATGCACGGTGAACCCGTCCACGATCGCGGTCCAGGTCCCGGGCTCCGGCGCGTCGAACGCGGTCCGCTCCGGCGCGTTCAGGGTGGCCCCGCGGAAGTCCTGGGCGCCGGAAGGCGAGACGACGATCAGGTCCAGATCGTCGGTGGGGAACCTCCTCCAGTCGCGCTTCCACGAGAGGTCGAACGTGGCTTTCGTCGTGCCGACCGGAATCTCGACCGGGAAGGCCTGCGTCTCCGACTCTCGGACGAGCGCGGTCGGAGGGCCAGGCCTCCCCGGCTCCGGCCCCTCGACCCGGGCGATCGTCACGTCCGCGGAGAGGAAGCGGGTGTTGTTGGTCCAGTCGCTCTGCAGCGTGACCTTCATGAGTCCGGGCTCCAGCACGGCCGGGGGCGACCGGACGAGATTGCCCGAGATCCGGCCCTGGAGCAGCGCGGCGCCGGCTCGGATCTCGACGCGGGCGGCGTCGAACACGTTGGCCCCGTCGACGAAGTCCGGCTCGACGCCGCCGCGCTTGGCGCTCTTCACGAAGAGCTCGAAGGACTCGGGAAATCCCAGCATCCCCGAGGGTCCGGGTGGGATGGCGCCGCCGACGGGGTCGACCTCGATCACGATCCCGTCCGTGCTCTCGTCGATCTCGAACACCCAGTCGGCCCAGCGACCGCGCTCGAGCGTCACGCGGTCGTGGAACGCGCCCCCCCTCTCGAAACGGACGTTGGGCTGGAGCTTGCCACGAGCACTCCCGCCGCGAACGTCTCGCCTGCGGCTCCCGCCCTGGAGGAGGGCCAGGGCGCTCGGCAGGTCGAGGAGGCCGTTTCCCTGGGACTGGACGCTCCACTCCTCGCCCAGGGATGCGGCCCCATCGATCAGCGCCCGGCGGATCTGCGAGGCACCGAGCGACGGGTCGTGATCCTCCGCCCAGGCGTTCAGGAGCGCCGCGCCCCCTGCGACCTGCGGGGCGGCGAAGGAGGTGCCGGAGGACCACGCGAAGGCCGGCCCCGGCGGGGAGGGGAGAAGGCCGAAGTTGAAGAGGCCGGTCGCGACGAGGTCCGGCCCCGAGCGCCCATCGGCGTAGGGTCCCTGGCCGCTGAACTCCATGACGCGGAGCTCGTCGGCGGGGTAGAGCACGGCACCGGCGCCGACGAAGCGGTAGAACTCGTCCAGGAAGACCCGGGTGTGCACCGGATCCGTGGCGGCGCCGACCGTCACGGCCGAGAAGGCGGTGCCCGGACGCGACACCGTACTGGGCGAGGGACCGTCGTTGCCCGCGGAGACCGTCACGACGATGCCCGCGCGGGTGGCCTCGTCCACCAGCCGCTCCTGGAGGGTCCGGCCGTCGTGGAGGGTGACGCCGCCGAGGCTCATGTTGATCACGTCGACGTCGAGCGCCCCCGAGCGCTTCTGCGTGATCACGTGGTCGATGGCCGCGTTGATGATCGAGTTGGACGCGCCGCCGCCCCTGTGGGGGAAGACCTTGACGGCGTAGATCTCCGAACGCGGCGCGATCCCCAGCAGCGGCACCCGGAACCCCCCCGCCTCCAGCGGGATCTTGGCCTCCGGAGGAAGGTGGGCGTCGAACCCGCTCCCCTCCGCGATCTCGAAGGCGCACTTCGACGCGACCTGACCGGCGACGAAGGTTCCGTGGAAGGAGTTGGTGACGAGCGTCGAGCCTTCGAAGGGCGTGCCCGCATCGGTCGAGAAGTCCGGGCCGGCGATCACCCGACCGCGGAGGCAGACGTGGTCGGCGTGGGTGCCCGAATCGATCACCGCGACGAGACTCCCCGCCCCGAAGCCCGTCTCCGTCCAGACGTCTTCTGCGCCGGTGAACGCGCCGAGGTAGCTCGAGTGGTTGGCCGGCTCGATACCGAGCTCCGCCAGCTCGTCTGCACCCGCGACCTTCGCGGCCTCCATCTCGAAGGGGATGGCGAAGGGGATGGCGAAGGGGAACACCGCCAGGTGATCGTCCCTCTGCCGAGGCAGATGGACCAGGACGTCGCCCTCGACCTGCTCGACTCCGGCCTCGGCTCGCAGCCGGCCCAGCTCGTCCGCCGGGATCCGCGCGGCGAGACCCCCGACGTTCTCGTAGGTCCTCGTCACGCTTCCGCCCATCGCCTCGATGCGGGAGACGAGGGCGGCGTAGGGCTTCGGGCAATGGACGATCACGTCGATGGAATCGGAGGCCCCGGCCGCCCCCGCGCTCGGCAGCGCCAGGAGCAGGACCAGCGAGTTCGCCCGCGCGCTCAGCGCGACTCCCGCGTCAGGTCGTCGAGGCGCTCCATCGTGTCCGCGTACTCCTGCACCAGCTCCTCGATCACCGCACGCACCGATTTCACGTGGTTCATCGAGCCCACGATCTGTCCCACGAAGTAGTCGGCGAGCTCGGCGGCGCCGGGCGACTTGTGGGCGCTGCGCGCGATGCGCACCTGCGCCTCGCGCACGAGCCGGGGCTGGAGCGGCATCGGCAGCGGGTCCGGGCTCGCGGGGTCCTCCCAGGCCTCGGTCCAGGCGGTGCGGAGCATCCGGGCCGGCTTGCCGGTGAGCGATCGGCTGCGGATCGTGTCGCGCGACGTCGCCCGCAGGAACTTCTGCTTCACGACCGGGTGCGTCTCGGCCTCCTCCGTCGTGAGCCAGATCGATCCCATCCAGACGCCCTGCGCGCCGAGCGCGAGCGCGGCGGTGAGCTGGCGGCCGCTGCCGATGCCCCCGGCGGCGAGCACCGGCAGCGGGGCGACGGCGTCCACGACCTCCGGCACGAGCACCATCGTCGAGATCTCGCCGGTGTGACCTCCGGCCTCGTACCCCTGCGCCACGACGAGGTCGACGCCCGCCTGGGCGTGCCGCCGCGCGTGCTCGACGGTGCCGGCGAGCGCCGCGACGAGCACGCCCTTTGCGCGACCCTGCTCGATCATCCAGGCCGGCGGAGGCCCGAGGGCGCTCGCGATCAGGCGGATCGGGTGCTGGAAGACGAGCTCGATCGTCTCGCGCTGGCGCTCGTAGCCGACGCTGAACTCGTCGGGAAGCCGGACGTCGGGCGGGAGCGGCGGTACCTGGTAGCGAGCGAGCAGATCGTCGACGAAGCGCCGGTGCTCCGCCGGGATCAGCGCGTCGAGTCGCGACCCCTCGAGCCCCCCCTCCTCGCTGCCCACGAACTTCGTCGGCAGCAGCAGGTCGACGCCATAGGGCTTGTCGCCGATCTCCTTCTCGATCCACTCGAGCTCCGTGCGCAGGTTCTCGGGCGAGTGCCCGGCCACGCCGAGCACGCCGAGCCCTCCGGCCTTCGAGACGGCGGCGGCCACGTCGCGGCAGTGGGTGAAGGCGAAGATCGGGAACTCGAGTCCGAGCTGCTCGGCGAGCTTGGTCCGCATGGGCGGGAATCCTCCCTCCCGGGCGGCGGCCTGCGCCCCGCCCGGGCTCGCGTGGGTCTCAGTCGATCCAGCCCTGGAGCCGGGCGGCCTGCTCGCGCAGGAGCTCCGGCGAGCCCAGGAGCTGACGGTCCAGGCCGACGCGCTTGAACCAGTAGTGCAGGTTCTGCTCGTCGGTGAAGCCGATGCCGCCGTGCACCTCCGTGGCCGTGCGCACGATGAAGCGGCCGATCTCGGAGAGGTGTGCCTTCGCGTGGTGGGCCACGAGGGATGCCTCCTCGGGCGCGGCGTCGAAGGCGTGGGCCGCGTACCAGACGAGCGCGCGCGCGGGCTCGAGCTCCGCCACCATCTCGGCGCACAGGTGCTTCACGGCCTGGAAGGACCCGATCACGCGCTCGAACTGGCGGCGCTCTTTCGCGTAGGCGACGGCCAGCTCGATCGCGCGCTCGCAGGCGCCCAGGATGTCCGCCGCGAGGATCACCCGAGCGGCGTCGAGCATGCGGCCGCAGGCGGGCCCGGCCCGGCCCGGCTCGCCGATCCACTCGCCGACCTCTGCCCGGTCGAAGACCAGCTCGGAGAACCCCCGCGTGCGGTCGATCGTGCGCAGGCCCCTCGCCGCGACCCCCTCGCCGCGCGCGTCGACGAGCGCGAGGCTCTGACCCTCGTCCAGGGGCACGAGGATCCGGTCCGCGTCGATCCCGTCGATCACCATCAGCGCCACGCCGTGGAGCCGTCCGTCGCGCAGCGCCACGCCGGCGCCGTCGCGCCGGGAGACGAGCTCGTTCGCGGCGACGCCGACGCGACAGCTCCCGGTGGCGAGGCGCGGAAGCCAGCGGGCCTGCTGCTCGGCGCTCCCGGCCTCGCGAAGAGCGATCGGCGCCATCACTGCGCTGCCGAGGAAGGGGCCGGGCGCGACCCCGGAAGCCAGCGCTTCCGCCGCGACGGCCGCATCGAGGAGCGCGAGCCCGCTCCCGCCGTGCTCCTCGGGGACGAGCAGACCCGCCACGCCGAGCGCCGCGAGCGCCTTCCAGGTTCCGCCGTCGGAGCCCGGCTGCTTCGCCACGAGCTCGCGCACGCGCGCGATCGGGCACTCCTCCTCGAGGAAGCGCCGCAGCGTCGCGGCCAGGAGCTCCTGCTCCTCGGAGAGAGCGAAGTCCATCGCTCTACTCCTTCAGCGCGGCGCGCGGCTCGCGGGGAAGCCCGAGCCCGCGCTCGCCGATGATGTTCTTCTGGATCTGGGCGGTGCCGCCCCCGATCACGAGCCCGAGCGTGAACATGTACTGCCGCTGCCAGAGGCCGCCGTCGCGCTCGTGGGGCGAGCCCTCGTAGAGCGTCCCGAGCTCGCCCATGGCGTCGACGCCGAGGGCCAGGAGCTGGTGGGAGAGCTCGCAGCCCGCGAGCTTGGTGACGAGACCCGCGACCCCCGGGCTTCGCCCCGCCAGCCGGGCGGAGAGCATCCGCATGGCGTGGTACTTCATCGCGAGCACGCGCGATTGGAGCGCGAGCAGCCGGTCGCGCAGCACCGGCGAGTCCATCGCCCGCGCGCCGTTCGACGACTCGCGCCGCATCAGCTGGACCAGGCCGCGCAGGGCGCCGTCGAGCACCGCGCTCGAGGCCAGCATGTTGCGCTCGTGCTGGAGCGTCGTGTTGGCGATCTTCCAGCCCTCGCCGCGGCGCCCGACGACGTTCGCCTGCGGGACGCGGGCGTCGTCGAAGAAGACCTGGTTGAACTCGGCGTCGCCGGTCATCGTCGCGAGCGGGCGCACCGCGATGCCGGGGGTGTCCATCGGGATCAGCAGGTAGCTGAGCCCGGCGTGCTTCTCGGCCTCGGGCTCGGGGCGGATCAGGCCGAACATCATGTCGGAGAGATGGGCGGTGGTGGTCCAGATCTTCTGTCCGCGGATCACGAACTCCGGGCCGTCCTCCACCGCACGGGTCTGGACGCTCGCGAGGTCGCTCCCCGCTCCGGGCTCCGAGTAGCCCTGGCACCAGACCACCTCGCCCCGGATCGTGGGACCGATCCAGCGCCGCCTCTGTTCCTCGCTCCCATGCTCGAGGAGCGTCGGAACGAGCATCTCGGGGCCCTGGCCGCCGACGCCGCGCGAGACGCCCGCAGCGTTCAGCTCCTCGTCGAGGATCACGCGCTCGAGGATGTCGGGCGCAGCGCCATGGCCGCCGTACTCGCGCGGGATCGTCCGCGCCGCGTAGCCGTGCTCGATCAGGAGCTTCTGCCAGGCGACGAGCGCCGGACCGGGCCGCCCCGAGGCGACGCCGGCGCCGCCCCTCGGCGCCCGCCCTCCGTGCTCGCGGAGGAAGGCGCGGACCTCCTGCCGGAAGCGCTCGTACTCCGGTCCGTAGCTCAGGTCCATCGCGTCTCCTCGACCCCGGGCGTCAACGCGCCTGCGGCCGGGTCTGCCGGAAGCGCGTTCCCGGCGCGGGCGGATCCGCCGCCGGCCCGGCGAAGCACTGCGCGATCGACATCCAGCGCCGCGCCGTCTCGCCGACGACGCGGAGCTGCGTGTCGCCGATGCTCCGCACCTGCGTCACCACCTGGCAGAACTCGGTCGCGCCGCCCTCGATCCGGTTCGCGGAGCTCGGCGGGTTCCATTCCCAGATTGCCCCGGAGGGTGCGTCGAGGCGCAGGTGGGGAACGTCGGGGGGCGGCTCCAGGCGGCGGTTCTGGAAGGTCCAGCGGAAGGTGTGGACGCCGAGCTGCGCGATGTTCTGGATGCGGTCGCCGTCGACGCGCGGGGCCCCGAGGGCGTCGTAGACCTCCTGGCCGTGGGCCCAGGTCTCCATCAGGCGCGCCGTGACGCTCGAGCGCACGCTCATGTCGGGACCCGCCCACGGGACGCGCGCCTTCGGGTCGGCCGCGCCGAAGCGCTCGGCCAGCTCGCGGTAGGAGCGCCGCCACGTCTCGAGGAGCGCGCGGTTGCGAAGGCCGCCGAGCCACTCGTTCGCCAGCTCCACGAGGGTTCGGCCGCCCGCGATGCCTTCGCGCACCTGCTTCCAGAACGCCTGGAAGGCGGCTCCATCCCGGAGCGAGAGCTCGGCCGCGACGTTCCAGTGCTGCAGGTGCGCCACCACGTCGTGGATCGTGTAGCCCTTGAACTGTGTCTTCGTCTCGAAGTCGCGGTCGGAGAGCGGCTCGAGAAGCCCCGAGAGCGCGTCGCACTCGTCGAGGAAGTCGCCGACCTGCGGGAACATCAGCCCTCGCCGGGCTTCGCCCAGGCGGGCGCGCGCTTGCCGAGGAAAGCTGCCATCCCCTCCCGCGCCTCCTCGCTGGCGAAGAGCTGGCCCGAGAGCTCCGCCGTCCAGGCGAAGGCCTCCTTCTGCGGCAGCGCGGGCACGTCGTAGACCAGGCGCTTGGCAAATCCGAGGGCCCTCGGTCCCCCCTTGCGCAGGTCGTCGAGCACCTCGCCCACCGCGGCGTCGAGCTCGACGGCGGGGACGGCGCGGTTGATGAGCCCGAGCTCCGCCGCGCGAGCGGCGCTCATGCGATTGCCGCGCAGAAAGGCTTCGAGCGCCTCGCCGCGGCGCATCTTGGGCAGGCACACCACGGAGATGATCGCGGGCGCCACGCCGAGGCGCACCTCCGTGAACCCGAAGCTCACGTCGTCGGCGGCGATCGAGATGTCGAGGGCCGCGGCGAGCCCGTTCCCGCCGCCCACCACGTGGCCCGCGATGCGGCCGACGACCGGAGTCGGAGACGCCTGGATCTCGTGCAGCAGCGCCTCGAAGCCCCCGGATCCCGAGTTGCCGCCGGACGCGCGCGAGCGCTCCTTCAGGTTGGCGCCGGCGCAGAAGGTGGAGCCCGCGTTCGTCACCACGAGCGCGCGCACGGCCGGGTCGCGGTTCGCCGCCGCGAGGGCGTCGCGCAGGCCCTGCACCAGGGCGGCGCCGAGCGCGTTGCGGTTCTCGACGTCGACGAGCGTGGCCGTCATCACGCCGCGCTCGAGCGTCGTCTCCACGGGGACCATGGCACGCGCCTCGGTAATATTCGTCGATTCACGTTACCGGTCGTGGCATCCGGCTGTCAACCTTGCAACGCTCCCCTTCCGGCCCCTCGACGCTGCGGAGGCGACGTCATGCGAAGACCCGACAGGAACAGGACGGAAGTGTCGGCGGCGCTCGGGGCTGCCCTGACCCTGCTCGCGGGCGCAGCGGCGGCCCAGCTGCCCGCGCCGCCCGACGCGAAGCGCGTGCTCTCGGACGAGTACGAGGGCACGAGCTACTCGCCCTACGCGGGGCGCGAGCTCCCGGGCCGCGAGATGCCGAGCCGCTTGCTCTGGGGCGACACGCACCTGCACACGGCCGCCTCGTTCGACGCCGGGGCGTTCGGGAACCGGCTCGGCTTCGACGACGCCTACCGCTTCGCGCGCGGCGAGGAGGTGGTCTCCAGCACCGGCATGCCGGTCCGCCTCTCCCGCCCGCTCGACTTCCTCGTCGTCGCCGACCACTCGGACAACATGGGCTTCTTCCCGGATCTGCTCGCCGGCAAGCCGAACATCCTCGAAGATCCCAAGGGCAAGGAGTACTACGATCGCATCCGGGCCGGCGACAACGTCGCCGTGGCGCTCGAGGTCATCGGCCTCTTCTCCCAGGGCAGGTTCCCGAAGGGGCTCCAGTACACGCCCGACTCCGCGCCCTACAAGTCCGCCTGGCAGGCGACCATCGACGCGGCCGAGCGCTTCAACGAGCCGGGCCGCTTCACGGCCTTCATCGGCTTCGAGTGGACCTCGCTGATCCAAGGCAACAACCTGCACCGGGTCGTCGTCTACCGCGACGGCGCGGAGAAGGCCTCGAAGATGGTCGCCTACACGACCCAGGCGCCGCTCGGCAGCACGAACCCGCGCGATCTCTGGAAGTGGCTGACGACCTACGAGCAGAAGACCGGTGGCCAGGTGCTCGCGATCCCCCACAACGGGAACCTCTCGAACGGCCTCATGTTCCCGCTCGAGGCCGAGTCCGACGGCGCGAAGCTCGACGCGACCTACCTGACCCAGCGCCGCAAGTGGGAGCCGCTCACCGAGGTGACGCAGATCAAGGGGGACGGCGAGGCCCACCCCTTCCTCTCGCCCGACGACGAGTTCGCCGACTACGAGACCTGGGACGTCGGGAACCTCGATCTCTCCCAGGCCAAGACCGACGCCATGCTGGCCGGCGAGTACGCGCGCGAGGCGCTGAAGCGCGGCCTCCAGCTCGAGGCCCGGCTCGGCACCAATCCCTACAAGTTCGGCCAGATCGGCTCGACCGACAGCCACACGTCGCTCTCGACCGCCGAAGAGGACAACTTCTTCGGCAAGCACTCGGGTGCGGAGCCCAAGCCCGACCGCATGGCCCACGAGGTCATGAGGAACGAGAAGGGCAAGATCATGGGTTGGCAGATGACCGCTTCGGGGCTGGCCGCGGTCTGGGCCCGGGAGAACACCCGGGAGGCGATCTTCGACGCCATGGAGCGCAAGGAGGTCTATGCCACCACCGGAAGCCGCATGCTGGTCCGCTTCTTCGGCGGCTGGGGGTTCACGCCGAAGGATCTGGAGAGCCGCACCCCGGCCCTGGCCGGCTACAAGAGAGGCGTTCCGATGGGTGGCGATCTGCCGGCGCGGGAGACGGCCAGGGCGCCCACGTTCCTGGTCTACGCGCTGCGAGACCCGATCGGCGCCAACCTGGACCGCATCCAGATCGTGAAGGGCTGGCTCGACGCGAAGGGAGCGACGCACGAGAAGGTCTACGACGTGGTCTGGGCGGGAGACCGCAAGCCCGGCGCGAACGGAAAGCTGCCTCCGGTCGGGAATACGGTGGACGCCGAGCGGGCGGCCTACGCGAACACGATCGGCGCTCCGGAGCTCGGCAAGGTGTGGACCGACCCGGCCTTCGATCCGCAGCAGAGAGCCTTCTACTACGCGCGGGTGATCGAGATCCCGACGCCGCGCTGGTCGACCTACGACGCGTTCCGCTTCGGGGTGCCCCTCCCGGAGGGCGCTCCGGTCTCGACGCAGGAGCGCGCCTACACCTCGCCGATCTGGTACGCGCCCGGCTCCTGACCGCGCATGGGGATTTCCAGCTGCGTTCTTTGGAAACGTCCGATGATCCGATTTCGGTCGAACAGGACGAAACGATCCGGGCCGAGGAGGGTCCCGATGCCGGCTCTGCGCACGAAGCTCGCCGCGAGCAGCGCCTCCGCCTCGGCCGCCCCCCATCTCGACGATGTCTTCGGAAGCTCACGACCGCTACGCATGGCACGTACCTCCACCGAGGATCGTGCGCCGCGCGCGGCGATCAGACAACGATGCGGTTCATCGGTCGTTTACTCTGCTACAGCTCCGACGCCGTGTAACACCTATCGGAACATCGACGAGGACATTCCGCTCGGCCTCGCCATCAACGCCGAAGAAGCCGTGGAATCGTCCAAGAAGATCCGGCGCATCCTGCGCGGCGGAAAACTCATCCCGGGGCACGAGCCGCGCATCCTCGCCAGGCCCGAGGACTTCGGTTTCCGCCGGGTCTCGGCGCATGCCATCGCGGTCGTGGAGTAGAGCAACGGCGGGCCAGGCCCTGCCATGGCGACTCGCGCGGTCTTCATCGAAATCCGGCGCTTCTACGAAACCGCCAACACTGGCCGCCCGACGGGACGCAGCCTACGAACGCAGACGGCTGACGTCTCGTTGCTGGCCGTCGTAGGATTCACGGTCCAGATCTACTGTGACTTCGCCGGCTACTCGTTGATCGCGCGCGGGCTCGCGCGTCTCTTCGGCATCTCGCTCATGCTCAACTTCAAGGCGCCCTTCCTCGCCCTCGACCCGAGCGACTTCTGGCGGCGCTGGCACATCAGCCTCTCGAGCTGGCTCCGCGACTATCTCTACGTCCCGATCGGTGGAAATCGCCACGGCCAGCGCCGGACGTACCAGAACCTGATGACCACGATGCTGCTCGGCGGGCTCTGGCACGGGGCCGCGTGGAATTTCGTGATCTGGGGGCTCTATCACGGGACCCTGCTCTCGGTCCAGCGATTCATTGCGGGGTCGGATCGCGATACAAAGATCTCCGAGCTGCGCGTGGGGCAGCGACTCGGCATGGCGACCCTCACGATCTTCGGATTCTTGATCTTCCGCGTGGAGTCATCCGAGCAGTTCAACGCGATCGGCTCGAACATCGTCGCGAATTTCGTGTGGTCGCCGGTCGTCCCCTACTACCTCACTCCGGTGGTCGCGTGCGCAGGCCTCGGGCTTTTGTATCAACTGATCCAGGAACGCTTCGGCGGCGACCCCGAGGCGACCGGGCTGCGCGCCCCCGCGTGGGTCTTCATCGGCGTATTCGTGGTGACGAGCATCGCAATCGTGGGCTTCCAGCCGAGGCCCTTCATCTACTTCCAGTTCTGAGCGGTGATCGACGAATGAATCGCGTGCGCAATCTTATCCTGATCCTCGTCGCCGCGCTCGCGGCGCTGCTCGCGGTGGAGCTATTTCTCCAGGTCACGCAGTCGCGCACGCTCGCAATGGGGCTCTACTACTCGCCGGGCATCCACACCCCGGATGAGCGCTTCGGCTTCGCCTTCACCCCCCACTACAGCGGTGTGATGCAACATCCCGACCGCGTCTTCGCCGTGCCACTCACCCTCGACGAGTATGGGTTCCGCCCCCCCATCGCCAATCGCGAGGAAGGGCCCGTCTCGGAGGTGCTTTTCGTGGGCGGGATGTCGATGATGTTCAGCTACGGATTGCCGAACATCGATTCGCTGCCCGGACAGGTCGGGCTCGCGGCCGAGCACCCGATTCGCGTCCGCAACAGGGCCTGGCCCGGCTTCCACTTCGCGCGCAACTACGAAGTCGCGAAGACGCTACTCGGCGATCGTTTTCCGGGGGACGTCGTCGTGTTGGCGATCTTCTGGGTCGACGGCACGAAGCCCGAAGCGGTCGGCTCCGATCTCTGGGATCGACCGGGCGTCAACGACTACTTCCGCTACTTCGACGATCTTGTCGTCGAACCGCAGGGCACCACGCCGCTGATCCTGGGGGGGCTCTATTACGACTCGTATCTTGTCTACAACTTCGGCCGCCTGGCGGATCGCTGGCTGCCGGAGCGCTGGTTGAAGACGCTGCACGACGCACCGCCGCCCCCGGCGAAGAAGAAGATCCAGCGCGAGTCCTTCAAGAAGTTGCTGGCGCGCGCGGTCGACGAGATTCGCGCGGGAGGAGCGGAGCCGCTCATCGTCTTCCTTCCCACGCCGGTCACGTTGCCGCACTCCTACGAGAAGCAGTATCAGCACGTACCCGAAGGCGTGCGGTGGATCGACCTACACGACGCGCTGGCGCGAACCGAGTTCGAGGTTACGACGGTTGCCAACCACTATTCGGCCGAGGCGACCCACGCCGCGGGCAGAATCCTCGCGCGGGAGATCGACGCGCTGCTCGACGCGCGCTGACGCGCCGAGGCGGATAGTCGTTTCAGTGCGACCAGGCTCTGCTGGTCGAAGGGGAATGGAGGCGGACGGGCGTGGGTGGGACGAAGCTGCCGCGGATCAACTCCTGCGCGAGGAGATCCGGGATCCCCGTTGCGGGGCCGGCTCCCCTCACTTCGTTCCTGCTCGACCGGTCCATCGGACGTTGCCAAGAACGCAGCTAGAATTGCCTATGCCCGACGGGCACGAGCGTTGGAGTTCCAGAGGAGCGCGACCGCAGGCGAGCGACGCTGGAAACGGGAGGGTATCCCTTGCCTGAGGTGGCGGATGCGAACACGGTGGGCGCGGTGCCGGGATCCCCGTTGCCCTCGGCTCCCGTGCCGGCCGTCGTGCTGGCAAACGGCCACTTTGCCGACAGCTGGGCCAAGACCGCGCACGGGCTCGTGCGCGGCTCGCGGCGCTTCCTGGTGGTGGGCGTGGTGGATCCGAGCTGCGCCGGCGCCGACGCAGGAGAGCTGCTCGACGGCCGCAGGCGCTCGATTCCGATCTCGGCGTCGCTGCCCGATGCCGTGGAGCGCGCTTCGACGCCGCCGCGGGCCTGTGTGGTCGGCGTGGCCACCGAAGGCGGCGTGCTGCCGAAGACGCTGCGCCAGGAGCTCTTGAGCGCGGCCGACCTCGGGCTGCAGCTCGTCAACGGCCTGCACCAGCTGCTGGCCGACGATGCGGAGCTGGTGGCCCGCTGCCGCGCGTCGGGTGCGGAGATCGTGGACATCCGGCGCCCGCGGCGATTCTCGGAGCTGTCGTTCTGGTCGGGGAAGATCCGCGAGCTCGCGATTCCGCGCATCGCGCTGCTGGGGACGGACTGCGCGCTCGGCAAGCGCACGACGGCGGGCCTGCTGCTGGAAGCGCTGCGCGCGCGGGACGTGCGCGCGGATCTCGTCTTCACGGGACAGACGGGCTGGTTGCAGGGCTACGAGCACGGCTTCGTCTTCGACGCGACGCCCAATGATTTCGTCTCCGGTGAGCTCGAGCGCGCCGTGCTGGAATGCGCGGCCGCGAAACAGCCGGACGTGATCCTGCTCGAGGGCCAGTCGGCGCTGCGCAATCCGAGCGGACCGTGCGGTGCGGAGCTCCTGCTCAGCGCGGGCGCGCGCCACGTCGTGCTGGTTCACGCGCCGGCGCGCGAGATCTTCGACGGCAGCGAAGAGCTGCCCGGAGGCGGCTGGCCGATCCCGCCGCTGGCGGAAGAGCTGGAGCTGATCCGACTCTACGGAGCGGAGACCCTGGCCATCGCGCTCAACGTGCAGAGACTCGACGCGCCGGCGGTCGTCCGGCACCGCGCCGCAATCGAGCGCGAGACCGCGCTGCCCACGTTCCTGCCGCTGGGCGAGCCGCTGGACGCTCTCGTGGACCGGATCCTGGAGCGCGTGCTCGGGAAGCGGCCGTGAAGATCGAGCGCGCCGAGTGGCGCAGCGTCCACGTTCCCCTGGCGCAGGCCTACGAGATCGCCTCGCTGGTCATCGACAGCGTCGACCTTCTCTACGTGCGGCTTCGCGCCGACGCCGGGCTCGACGGCTGGGGATCGGCGTCCCCGGCCGAGGAGGTCACGGGGGAGTCCGTGGCCGCGTGCGAGGCTGCGCTCGCGCGCGGAGCCGAACGGCTCGCCGGATGCGACCCGCGCGAGACCGCCGCGCTCTCCAACGCGCTGGCCGCCGAGCTCTCCGGGGCACCGGCGGCTCGCGCGGCGCTCGACATGGCGTGTCACGACCTCGCGGCCAAACGCGCGGGGCGACCGCTCGCGGAGCATCTCGGGCGCGTGCACGGACGGCTCCCGACCTCGGTCACCATCGGCATCCAGTCCGTGGAGGAGACGCTCGCCGCCGCCGCCGACTACGTGGCCCGGGGCTTCCGCTGCCTCAAGGTCAAGATCGGCAAGCAGCTCGGAGCGGACATCGAGCGCCTGGTTCGCTTGCGCGAGGCGCACGGCGCTTCCGTGGCCCTGCGCGTCGACGCCAATCAGGGCTACGACGCGGAGCAGACGCGGGCCTTCCTGGCAGCCACGGCTTCCCTGGATCTCGAACTCGTCGAGCAGCCGCTGCCGGCCTCGCGGGATGCGGAGCTCCTGGCGCTGCCCGCGGACCTGCGCCGGCGCATCGGCCTCGACGAGAGCCTGCAGAGCCCGGAGGATGCGCGGCGCCTGGCCGGGCCGCCGGCCGCGGTCGGCACCTTCGTCGTCAAGCTGATGAAGTGCGGCGGACCGACCCCTGCGCTCGCGATCGCCGCCGCCGCCGCCGCGGGCGGTGTCGACCTGATGTGGGGTTGCAACGACGAGAGCGTCATCTCCATCGCGGCGGCACTGCACGTCGCGTACGCGTCGCACGCCACGCGCTACCTCGACCTCGACGGATCCTTCGATCTGTCCCGCGACCTCGCCCGCGGCGGCTTCCGGGTCGCCGACGGCCAGCTCGAGCTCACCTCCAGCCCCGGCCTCGGCGTCTGCGTGGAGTGGTGACCGTTGAGTTCTTTAGCGACGTCCGATGACCGGATTTCGGTCACGACGAAACGAAGGGATCAAGCCCCACACGGGAGGCATCGCCCGCGTCGCGCGCCGACTGGTCGTCGGCGTACTCGAACCGGACGCTCTGCTCCGGGCCGGCGGCGTCGTGCCGGGAGATCGAGTAGAAGGCGCGCCGGAACCCGCAGCCGCGCTCCCGGTAGAGATCGAGGAGCCGCCAGGCCGCCCGGCTCAGGAGCTCGTTCGTCAACCAGAGCGCCTCAGCGCTTCCGGGCTTCAGGATCCGGAGCTTCGGGGCGACGGCCCCCGGCGCGGGCCAGTCGAGGACGAGGACGGCCGAGCTCCACGCGACCGGCATGGCTTCGCGCAGGGCGTACAGGATCTCCGAATCGATGCGCCGCCGCCGCTCGCGCAGGGGACCTCCGCCCGTGAGATCATTGCGGAGACCGCTGAGGAGAACGACCGTGCCGACGAACCCGAGGGTGACCAGCATGAAGATCCGGAAGGCGACGACCCACCAATACAGGACGGGGTCGTCGGCGAGAGCGTAGAAGTCGGTGCCGCGGCAGCGGCGGACGCATGGCACGACCCCCGAGGTCAGTGCCACGACCACCTGGTGGCCGGAGAAGACCAGGACCCCCGCGAGCAGCACCGTGGCGACGAGCCGGAGCCAGATGGTCCGGTCGATCCGCACTCTCTTCATGGGACGACCCGTGGCCCGAGTCCGGGCGTGTCCGGGTAGGATCGGCCGGACGCCCCCGTCCACGCAGGAGGTTCGGGGGGTCCGGCTTCCCCGACGCCATTACGGAAGGCCCAGCTCACGGCAAAAAGTCCGAAACGGGAGAACCGTCGCGGTCCCGGTCTGGTAGTGGCGGTCGCCGAGGTGGACCTGGAAGAAGCGCGGGATCGAGGTGCGCTCGGCGAAGTAGCGGATCGCTGGGCTCAGGCTGCGCTCGCCGCTCTTGCACTCGACGGCGAAGAGCGGCTTCCGGTCTTTCAGGACGACGAAGTCCACCTCCCGCCTGTCCGTGTCGCGCAGGAAGCGCAGCTCCATCGCGTGTCCTTCGGTGTCCTCCACGAAGTGACAGTACTTGAGGAGCTGGCTCGCCACGAGATTCTCGAAGCGCGCTCCGCCCTCCGGCGTCATCGACCAGTCCCACAGGTAGAGCTTTCGCTCCTTCTTGACGGCACGCACCTTGGGGGCGCCGAACGGCGAGATGCGAAAGCAGAGATAGAGGTTCTCGAGGATCGTGATCCAGCGCTCCACCGTCTTGTGATCGACCTCGAGATCCTCGCGCAGGCTCTTGATCGAGAGTGGGCTTCCAATACGAACGGGCAGCAGGTCGACGAGCTGCTCCACGAGCGAGATCTCGCGCACCTGCTCCAGGTCGCGCAGGTCGTCCCGGACGACCCGCGCCACGCGGTCGCGCTGCCAGATGCGCAGCTCGCGCTCGTCCTGAAGGAGGAGCGGTTCCAGGAATCCGCCGAAGCGCAGCAGCGCGTCCACGTCGCTTCTCGTCGGCGAGGCGCTGATCTCTCGCAGCGAGAACGGGTGGAGGCGGAAATAGCGGTATCGGTTGGCGAGGGAATCGCCGCCTTTGCGGTAGTAGTCCAGGCGTGCAGAGCCGGGGACGACGATCCGCCGTCGGGACTT
>CAZUYC010000072.1:0-33760 GCA_964624475.1 uncultured Spirochaetales bacterium | reverse complement strand
CACGCCGCAAGGTACTCGGCGCACGCCTCCTCGCTCGCGAACCGGGCCTGGAACTCCCGAAGGTTCCTGGGGAACGATGGTCTCGGCACGGCGCCACGCTACCCGTTGTGTGATGCTGAAACAACCGGATAAGCAGGAGGCCTCTAGGCCGAGCCGGGCTGCGGCGGCCGCCGACCGAGCGGCGCGAGGACCTGCCAGAAGAAGCCCGGCGGGTTCGGGTCGTCGTCGAGGCCGGCGGCCGGGCGCTCGCGGCCCGACGGGTCGAGGAAGGTCCCGAAGAGCAGGTCCCAGAGGGGGAACACGTTGGCGTAGTTGTGGAGCGCCAGGTCGAGCCGGCGCGCGTGGTGGATGCGGTGGGCCTGCGGAGTCAACACGATGCGGTGTAAGAAGGCCGGAATCCGCAGGTCGAGGTTGGCGTGCGCGATCGGGCCGAGCACCTGCACGGCCGCGGGGTACGCGAGGAGCGCCTCGGGTGGCGCGCCGAGGAGCGCCAGCGGCGCGAAGACCAAGAGGCCGCGCGACGCGACGTCGACGAAGTGGTTGCGCCCCGACTTGCCGATGTGGAGCCGGTCGCCCGCGTGGTGCAGCGCGTGGAAGCGCCAGAGCCTGGCTGAGCGGTGGAAGGCGCGATGGCGCAGCAGGTCGAGGCCGTCCGCCAGCACGATCGCGAGCGCGGCCTGCGCCGCGAAGGGCCAGCTCCGCGGCCAGAGCGGGCCGCCGAGGCGCTCGGCGAGCTCTCCCGCGGCGAGCGCCGTCGCGGCGAGCAGCAGCAGCTGGCCGAGCGATCCGCCGACGCCGTTGCCGAGGAATGTGTGCGAGAGGTCGCTTGCGAGCCCGGGGTCGCGGAGCGCAGCGCCGCGCGGCTCGCCGGGGATCCAGAGCTCCAGCAGGAAGAGGAGCGCGATCTGCACGCCGGGAATGGCGAAGAGCACCAGGAGCTCCGGAGCGCCACTCGCGAAGGCAGCGCCGTAGGCGAGCGCGGAGCCGAGGACGAAGAGAGGCCACAGCCAGTCTCGAAGGACTCCGCTCGCCTCCGGCTCGCTGCGCGCTGCGCTTGCGCTCACCGTCGACCCTCAGGCCCGCGCGCGGGCGAAGCCCGCGACGAGGCGGACAAGGCCGCGGGGATGCGCGTCTCGAAGCGCCGGGATGCGAAGCGAACGCCGCGCCGACGCGAGCGACCGCGAGAGGAGCTCCTCGTAGGGGACGTTCGCGAGTCGCTGGCTCTGGCGGCCACGGCGCCACGCCGCGACGAGCTGGCGCTGGAAGGCGAGCGCTCCGCTCCAGGGCGCGCGCCACGCAGCCGCGAGGAGAATCACGCGGATCCCGCGGCCCGCGATCCCCTGCGCGAAGCTGAACGCGAGCAGCGCCGCCTCGCCCGATTCGTCCGTCCCGTAGCCCGTGAGCACGTGCCAGAGGTCGTGCATGGCGGTCAGGCGCTCGTAGAAGAAGCGGCGATCCGGATCGAGGCCCGCGTTCACGGCGCCGAGGCCGCGGTCGTTCGCCTGCTGGAGCCCGTCGGCGGCGAAGCCGCGCGCCAGGGCGAACGCGAGGTAGGCGCGGCCCAGGGAGCCGTCGGGGAGGCTGCGCAGGGCCTCGCGGTCGGCGAGCGCCGCGACGAGCGACGGGCGCAGGGCCAGGAGGCGCCGCCCGTCGCGGCTTCGCGCGAACTCCTGGAAGAGGGGCTCGTCGCCGCAGCCCCCGAGCGCGTCCATCAGCTCGAAGACGAGCTCCGTCCGCTCGGGGTCGTCCAGGAGCGCGCGCACGAGCCCTCGCGCGCGGCGCCAGTCGAGGGGCCGCGGCGCCGGAGCGGGCGCGATCGTGAGCTCGTCGGGCTTCGCGTCGGAGTGGCCGTCCATGCGATCTCCTTCGGGTGACGAAGGAGAGGATCGCCTCCTCGCAGGCGGCGGTCCCGACGCTTTTCCGAGGTTTTCCTGAGGTCGCGCCCGGACTGGAACCCTGCGCCTTCACGAGGCTTTCTGCGCTCGCGCCCGAAGCTCCTGCGCCTGCCGGCGCGCCAGGCTCGGGCCTCCCGCGAGCACGGCCGCCAGCAGCCCCCGCGCCCGAGAGCACTCGCCGCGGCGGCCCCGCGCGAGGAGTGCCCGGGCGAGGCCCACCTGCGCGAGGCCGAGCGCCGGGACGAGGCCCGCCGCCTCGGCGCGGGCGGCGGCCCGCTCGTAGTGGGCGATCGCCGCATCCGGGCGACCGCCGAGGAGCGCGAGGCGCCCGAGCACCGCTTCGACGCTCCCGGTCACGACGCGGACCAGGTCGTGGGAGACCATGAGCTCCGCATGGGGCCGGAGCGACGCGTACAGGAGCTCGCCGCGGCGGCGGTCCCCGAGCTCCGACGCGATCTCCGCGACGATCTGCAGGGTCAGGAGCCAGTTCTCGTCGCGCTCGAGCTCCGCGAAGTCGCGCGCTGCGAGCTCTTCGTAGCGAATCTGCGCCTCCTCGCGCCGTCCCAGCCAGAGGAGGGATGCGACCTGCACCGAGCGGTTGAGGCTCGCCGCGCCCCCGAAACCCGTCTCGAAGCGCGAAGCGAGCTCGAGCACCAGCTGCGACACGCGCTCCAGCTCGCCGCGCAGGTGCAGCAGCAAGACGCGCTGCCCGGCGACGACGAGCTCCGCGTAGGGAACCGTGCCACGGCCGCGCGCGAGCGCCGTGTCCATCCACTCCTCGGCGCGCTCGAAGTCGCCGGCGCTGAGCGCGCGGCTCCCGCGGATCATGCCGGCCAGGAAGCGGAAGACGGGCTGGCGGATCTCCTCCGCCTTGCGCTCGAACTCCAGGATCTCGCGGTCCGCCGCGGCGAGATCGCCGCGCAGGAGGTGGGCGGCGAGCGCGATCTCGTGGCCGAGGAGCGCGAGCCGCCGGTCGCCCGTGCGCTGGCCGAGCGCGAGCGCGTCGCGCGCCACCAGGAGCCGCTCCTCCACGCGCTCGGGCCCGAGGCTCGCCCAGTAGCGCGCGCCGATCGCGTCCACGAGCGCGGCGCGATCGTCGCTCCCGGCGGCGAGCCGCGCGGCTTCCTGCGCGAGCTCGCGGCGGCGCGCCATCGAGAGCGAGTAGGGAGGAGTCCCGGCGAGCCGTGCGAGCAGCCGCGCACGCAGCACCGGGTGCTCGTCGCCGAGCGCGTCGCGCGCCTCCTCGAGGAGCGCCAGCGTCCTGGCATCCGGGGGCATCCCCATCTCGCCGAAGCCGCGGTAGCCGATCGCCGCCCGCGCGAAGAGGTCGCGCCGCCCGAGGCGGCGCGCGAGGTCGGCCGCCTCGGCCAGGCGCGCGCGGCCCGCGTCCCGCTCCCCGCCCGTCCAGCGCTCCTCGCCGAGCGCGACGAGGAGCTCCGCGCGGCGCCGATCGTCGAGGGGGCGCGCGAAGCCCTGCGCCTCGAGCGCGCGCTCGTAGTGCCGCGCGCTCTCGTCGTAGGCCAGCTGCTCGTGCGCGGCCTCCGCGGCGGCGACGCAGAAGCCGGCCGCCTCCTCGCTCGTCCCGCTCGGCAGCGCCTCGTAGAAGTGGTGCGCGAGCTCGCTCACGGGAGGCCGCGGGAGATGGCGGGTCGCCTCGCGCAGCGCCTCGGCCACGCGGCGGTGGAGGAGCACGCGCCGCGGCGCCGGGATCTCCTCGTAGAGGGTCTGGCGCAGGAGCGCGTGGGCGAAGGTGTAGTGCCCGGGCACCTCCCCGTCCTCGCCGATCACGCCCGCCGCGAAGGCCTCCGCGAGCTGCGCCAGGATCGTCTCCGGCGCTGTCCCGCTCGCATCGGCGAGGAGCTTCGCTCCGAACTCGCGCCCGATCACCGCCGCCACGCGCAGGAGCTCGTTGCAGGGTCCGGAGAGGGCGTCGAGGCGCCGGCCCAGCGCATCGCGCACCCCCTGCGGGAGCGCGAGCACCGGCGCCGGGTCGGTCAGGGGGCGCCGTTCGTCGCGCAGCCAGCGCGCCATCTCGCGCACGAAGAAGGGGTTGCCCTCCGTGAGGTCGGCCAGCGCCGCGACGAGCGCCGGGGCCGGCTTCGCCCCGACGACCGACTCGACGAGGAGGGCCACCTCGCCTGCCGCGAGGCCGCGCAGGGCGATGCGCGTCGCGTGCGGCTCGCGCGCGAGATCGCCGAGCGTGCGCGCGAGCGGGTGCCCGCGGCGCACCTCGACGTCGCGATAGGTGCCGACCAGGAGCACCGGCGCGTCGCGCAGCTCGCCCGCGAGGAAGCGGAAGAGGCGCAGCGAGTCGCCGTCCGCCCAGTGGAGATCGTCGACGCTGACGAGCAGGCGCCCGCGTGCGGCCTCGTGCCGCAGCGCCTCCGCCACCGAGTCGAAGAGCCGAAAGCGCGCCTGCTCGCCCTCGGCCGATCCGAGCCGGTCGCCCCCGGCCTCCTGCGCCGCCCAGGCGGAGAGCGGATCCGCCGCGGCACTTCGACCCGGCCCGCGGGAACCCGCGCTTCGCTCGGCTTCGCCTCGCTGCGCGGCCGCTTCGCGACCTTGCCTGCGCGGGAGCGGGAGGGCGCGCAGGATCTGCACGAAGGGCCAGAAGGCCGGCGCGCCCTCGCCTTCGCTGCAGCGCCCGGCGAGCCAGCGCACGCCCGCGCGGCGCGCCTCGGCCGCGAGCTCCTCGAGCGTGCGGGTCTTCCCGATCCCGGGCTCGCCCACGAGCAGCACGAGCGCAGCGCGGCCCGTGGCGGTGGCGTCGAGCGCGCGGCGCAGCTCGACCATCGCCTCGGCGCGCCCGACGAAGGCCGACTCCGGCGCGGGCTCGGCCTGCATCGGGGCACCCGTGGCCTCCTGCACCTCGGCCTTCGCCGCGAAGCGGTAGCCGCGCCCGTGCACGGTCTGGATCGCGCGCCGTCCCACCGCGCGCCGCGCCGCCGCGACGGCGCGCGGGAGCACCGAGTCGGAGACCGCGAGCCCGGGCCAGAACGCGTCGAGGAGCTCCGACTTCGCGACGACGCGCTCCTGGTGGCGCAGCAGGTGGTGGAGCACGTCGAAGACGCGCGGCTCGAGCTTCACCACCCGCCCGCGCCGGCGCACCTCGTAGCGCTCCTCGTCGAGCTCGAAAATCCCGAAGCGCCAGATCACCCGGGGAGGTTACACTCGAAGCACGGCAGCGCTCCCCGCTCGAGCCACGCGCGACGGAAGGAGGGAAGCCATGTCGAATCGACTCCCGCCCGGCCTCGTCCTCTACCAGCTGACGGTCGGGCACTACGCCTCGCGCGCGCTCCACCTCGCCGCCAAGCTCGGGATCGCGGATCGCTGGGCCCACGGTCCGGGCGAGGTCCGCGAGCTGGCGAAGGCCAGCGGCACCGATGAGGCGGCCCTGCACCGCGTCGTGCGCTTCCTGGCCAGCCTCGGTGTCTTCGAGGAGCGCGACGATGGTCGCTTCGAGCTCACGCCGCTCGGCGAGCTGCTGCGCAGCGACGCGCCCGGCTCGATGCGCTCGACGGTGATGCTGCTCGCCGGCACCGACATCCAGGACTCCTGGAAGGAGCTCGAGTACTGCGTGCGCACCGGCCAGCCCGCCTTCAAGCGCGGCGCGCCCGACGCCGATCCCTTCACGGACATCGAAGCGAACCCGGAGCGGGCGGCGATCTTCGACGAGGCGATGGCGGCGTTCACGTCCCAGATCGCCGCGGCGGTGGCAGCCGCCTACGAGTTCTCGGGGTTCGCGACGATCGCCGACGTCGGCGGGGGAAACGGCGCGCTCCTGATCGGTCTGCTCGCGGCGAACCCGACGCTGCGCGGATTCGTCTTCGACCGCCCCGACGTGGCCGAGCGCGCCCGGCAGAAGCTGCGCGCCGCGGGCATGGCGGAGCGCTGCGACGTCCGCAGCGGAAGCTTCTTCGAGGAGGTCCCGCCCGGCGCCGACGCCTACCTGCTCAAGCACGTGATCCACGACTGGAACGACGAGCAGGCCGCCGCGATCCTCCGGAGGTGCCGGGCGGCGATGTCGCAGCGGGCCAGGCTGCTGATCGTCGAGGGCCTCTATCCGGAGCGCATCGACGCCTCGCTCGAGAGCCGCGGCGCCGCGACCAACGACGTGAACATGCTGGTGTGCACCGGCGGCCGACAGCGCTCGGAGAGGGAGTTCCGCGAGCTCTTCGCGAGATCCGGCTTCCGACTCGCGCGCGTGGTGCGCACGCAGGCGCCGGTCTGCGTCATCGAGGGGGAGTGCGCATGACGGAGCCCTCGCCATGACCGTTCCCCGCGGCTGTGCCTCCTGATGGAGGCCCCGCAGCTGCGAAGCGGATTGCGCAGGCGGTGCAGAGTGCCCGGCACCTCACCGGCAGCAGGACCCCCCGCGTGCTCGAAGCGGCGCCGCGGGCCACACCCCCCCCAGCCGCGCGCCTCGACGTCACTCACCGGGGTATCGACGCCCACGGTCGCGCCGCGGAAGCGGATCGGGCGCCACCGCGAAGGAGCAGCGGCTACCCCCCCGCGAGGCTCTGGCGCGAAAGGAGACCCGGATGGCCGAGACCAACAAGGTGGTGGCTCACTTCAGCGACGGCCGGGTGCTCAAGGGTAGTACGCAGAACTTCCTCCCCAACCGGCCCTGGTTCCACGTCTTGGGGGCCGACGGCACCCCGGCGGTGGAGATCCGCAGCCCGCTGCTCAAGGCGCTTTTCTTCGTCAAGGATCTCGCCGGCAACCCGCAGCGCCGCGACCTGCGGGGGTTCCTCTCCGCGCCGGGCGAGACCACCCACGGCAAGAAGATCGCCGTGCGATTCGCGGACGGCGAGTTCCTGTGCGGGTACTCGCTCTCGTTCCTGCCCGGCCGCGCGGGCTTCTTCATCTTTCCCTCCGACGCGGCGAGCAACAACCTTCGCATCTACGTCGTCACCGGCTCGACCGTGGAGGTCGCGGCTGGCCCGGCCGCCGATGCCCTCGCTCAGCGGGTTCTCGCCCGCGCGAGCGATGATCGCCGCGCGAACCGGATTCGGGCCGCCGGGGGCGAGTAGCAGGGAACCGACGCGAGGAGACGCGCGCGCCGGCGCGCGCGAGCGCCAGGGCGGCGGCGAGCCCGATCCCCTGCCCGCCGCCGACCACCAGGGCGGCCCGCCCGCTCATGTCGAGAACGGCCAACCGGTCGCTCCTCGCGGGCCGGGAGGGTACCATGGTGGCGTCACCCGTCGGAGAGGAATCGAGCCATGCGCACCGAGCTCTGCGAGCGCCTCGGGATCGAGTTCCCGATCTTCGCCTTCACCCACTGCCGCGACGTCGCGGCCGCCGTGAGCAACGCCGGCGGCTTCGGGGTCCTCGGCGCGGTCGGTTTCACCGCCGAGCAGCTCGAGATCGAGATGAGCTGGATCGACGAGCGCGTGGGCGACCGGCCCTACGGCGTCGACATCGTGATCCCCGGCAAGTACGAGGGCATGGGCGAGATCGACCCGGAGAAGCTCGAGTCGATGCTCCGCGCCGCCATCCCGCGGGGCCACCGCGACTTCGCGACGAAGCTGCTCGCCGACCACGGCATCCCCGAGCTCCCGGCCGGCGAGAAGGCGCGCGAGCTCATGGGCTGGACGGCGGCCACGGCCGCGCCGCAGATCGAGGCGATCCTGCGCCACCCGAAGGTACGCGTGGTGGCGAACGCGCTCGGTACGCCCCCCGCCGAGGTGATCCGCCAGATCCAGGGGTCCGGCCGCCTGGTCGGAGCGCTCGGCGGAAGCGTCGATCACGCCCTCCACCACGCCGAGGCGGGCGTCGACTTCGTGATCGCGCAGGGAACCGAGGGCGGCGGACACACCGGCGAGATCGGGAGCATGGTGCTGTGGCCCGAGGTGATCGAGGCGGTGGCTCCGCTGCCGGTGCTCGCTGCGGGCGGCATCGGAACCGGGCGCCAGATCGCCGCGGCGCTGGCGATGGGAGCGCAGGGCGTGTGGACCGGCTCGATCTGGCTCACGGTCGAGGAGGCCGAGACGCCGACGGCGCAGAAGGATTCGCTGCTCCACGCCACGAGCCGGGACACGGTCCGCTCGCGCTCCTACACCGGGAAGCCCTGTCGCATGCTGCGCAACGACTGGACCGAGGCCTGGGAGAAGCCCGAGAACCCGAAGCCCCTCGGCATGCCACTCCAGTTCATGGTGACCTCCGAAGCGGTGGTCCGCGCGAGTCGCTACGCCTCGAAGGCGCAGGCCATCGCGTTCAACCCCGTCGGCCAGATCGTCGGCAGCATGAACGAGATACGGCCCGTCCGCGAGGTGATCTACCGGCTCGTCGAGGAGTACGTCGAGGCGGTGGACCGCCTGGAGTCGCTCCAGGCGCGCGTCTGAGCGCGAAAACGTGAACCGGGCGGCGACGGGAAGCGGCCAGGCGCCCCAGACGGGTCAGAGTGCGCGAAGGAACGCCACCAGGTCCTTCTTCTCCGGACCGCTCAACTTCACTCCCAAGACGAGGTTGAAGAACTCCACGCTGTCCTCCAGCGTCAGCAAGCGGTCGTCGTGCAGATAGGGCGGGGAGTCCTTGATACCGCGGAGGGGGAATGTCTTGATGGGGCCGTCGGCGGACGCCTTGCGGCCGTTGATCATCCGCTCCGTGTAGTATCGCTCCACCCGCAAGTTGTGCATCAGGTTGTCGGTGTAGTACGGAGCGGGGTGGCAGGTGGCGCACTGCGCCTTGCCGAAGAACAGCTCCTGGCCGCGCAGCTCGCTCTCGGTGGCTGTCGCGGGATCGAGCTTGCCGAGCAGGTTGAGCTTCAGTGCGGGCGGGAAATCGAGTAGATCCTGCATCTCGGCCATGAAATGCACCTGGCTACCGCGCTCCAGGATGTTGACGCCCTTCCGCTGCGCCTGGACAGGGTCGCCGTCGAAGTAGGCCGCACGCTGCTCGAACTCCGTGAAGTCCTCCACGCTCTTCATCGCGCGCTGGGAGCCGAAGAGGCGCTGGATGTTCACGCCCCGGAGCGACGGGGTACCGATGCGGTGGCGGTGCTCGTTCGGGCGGATGTCGCCGACGGTGTGGGTGGCCCCGTTCGTGTGCCCGTTGGCGTGGCAGTCGAGGCACGCGACACCCTGGTGGGCTGTGCGAGCACGGCGGTCCTCGGTGGCGTTGAACTGGGCCTGGGGAAACGGCGTGAGCAGCAGCCGCAAGCCTTCGAGCTGCTTGGGATTCAGGATGTCCTGGAACAGCTCGGTGAAGTTGGCCAGCGTGACGAGCTGCCCCTGCGACACGTCGCCCAGATCCGGTCGCGTGGTGAGGTAGATCGGCGCGGGGAACTCGGGGAGCAGATGCTGCGGGAAGTCGAAATCGAGGTCGAAGCGCGTCAGGTCACGACCGGTCTGGCGCTTGGTTTCGTCGATGAGCGGCTGCGGAAACACCATTCCCCCCGCCTCGTGATGCGGATGGGGCAAGGGGAAGAAGCCGGCCGGCCAGAGGTTCCCGCGCTTGATCTCCTCGGGCGAGAGGGCGGCGAGCTGCTCCCACGTCGTGTCCTTGGGTAGCTTCACCCGTACGCCCTCCTGCACGGGCTTGCCGTTGGACATCGTGACGCCCGGGGCTGGATGCTCCCCCAGGTCGTAGCGCTCCGCCAGCAACGCCTGCTGGCGCTTGGCGAAGGTCGGCTTTTCCTTCTCGAGGCGTTTGACCAGCGTGGAGAAATCCTCCTCGGCGATGGCAATGGGCGCTGTGGCGAGAAGAAGCATCACCGCGACGATCGCCGTCGCGAAACGCTCGACCCTCGCTCCTGCATCCATGGCATCTTCCTCCGCGTGGTCCGGCTGCGCTGGACCTCTCTCCACCCCGGGCATCGGCGGCAAGCCTATTCCCTCGGGCGCTCGCGCGCCAGCGCGGCCAGCCCCCCCGTGCACCCGGACACGCTCGATCGCATCCGACGCTCGAGACCGGAAAAAGATCAGGATCGCCCGCGCAGGCGTGGGTCGCCCGACGCGGCGGCCAGGGCCATCGCGCGCTCCGCGAGGGGCTGCGCCTCACGCCGCATCGACTCGAAGCCCGGGCCGAGCGTCTTTCCCTGGAGGTGGCGCGCGTAGATCCCCTCGCTGATCACGGCGAGCTTCGTGAGCGCCAGCACCTGATAGAAGTCCGCGTGCGCCACGTCGCGGCCGCTCCGCTTCGCGTACTCCTCGACGATCTCGGCGCGCGTCAGGAAGCCCAGGAGGTCGGTGAAGAGCGGGAGCCGCGTGTAGGTGGGGTCGCCGGGCTCCTTCCAGTAGATCAGCGTGTAGCCGAGGTCGGCGAGCGGATCGCCGAGGGTCGCCATCTCCCAGTCGAAGACCGCGACCACGCGGCCCGGATCCGCCGGATCGAAGGCCATGTTCCCGAGCCGGTAATCGCCGTGGACGATCGCCGGCGCGGGGGAGTCCGGGAGCGCCGCCGCGAGGCGCCGCAAGAGCTCCTCGATCTCCGGCAGCGGCCCCGTGCGGCTGCGCTCCCACTGCTGCGACCAGCGCCGCACCTGCCGCTCGAGGTACCCCTCCGGTCGCCCGAGGTCGGCGAGGCCCACCGCGGCGAAGTCCACCGCGTGCAGGCGCACGAGCGTGTCCACGAGCGCGAGGCTCATGCGCCGCCGCTCGTCCGGCTTCTCCGCGAAACCCGCCGGCAGGCCCTCCACCGGCACGACGCCCGGGCAGAGCGTCATCACGTAGAAGGACACCTCGTTCACGGCCGGGTCCTCGCAGAGCGCGATCGGCCGCGGCGCCGGCACGTCGGTCCCCGCGAGCCCTCGCAGCACCCGGAACTCGCGCGCCATGTCGTGCGCCGTCGGCAACACGTGCCCGAGCGGGGGCCGCCGCAGCACGAAGGTCGCGCCCGCCGCGTCGCGCACGAGGTAGGTCAGGTTCGAGCGCCCGCCCGAGATCAGCTCGAACGCGAAAGGCGGCCTGCACCCCTCGAGGCGCTCGAACAGGAAGCGCGAGATCTTCTCCACGTGGATCCCGCGCGGCGCGCCGTCGGGCATGGCGGGGTGCGAGACTACCACAGGGCTGCCATGCTGGTGCCCATGAGTCGCGAAACCGACCTCCCGAACCTTGCCGAGCTGCTCGGGCGCGTCCTCCAGCGCGTTCCGGCGCGGGATCGTCCGCTGCTGATCGCTCTCGCCGAGCGCATGGCGGCCGAGCGCTATCGCGGCTGGGCGGCCGATCCCGCCCAGCGGAGCCACCGCGCCGGGCTCCTCGCCTGCGCCGATCGGGAGGAGGAGATCGCCCGTCGCGTCGAGTCGCTCCACCCGGCGGCGCCGTCGGTGCAACGCGCGATGCTCGCCGAGCATCCGGATCTCGAGCACATCAACCGGGAGCTCTTCGCGGGCCGACCGCTCGCAGAGCAGTTCGCCATTCAGGCTCGAGGCGAGCGCCTCGGCGCGGCGACCTGGAGGTCCGTGGCGAAGCAGTCGGAGGTCGAGGCGGAGCGCCAGACCTTCCTGGGCTGCGCTTCACTCGAAGAAGAGAGCGCCGCGTACCTCGAGTCCCTGCCAGGGACGTGATCTCCCTCCGCGAGCCCGCCCCGCTGCGATCACCGCAGCGTGATTCGCGTCACACGCATCGGATGCGCTCAAGCTGGCGTCCCGCCAGCCGAAGAGATCGGTCGAGCCAATGCACTCCATGGGAGGGAGAAACGTGAGGGGATCCACTGAGACGATGCATCGCTTCCGGGCCTTCGGGCTCGCGGCCGCCGCGGCCGGGGTCGCGGCCGCCCTGGCCTGTGCCTCGCCCCCGCCGGTCGATTCCGGACCTACCTATCAGGACGAGGTGAGCCGCTGGAACGGCGAGAAAGAGGCGGAGCTCGTCACGAGCTGGGGCATGCCGCAGAAGACCCACGTGCTCGCCGACGGCGGCCGCATCATCGAGTACCGGTCCACGGGCGAGGGCGAGGACGAGAGCTCCTGCACGACGCGCTTCACCCTCGACAAGGGCGGGAAGATCGTCACCTCCTGGTACAACGGCGTGAACTGCGCGGTGCCGAAGAGCAGCTGAGCCTCGCGACCCGCTCGACGTCGCCCGGCCCGACACATCCCGCGATCAGCGCGCGGCCTCGGCGAGCGCGAGCGCGGCGCGCAGGTGGCGGGTCAGGTCCGCGAGCGAGGCGGAGGCGGCGGCGCCGCTGGTCGAGGGCATGAGGTACACCGGCCGGCCGCCCAGCGCGGCGGGCTGGGGACCCGGCCGGGCGTGGCGATCCAGTGCGGCCCGGAAGCCCGCGAGGCCGACGAAGCAGACCGCCCGCGGTGCGAGCCAGCGCACGAGGCGCTCCACGCGCGCGAGGCCTTCGCGATACTCCCCCGGCGCGAGCGCGTCGGCGCGGGCGGTCGCGCGCTTCACCAGGTCCGTGAAGCCCACGCCGTGCGCGAGCAGCGCGTGCAGCGGGTCGCGCTCGCGCGAGAGCAGGCCCGCGGCGCGAGCCGCGCGCCAGAAGCGGTTGCTCTTGCGGAAGAAGGGGATGCCGGCGTCGGCCGAGACGAGGCTCGGGTTCAGGCCGCAGACGAGCAGCCGCATGCCGGGGCCGACCGTGTCGGGGAGCGTGCGCGCGCGGCGCCCGCGCGCGACGAGGCTCGGGGTGCGACCGGCCTCTTCCTCTGTCGAGTCGATCGCGAGGGCCGCGAAGCCCGCCCCCGCGAGCACGTCGGCGAGCGCATCCCGCTCCCAGAGCGCGAAGAAGCGCCCCGGGAAGGCGTCGTCCGCGCGATCGCTCCCCTCGAAGCTCCCGCCGAAGAGCTCGAGCGCGATCGGCGCCTCCGCCTCGAGCGCGCCGTGGAGCTGCGAGAGCGCGAGCGGCAGCCGGACGCGCGGCAGGTGCACGTAGCTGTTGCGCGCCCACGCGGCGGCGAGCGCGCCGCGCGCGAACGGGAGCGCCTCGAGGTCCGCGCACACGAGGCCGGCGCCCGGCGCGCGCCCGCGCGCCTCGGCGAGCATGGCGCGCGCGGCGTCGAGGCCCAGCGTCGGCTCGCCGAGCGCGGGGAGGTGCCAGCCGGGCCCGCAACCGAGGTCGGCTCGCAGGCCGCCCGGGCGCGCGCGACGCCCGAGCGCGCGCGCCTCCCCGAGGCGCGCGGCCTCGCGCTGCGCCACCCACTCGGCGGCCCGCCCCTCGTAGACCTCGACCGTGCGACGGTCCACGCCGTGATTCTCGCAGAGCCCGAGGGCGCCGGGGATAGACTCGGCGCGTGGGAAGCCGCGGGGTCCGTAACGCCGGGACGGGGCCCGGCGTTCTACTCTCGAGGCGAGATTGACCGCGAACCCGGCTGGACGCGAGGCGGAGGCGACGGAGGCGCTCTTCCGCGCCCACGGCAGGAGGCTCTGGGCGCTCGGCTATCGGCTCACCGGGAGCGTGGAAGACGCCGACGACGTGGTCCAGGAGACCTTCGCTCGACTCCTGGAGCGGCCGCCCGCGGGCGACACGGAGACGCTCGCGCCCTGGCTGGTGCGGGTGGCGACCAATCTCGGGATCGACGCGCTGCGCAGGCGGCGGCGCCGCGCCTACCCGGGAGTCTGGCTCCCAGCGCCCGCCGAGGCTGCCGACGCCGAGTGGCTCGACTCGTACGCGGGCGAGAGCGAGGATCCGGAGGCGCGCTACGGGCTCCTCGAGAGCGCGAGCTACGCCTTCCTGGTGGCGCTCGAAGCGCTCGGCTCGCGGCAGCGCGCCGCACTGCTGCTGCGCGACGTCCTCGGCTACTCCGCGCGGGAGACGGCCGAGACGCTCTCCACGACGGAGGGCAACGTGCGCGTGCTCCACTCGAGGGCGCGCCGGGCGATGGAGGGCTACGACCGCGCGCGCTGCCTCCCGACGCCGGAGCTGCGCGAGCGGCATCGCGCGGCGCTCGAGCGTTTCCTCGGCGCGCTCGTCGCACAGGACGGGACGGCGCTGGCGGACCTCCTGGCCGAGTCGGTGCAGACGGTGACGGATGCCGCCGGCGAATACGCGGCGCTCGGGGCCTCGCTCGCCGGCCGCGAGCGCGTGGCGAAGCTCTACCTGCGCGCGGCGCTCCACCGGCGCGAGGCCGGGCCCCGCATCGAGATCCGGCTCGTGAACGGACTCCCGGCCGCCGTGATCCAGCTCGCCCGGCCGAGGCTGCGCCTGGCTCCCCGCACCGTGCTCCGCTGCGAGCTCGACCCGGACGGCCGCATCCGGGAGATCCACGCCATCCTGGCGCCGCGCAAGCTCGGGGCCGTGCGCTTCGAGGGCGCGCCCGGCGGGGTGTAACGCGGGGAGGCCACCGCGCGTTCTCGCTGCGGAGGAACTCGCCATGCAGATTCTCGACCAGGCGCTCGCGATCGGTCTCGCGTTCGGGCTCCTCGAGCGCCTGCCGCGCCTCCGCTTCGCGCCCCTGCCCTTCTTCCGGCGCGCGTTCGCGACCGACGGCTTGCACCTCGCCACCACGGCGGCACTCGCCTCCGCCTCGCTCGCGTGGATCGCCCTCGCGTCGGGCGCCCTCGGCGCGCTCGGCGTGCCGCGCCTCGCGTCCCTCGCGCTCCCGACCTGGATCCTCGCGCCGCTCGCGCTGCTCCTCCTCGACCTCGGCCACTACGGAGTGCACTGGGCGCTCCACCGCGTGGGCCCCCTCTGGGAGCTCCACAAGGTCCACCACTCGAGCCCGGACCTCGACTGGCTCGCGAGCTTCCGCTCGCACCTGCTCGAGCAGACGCTGCGTCACGGCGCGGCCCCGCTGCTGCTCGTCGCCGCGGGCTTCCCGGTCGGCGCGGTCGCGCTCGCCGCCGGCGGCTTCGCGCTCGTCGCCGTCGCGAACCACTCCAACCTCGCGCCGGATCTGCGCTGGCTCGAGCCGATCTTCGTGACGCCGCGCCTGCACCGCCTCCACCACGTGCCCCAGAGCTCGGAGCGGAACCTCGGCGGCGTCCTCACGATCTGGGACCGCCTAAGCGGTACCTTCGTGGCGCAGGACACCTCCCCGGCGACGCCGCTCGGCGTGCCCGGGGAGGTCGGCGCCTATCCGCAGAGCTGGCCCCGGCAGCAGGTCGAACCGCTGCGCCGCTGGCGGGCGGGCGCAGGCTCCGGGTCGCGGGCCTAGTTCGATGGACTCCGCTCGGCTTCGGCTCGCTGCGCGCGCCTTCGGCGCTTGCTCGATGGACTCCGCTCGCCTTCGGCTCGCTGCGCGCGCCTTCGGCGCTTGCTCGATGGACTTCGCTCGGCTTCGGCTCGCTGCGGGGAGGCCGACTCTGGAGTCGGCCTCCTAGACGTGATTGCGGAGCAAGAGCTCCTTCGGGTGCGGATCGAGGTAGACCTGGCCGAGCAGGTACCCGGCGGCGAGGCGGCGCGCGTGGTGGCGGACGAGGGTCAGCGGGACGACGAGCGGCACGAGGCCCCGGCGGTAGTCGCGGATCGCTTCCGACAGCTCCGCGCGGTCGGCCGCGTCGAGGCCGGCGCGCAGGTGGCCCGCCATGTGCTGGAGCACGTTCGCGTTGCACCCGCGAGTCGCGCGCAGGGCGAGGGCCTGCATGAAGCCGCGGGCGTAACGCTCGCGGAGCTCGGACCGCGGCGCGGCGCTCAGGCTCGCGACGAGGCGGCCGAGGGCGCGGTAGGCCGCGGGCGAGTGCGCCAGGAGCTGGAGCTCGTGGGCGGTGTGGAAGGCGACCACGCGACCGGGTGCGAAGCGCCCGGCGAAGAGCGTGCGGAGCCGGCGGTAGGCGAAGACCCGCTCGACCCAGTTCTCGCGCAGCACGGGATCCTGGAGCCGGCCCTCCTCCTCGACCGGGAGCCCGGGGAAGGCCGCGAGGAGCCCGGCGGCGAAGACCCCGCGCCCGCCCCGGGCCGGCCCTCCCCGCGCGGCGCGCACCGGGACGCGCTCCATGCCGCAGCTCGGCGAGCGGCTCTTCAGCACGTAACCCGAGAGCTCCTGCTTCGCGAGCTCGGCGGCGCGGCGCGCGGCGAAGCGGCGCATGGCGGCGGTGAGGTCGCGATCGGTCCCGGCCTCGACGAGGCGCAGCTCGCCTCCCTCGCGCTCGAGATGCAGCGTCCGCCGCGGCACGCCGAGGCCGAGCTCGACCTCCGGGCACACGGGCACCCACTCGACGAAGCGGCCGAGCGTCTCGGTCAGGAAGGCGTCGCGCTTGTGGCCTCCGTCGAAGCGCACCTCGCGCCCGAGCAGGCACGACGAGACCCCGATCCGGACCGGCGCGTCGTCCGGCTGCACCGCCGCCCTCCCCGCGCGGCACGGTAGCGCGCGAGGGCCTCCTCGCGGCGCTCGGCGTGGCCGACGATCGGCGGCACTCCGTCGGCGGCTGCGGTCGGCGGGGTCGCCGCGGCCGCCTGAAGCGCCGGCGATCGGGTACCTTGTCGCTCCGCGAGGCGCCGGGAGCGCCGACGGAGTGCCGATGGCGATCGTGACCCCGATCGAGACGCCGCCCGGCGAGCGGCGCCGGCTCCGGCTCTCGAGCCCCGCGACGGGCGAGCCCCTGCACGAGATCACCGTCGCGAACGCCGACGACGTGCGCGCGGCGCTCGAGCGCGCGCGCAAGGCGCAGCCGGCCTGGGATGCGCTCGGCCCCGAGGCGCGGGTCCGCTACCTGCGCCGCGCGCTCGCCTTCCTGATCGCGAAGCAGGACGAGTTCATCGACGTCGTGGTGCGCGAGTCGGGCAAGCCCCGGAGCGAGGCCCTGATGATGGACATCTTCTCGGGCTGCGACGGGCTCAACTACGTCGCGAAGCGCGCCCCGCGCTGGCTCCGACCCGAGAAGCGCCGGCTCCACGGCGTGCTGCGCCTCGCGAAGCAGCTGCGCATCGTCTACCGGCCGCTCGGCGTGGTCGGCGTGATCAGCCCCTGGAACGGCCCCTTCATCCTGTCGCTCAACCCCACGATCCAGGCCCTCGCGGCCGGCAACTGCGTGCTGCTCAAGCCCTCGGAGGTGACGCCGTTCTCCGGCAAGCTCGTCGGCGACCTCTTCGAGGCGGTGGGCCTCCCGGAGGGCGTGCTCCAGGTCCTGCTCGGCGACGGCGAGACGGGCGCCGCGCTCGTCGAAGCGGGCGTCGACAAGATCTCCTTCACCGGGAGCGTCGCCACCGGGCGCCGGGTCGCGGAGGCCTGCGCGCGCCAGCTCGTGCCCTGCACCCTCGAGCTCGGCGGCAAGGACCCGATGATCGTCTGCGAGGACGCGGACCTCGACTCGGCGGCCGGCGGCGCCGTCGCGGGCGCCTTCCTCAACACCGGCCAGTACTGCTGCGGGACGGAGCGCGTCTACGTGGTGGAGCCCGTCGCCGACGACTTCCTACGCCGGGTCGTGGAGCGCGCCGGCGCGCTGCGCCAGGGCGCCGCGGGCGAGTTCGACGTCGGCCCGCTCTTCTGGCCCCGCCAGCTCGAGATCGTCGAGGAGCACGTCGCGGACGCCTTCGCGAAGGGCGCCCGCGCGCTCGTCGGCGGGCGCCGCAACCCGGACCAGGGCGGCCTCTTTTACGAGCCGACCGTGCTTGTCGACGTGACCCACGAGATGAGGGTCATGCAGGAGGAGACCTTCGGGCCGATCCTCCCGATCATGCGCGTGCGCGACGAGGAGGAGGCGATCCGGCTGGCCAACGACTCGCGCTACGGGCTCGCCGCGAACGTCTGGACGCGCAGCCGCGCGCACGGCCTCGAACTCGCGCGCCGGATCGAGTCCGGAAGCGTCTGCGTGAACGACATGGCGATGACCTACGGGGCCCCGGAGGCCCCCTTCGGCGGCCGCAAGCAGAGCGGCGTCGGCTTCGTCAACGGCGACGCGGCCGTGCGCGGCTACTGCCACGCGCTGCCCGTCCTGATCGACCGCTTCGGCGGCCGCCAGGCGCGCAAGAGCTATCCGTACTCGTTCCGGCGCGACGCCGGCCTGCAGCGCCTGATCCGCTTCCTCTACGGGACGGCGCTCGGCCGCTGGCTCGGCTGACGCAAGCGCGCGAAGCGCGCGCGCAACGAGCGGCAAGCAAGGCGCGCAGCGAGCCATAGGCGAGCGAAGGCAAGGCCCCTGCAGGGCCTGCGAGCGGAGTGCGGGCCCGCGCGGATCGCGAGGCCGCAGCCCGGCGCGCCAACTCCACGCTCCCGCACCGGAAATCACCGCGCGTCGCCGCGGCCGGCCCTCAAGCGCGCGCCCCCGAGCTGCCGATGACCCAGGGGTCGGATCTCGGGGTCTTCGGGGGAGGGGCCGGGTGATCCAACGCATCGCGCGGGGAGTTTCGATCGCGCTGCGCTCGGGCGCGGCGCCGCTGCTGATCGGCGCCCGGCTCGCCGGACGGCGCACGGGCGCCGAGACCGCCGGCGTCCCCAAGGCCCCCTGGTCGCTCGCGCTCGCCTCGAAGATGGTCCTCGACGAGATCTTCTTCGCCACCGAGCTCGCCTCGGCCGCGGTCGTGCCGCTGCGCCAGGGCCGCCGCGTCGTCGACGAGATGGCGCGGGCCCTCGACCTCTTCGAAGAGCGCGGCTGGCTCGCCGACCCGAGGCGCTACCACCCGAAGCCGCCCGCGATCTCGCGGGTGCGGATCGGCCCGGGCCGCTTCCCGGGCCTCGCCTACCGGCAGATGCGCTTCGCGAGCGGCTACGAGCCGCACGCGGGCGAGCCCGGGCGCGAGCGCTGGCTCGCCTATGCGGCCAACCGCACGGCGCACGCCTGGCTGCTCCAGCATCGCGGCCGGCCGCGTCCCTGGCTCGTCTGCATCCCCGGCTACCGCATGGGCTCGCCGCTCGTCGACTTCACCGGCTTCCGCGCGCGCTGGCTGCACAAGGGGCTCGGGCTCAACGTCGCGATCCCGGTGATGCCTCTGCACGGCCCTCGACGCGTCGGCTGGCGCGGCGGCGACGGTTACTTCGCGGGCGACTTCGTCGACACGGTGCACGCGCAGGCGCAGTCGCTCTGGGACGTGCGCCGCCTGATCGGCTGGCTCCAGGACGAGGGCGCGCCGAGCATCGGGATCTACGGCGTCTCGCTCGGCGGCTACACCACGGCCCTCGTCGCCGCCTTCGCCGACGACCTCGCCTGCGCGATCGCCGGGATCCCCGCCACCGACTTCGGGCGCCTCGTGCGCTCGCACGTGCCGCGCGTGATCCTGCGCGGCGTCGAGATGGTGGGCTTCTCGTTCGAGCGGGTCGAGAAGCTCCTCTCCGTCGTCTCGCCGTTCTCGTTCCGCCCGCGCGTGCCGCGCCGGCGACGCTACCTCTACGCGGGCGTGCGCGACCGCCTCGCTCCGCCGGACCACGCGCGCGACCTCTGGCGCCACTGGGAGGAGCCGCGCATCGGCTGGTACCCGGGGAGCCACGTCTCCTTCCTCTGGGAGCCGGAGGTCAAGACCTTCCTGCTCGAGGCGCTGCGCGACGCGGGCCTGGTCCCGGCCGAGGCGGCCTGATCAGGGAGGCGGCGGCGGGCCGTCCGCGACCGGCGGCGGCGCGGCTCTTCCCTCGCGCGCGACGACGGGGCTCCCGGGGCGCACCTTCTGCACGCCGTCGACGATCACGCGCTCGCCCGGCTCGAGGCCCGCCGCGATCTGCTGCAGCCCGTCGTGCGCGACGCCGACCTCGACTGGGCGGGTCTCGACCACGTCGCCCGCGCCCACGACGAGGACGTAGCTCCCGCCCTGCTCCTGCTGCACGGCGCGCTGCGGAACCACGACGGCATCGCTCACGTCCGGGAAAACGGCGGTCACGCGCACGAACTCGCCGGGCTTGAGATCCCCGTCGGGGTTCGGCACGCGCGCGCGCACCGTCACGGTGCCTCGGGTCGGGTCGATGGTCGGGTCGACGTAGTCCAGGATGCCCGGATGCGGATACGGCGTGCCGTCGCCGAGGCGCAGCTCGATCGGGATGGCGCCGACGCGCTCCTGCGGGATCCGGCCCTCGCGGGCGCCCCGCAGCACGCCGAGGCGCTCGAGCTCCGTCGGGGCGAAGTAGACGTGGACGGGGTCCGTCTGCACGATCCGGGCGAGCACCGTGTCCCTTCCGGACGCGCCCACGAGGTTGCCGATGTCCACCAGCCGGCGGCCGATGCGGCCGGCGATCGGCGTGCTCACCGTGCAGTAGGAGAGGTCGAGCTCCGCGGAGCGCACCGCGGCCCGGGCGCTCTCCTCGGCCGCGAGCGCGGCGTCCCGCTCCGCGCGCCGCTGGTCGAGGAGGGCGACGGAGACGACCTTGGTCTCGAAGAGCTCCTGCGCGCGCGCGTGGTCGTGCTCCGAGCGGCGCACCTCCGCCGCGGCGCTCGCGAGCCGGCCCTTCGCCTCGGCGAGCGCCACCTCGAAGGGCACCGGATCGATCCGGAAAAGCAGCTGCCCCGCCTCGACGCGCTGGCCATCCTCGAAGTGCTGCTCGATCAGGTAGCCGCGCACGCGCGCCCGCACCTCGACCTCGGCCGCGGCGCGGACGTTCCCCACGTACTCGCGCCGGTCCGGCATGGCGCCCTTGCGCGCGGTCGCCACCACCACCTCGGGCGGCGGCGGAGCACCGCCCTCGCCGCCGCCGCCGCAGGCGAGAGCAGAGCCGGCGAGGGCCGCCGCGGCGGCGAGGCGCCGGCGCCTCGTGGAAGGGGCCCGGCTCATCGCGCGCCCCCGAGCGCCGGTCGGCTGCCGCGCAGGCGGCGGCCCAGCCACTCGGCCGCGCCCTGGATCACCACGTAGAGGCCCGGCACGAGGAGCAGGCTCAGCACCGTGGCGACGAGCATCCCGCCGAAGACGGCGGTGCCGAGCGAGCGGCGCGCGGCGGCGCCCGCGCCCGTCGCGACGACGAGCGGAACCACGCCGAGGATGAACGCGAAGGCGGTCATCACCACCGGCCGGAAGCGGATCTCGGCCGCCTCGCGCGCCGCGTCGACGAGGCTCGCGCCCTCCGCGCGCCGGCGCCGGGCGAACTCGACGATCAGGATCGAGTTCTTGCTGGCGAGACCGATCAGCGTCACCAGCCCGATCTGGCCGTAGAGGTCGCTCGCGAGCCCCCGCACCGCCTGCGCCGCGTAGGCGCCGAGGAATGCCAGCGGCACCGCGAGCATGATCACGAGCGGGAGACTCCAGCTCTCGTACTGCGCCGCCAGGAAGAGGAAGACCACGAGCAGCGAGAGCGCCAGGATGAGCTGCCCCTCCCGGCCCGCCTGCCTCTCCTGGTAGGCGGTGCCCGTCCACTCGAAGGACATCGTCGGCGGCATCACCTCGCGCGCGATCGCCTCCATGCGGTCCAGCGCCTGGCCGGAGCTGTAGCCCGGCGCAGGCTCCCCCTGGATCTTGGCCGAGCGACGGACATTGTAGTGCGGGATGTCGCGCGGACCCGCGATCCGCTCGAGCCGGACCAGGGTCGAGAGCGGGACCATCTCGCCGCGCTCCGAGCGCACCCAGAGGCGCTGCACGTCCTCGGGCTTCGAGCGCAGGTCGCCCTCGGCCTGGGCGTAGACGCGGAACACGCGGCCGAAGCGGTCGAAATCGTTCACGTAGAGGCCACCCATGAAGGCCTGGAGCGTCTCGAAGACGTCGTCGACGCGCACGCCGAGCGTCTTGGCCTTGGCGCGGTCGAGGTCGATCAGGACCTGCGGAGCGACGGGCCGGAAGGTCGTGAAGACGTTCCGGAGCTCGGACGAGGCGTTGGCGAGGTCGACGATGCGCTGCGCGACGCCGGAGAGCTCCTCGAGGCTCGCGCCGGCGCGGTCCTTCAGCTGGAACTCGAACCCGCCCGTGCGCGCGAGACCGCGGACCGGCGGGGGATCGAGCGCCAGGACGCGTGCGCCCGGGATCGCCGCGAGCCGGGGCCGCAGCTCCGCGAAGATGGCCTGGATCGACTGGCCTGCCGCTTCGCGTTCCTCCCAGGGAACGAGCGACACGAAGACGGTGCCGAAGTTCGCCGGGAAGGTCTGGGTGAGCGCGTCGAAGCCGCCGAAGAGGTTGGACCCGGCGACCCCCGGGGTGGAGAGGAGGACCGCCTCGACCTCCTTGGCCACCTCGAGGGTGCGCCCGAGCGAGGCGCCGTCGGGGAGCTGGAAGCTCGTGATGAAGTAGCCCTGGTCCTCGGTCGGCAGGAAGCCGGTCGGCACGATGCGGGCGATCGCGAGCGTCGCGAGGCCGAGGGTCGCGAAGACGCCCAGCACGAGCGCCCGCCGCGGGAGGAGCGCGCGCACCGCGCGATCGTATCCGCGCACCACCGCGCCGAAGCCGCGGTCGAAGGCGTGGAAGAAGCGCGGCTTGCCCTCCGCCTCGGGCCGCATCAGCAGCGCGCAGAGCGCGGGCGAGAGCGTGAGGGCGTTCAGCAGCGAGATCAGGACCGCTCCGGTCACGGCGAGGCCGAAGTGGCGCAGGAGCAGGCCCGTCGTTCCGGGCAGGAACGCCACCGGCACGAAGACGGCACCGAGCACGAGCGTGGCGGCGACGATGGCGCTCGTCACCTCGCCCATCGAGCGCACCACGGCCTCGCGGCGCGGGAGCCCCTGGCCGAGCAGGCGCGCCACGTTCTCCGTCACGACGATGGCATCGTCCACCACGAGGCCGATCGCAAGAACCAGCGCGAAGAGCGTGATGGTGTTGATCGAGAGGCCCATCGAGAAGAGCAGCGCGACGGTGCCGACGAGGGAGACGGGGATCGTCACGGCCGGGATCAACGTGGCCCGCCAGTCCTGGAGGAAGACCCAGACGACGAGGAAGACGAGGAGCGCCGCAGACCCGAGCGTCCAGAGCACTTCCGAGATCGATTCCGCGACGAAGAGCGTCGGGTCGTAGCGCACGACCCAGTCGACTCCCGCCGGGAAGCTCTCGGCGAGGCGCGCCAGCTCCGCGCGCACCCCGCGCGAGACCTCGAGCGCGTTCGCCTCGGGGAGCTGGAAGATGCCGAGCGTCACCGTCGAGACGCCGGAGAGCCGCGTGAAGGAGCCGTAGCTCTGGGCGCCGAGCTCGACACGCGCCACTTCGCCGAGCCGCAGCAGCGAGCCGTCGGGCTCGGCGCGGATCACGATCGCTTCGAACTCCTCGACGCTCGCGAGCCGGCCCCGGGTGCGCAGCGGCAGGTCGAGCTGCTGGCCCTCCGGCGCGGGGGGCGAGCCGGCGCGGCCCACGGCGATCTGCACGTTCTGCTCGCGCACCGCCTGGGTCACGTCCCCGGCGGTGAGCTCGAGCTTCGCCAGCCGATCGGGGTCGAGCCAGAGGCGCATCGAGTAGCGGCGCTCGCCGAAGATCCCGACGTCGCCGACCCCACGCACCCGCTTGAGGACGTCGAGGACGTTGATCAGGGCGTAGTTCGAGAGGTAGAGACCGTCGCGCGACTCGTCCGGCGAGAGCAGGTTCACGACCATCGTGAGGTCGGGCGACTGCTTGCGCACCGTGACCCCGAAGCGGCGCACCTCTTCGGGCAGCCGCGGCTCGGCGACGGCCACACGGTTGTTCACGTTCACGGTGGCGATGTCGGGGTCGCGCCCGAGCTCGAAGGTCACGGTCATGCTGACCTGACCGTCGTTGGCGCTGGTGGAGGACAGGTAGAGCATGCCCTCGGTGCCGTTCACCTGCTCCTCGATCGGGAGCGTGATCGTGCGCTCGACCACGTCGGCGCTGGCCCCCGTGTAGGTGGCCGAGACCTGCACGGTGGGGGGCACGATGGGCGGGAAGAGCGAGACCGGGAGCAGCGGGATCGAGATCGCCCCGGCGAGCGTGATCAGGATCGCGACGACCGACGCGAAGATCGGCCGGTCGATGAAGAAGAGGACGAAGTCCGGCGCGCGGGGGGCGGGAGCGGAAGGCGCGACTTCGGGGTGGACGGACACGGCGACCTGGGCCGGCGCGGGGGGGGAGCGGGCCCACGCCGCCGGTCGGTTTTGAGTAACACGTTCGCGCCCGCCACGCCCGGCCGCGCTTCGCGGCGCGCGGATCGGGGCTACGCTCCCCCGGGCCGCCGGCTTCCACGAGGATCGGAGCTCGCTTGCCCCTCGGCTTCATCCTCCAGCCGACCTACCGCGTGCGCGATGGGCGCGCCGTCGTCTGGCTCTTCGGGCGCCTCGAAGGCGGCCCGCCCTTCCTGGTCGAGGAGCGGCGCTTCCGGCCGTACTTCTTCGTTCCCCGCTCCGAGGCGGGGCTCTTCGCGCGCGAGCGGAGCGCCGCGGTCGAGCCGACGGAGCTTCGCGACCTGGCGGGGCGCGAGCTCGCGCGCGTGGTCGTGGACGTGCCGGCCGTCGTGCCGCGGCTGCGCAAGCGGATCGAGCGCGCGGGGGGCACGACGCTCGAGGCCGACATCCGCTTTCCGTATCGCTTCCTGATCGACGCGGGGATCCGGGGAGGCGTCGCGATCGAGGGCCGGGGCGAGGAGATCCGAGGCGGCCTCGTGCGCTTCGTCGACCCCGAGCTGCGCCCGGCCGAGCTGCGGCCGGCGCTGCGCGCGCTCTCGCTCGACCTCGAGACCTCGCCCGACGCGAGCGTCGTCCACGCGGCCGCGCTCGTCTCGGCCGAGGCCGACGAGGTGCACCTCGTCTCGCGCCGGGCGGTCACGGGCGCCGTCGCGCACGCGGACGAGCGGGCGCTGCTGCTCGCCGTGGCCGCGCGCGTGCGCGAGCTCGACCCCGACCTGCTCGTCGGCTGGAACGTGGTGGACTTCGACCTGCGCACCTGGGCCGCACGCTGCGCGGCGCTCGGCATCGCCGACGGCCTCGGCCGCATCGACGAGCCGATCGGCTTCCAGATCGACCCGGGGTTCACGCGCCAGTCCCGCGCCTCCGTCCCCGGACGCATGGTGCTCGATGGAATCGCGCTCGTGCGCGACGCCGTGCGCCTCGAGGACTACCGCCTCGAGACCGCCGCACAGGCGCTCCTCGGCCGCGGAAAGCTCCTCGACCGCGCAGCCGGCGACCCGACCGCCGAGATCGAGCGCATGTGGCGCGAGGACCCCGAGGCGCTCGCCGCCTACAACCGCGAGGACGCGCGGCTCGTGATGCAGATCCTGGAGCGCGAGGGGCTCCTCGCGCTCGCGATCGAGCGGAGCCTCCTCTCCGGCATGCAGCTCGACCGGGTCGGGGCGAGCATCGCCTCCTTCGACCTCCTCTACCTGCCGGAGCTCCGCCGGCGCGGCCTCGTCGCGCCGAGCGTCGACGCGGAGCGCAAGGCGGAGCCCGTGACCGGCGGCGCGGTGCTCGAGCCCCGGGCGGGGCTCTACCGCGACGTCGCGGTCTTCGACTGGAGGAGCCTCTACCCGAGCCTGATCCGCACCTTCCACCTCGACCCGCTGGCGCACGTGCGAGCCGGCGACGACGCGATCGTCGCGCCGAACGGCGCGCGCTTCGCGCGCGGCGAGGCGATCCTGCCCGGGATCATCGAGCGCTTCCTCACGCGCCGCGAGGCGGCGAAGCGCCGCGGCGACCGCCACGCCGACCAGGCGATCAAGATCATGATGAACGCCCTCTTCGGCGTGCTCGGCGCCGCGGCCTGCCGCTTCTTCGACCCGGAGATCGCCAACGCCATCACGGGCTTCGGGCAGCAGATCCTCGGCTGGACCCGCGAGGCCTTCGAGGCGGCGGGCGTGCGCGTCCTCTACGGCGACACGGACTCCGTCTTCGTGCAGCTCCCGGAAGCGCTACCTGGCGGCGCCGCGGTGGTCGCGGAGGGGCTGCGGGACTCGGCCGCGCGCGAGGTGGCGCGGCGGGTGCGCGAGGTCTACGCGGTGGAGCCGCGCCTCGAGCTCGAGCTCGAGCGCGTCTACGAGCGCTTCTTCCTGCCGCACGTGCGGGGCGGCGGCGCCGGAAGCAAGAAACGCTACGCGGGCCTCGCGGGCGGCGAGCTCGAGCTCGTCGGCCTCGAGTCGGTGCGCCGCGACTGGCCGGCGGTCGCGGCCCGCCTCCAGCGCGGCATGCTCGAGCGGATCTTCTCGGACCGGGACCCGCTGCCCTTCGTCCGCGAGGTCGTCGCCGCGGTCCGCTCCGGCGAGCTCGACGCCGAGCTCGTCTACGCCAAGCGGGTGCGCAAGGGCGCGCTCGAGCGCTACACCGCGACGACCCCGCCCCACGTGCAGGCAGCCCGCAAGGCCAAGGGGTCCATCGGCCCCGTCGTGCGCTACGTGATCGCGCGCAGCGGCCCCGAGCCCGTCCTCCCCGGCCGCCCGCTGCCGGAGGGCATCGACCGCGAGCACGGCGTGGAGAAGGTGCTCCGCCCCGTGGCCGACGCGATCCTGCGCGAGCTCGGCCGCGACTTCGACGAGGCGCTCGACCTCCCGCGCCAGCTCACCCTGGTGTAGCAGGCAGCGGGTCCGCTGAGGATCGGATCTCGATAGCTCAGCCCTTCCTGGCCAGCAGCGTCGCTTCCAGGGCAGGAAGCTGCGCGAGGTCCTTGGCCCGGCTCAATTCCCGCTTGCTCGTGATCACCCGGTCGAGCGGCAGGATACGAAGATGCAATCCATCCACCTCGCGCTCGACACATCGATCGTACTCGGCGGCGAAGGGCTCGAGACCGTGCACGCTGAGCACGACGTCGATCCGCTCGAGCCCTTCCCCCCCGAAGGCCGGAGGTTGCATCCCGAAGCCCGGGATCCAGAAGCCTCCGGCGTCCGTCGCCGCCAGACGCACCCGTTCGTCGCCCGCCTGCTCGATCCAGAGGTCGAGATCCTGGGTGGCGACCGGGGCGCCCTCGAGGACCGCTGCCCCCATGCCGACGACGACGAATCGAACGCCGCGGTGTTGGAGCGCCTCCAGGAGGAGGCGCTCAGCGCGTGTCAGCGCGAAGTCGTCCACGTGCCAGGCCGCGTCGAAGGCGCTCCCCGGGCGATCGCTCCAGACACCGAAGTGCATGATAGACGTCACCCGGGTCGACGCCCGGGTTCGACCGGGCGATCTCGTGGGCACGACGCCAGAGCGCCTCCGAATGAAGGGCCCAGGCACGCTGCTCCTCCGTGAGACCGCGGAGCTCCTCGGTGGGCCTCGTCTGGCCATCCTGCGCTGCCATGCGCGCGAATATCGCACGTGCGCAGGCGCGTCTCCAGTGGCCGCGGGCCAGGACGAGCGGCCCCGGCCTGCTCACGCGGGCGGACGGCCGGCGAGGAGCCGGCCGTCCGGCACTCCGCTCGCCTTCGGCTCGCTGCGCGCTTCGCTTGCTCACGAAAGCTCCGCGGCCGCCTCGCGCACGGCCAGGACGAAGCGGCGGCTGCGCTCCAGGAGTGCGCCCTCCTCGAGCTGGAGGTCGCCGCCGACGAGCAGCATCGCGTCGCGGCCGTAGAACTCGACCACCTTCGCCGCGCTCTCGAGGGCGATTCCTCCGGCCGGCACGGGGAGCGTGGGAAGCAGGCCGCCGAGGGGGCCGCGCAGGCCCTCGGCGATGCGACGGCACGCGTCCTCGCCCTGGCTGAAGCGGCTCCCGAAGCTCACGAAGATCGCGGCGTCGGCGCCGAAGAGCCGGAAGAGCTTGCCGAAGAGGGCCTCCGGCGCGATCCGGAGCGCGCCGCCGAAGGCCGGGTGCGCGAGCACAGGGACGCTCGAGCGGCGGCAGAGCTCGAAGAAGGCCGGAAGGCCGAGCAGCATCGGCGCGGCCATCACCGCGCGGGCCCCCGCGTCCTCGGCGAAGCGCAGCGAGTCCCGCACGCGCTCCGGCGTCCCGATCAGGTTCGGGACATACACCGTATCGTGTGCGGTCTCGCCCGCGACCCGCGCCACGGCCGCGAGGCAGGCGCGCACACGCTCGCGAAAGGGGCTCCAGCCCTGGTCGGCGAGCCCGTGGTCGTCCTTCACCACGTCGATCCCCGCGCGCGCGAAGGTCGCCGCGAGCGAGGCCAGGGCTGCCGTCGAGAGCCCCATGGGTTTCAGCGCCGTGCAGGTGAGGGGGCGATCGAAGACGCCCGTCGCCTTGCGCAGCCCCGGCGCTCCATGCCGCGGCCCGCCGAGCGCGGTGAGCAGCTCCGGTCCGGGCTCCACGTCGAGACAGCGCACGTCCTCGTGGAGCGACGAGTTCCCGAAGACGACGTTCAAGAACTGGGCGGGATCGAGACCGGTGGCGCCGATGGGATAGGCGAGCGTGGCGCGGAAGCCGCCCGCCGGATCCTCCTCGAGCCGCTCGACCCTCCCGAGGGCTTCTCGCTCGACCACCGGATCGCGAACGACCGCGCGCGGGACCTCCACCGTCTGCTCGCGCGCGACGGCCTCCGCGCGCGCCTCGGCATCCGACGCGCGCACGTCGAGGTGGTAGGTGACACGCAGGAGCTCCACGGGACCCTCGCCCGCAACCGCAGCGATGGCGTCATAGCCGCCGAGTCGTTCATAGAGCGTCTTGCTCATCACCCGATCTCCTTGTGTCGGTCAATCCCCAGCCAAGAGCGATCCTCGCATGGCCTTCGGGTCGGCCGCCGCCGCCCGACGGACGCTCCCCTCACGCGCCCTCCGGGCGCTCGCCGATCACGCGGGCGGCTTCGAGCGCGTCCAGCTCGGCGGGAGAGAGACCGAGCAGCGAGCCCAGCACCTCGCGGCTGTGCTGGCCGAGGGTCGGCGCGGGGCGGCGGAGCCAGCGCGAGACCGACGCATAGCGGAAGGGGACCGTCGGCGTCGCGTGCGTCCCGACCGCCGGGTGCGCGACCTCCTCGAAGAAGCCGCGCGCCGCGAGCTGCGGCTGGCGGTGGGCCTCGCGCGGATCGAGGACGGGGGCCGCGGGGATGCCGGCGGCCACGAGCTCGGCCAGGGCCACCTCGCGCTCGAGCTCGGTGAAGAACGGGCGCAGTCGGGCGTCGATGGCGTCGTGGGCCGCGCGCCGGCCCGCGTGCGTCGCGAGCGCCGCGTCCGCGGCCCAGCCGGGATCTCGGAGCACGCGCCGCAGCGCAGCCCATTGCGCGTCGCTCGCGACCGAGAGCGCGAGCCAGCGCGGCGTCTCGGGCGAGTGCCCGCGGCAGGGGTAGAGGCCCTGCGGCGCGGCGTCGGGCCCGCGGTTCCCGTCGCGCTCCATGCGCCGGCCGTAGGCCGTCCACTCGAGGAGCGGCTCGGCCGCGGCGTTGAGCGCCCCCTCCACCATGGGGACCTCGACGTGGATGCCACGGCCCGTCGCGTCCCGCTCCGCGAGCGCCACGAGCAGGGCGAACGCCGCGTGCATGCCGGCGAGCGGGTCGCAGGGGCCGCGCTGGATGCGCGGCTGGTCGTCGCGGTGGCCAGTGATCCAGGCGAGGCCCGTCATCTGCTCCATGGTCTGCGCGAAGCCCGTGTGGTCGCGCCACGGCCCCGAGAGGCCGAAGGCCGGCATCCGCACCAGGATCGCGCGCGGGTTCAGGGCGCGGATCGCGTCCCAGCCGAGTCCCCAGCCCTCGAGCACGCGCGGCGTGAAGTTCTCGACCACGGCGTCGCAGACGGCGACGAGGCGCTTCGCGAGCGCGACCCCGCGCGGGTCGCCGAGGTTGAGCGAAATGCCGCGCTTGTTCGCGTTGGCCGCGAGGAAGAAGAAGCTCCACTCCCACCAGCGCTCCCGCGTCCCCGCGAAGGCGCCGCCGGTCGAGCGCATGCCGTCGGGGCGCTGCACCGACTCGACGTGGATCACGTCGGCGCCGAGCGTCGCGAGCATCTGCGTGGCCGCGGGCCCGGCCCACCAGGCCGTGAGATCGAGCACGCGGAGCCCCTCGAGCGGGAGCCGGGGAGCGCCCTCGGCTCGCACGGGCTCGCGGCGCCGCGGCTCGATCCGGCCCGTGTGCTCCCCGAGGCGCGGCGCGGGCCGGGGCGGCGGCGGGCGCTCTCCGTCCAGGAGATAGGGCGGGAGCGGCTGCTCGAAGCTCCCGCTCGGGTCCTTCGCGAAGACGCCCCGCGCGACGAGCTGCTCGTGCCCGCGCACGCGCTCGCCGTCGTTCACCGGCGCGACCGGGATGCGAAGCCGCGAGGCCCGCTGGACGATCTCCGCCGTCGTGTGCCGCTTCGTGAAGGCGTGGACGATCGCGTTCCACTCCGCGAAGCGCGCGAGGCGGCCCGCCACCGCGAAGAGCGCCCGGTCCTCGCGCAGCTCGGGCCGCTCGATCAGCAGCAGGAAGTCCGAGAACTGCTGCGCCGAGTGGGTGCAGAAGCCGACGTAGCCGTCCTGGGTCGGCTCGATCGACGGCGTCTCGACGCTCTGGTGCGAGCCCGCGAGCGGCGGGCGCCCGAGCAGGCTCCAGAAGAGGTCGGCGTAGTTGCTCGCCGCAACGTGCATCACCTCGAGGAGCGAGAAGTCGACGTGCTCGCCGTGCCCGGTCGCGCGCGCACGCTGCACGGCGGCGAGGGCGGCGACGGCGGCGAAGGTGCCGCCGACCCACTCCGTGATGCGCCCGCCGGCCTGGAAGGGCTCGCGGCCGGGGAGCCCGCGGCATCCGATCGAGCCCGACTCCGCCTGGATCACGAGGTCGCTGGCCGGTCGGCCCGCATACGGACCCGTCTTCCCCCACGGCGTGATCGAGAGCAGCACGCAGCCGGGGTAGCGCGCCGGGAGACCTAGCGCGGCGCCGACGTCGGGAGCGCGCCCCTCGACCACGAGATCCGCGCCGGCGACGAGCTCCTGCACGTCGGCGTCGGAGGGCGCGCCCACCACGGAGCGCTTCGAGGCGTGGAGGAAACGGAAGAGCGCCCCGTCCTCGCCGCGCAGCTCCGCGCCCGTGGCCGACCAGCGCCGGAGCGGGTCGCCCTGCGCGCCCTCCACCTTCACCACGTCGGCCCCGGCGTCGGCGAAGAGTTTCGTCGCGTAGGCGCCGGCGATGCCCGACGAGAAGTCGACGACGCGGAGCTCGCGGAGCCCGCGCACCGGTCAGGAGGCCGACTCGGGAGTCGGCCGACGCGCAGCGAGCGCAAGCGGAGCGCGCAGCGAGCCGAAGGCGAGCGAAGGCAGGCCCCTGCAGGGCCTGCGAGCGGAGCTCATCGGCCTAGCGCGCCAACGTCGCCGGCGCGTCTGCCGGCGCGAGCCGCTCGCGGAAGCGCTCCGGCAGCGGCATCGGCCGCCCGTCGGCCCCGACCGCGACCGCGACGATCCGGCCCCGGATCGCGCGCACGCCGTCGAGACGCACGATCTCGTAGCCGAAGGTCACGGAGCCGCGCCCGAGCGCGACCACGCGGGCCGTGCAGTCGAACTCGTCGGGGTAGGCGAGCGCCGCCTCGTAGTCGGCCTCGACGTGGACGCGCGGCATCGAGAAGCCGCGGTCGGCCGCGCCGCTCCCGAGGACCCGGCGCATGAGCGCGTGCTCCGCCACCTCGAAGTAGCGGAGCGCGGCGGTGTAGTGGATCCGGCCGCTCGCGTCGGTGTCGACCCAGTTGACGCGCATCCGCTCGGTGTGCTCTGCTCCCATCCGCCTCCCCGTCTTCGAGAGCCGCCATGTTCGCATGGGGCGCCGCCGTCTGGTATACCCACGTCCCACGACGGAGGAGCGCCATGCGGGACGTGCTCGGCTACGCGGGTCGGACGGTAGTGGTAACGGGAGCGGCTTCGGGAATGGGCGAGGCCGCCGCGCGCCTCCTCGTCGAGCTCGGCGCCGAGGTCCACGCCCTCGACGTGAAGCCGGTGAAGGTCGGCGCAGCGCAGGCGATCGGGACGAACCTCGCGGAGAAGGGCTCGATCGACGCCGCGGTAGCCCAGCTCCCGCGGCGCGTCGACGTGCTCCTCTGCTGCGCGGGCCTCCCCGGCCCCCCCTTCTCGAACCTCGACACGATGCTCGTCAACTTCGTCGGCCTGCGGCACCTCTGCGAGGCGCTCCTGCCGCGCGTCCCGGAGGACGGCGCCGTGGCCCACATCACCTCGGTCGCCGGCATGGGCTGGCGCAAGAACCTCGAGGCCGTGCGGGCCCTCGTCGAGACGCCGAGCTTCGAGGCGGGCCGCGCCTGGTGCGAGGCGAACCCCGACAAGGCCAACGGCTACCTCTTCTCGAAGCAGTGCATCATCTACTACACCAAGAAGCGGGCCGGCGAGCTCGTGGGTCGCCGCATCCGGATGAACTGCCTCTCCCCCGCGCCGACGGCCACGCCGATGCTGCCCACCTTCCATCAGCAGGCCGGCAAGGAGATGATCGACCAGCACTTCCGGGCCCCGATCGGCCGCGACGCCACGTCCGAGGAGATGGCCGAGCCGCTGGTCTTCCTCGGCAGCCGGATGGCGCGCTTCGTGAGCGGGCAGAACCTCTTCGTCGACTACGCCTACGAGGCGCAGATCGACGCGGGCCTGCGCCCGGCGCTGCTCTAGCATCCCTGAAGGTGGAAGGAGGATTGCGTGCGTACGCGCGAGGGCTGCATCTTCTGCGCGATCGTCGCGGGCAAGGTCCCCGCCCACCGCGTCGCCGAGGACGAGTTCGCCCTCGCCTTCATGGACCTCTTCCCCGTCGCCGACGGTCACACCCTGGTGATTCCGAAGGACCACGCGGAGAACGTCTTCGAGATGGAGGAGGGGGCGATGCGCGCCGTCGCCGCTCTCGCGCGGCGCGTCGCGCGCGCCATCCGCGCGGAGATCGCGCCCGATGGCCTCGCCGTCTACCAGGCCAACGGCGAGGCCGCCGGCCAGACCGTGTGGCACTACCACCAGCACCTCCTGCCGCGCCGCCACGGCGAAGCGATGTCGTTCCACGGCCGCGCCAAGGCCGAGGACGCCCGGCTGCGGGCCATCGCCGCGAAGCTCGCGGCGCGCGTCGAGCCCGCGTAGGAGCGGGGAGGAGCGGGGACGGTGTTCAGATGTTTCGAATTTTCAGATTCTCCCAACGGAGCTCCGGGGAGCCCCCCGGGGTGAGGGAGAATCTGAAAATTCGAAACATCTGAACACCGTCCCCACTAGATCGCGAGCGCAAGCGGAGCGCGCAGCGAGCCGTAGGCGAGCGAAGTAGATCGACTAGAGCCCGATCCCGTAGACCTCCGCCGCGTTCTCGCAGACGATGCGGCGCACCGCCTCGGCGCCGAGCGCGGAGAGCGGCGACTCGGCGATCGCGCGGCGCGAGTGCGGCCAGGTGCTGTCGCCGTGGGGATAGTCCGAGGCCCACATCACGTTGCGGATCCCGATGCGAGGGATGAGCTCCACGCCGAGCTTCTCGTCCTCGTAGGTCACGTAGACCTGCCGGGCGAAGATCTCGCTCGGCAGCATCGAGAGCCGGTGGTCGCGCGTGTTCTCGAAGTACTTGTGGTGCTCGTGGTCGAGGCGCTCGAGCACGTAGGGCACCCAGCCGAGGCCCGCCTCGCCGAGCACGAGCCGGGCGCGCGGCCGCTTCTCGAGGAGCCCCGAGAAGATCATCCCGGCGAGCACCTCGTCGAGCTGGATCGGGACGACCGCGACGAAAGCCGGGAAGCGCCACGAGCCGAGCTGCGGGCGCAGGCTGTGCGTGCCGGGGCCGAGGTGCACCGAGATCGGCAGGCCCGTCTCCTGCACCGCGTCCCAGAACGGCTCCCACGAGGTCTCGAAGATCGGGTCCGCGCCCTGGAACTGGTGCACGATCGCGCCGCGCAGCCCGAGCTTCGCCACGCGCAGGAGCTCGCCCTGCGCGGCCTTGGGATCGTGGGACGGGAGGTCGGCGAGCGCGAAGAGCCGGTCGGGGGCGGCCCGGTTGAACTCCGCCGCCCAGCCGTTGTACGCGGCGAGGCAGGCCGCGCGCAGCCCAGCGTCCTCGAAGCGGAGCTGCGTCGTCGTCGGGCTGTAGATCACGTGCGCGTGCACGCCGTCGCGGTCCATGTCCTCGAGGCGCGCCTCGGCCTGACCGGGCCGGAAGCCGTGGGCCTCGGAGCGGATGTAGCCGGCGGCCTTGCGCCCGCTCGGCGAGACGAGCCGCCCCTCCGCCTTCCAGAACGGGCCCTCGTCGGTCTCGACCACCTGGGGGCCGGCCTCGCGCTGCTCGCGCGGGAGGCGCTCCTGGAAGAGCGTGGGGGGCAGCACGTGCACGTCCATGTGGTCGTCGGCGGAGATGATCCGCTGCTCTCGGCTCAGGGTCATGGCTGTCCCTCCTGCTCGGGGTGGGTGCAGCATAGCAGCGCTGGCAGGCTTACTGACGCGTCAGTAATCTC
>CAZUYC010000071.1:0-7857 GCA_964624475.1 uncultured Spirochaetales bacterium | reverse complement strand
GCCGACCACCTCGCCGACGACGATGCGCACGCGCTCGAAATCGCACGGGACATCGTGGCGCATCTGGGCCCGGCGGGGCGCGCCAACGTCGAGATGCTCGACCCCGAGCCGCCGCGGTACGACCCCGAGGAGATCTACGGGCTCCTGCCGCGCGACCTGCGTACGCCTTACGACGCGCGTGAGCTGATCGCGCGGCTGGTGGACGGCTCGCGCTTCCACGAGTTCAAGTCGCGCTACGGCACCACGCTCGTCACCGGCTTCGCCCATGTCCACGGGATCCCGGTCGGCATCCTCGCCAACCAGGGTGTGCTGTTCAGCGAGACCGCGCTCAAGGCCACGCATTTCATCGAGCTCGCCGCCCAGCGCCAGGTGCCACTGTTGTTTCTCCAGAACATCAGCGGGTTCATGGTCGGCCGCCAGTACGAGCACGGCGGGATCGCCAAGGACGGCGCCAAGATGGTGCACGCGGTCGCGAACGCCATGGTCCCCAAGATCACGCTCATTATCGGCGGCAGCTTCGGCGCCGGGAACTACGGCATGTGCGGCCGCGCCTACCAGCCGCGCATGCTATTCATGTGGCCCAACAGCCGCATCAGCGTCATGGGCGGCGAGCAGGCCGCCTCGGTGCTGGCGCAGGTGAAGGACGCGTCCGGCAAGAAGATGAGTGAGGCGGAGACGAAGAAGTTCAAGCAACCGATCCTCGACAAGTACGAGGAGGAGGGCAGCCCCTACTACTCGACCGCGCGGCTGTGGGACGACGGCATCCTCGATCCTGTCAACAGCCGCGACGCGCTGGGCCTCGCGTTCGCCGCCACGCTCAACGCGCCGATCCCCGAAATGCGCTTCGGCGTGTTCCGGATGTGAGGGATCGCATGCACCCCGGCACGGATCCGCTGCGCATCGGCCTGATCGGCGAACACGACCCCTCGGTGACCGCGCATCGCGCGATCCCGCTCGCGCTCGCGTGCGCGGCGGCGACCGGTTTCCCTCTCGAGGCGCGGTGGTTCGACACGATGGCGCTGGCGCGCGATCCGACCCCGGTGACGGCCTGCGACGGGCTCTGGTGCGTGCCGGCGACGCCGTACGCGAACAGCGACGCGGCGATGGCGGCCATTCGTCGCGCGCGCGAGTCGGAGGTCCCGTTCCTGGGCACCTGTGGCGGCTACCAGCTCGCTCTGCTCGAGTATGCGCGGAACGTCCTGGGCCTGATGGACGCCCGGCATGCGGAAGAGCAACCGGAGGCCGGGCTCGCGCTGATCGGCCGGCTCTCCTGCGAGCTGGTCGAGGTGACGGGGCGCATCCGTCTCGCCCCCGGGTCGCGCCTGGCGAGTATCTGCGGCACGGTCGATCTCGAGGAGGGCTACCACTGTCGCTATGGACTGGATCCTCGTCACCGATCGCTGTTCGACAGCGGGCCGCTGCGTATTGTCGGCGAGGATGAGGCCGGCGAGCCGCGCGCGTTCGAGTTGGACGGCCATCCGTTCTTCTTCGGCACCGCGTTCCAGCCTGAGCGCTCGGCGCTCGCGGACCGCGATCATCCGCTGATCGTGGCGTTCGTGCGCGTCTGCGCCGGGGCGCGGGCGCGGCGAGCGGCCGTGGCGCGCTGAGGCGCCCGGGACCCGGGAGGTGGCCTGAATGCGTCATTCGCGAAGCCGTTCCCGAGTCATGATCCGCCTCGGCGGCGCCGCCCTGATGATCTCGGCCTGCGACTGCACGACGCTCCCCACCGGACCGGTCGGGCGCTTCCTGCCGCCCGTGCGGGGCATCACGATCGTGGACTGGACGGCCGGCGGCTACGGGAGCGTCACGGCCGAATCGTCGCTCGCCGCGCTCGCGGCGACCGGGGCCAACACGGCGGTCATTGTCGTCACCGCCTACCAGGCCACTCCGGCGTCGGTGGCGCTGCGGGTCGGCGATCCGCGCACGCCGACGCCGATCGCGGTGCGGCGGATGGTGGGCGCGGCGAAGACGCGCGGCCTGCGCGTGACCCTCAAGCCGCACGTGGACCTCGACGACGGGTCGTGGCGCGGCACGATCGCGCCGTCCGATGCTCGGTCCTGGTTCGACTCGTACCGGGCCTTCGTCCTCCAATGGGCGAGCCTCGCCCGGTCGCTCGCGGTCGAGCAGTTCGTGGTGGGCACCGAGCTCGCGGGGACCCTCGGGCACGCGGCCGAGTGGCGGCGCACGATCGCGGAGGTACGCGCGGCGTTCCCGGGCGAGGTGCTCTACGCGGCCTCGTGGGACGAGGCCGGCAAGGTGCCGTTCTGGGGCGCGCTGGACCTGGTCGGGGTGGACGCCTACTTCCCGGTCGCCGACCGCGCGGATGCGGGACGGCTCGAGATGCTGGCCGGCTGGCAACCCTGGCTCGACCGCCTGCGGCTGCTCCACCGACAGACCGGGCGCGCGATCCTCCTCAGTGAGATTGGCTACCGCAGCAGTGACGGGGCGGGGCTGGCCCCCTACGAGTTCGCCCCGGGAGCGAAGCTCGACCTGGGCGAGCAGGCCGACCTCTACTGGGCGGCGCTGCAGGCGACCGGGGAACAACCGTGGATCCGCGGCGTCTATTGGTGGAACTGGCCCGCCGACGGATCAGGTGGCAGGCAGGACACCGACTACACGGCGCGCGGCAAGCCGGCCGCGCAGGAGTTGGCCGCGACCTGGGGCGGGAAGTGACGTGAGAGCCGTCAAACCGCGAGATCGGGCCCCGATCATCCTCGTGATGCTCGCGCTCGTCATCGCCCCGAGCGCCGGGCTCGCCTCCGAGGTCCCGCGACTCCACCCCGGGGCCATCGAGGTGGGGCTCGCGGGGTCGCTGGTTTCGGTGGAAGGCAACACGCGTGCCGCGCTCGCGGTGCGCGGGGGCAGCTTCGTGGGCGGAGTTTCGGGCGGGCTCGCAGGCTTCGAGGTCGAAGTCGGCTACAATCACCAGCGGGCGCTCGACACCGTGGATCTCGAGGGCAACGTGTCCTGGCAGCGTGCCGTGGGGGCGGGCCACATCTACCCCTTCGCCTCGATCGGCGGTGGGCTGCGTCAGGAACGCCTCGGCAGCTTCAGCCAAGCCCGCTACCCGGTGGGTCTCGGGTTCGGATTGCGCACCCTGTTCGGTGCCCGGGCCGCGGTCCGCTTCGAGTACCGGTATCGCCGCGTCCTGAACGACCCGGTCGCGGATTTCACGGAGCATCGTGCACTGACCGGAATCTCGCTGCTGCTGCGCAACATGGAGCGCCCCGAGCGGGGCGGGGAGAAGCAACCCTGATGGCCGGAACCATTGAAATCGTCCGCGACGGGCCCGTTGCCCGCGTTTGGCTCGCCCGTCCCGAGCAGCACAACGCGCTGGCGGCCGAGCTGGTCGCCGAGCTCACCAGCACGCTTCACGCCCTGGCGCTCGAGGCGGCGGTGCGGGTCGTGGTCCTGGGCGGGCGCGGACCCTCGTTCTGTGCCGGGGCCGACATCGCCCTGATGAAGGCGTCGGCCCATGCCACGTTCGAGCAGAACCTGGCCGAGGCCCAGCGTCTGGGAGGCCTGTTTTCCACCCTCGCCGAGCTGCCCAAGCCGGTCGTCGCGCGGCTGCACGGCAACGTGCTGGGGGGCGGCGTCGGGCTCACCTGCGCGTGCGACATCGCGGTCGCGTCCGATGACGCGCGCTTCGGGCTCACCGAGGTGCGTCTCGGGATCCTACCGGCGCTTATCAGCCCCTACGTCATCCGGCGGCTGGGTGATCGCGCGGCGCGCGAGCTGATGCTGACCGGCGAGCGCACGGACGCCGTGACGGCGCTGCGCTATGGCCTGGTGCATCACGTGGTGCCGGCCGGGGACCTGGACGCCAAGGTCGAGGAGCGGATCCAGGCCCTGCTCGCAGGGGCGCCGCGCGCCCAGGCGCGCATCAAGACCCTGCTCGAGCTGTGGGCCGACTCGGGCTGGGAGGAATATCGCTCCGGGCTCCCGCGCGTGCTTGCCGAGGTGCGCTCGGGCGATGAGGCGAAGGAGGGGCTGGGCGCGTTCTTCGAGAAGCGGAAGCCGAAGTGGGCGGAGTAGGCGTGGGCGCGGGTGCCGTGGTCGGCTCGATCGCCCGCTGCTGACGGCGTACGTTGCGCGCGCTCCACCGGGAGGTCGAGTGGGCTACACATTCGAGTGGGACCCTCAGAAGGCCGAGTCGAATCGCAAGAAGCACGGCGTCACGTTCGATGAGGGCTCCACTGCTTTTGGTGATCCGCTTGGGATCCTCGTCAGAGATCCGGATCATTCGGTCGGGGAGAGGCGGTATGTTCTTCTCGGCATGTCCAACCGTCGGAGGCTGCTGGTGGTAGCCTTTATGGAGCGACCACCCCGAACCCGCCTCATCACTGCAAGGCGGGCCACACGTCAGGAGAGAAGGCGATATGAAGAAGAAAGCTAGTCGCAGGAGGCGATCGTTTGAGCGAGACACGATGCGGCCCGAGTACGACTTCGCGGGCGGCGTGCGCGGCGTCACCGCGCTTCGCTACGCCGAGGGCACAAACATCGTTGTTGTAGATCCCGAAGTCCTCGACGTCTTCCCGGACGGGACCTCGGTCAACGAGGCGCTGCGAGCGCTCGCACCGGTGATCCGCCATCGGCGTCGCCGAAGCGCCTGAACCGCCCGTAGCCCGCCGGTCCGTTTCGCGGCCCCGCGGGCCGTGCGGTGCGGTCGACCCCCTGCTCCCCCATCCGCCCCATGTTCACTAGTGTCCTGATCGCCAACCGCGGCGAGATCGCCTGCCGCATCGCCCGCACGCTCCGGGCGATGGGCGTGCGCAGCATCGCCGTCTGCTCCGAGGCCGACCGCGGCGCGCTCCACACGCGGATCGCGGACGAGGTGCGCGTCATCGGCCCCCCCGAGCCGCGGGCGTCCTATCTCAACATCGAGGCGCTGCTCGCTGCCGCAAAGTCCACCGGGGCGCAGGCGATTCATCCCGGCTACGGCTTCCTGGCCGAGAACGCCGCGTTCGCGTCCGCGGTCGAGGGGGCGGGTCTCGTGTTCATCGGTCCGACGCCCGAGCAGGTGCGGGCGATGGGCGACAAGCGCGCGGCGCGCGCGCTGGCGATCGAAGCGGGGCTCCCGGTGGTGCCGGGGGCCGAGGGCAGCGACACCGCGGCGCTGGTCCGCGAGGCCGGGCGGATCGGCTTCCCGGTCATGGTTAAGGCGGCGCTCGGCGGCGGCGGCAAGGGCATGCGCATCGTCGAGGAGAGGAGCGCGCTCGAGGAGGCGCTCGCGAGCGCGGCGCGACTCGCCCAATCGGCGTTCGGCGACGGCGCGGTCTATCTCGAGAAGCGCCTGGCGCGCGCGCGCCACATCGAGGTGCAGGTGGCGGGCGATGGGAAGGGCGAAGCGTTCCACCTCTTCGAGCGCGAGTGCTCGCTCCAGCGCCGCCACCAGAAGGTGATCGAGGAGACGCCGTCGGCGGCGGTGGACGAGCCGCTGCGGGCGCGCCTCACCGGGGCGGCGGTGGCGCTCGCTCGCTCGCTCCGTTACCGGGGCTTGGGGACGGTCGAGTTCCTGCTCTCGCCGGATGGTGCGTTCTACTTCCTTGAGATGAACACGAGGCTCCAGGTCGAGCATCCGGTCACCGAGTGCGTGACCGGCCTCGACCTGGTGCGCCTGCAGCTCGAGGTGGCGGCGGAAGGGCGGCTGCCGTGCCGGCAGGCGGAGATCCGGTGCACGGGACACGCGGTCGAGGCGCGGGTTTATGCCGAGGATCCGGCGCGCGACTTCCTCCCCCAGGCGGGGACCGCGGTCAAGGTGCGCTGGCCCAAGGGCGCGGGCGTGCGGGTGGACGCCGGGATCGAGTCGGGAGACGCGGTCACCGTCCACTACGACCCCATCCTCGCCAAGGTGATCGTGGCCGGCGAGACCCGGCATCGAGCGCTGGCGAGTCTAGCCCTGGCGCTGGACGAGTCGGTCGTGCACGGGGTCACCACCAACCTCCCGTTCTTGAGAGCGCTCGCTCGCGCTCGTTCGGTGGAGCGGGCGGAAGTGGACACGGAGTGGATCGAGCGCGAGTTCCTGGCCTCCTTCGCGGCGCTCGCCACCGCGCCCGCTCCCGAGCTGGCGCTGGCAGCGGCCGCCATCGGAGAGCTGCTGGGTCTGGCCGGCTCGCCGAAGCCGCGGGCAGGCCGGGTACCGCGGGCCAACGTGTTTGCGACACTCGGCCGCTGGCGCCATCCGGGGCTCCAATGACGCGCAGCGAATGGCGGGACGGCGACCGCGTGCGGGTGGTCGAGGTGGCGGCCGAGGGCGGCGGGCGCTACCGCGTGGTCGTGGACGGCGCCCCGTTCGAGATCACGGCCGAGCGACTCGCCGACGGGCGGCTGAGCCTCACGACCGAGCAAGGGATCACGATCGTCGAGCTGACCGCCGCCGGAGCGCGGCGCTTCGTCCGTCTCGGCACACTGGATTTCGTGCTCGAACACGAGACAGGCGGTGCAAGCGGGCGGAGGGGCCGCGGACCCCGCGCCCACGGTGGCGGGCTTGAGTCGCCGATGCCGGGGGTGGTGACCCGGGTGATGGTGGCGGTGGGCGATGCGGTCGAGAAGGGCCAGCCGCTCCTGGCGCTCGAGGCGATGAAGATGGAGCACCTGATTCGCGCCCCGCGCGACGGGAGGATCAGGAGCGTCGCCGCGACGGTGGGTCAGATGGTGAACGGCGGCGTGCCGCTCGTGGAGATGGACGGGGAGAGCGGGTGAGCATGCCACTGGGCTTCGGCAGCGTGACGGAGCGACCTGTCGTACGAATTGACTTGATCAGCTCGCGGGGCCTCGTCGTCCACTCCTCGTGCGGGCTCATGCAGCAACGCGCCAGGATGCGAAGGACGTGCATGGGACGGTCTGAATCCACGCGGCAACGGGAAAAACTCGTCGCGCGGCGAATCGTGGGCCCTGCGGGCATCCCTGAGAGGTCGATGCGCGCAAGCTCTACCTGCCGGCCGGGTACCCGTCGATGTTCTCCTACTGCGTCGCCGAGCTGCGGATGTCCGAGGACATGGCCTACAAGCGCATCCGCGGGGCCCGTGCGGCTCGGCGCTTCCCGGTCATCTTTGCCGCCGTAGCCGAGGGGCGGCTGCACCTGACCGCCGTGGTCCTCCTCGCGCCCTGCCTGACCGAGGCAACAGCCGCCGAGTTGCTCATAGCCGCCGAGCACAAGACCAAGTCCCAGGTGGAGCATCTGCTGGCGGCGCGCTTCCCGCGGCCGGACTTGCCCACGGTGCTCGAGGCCTTGGGCTCGACTCCCTCGCCTCTCCCGCTCCGGCAACTGGTTCCGGGGCCAGCTCTGCCCAATCAACTGGTTCCGGAACCAGTTGAAGGGCCGACCGGGCAACTGGCCGCGCGGCCAGTTCAAGCATCCGCCCCCGCGCAGATCGAGGCTCCGGTCCCGCGGCCGAAGATGACGCCGCTTTCGCCCGAACGCTTCGCGCTCCAGGTCACGATCGATCGGGACACGCATGACAAGCTGCGCTATGCCCAGGCCTTGCTGGGGCATACGGTCCCTTCGGGGGACCTCGCGGTGGTGCTCAAGCGCCTGGTCGACGCAGGGATCGAGCAGCTCGAGCAGCGGAAGTTCGCGGCCCGCGCGCGTTCGACGCCCAACTGGCAGCACCGGACACCGGTCGGTCGCTACATCCCGGCCGAAGTCCGGCGCGCCGTCTGGGAACGGGACGGAGGCCAATGCTTATGCGCAGCTGCTCATAAGCATTGTTATGTGCAGCAGCCCATTATGCGCAGCAGGCCAGAGAACTTGGATGATTCCCTGAATTCTCTCTGCCCTTCCTTCACATAAGAATCGAGGCTTTCGTCGCCGCCGTTGTCGCAAACGGACAAGTTGAAGGCTCAGGGAGGAACGAA
>CAZUYC010000070.1:0-46519 GCA_964624475.1 uncultured Spirochaetales bacterium | reverse complement strand
ACCGCGGCCACGGCCTCGCTGTGAGACCCGAGCAGGATCGCCAGGTACTTCTGCCAGGCCACCTGGTAGACGAGCCCGCTGAAGCCCGTCAGCACGGTGAGCAGCAGCGCGATCGGTCGGATCATTCGTGGGCTCGGCCTCGGTGACTCTGTCGAGTTCGGCCGCCGACGGACGCCGTCCTCGTCGTCGGCGCGAACGACGTCGTGAACCCGGCCCGCCTCACACGAGCGGGTTGCGCCAGCGCAGTCCCGCGAAGCGTCCGAAGTCGGCGTCGTTGGAGTGCAGCTCCGCCTGGTGCTCGATGGCGAGCGCGGCGAGGTGCAGGTCCGTGGCGAGGCTCCCGATCGTGCCCGTGGCCAGGGCCAACCCTTCGAGGAGGTCGAGATGCCGCGCCCCGGGGCTCGCGATCTCGACCTGCGGGCGCGCGAGCCAGGCGCGCACGTGGGCGAGAGCCGTGGCGGGCGGCAGCGGGGAGGTGAGCGCACGTCGGTTCGTGACGATCCGCAGATACCCGAGGATGCCGAGCCAGGCGAGCCCCACCCGCTCGCGGCCCGAGAGGCGCGCCTCCCACCACGCACGCGCCTTCGCATGCTCCGGCGCGGCGGAGTTGTACGCATAGACGAGCAGGTTGACGTCGGGGAGGATCAGCGCCCGCCCCGGCGCCGCGGAACCCTGGCCGCGAAGCCCTCCACCTCGAGCTCGTCCACGAGCTGGTTCAGCTTGCTCGGATCCACACCGGGCTGGAACGCGCTCGAGAAGGGCTCGACGACGAAGCGCGGGGGAGCTCGCAGCGGCTTCTCGCCCACGCGCAGTCCGCGCCGCAGCGCCGCGTTGACCACCTGCTTGAGCGTGCGCCCGCTCTGACGCATCTCGGCCTCGAGCTCCCGGGCCACGTCGTCATCGAGGGTCAGCGTGGTACGCACCTCTGCATCATGATGTGTCTGCCTGATGATGTCAAGATGCAGAGGGGTGCGCCCCCAAGTTCGGCCGGGCGACGAGCGGAAGGCCGCGGAGACGGGGGGGGCCGTAGCGCCACGAAGGCCGGGCCCCGTTGAGAAAGACCGGGGCGTCGGGTATCCAATGCGGACCGATCCGCTCCCCGGTCGTCTAACGGCAGGACAGCAGGCTCTGAACCTGCGAATGGTGGTTCGAATCCATCCCGGGGAACCACACCCTTGCGCGGGCGGCGATCTTCGCTATCCAATCGGTACCGCGGTCTTTCTGGACGACGCGCAACTCTCGGGTCGATCCCCGCCTGTTCGTGATCCCCATCGAGCCTGTCGGTGCCGCCCGGCCGGAAGCGCGAGATTCGCGCCCCGGTCCGCAGCGGACACGAGTGCGCCGCGGGCGCGCCCCGGGACATTCCCGGGGACGTCCGGGCGAGCAAGGCGTCCCCGCCGGCGGGATCTTCGCGGGCGGACGGAACGCGAGCGAAGGAATGCGAGTTTGAGCAAGAAGCTTTACGTTGGAAACCTCCCCTTCACCACGACCGAGGAAGATCTGCGCCGGCTCTTCGAGCAGCACGGCGGTGTCTCTTCGGTGAAGGTCGTGACCGACCGGGAGACGGGTCGACCGCGAGGATTCGCCTTCGTCGAGATGAACGACGTCGACGGCGCGAGCGCCGCGATGCGCGTGCTCGACGGGCGCGAGCTCGGCGGGCGCGCGCTGCGCGTGAACGAGGCGAACGACCGGCCGGCGCCGTCCGGCGGCGGCGGAGGCCGGCGCTACTAGGGGCGAAGGACGGGCCGGGGCAGGAGCCCCGGCCCGGATCCGAGCCCGATCCTGCCCTCGCTATAGTGCCGGCCCACGCGTCTCGAGAGGATCCTGCGTGCGCGCGAGGCCGGCGCCCCTCCTGATCCTGGTACTCCACGCGCTCGCCTGCGAGGGACCGGCGCCGATCGACCGCACCGGACCGACCGCCGAGTGGAGCGAGTGGGGCGGCGACAAGGGCGGGCTGCACTTCTCGCCCCTCACCCAGATCACGCGCGAGAACGTCGATCGGCTCGAGGTGGCCTGGGTCCACCGGAGCGGCGACTTCTCGCTCGGCCAGGGTGGAGAGGCTCCCACCGCACTCCAGGTGACTCCGCTCGTGGTGAACGGGACGCTCTACTACTGCACCCCGTTCATGCGCGTCTTCGCGCTCGACCCGGAGACCGGAGAGGAGCGCTGGGCCTTCGACCCCGTGCTGCGCGGGCGCCGCGCGGGCGGCCCCTATCCGCTGACCTGCCGCGGCGTCGCCTACTTCGAGGAGCCGTCTCCCGAGCCGGGCCGAAGCTGCCAGCGCCGCATCCTCTACGGCACGCGCGACTCGGAGCTGATCGCGCTCGACGCCGACACCGGGAAGGCGTGCAAGGAATTCGGCCGCTCCGGCCGGGTCGACCTGCGCGAGGGACTCGGCGAGATCCCGGAGTGGGAGACCTACACGACCTCCCCGCCGCAGATCGTGGGCGAGCTCGCCGTGGTGGGCGCGCTGATCGCGGACCAGCTCCGCACCGACTCGCCCGCCGGCGTCGTGCGCGCCTACGACGTGCGCACGGGCGAGCGCATCTGGTCGTGGGACCCGGTGCCGCCGGGCTTCGACCGCCCGCTCCGCCCCGGCGAGCTCTTCCAGCGCGGCACGCCGAACGTCTGGGCGCCGATCTCCGCCGACCCCGAGCGCGGGCTCGTCTTCCTTCCGACCGGAAACCCCGGGCCCGACGGCTACGGCGGCGAGCGCCACGGGATCGACCACTACGGGAGCTCGACCGTCGCGCTCGACGCGCGCACGGGCCGCGTGGTGTGGCACTTCCAGACGGTGCACCACGACCTCTGGGACTTCGACGTCCCGAGCCAGCCGACGCTCTTCCAGATCGACGGCGTCGGCGGCGGGCGCCCCGCCGTCGCGCAGTCGACGAAGATGGGGTTCATCTTCCTGCTCGACCGCGAGACCGGGGAGCCCCTCTACCCGGTCGAAGAACGGGCGGTGCCCCAGGGCGGCGCGCCGGGCGAGACGCTCTCGCCCACGCAGCCCTTCCCGACGCACCCGAAGCCGCTCCACCCGCTCGACCTCTCGCCCGACGCGGCCTTCGGCTTCACGCCGATCGACCGCGCCTCCTGCCGGGAGATCTTCGAGAAGTACCGCTGGGACGGGATCTTTACCCCGCCCAGCGTCGGGGGCTCGCTCCAGATGCCGCACACCGGCGGAGGGATGAACTGGGGCGGCCTCGCCGTCGACCCGGCGAGCGGCATGCTCTACGTGAACCAGTCGCACGCGGCGGTCGTGAACCGGCTGATCCCGCGCGCCGAGTACGAGAAGCTCGACCCGAAGGACTTCGTCTACCCGCAGGAGCTCTATCCGCTGGCGGGCACGCCCTACGGGCTGCACCGATTCACCGCGCTCTCGAAGTGGGGCGCGCCCTGCAACGCGCCGCCCTGGGGAACGCTCACGGCCGTCGACCTGCGCAGCGGCGACGTCCGCTGGCAGGTGCCGCTCGGAACTCCGCGCGACAAGGCGCCCTTCCCGGTCTGGCTGCTCTATCGCCACCTCGGCTCGCCGAGCTTCGGGGGTGGACTCCTCACCGCGAGCGGCGTCTACTTCACCGGCGCCAGCACCGACCGCACCTTCCGGGCCTTCGACACCGGGAACGGCGAGGAGCTCTGGCGGATCCGCACGCCCTTCGACGCCAACGCCGTGCCGATGAGCTACCGGCTGCGCCCCGACTCGAAGCAGTACGTGGTGGTCGCGGCCGGTGGCAATCCGCTCACGGCGATCGGCGACGCGCTCGTCGCCTACGCGCTCCCCGACTGAGGCCGCGTTAGTAGGCCGAGGCGCGGTGACGGGTGTGATACAGGTGTGATACAGTTGGGATGCATCTGCACCACGGAGGCCGGGATGAGCCGCCAGATCAGCCTTCGCCTTCCGGACCGGGTCGTGGACGATCTCGACCGCCAGGCGCGCCGCCAGCGGAGGAGCCGCTCGGATCTCATCCGGGAGATCCTCGAGCATCACGCGCGGCGGGGAGCGGCGCCGGACCATCCGTACGGGCGCGTCCGCGACCTCGTCGGATCGCTGTCGGGCGGCCCGCCCGACCTCGGGGCGCGGCACCGGGCGCACCTGACCCGGACGATTCGTGACCGGCGTGGCTGAGCTCCTCCTCGACACGGGCGCCCTGGTCGCCCTGCTCCACCGAAGCGACCGCCATCACCGCCCTTGCGCCGCCGTGCTGGAGGGTTTCCGCGGAACCCTCCTCACCAGCGAGGCGGTGCTCACAGAGGGCGTCTTTCTGCTCGGACGCGTCCGGGGCGGTTCGGCGGCCTGTCTCGAGTTCTTCGAGCGCGGAGGCGCGGTCCTGGTTCCCCAGACGCGCGAGAGCCTGCGCCGCTGTCGGGAGCTCATGGGGCGCTACGCGAACGTGCCGATGGACTTCGCCGACGCCACGCTGGTGGCGCTCGCCGAGGAGGTCAGCGTGAGCCGGGTCTTCACGCTCGATCGGCGGGGCTTCTCGGTCTACCGCGTCGCCGGGCGAACACGCTTCGAGATCACGCCGTAGACGCGGGTATACTGCTGCCCTCGATCCCGGGAGAAACCGATGGAGCTCCGCCACTACGAGGACGTGAAGGGCGGGGAGACGCTCCCGCCCCTCGAGTTCCCGATCACGCAGAAGACGCTCGTCCTCGCGGTCTGCGGCACGCGCGACCTGATGCCCTACCACCACAACCCGGCCTACGCGAAGTCGATCGGGAACCGCGACATGTTCGTGAACACGATGTTCGAGCAGGCGCTCTTCGCCCGCTTCGTCACCGACTGGAGCGGGCCCGAGAGCGACTTCCGCGAGACCACGCTCCAGATGATCGGCCAGCTCTGCCCGGGCGACGTGGCGCGGGTCGAGGGGTCCGTCGCGGGCGCGTCGGCGGAGAGCGGCGAGCCGCGCGTGCGCGTCGAGATGACCGCCTCGAACCAGCGGGGGCTCGCGGCGCGCGCGTCGGCCACGATCGCGATGCCCTCGCGCGCGCGCGGCGCCGTCCGGCCCCTCCCCTCGCTCGCGAAGCCGACCCTCGAGGTCGATCCGCAGATCCCGGACTTCGCGAAGGCCTGGCTCGGCGACGTCTCGGAGCCGGCCTTCGGCGGCTATCCCGTGAGCGAGGCGCAGATCCTCTACTGGTGCGACATGGTCGAGGACGCGAACCCCCTCTACGTCGACGGAGACTACGCGCGCAAGAGTCGCCACGGCGGCGTGATCGCGCCGCCCGTCGGCCTGATCACCTGGGGGATGCCGCGCGCGGGGCACCAGGGCGTCGATTTCGCCGCTCCCGACTGCGACGCCCCGGCGCGGCGCCCCTGGCCGCCGCGCACGGCGGGGGCCCGCGCCTTCAAGACGCCGCCCGGCGCCAGCGAGACGATCGCGCAGGGCTCGGCGCAGGCCTACGGCGCGCCGCTCCGCCCCGGGGACCGCGTCTACACCCGCTCCGAGGTCGTGAACTGCTCGCCGCGCAAGCAGACGCGTCTCGGCCCGGGCTACTTCCAGACCCACCTCGACAGCTACTACAACCAGCGCCACGAGATCGTCGGCACGAACGTCTTCACGCTGCTGCGCTACGGCGTGAAGGACGCGGGCTAGCGCGGCGTGGCGCCGGGCGGCGAGGATCGGCGAGCCGTCGCGGGGGCGACGCCGGAAGGAGAGTGCAATGGCCGCGAAGGGGCGTTTCGAGGGCAAGGTCGCGATCGTGACGGGCGGCGCCTCGGGGATCGGGGCGGCGACGCTGCGCCGGCTCGCGAGCGAGGGCGCGCGCGTGATCTGCGCGGACATCGACGACGCGCGCGGCGAGCAGCTGGTGAAGGAGATCGTGCGCGCGGGCGGGACGGCGCGCCACGCCCGCTGCGACGTCGGCGAGCTCGCGAACCTGGAGCGCGTGGTGGCCTACGCCTCGGCCGAGTTCGGCGGGCTCGACATCATGATGAACAACGCCGTCTACAGCGGCGGCGGCTGGATCGCGCAGATCGATCCGCAGGAGTGGGACAAGAGCCTGCGCATCATGCTGACCGCCGTCTTCTACGGCTGCCGGGCCGCGATCCCGGCGCTGCTCGCGCGCGGCGGCGGGAACATCGTCAACACCGCCTCGATCGAGGCCTTCGCCGGCGAGATGCTCGCCTCGCCCTACACCACCGCCAAGGCCGGCGTGGTGAACTTCACGCGCAACGTCGCCATCGAGTACGGACGAAAGGGGATCCGCGCCAACTCGATCTGCCCGGGGATCGTCGAGACGCCCCTCTACGAGAAGATGCAGATGTTCGCGCGGCGCAGCCGCGCCGAGCTCGAGAAGCTCCACGCGATCGGGCGCCTGATCCGCCCCGAGGAGATCGCCTCGGTCGTGGCCTTCCTGTGCAGCGACGACGCCTCCGCCGTGACCGGCCACGCCATGGTGATCGACGGCGGCCTCACCGCGTTCCTGAACCTCTCGGGCCACGAGCCCTTCGCGGGGTAGCGGGCGCCGGCGGCCCGGTCGGTTCAGCTCCCCCAGCGGTTCCAGTGGGTGATCGACTCGGGCGCCGGGCGGGTGGCGGGACGGAACTCGCCGCCGCGCGCCCAGGCCACCGGGAGCAGCGCGACCTGCGTCACCCGCTCGAAGTCGATGCCGAGGAGCTCGGCGGCCTCGCGCTCGTGAACCAGGTGGAGCGTGGTCAGGACGGAGCCGAGGCCGCGGCTGCGCAGCGCGAGCTGGAAGCTCCAGACCGCGGGGAAGATCGAGCCGTAGAAGCTCGCGCCGATCAGGTTGCCGTCCTGCGGCCGTCCGCCGAGGCACGGGATCGCGTGCACCGGCACCTCGGCCAGGTGGTCGACCAGCCAGAACGCCGAGTCGTAGACGCGCGCCGTCTGGGCGTCGCCCGCCGGGATGCGCTGGCGCGCGAGCTCGAGATAGGCGCTGGCGGCCTTGGCGTAGAGGGCGGCGAGGCCGCGGCGGAGCGCGGGGTCGTCCACCATCAGCCAGCGCCAGCCCTGCTCGTTCGAGCCGGTGGGCGCCTGCTGCGCGAGCCGCACGGCATCGAGGAGCACCTGACGCGGCACCGGCCGGCCGAGGTCGAGGCGACGGCGCACCGCGCGCGTGGTCGAGAGCAGGCGGTCGGTCTCGGCGAGGTCGAAGGGCGTGGACATGGGTCTCCTAGATCACGACGTCGAAGCCCTCGAAGCGCGGGTGCTCGAGGTAGGTGCCGCGCGGGGCGCGGGCCTGCTGGTGCGCCTTGCGGAAGGATTCGGACTCCGTCCAGGCCTCGAAGGCGGCGCGGGAGTCCCACACCGAGTGCGAGGCGTAGAGCGTCGCCTGCTCGTCGCTCGGCCCACGCAGCAGGTGGAACTCGCGGAAGCCCGCGACCTCGTCGAGGTACGACTCGCGGGAGCGCCAGATCTCCTCGAAGGCCGGCTCCGAGCCCTTGGCGATCCGGAAGCGGTTCATGGCGATGAACACGATCCCCTCCTGTCCGGTCGCCAGCATAGCCCGCCGCCTCGGGTATGATGCAGCCCTCGCGAGAGGAGGAGAGACCATGGGCAGGTACCCGCGGCAGGAGATCCTGGCGGCCTTCGAGACCTACGAGCGAGCGCGCGACGAGGCGTCGCGCAGCGGCGAGCAGGTGAAGATGCGCCACCGGTGATCCGCGGCGTCCTGGTGTCGGTCGCGCTCGTCGCCGCCGCGCCGGCCGAGGCGGCGGAACCGGCGCCTCCGACGGCGGGCGCTGCGCCGCGCGCCGCGAGCGTGCGCAAAGTGATGCCCCCACGGCCCTACCTCCGCCGGCGCGCCGTCGAACTCTCCGACGTGACCCGCACCCGCGACGATCTCGCGAAGCCCTGGCTCGAGTGGGAGCACGCGACCGGCGACTGGGGCGGGTGGCGCCCGCAGATCCACGAGCGGGGCGTGATCGTCGAGCTCGACTATACCGGGCAGCTCTTCTCGAACGTCCACGGCGGCAGGACCACGAGCGAGGCGACCCACGCCGCGGGCCTGCTCGACCTCTCGGTCTCGCTCGACACGACTCGCCTGCATCTCTGGCGAGGCGGAACCTTCTTCTTCCTGCTCGAGCACCAGGACGGGCGAGGCGTCTCGGACGAGGTCGGATCCTTCGCGGCCATCGGGACCCTCGACGAGCCGGAGACCGAGTTCACGCACCTCGGCGCCTGGTACGCGCAGCAGGGGTTCTTCGAGGACCGGCTGGTCGCGCGCTTCGGCAAGTCGGACGCGAACCTGGGCTTCGTCGACTCCGACATGAGCGATCTCTACCTGAACGGCGATTTCGCCCCTCCGGGCAACATCCCGATGCCGACCTACCCCGATCCCGCGCTCGGCGTAGCACTCTTCGCCGACCCGGCCGCCTGGCTCACGCTCGCGGCGGGCGCGTACGGGGGCGACCTCGACGCGAACGAGCACGGTGGCGCGGGCCTCTTCGCCGGGCGGGTCTTCGCGATCGGCGAGATCACCCTGCACGGGAAGCCCTTCTCGCTGCCCGGTCACCTGAGCGCGGGGGCCTGGCTGCGCAGCGTGGACACACCGGACCCGGACGCCGCAGCAGCCGGCCGCGGGTTCGAGCGCAATTACGGTGCCTACGCGCTCCTCGACCAGGCGCTCACCCGGGAGGGGGGCGCCGGAGAGGACGACCAGGGCCTCGGCGCCTGGTTCCAGCTGTCCTGGGCTCCGCAGGACCGCAACGTGAACCATCTCTGGGTGGGAGGCGGGCTCGTCTACACCGGGCCGATCCCCGGCCGCGACGCCGACGTGGCCGGGTTCGCGGTGGCGAGCCAGTCGCTCACACAGGGCGGCGGCGGGGATTCCGATCCGCCTCCCGAGTTGGTCTTCGAGTGGTTCTACAGCATCCAGATCGCCCCCTGGCTCGCGCTCCAGCCCGACATCCAGTATCTCGTGGACCCGCAGGCGAACCGGCGCAACGCCGTCGCCGCCGGCGCAGAGCTGAGCGTCGCCTTCTGACCGCGGGCGAGCGGCGCACCCTGCCCGAGGAGATGCATGCTCGACGAGCTCCTGATCCGCTTCGGCCTCCCCGCAGCCCTCGTCGCCTCGGCACTCGACGGCGACGTCGGCCCCCTCTTGGCGGGCGTCGCGGTCCACCTCGGCCACCTCGGGCTCGTGCCCGCGACCGCGGCCTGCGCACTCGGGCTCGTCTGCGCCGACCTGATCTGGTGGCGCATCGGGCGGGGCGCGGCGGGCCGCCTCCACGCGACGCGGCCGTGGCAGCGCGTGGGGCCCACGGTCGACCGGCTCGCCCGGCGCTTCGGTCCGCTCGAGATCCCGCTCGCGCGGGTGGTCTACGGCACGCGCAGCGCGTCGATGCTCTTCTGGGGGGCGGAGGGCCTCCCCTGGCATCGCCTGCTCCTCTTCGACGCGCCCGCGTGCCTCGCCTGGGCGACCTTCCTGGTGCTCCTCGGGCGCGGCGCGAGCCACGGCGCGAGCTTCGTGCTCGGCGAGGTGAAGCGCACGGAGACCTGGCTGCTCGGCGCGCTCGCGATCGCCGTCGCGGTGATGGCGCTCTGGAGGCTCGCTCTTCGGCGCCGGCGCGCGCGGGCTCCGGTCCGCGCGACGCATTCTACTTCTTCGCCGCCGCCCAAGGCGGCGAATCCCATGAAAGGCGAACGATCGTGAGCGCGCCCCAGCGCCCGCACTTCGACCGACTCGAGGCCGGAGACGAGGTGCCGGCGCTCGAGCGCACGACCGGCTTCGCGCACTGGAACCGCTATGCCGCGGTGAACGACGAGTTCATCGACGTCCACATGGAGCGGGAGGCCGCGCAGGCGGCGGGACAGCCGGACGTCTTTGGCATGGGGAACCTGCGCATCGCCTACGTGCACAACGCGCTCCACCGCTGGCTCGCGGGCGACGGCGACATCGTCGAGTTCGGCTGCCAGTTCCGCGCGCTCAACCTGAAGGGCGACCGCCTGCGCACGCGCGCCGTAGTCGCCGGCAAGCAGAGGCGCGACGGCGCGCCGCTGGTGACGCTCGAGGTCGACGTCCGCAACCAGCGCGACGAGAGCACGATGCCGGGCACGGCCACGCTGCTCCTCTTTCCGGACGGGAGGGCGAGCCGCCTGCCCGAGCCTCCGTCGACGCCGATTCCTCCCGGCCGAGCGCCGGGCGTCCACCTCGACGCGAAGACGCTCGAGTGGCTCGGGCGCCCGCTCGCGTCCGACACGTCCTATCCGGTCGGAGAGAACGACATCCGGCGCTGGGCGATCGCCACCTTCTACCCCGAAGAGCCGCCGGCCGAGTTCCTGGACGGGGCCGCCGCCGCCCGCGGACCCTGGGGAGGCATGGTGGCGCCGCGCGACCTGAACCCCTTCGCCTGGACGCGCTGCACGCCGCCCGACGCCTACCCGTGGATGCGCGGCATGGGCTCGGAGCCGGGCCGGAGAGGGCTCAACGGCGGGCAGCACAACCGCTACTTCGCTCCGATCCGACCGGGCGACGCGATCACCTCGGTCGTGCGGCTCGTCGACGCCTACGAGAAGCAGGGGCGGCTCGGGACGATGATGTTCCTCGTCGACGAGGCGCGCTGGAGCAACCAGCGCGGCGAGCTGGTGCGAATCGGCCAGCGCACCACGATCTACCATTAGGGATGGACGCCGGGTCGCCGCTCTTCGCTCCGCTCCGCCTCGGTCCGCTCGAGGTGGCGGGGCGCCTCTTCAAGACGGCGACAGCCGAGACGCGCGCCAGCGAGGACGGCTTCGTCACCGACGAGCTCGTGCGCGTCTACGAGCAGTGGGCGCGGGGCGGGACGCCGCTCATCATCACCGGCAACCTCTACGTCGCGCGCCAGGGCAAGTCCACCCACCGCCAGTGCGGCGCCGATTCGGACGACAAGGTCCCGGGCCTGGCCCGGCTCGCCGCGGCGGTCCACCGCCACGGCGGGAAGCTCGTCGGGCAGCTCAACCACTGTGGGCGGCAGGTGATCGCGAGCCACACCGGCGTACGCGATCCCGTCTCGGCCTCCGCGGTCTTCGAGCCGCTCCTGGGCACGCGGCCGCGCGCGCTGCGCGCGGAGGAGATCCCACGCGTCGTCGAGGCCTTCGCGGCGGCGGCCGAGCGCTGCCGCGCCGCCGGCTTCGACGGCGTGCAGGTGCACGCGGCCCACGGCTACCTGCTGAGCCAGTTCCTGACCCCGCACACCAACCGCCGCCGCGACGCCTGGGGCGGGACGCTCCTCCAGCGCGCGCGGATCGTGCGCGAGGTGGTGCGCGAAACGCGCCGCCGCACGGGACCCGGTTTCGCGCTGCTGCTCAAGCAGAACGGCCACGACCGCCTTCCAGGCCGCCGCGGACTCGATACCGAGGCCTGCGTGCAGGTCGCGCGCCTGCTCGAAGCCGAGGGCGCCGACGCCGTCGAGGTGACCAACGGCCACTACGAGTCGGGCTTCGCGATGACCGCGGGACGCTTCGACGGCTTCTACCGCGAGCTCCTCGAGCACGGGGTCGGGGGCCAGATGGACGCGCTGCGCCGCACCTCGCTGCGCCTCGGCCATCGCCTCTTCGACGCCGTCTCGCGCCGCCTCTGGCCGCCGCAGGAGGGCTTCAACCTCGCCTACTCGCGCCGGTTCAAGGAAGCCCTCAGGATGCCGGTCATCTGCGTCGGAGGCTTCCACACGCGCGCGGCGATGGAGGCCGCGCTCGAGGCGGGCCATGCCGACGCGATCTCCTGCGGCCGCGCCTTCATCGCGGACCCCTGGCTCTTCGAGCACCTGCGCACCGGCGTCCCGGGCCCGCGCTGCGACTACTGCAACCTCTGCCTCGCGCGCTCCGGCACGGCGCCCGTCGACTGCTTCAACCCGGACGTGCGCGCGCAGAAGGAGAAGCTACTGGCCGAGAAGGGCGAGCCGAGCGCCGGGTCGAGAGCGTGAGCGGCGCGCTCCCTGCGCGGAATACTCGCGAGCGACGAGCCCGTGGATCGGGGCTCTCGGTGGGTGATAGAGTAGACCCCTGCGTCACGATGACGGGGGCGCACACGCTGGGAGGGCGATCCGGCTTGGCGTGCGAACGCGGAGCGATCGTCGGTCTGGCTCTCGCCGCCGCCCTCGCCACGCTCGCGGGCTGCGGCGCGGGCGACGAAGGACGGCGCCCGGATCTCATCCTGATCACCGTCGACACGCTCCGCGCGGATCACGTGGGGTGCTACGGACACTCATCGATCTGACCCCCCACATCGACCGGCTCGCTGAGCGGGGCGTTCGTTTCGACGACGCAACCGTGCAGTGGCCGTCGACCTGGCCCAGCATGGCCTCGATGCTGACCGGTACCTACCCCGCCACGACGGGCGTCGTGTGGTCGCCGAAGCGGCCGCTGGACTGGTACAACCGCACGATCGCCGAGGTGCTACACGACTCCGGCTATCACACCGGAGCCGTCGTCTCGAACGTGAGCCTCGGCAAGCGCATGCAGTTCCAGCAGGGCTTCGACTGGTTCGTGGAATCCTGGTCGGACGCCTCCTCGCGCGATGCACCGCTCGTGAGCTTCTCGCATCGGGCGGACCACCAGAAGCAGTACACCAACGCGACCCTGGTGACCGACCTGTCGCTGCGCTGGCTCGAGCAGCAGCCGCGCGAGACGCCGGTCTTCCTCTGGGTGCACTACTTCGATCCTCATGGCCCCTACGTACCGCCGGACGGCTACGCCTCCCTCTATGCGCGAGCCTACGCCCCGAGGCCCGTGGCGCTCGAGAGCATCCCCGAGACCCAGCGTCAGACGCCGCCCGGGGATCCCGGCCCGACCAACGACCTCGCGTTCTACATGACGCGTTACGACCAGGAGATCCGCTATCTGGACGATGAGGTCGGACGATTGATCGACGCGATCGCGCGCCGATGGCACGACCACCCGGGGCTGCTCGTCTTCACCGCCGACCACGGCGAGAGTCTCGATGAGCACGGCAATCATCTCGCCCACGGCAAGCTTCCCTTTCAGCCGGATGCCCGGGTTCCGTTGATCCTCACCTGGCCGGGGCAGCTCCCGGGGGGACGAGTCGTGCGCACGCCGGTGGCGCTCGTGGCGCTGATGCCAACGTTGCTCGAGCTGATCGGTGTCCCCGTACCGCAGGGGGTCGAGGCCGCTTCGCTGCTGCCCTGGATCCACGACCGGGGAGGCGAGCCGCCGGCCATCTTCGGCCACTCGGGCATCCGGAAGCCGCCGCAGGCCTTCGTCCGGCAGAGGCACTTCAAACTGGTGCGCTTCAACCAGCCCGACGAGATCGAGCGATTCGGGGGCGCGTTCGCGCTGTACGACCTCGAGAGCGACCCCGGCGAGACGCGAAATGCGATCGATGAGCATCCGCGCGAGGCCGAGCGGCTGCGCCAGGAGCTGGAAGCCTGGGTGGCCCGCACCTGGCGCGAGCCCGCTCGCGGATCCCGCGGCGTCGAGTTCGACCCGCGCGAACGGGAACTGCTGCGTCAGCTCGGCTACTCGAAGTGAGTCGCGCGCCGATCATCGCCGCCTGCAGACCGGGTCTCTTCTACAGCGCGGCGAGGCCCTTGCCGCGCTCGCCGCCGCGCAGCAGGCGCGCGATCTCGGACACTTCCTGGCGCACCGAACGCTCCCACCAGCGGCGGATCAACGCGTCGTGGATCCAGCCGAGGGGTCCCCAGCCGAAATCCACCTCTTCGACGTGATGGATCCGCGTGCCCGTCGGCACGGCGTCGATCTCGAACCAGGCGTGCAGGCCGCGGATGAATCCATGCTCCAGGGTCACGTCGATCCTGTGCGGCTGCTGCCACACGTAGCGCGTGATCACCGAGCCCCTGGCGACGCCGAGGAAGGTGCCGTCCTCGCGGGCGATCATGCCGTCCGGGATCTCGCCCAGCTTGGTGACCCACACGATCTTGGTGTCGGCCTTCGTGTACTGCGCGGGGTCGAGGACGAAGTCGAACACCTCCTGCGGCGTCACGCCCTCGATCACCTCGCTGCCCTCGCCTCGGATCATGGCTCGATCCTCCGCGGGCACGATACCGAAGAGCCAGCCGTCGCCGGCGGCCGTCCCGAGGGTCCCATCCCGGAGGGACTGTCTTGCAAGCAGGGGGGAAAGCTATGCTGCTGGAGGGCGCCGCCGCGTGAGGCGGGGCGCCGCACGAGGGGCGGGAAGGGGCAGCGCCTCATGGAGGCGAGCGCGGCGACGTCGCGTCCGGCGCGCAGCGGGCGGAGTTCCGGTTGGCTCGCCAACGTGGCTCTCGCCCTCGTCTCGACCGTCCTCTGCCTCCTGGGTCTCGAGCTCGTGTTGCGCGCGCGTCCTCTGCTGCTCGGCGACACCTACGCCAACGGGACGCTCTCCAGATACACGACGCGGGCAGACGGCATCTACTACACCGACCCCGCCCTCGGGATCCACTTCATGATCCCGAACCTCGAGACCACGATGTACTACAACCGCTACGTCTGGACGCACGAGGCGGACGCCTTCGGGTTCCGCAACCGGAACCCCGCCGTACCCGCCGACGTCGTGCTCCTCGGCGATTCGCTCGTGTACGGGCACGGGGTCGACTACGAGGACACCCTCGGTCCTCTGCTCCAGGAGCAGACGGGCCTCTCCGTCGTGAACCTCGCCCGTCAGGGCGACTGCGTCTTCCAGCAAGCCTATCTCCTCAAGGAGTACCTCCCCGTCTTCGGCCCGCGCTGGGTCCTATACCACTTCACCGAGAACGACATCGACGACCTGCGGGTCTATCTGAGCGAGGGGGCGATGCGCGAGTTCATCGCCACCCCGGTCTCCGCCATCACCTCCGCGGCGCGGAGCCCCGTCGCGCAGGCGCTCGCGGCGCGGGAGAAGGCGCTCCGGAGCCGCTCGTGGCTCCGGCGGGTCCAGGACGGGTCGTACCTCGACAAGTTGTACCGCTGGGCGAGACAGGGCTTCCGGGCCGAGGCCACGCAGGTGGAGCTGTCCCGAGCGCCGGGCGAGAGCGACGACGAGAACAGCCTCGGCTGGCGGTACACCCGACACGCCATCCGGTACATGCAGCACATCGCCGTCCGCCACGGCGCCGCGCTCGCGGCCGTGCCGATGACGCCGTACGCTCCGCGCCAACGCGAGATCCTCGAAGGGATCGCCGTCGAGCTCGGAGTCCCCGTCCTGGACACAGGCGCCTTCACGGCCGCCGACCGCTCGCTCTGGCTCCCGCGGGACGGCCACTTCTCCGCGAGCGGCGCCCGCCGGCTGGCCGAGCTCGAGGCCGGGTATCTTCGCCGAGCGGGCGCCCGACACAGGGCGCGCGGGAGCCTCGCGCCGCGGGCCGCGTTGCCCGCTCCTACGCGCGTACGCGCTGGGCCCAAGGGGTGACAGGAGGGATCGCGGCCATGGAGTCCGTCTACAAGAACTACGTCGGCGGTGCCTGGATCGACGCGATGCGGGGCGGCACGTCGGAGGTCGTGGATCCCGCCTCCGAGGAGACGCTTCGCAGCGTCCCGTTCGGAGATGCCGAGGACTGCCTCGCCGCCATCGATGCCGCCTCGGCGGCGCTCCCGAGATGGGCGAGATCCACCCCCTACGAACGAGGCGCGATCCTCGGGAAGGCCTCGGACCTGATGCGGCAGCGCCTGGACGATCTGGCGCGCACCACGGTGCGGGAGAGCGGCAAGCCCTTCGCCGAGGCGAGACGCGAGTGGATGGTCGCCGCCGACCTCTTCGAGTGGTTCGGCGAGGAGGGCAAGCGAGCCTACGGGCGCGTCATTCCTTCGCGCACCTCGACCAAAAGGATGCTGACCCTGAAGCAGCCGCTCGGCGTCGTCGGCGTGATCACGGCCTGGAACTTCCCAACCTACAACCCGGCCCGGGCCTGGGCGGCCGCGCTCGCCGCCGGCTGTACCGTCGTCGGGCGCCCCTCCTCCCACACGCCGCTCAGCGCCATGGAGATGGCGAACCTGCTCGTGGAAGCGGGGATTCCCGCCGGCGTGCTGAACCTCGTCAACGCCGACGCCGACGCAGCGGGACGCGCCATGCTGGATCATCCCGCCTGCCGGAAGATCAGCTTCACCGGCAGCACCCCCGTCGGGGAGAGGCTGATGGACGGCGCCTCCCGGACCCACACGCGCCTCGCCCTCGAGCTCGGAGGCAACGCGCCCGTCCTCGTCTTCCCGGACGTCGACCTCGGGAGCCTGCTGCCGACGGCGGTCCGCGCGAAGTTCCGGAACAACGGTCAGGTCTGCATCGCGCCGCAACGCTACCTGGTCCAGGAGAAGGTCTACGACGAGTTCGTGGCGAGGGTGGTTCCCGAGGTTCGCAGGCTCAAGCTGGGCAACGGCCTCGACCCCGAGACCGAGGTCGGCCCCCTGATCCACGCCAAGCAGCGCGCCTGGATCGAGAAGCTGGTGGAGGGCGCGCGGGGCGAGGGCGTCGAGATCGCGACGGGCGGCCGGCGTCCCGAGCGCTTCGAGAAGGGGTACTTCTACGAGCCCACGGTGATGGCCGGAGTCCGGCCGGAGGCGCGGGTGTTCCAGGAGGAGATCTTCGGGCCGATCCTCCCGGTCACGCCCTTCGCCGACGTGGACGAGGCCATCCACCTCGCCAACGCCACCCCCTTCGGGCTGGCCGCGTTCGTCTGGACGAACGACCTGAAGCTGGCCATCCGAGCCTACGAAGGGATCGAGTGCGGCATGATCGGCGTCAACGAGTGGGCGCCGCATGCCAGCGAGGCGCCCTTCGGCGGCTGGAAGAAGAGCGGCCTCGGCCACGAGGCCGGTCTCGAAGGCCTGGACGACTACCTCGAGACCAAGCTGGTATCCATCGGGGGATTGTGAATGGGGCTCGTCAGCTCGGCTCTCGAGCCAGGGGCCTCGTCAGGAACTCGAGGATCCGGGCGTTGACCTCGTCTGGGGCTTCGAGATGCAGGAAGTGACCGGTGTCGACGAAGACGAGCTCGCCGTCCGCAACGGAGTGCGCAGCGGTTTCGTACTCCACGGGTGACTGCGCGGGATCGAACCTCCCCTGCAGGAACAAGACGGGCATGGCCATCCGGGGGAACAGGCGATCCAGCCGGTCGCGGCGTTCCTGCTCGTAGCTGGTGGTGGCGAAGCTCAGCGGCACCGCCTCCGCCACGCCCTCGTACTTGAACTCGAAGTCGAGCCGGGCGACGACATCCTCGGGAATCGGGCGCGTGACGAAGTCGCCGCGATAGGCGGTTTCGGGAAAGCGCCTGGCGCGGTAGAGGAGGGTTCCGAGCCTGCTCCCCAGGACCCACTGCGGCGGGAACGCGCGTTGGCGCGGCCGGTCTGCGGATTGCTGCATCCGGACGTAGCGAAGCACGCGAACCCGGCTGGGGTCCATCGCAGCGAGGTGATCCCCGATGACGCTGCCGCGATCGTGCCCCACGAGATTGAACGCTCGAACGCCGAGCGCCTCGGCGAGTGATGCGATGCCGCCCGCGATCGCCTCGTACCGGTAGTCCAGGTCCGGGCGTTTGTCGGACTGCCCGTAGGGGACGATGTCCGGAGCGATCACGAAGAACCGGTCGCCGAGCGCCGCGATCTGGTAACGCCAGGCGTACCAGGACTCCGGGAACCCGTGCAGCAGGAGGACGGCCTCGCGATCGGGCTCTCCGGCCGTCACGAGGTGCCAGACGATTCCGTTCGCCCGGACGAACCAATGCACGACCTCGATCTGCAGGCGCTCGATCTCGCCGTGGCGATTCACCGCACAGCGCGGGGCTTCGGCCTTCGGGTAGGGAGTCGCGGCGACGAGACCGGCGGTCGCCATCCCGGGTGGGCGCGCGCCGCAGTGGGGGTTCGGCGCGTAGACAGCCCAAGCACCGAGCGCGATCCCGATGGCGACGGTTGCCGCCAGGACGCGCCTCATCCGCCTGGGCTGCTGCGGGCCTGCTGTCGTCATGCCAGGGCGAGATCCACGTCGAGCATCCTACCCGAACGCCTCCGGCTTGACTCGCCGGCCGCTCGCGCACAGGATCGCAGGCGCTCCCGGGGAACCCAAGGCAGGAGGCATCGATGTCCGAGCCCGAACCAGGGTCCCGGCGCGGACCTATCGGGTATCGTGTCCCGCGTGGTCGAGGCCCCGCCGCGGGTCGAGGGGGTCGCGTCGCTTCGGGCGGCGGTGGGGGCTGCCCGGGGTTCCGGCGGCCGGGCCGACATTCGCACCGCGACCGGGATCTTCGCGGGTTCGCTCGGCGTGGTCGCGGCCGCCTACCTCGCGAGCGTCGCGCTCTTCGCGGAGCTCGGCGTCTTCCTCGACCCCGCGCGGCCGAGCGGCCTCGATCGCGTGGTGACCTTCAACGCGGGGCTCGCCCTCGTCCTCGCCTACAGCGCCGCCGCCGCGTGGCTGGGACACCGCTGGGTGGTCGTCGAGTTCGAGGCTCTGCGCGACGTCGTGGACGCCAGCGAGGCGGAGTGGTCCACCTGGTCTGCGCACCTGCGCGCTCCGCCGCGCGCGGCACTCGCATGGGGCGTAGCCGGAGGAGCCGCCTTCGGACTCGGCGTGGACGGCGTCGCGACCTGGGTCGGATCCGGATCCGACGGGGGCACGAGCTGGATCGGGCACGTGGTCTGGGTCTGGATTCTGAATCCCGCGCTCTTCTCCGTGCTCGGTCTCCTGGTCTACCTGAGTGTCGACGGGAGACGCATCTTCGAGGAGCTCGGGCACCGCGCCCGGGTGCGTCTGGACGACCTGGCGACGCTCGCGCCGTTCGCGCGCGCCGGGCTCCGTCTCGCCGCGCTCTGGCTCCTCGGGAGCTCGCTCGCCTCGCTGCTCTTCGTGGAGTCCGACGTGCCCGCGGTCGTGGCCGGCGTGCTCGTCCTGACCGTGGGATTCGGGATCGCCTCGCTGCTCGGACCGAGCTGGGGCGTGCACGCGCGGTTGCGCGCGGAGAAGCGCGCCGAGCTGGCCTGGGTGCGGGCGGAGATCGCGCGCGCAGCCGAGGCGCTGCGCAATCCGGAGCACGGGGACACGGCACGCGCGGCGCAGCTCCCTAGCCTCGTGGCCTGGGAGGCGCGCGTGTCCGCGGCCCCGGAATGGCCGATCGACACGCGTACCCAGCTCCGCTTCGCGCTCTTCCTGCTCGTCCCGCTGGGCTCTTGGCTCGGCGGCGCGCTGGCCGAGCGCGTGCTCGATCACTGGCTCGGTTGAGGCCGAGCGCGGTCTCCGGCTCTACTCGGCGCCCGCGGGCCCCGGCATCCCGCGCGAGCTGCGCGCGATGGCGCGGGTCGCGGGGACGGCGTAGCCCGCGCACGGCGTGCGACGGTTGACCGCGCGATGCCCTCCCCACATACTCGGGCCCGGGGGAATAGGAGAACGCAGTACAACGTGCGGACCTTCGTCGGCAACAACAATCTCTTCACCGACACGATCAAGAATTTCAGCGCCAACCCCTACCGCCGCGTCGATCTCCTGGCGCAGCTCGACGCGACGGTCGATCACCGGACGGCGATCCGCCTGCTGCAGGACCGGCTCGGGAAGATCCCGAACGTGCTCGCCGAGCCCGCGCCCGACGTCGAGCTCCTCGACGCGACGCTCGCCGGCCCGGTCCTCGCCGTGCGGCCCTACTGCAACAACGCCCACTACTGGCAGGTCTACTTCGACGCGAACCGCCTGATCCGCGAGACCTTCGGCGAGGCCGGCTTCCCGGCTCGCGCCAGCCGCGCGCGCATCGAGTCCCCGGCGGTGGCGCACGCCTGACGCGCGCCCCCGCCCCCGCGTCCGGGCCTCAGGCGGAGCGGCGAGGCCTCCGCGTACGAAGCGTTCGCCACGATCGCGGCGGGCCTCAGCGCCCGAGCCGGGCTTCGCTCGTGTCGAAGACCCAGGCCGTGGCCGTCGAAAGCCGCATGAAGGCGGCCTCCTTCGGCGCCTCCGCCGGCGCGGCAGTGGGGTCGATCGAGAGCTCGAGCGCGACCTGCCCGCCGCGCACCGCGAGCGCCTCGATCCGTGCGCGCGGATCGACCGCCTGCGCGGCGGCCTCGACGCCCCGCCCCGCCCCGCGCAGGAAGAGCCCGACCCAGCCGGGCTGCTCGGGATCGAGGAGCCCCTCGCTCGCCGGTGCGAGCCCGACCCGCACGCGGTCCGCGCGGGCCTCGACCGTGCGCACGAACCCCGGAGGAAGACCGGCGTGCAGGCGCAGCACGGCCGCGACCGCCTCGGCGCCACCGCCGACCCGACCGAGGGCCCGAGCCAGGCGCTGACCCGCGACCCAAGAGACGGCGATCCACTGCGCGGCCAGGATCTCGCGCGCCTTCTCGAGGCCGAAGCGGGCGGAGAGGGTGAGCTCCGCCGAGCTCCCGAGCAGGTGCGACTGGATCTGGAACTCGCGGGCCACCGCGGCGAGCGTCGCGGTCGAGAGGTCGCCGAGGCGGAGCCCGGGGTCGAAGGCGCCGCGGTAGTCGGTCATGCCGCGCGGCTCGCGCTCGGATGCGCGCTCGTTCCCGAGGCGCGCGATCGGGAGCTCCCCGACGGCGCGCGTGTGCGTCGCCGGGCCGACCGGCTCGTTCGTCGGATCGATCTCGATCGTCCAGTGGCAGTGCGGCACGCGGTCGGCCGGGACGCGCGGCGGGCGGTGGATCGGGCGGATGCGCGCGCGGGGGTTCGTCGCGTAGGCCGTCGCGTCGAAGGTCGGGTCCTCGATGGTGTGGCACATGCCGATGACGCGCTTCTCGCCATGACGCTCCGTGTCCATCAGCGCGCCGCAGTGGCGGAGCCAGAACTCGCCGTGGTTCGAGTCGAGGAGCCTCCAGCCCACGTCCATGTACTGGTGCGGGAAGCCCACGTCGAGCTGGAGAGCCTTCATGATCGCGTCGACGCCGTCGCCCTCGATGGCCATGAGGCGCCGCATCCGGCCCGTGTAGACGGGGCTCGCGCCCATCCACTCGTCGATCGCGACCTGGTCGACGACGTCGACGTTGCGCGCCGCGATCGCGACCGCCGGCATGAGCGCGCGGTCGAGCAGGTGGCCCACGTGCATCGTCTCGAGTGCGACCGGCAGGAGCTGCTCGCGGGAGAGTTCGTCGAAGGCCGGTCCGGGCGTCGCCATGGCGCTCCTTCTCCACCCTGCGCGGGATATCCCGAGGCTACCAGATCTTACATTGCACGTGCGCGGCTTCCTTGCGATGCTCGATCTCGCGCGGCGGCGCGGAGAGAGGACCTCATGCGAATCTGCGAGGGTCGGGTGGTGATCGTGACGGGCGCGGGGCGCGGGATCGGCCGCGAGCACGCGCTCGAGCTCGCGCGCCAGGGCGCGCGCGTGGTCGTGAACGACCTCGGGGGGAGCACGGGCGGCGAGGGGCGGGACGCCGGCCCCGCGGCCGAGGTCGTGACCGAGATCCGAAGCCTCGGCGGCGAGGCGATCGCGAACGCCGCCGACGTCTCCGACTGGGAGCAGTCGGCCGCGCTCGTCCGCGCCGCCCGCGAGGCCTTCGGCCGCCTCGACGCCCTCGTGAACAACGCCGGGATCCTGCGCGACCGGATGTTCGTGAACACCCAGGTCGAGGAGTGGGACGCGATCGTGCGCGTGCACCTGCGCGGCCACTTCTGCCCGACGCGGCACGCCTGCGCCCACTGGCGCGACCGCGCGAAGGCGGGCGAGCGCGTGGCGGCGCGGATCGTGAACACGAGCTCGGGCGCCGGGCTGCAGGGGAGCGTGGGCCAGGGCAACTATGCCGCCGCCAAGGCCGGGATCGCGGCGCTGACCCTGGTGCAGGCGGTCGAGCTCGCGCGCTACGGGATCACGGCGAACGCCATCGCACCCTCGGCGCGCACGCGCCTCACCGAGAGCGTCTTCCCCGACATGATGCGTCGACCCGAGCAGGGCTTCGACGCGATGGACCCGGCCAACGTCGCGCCGCTGGTCGCCTGGCTCTGCAGCGAGGCCTCGGGCGACGTCAGCGGGCGGGTCTTCGAGGTCGAGGGCGGGAAGATCAGCGTCGCGGACGGCTGGCGCAGCGGGCCGGCCATCGACCGCGGCGGCCGCTTCGACCCGGCCGAGGTGGGCGACGCCGTGCGCGAGCTGCTCGCGAAGGCGGTCCCGCCGCAGAAGGTCTACGGGAGCTAGCCCGATGAGCTCCGCTCGCCTTCGGCTCGCTGCGCGCGCCTTCGGCGCTTGCTCGGACCTAGCCCGATGAGCTTCGCTCGCCTTCGGCTCGCTGCGCGCGCCTTCGGCGCTTGCTCGGCCTCCTAGCCGGTCGCCCCGGGTGCGCCCGTCCGAGCTCGGCACGATTCCGCGCCTCGTCTTCGACTCGGCCGAGCGCTACGCGGGCCGCACCGCGCTCGAGGAGGGCGGGCGCAGCTTCGGCTTCCCCGAGCTCGCGCGGGAGGGCCTGCGCGCCGCGCGGGCCTTCGCCGCGGCGGGCCTGCGCCCCGGCGACCGCGTCGCGATCTGGGCTCCAAACAGCGCCGGGTGGATCTTCGCCGCGCTCGGGCTCCAGATGGCGGGCGGCGTGCTGGTGCCGCTCAACACCCGCTTCAAGGGGTCGGAGGCGGCCTACATCCTGCGCAAGAGTGGCGCGCGCATCCTCGTCACCGTCGGCGAGTTCCTCGGCGCCCGCTACGTCGAGATGCTGCGCGGCCAGGAGCTCCCGGAGCTCCAGCGCAGCGTGCTCCTCGCGGGCAGCGCTCCGGGGGCGACGAGCTTCGACGCCTTCCTCGCCGCGGGCGGCGCGGTTTCCGAGGCGGAGGCGCGCCGCTCTGCCCTGGCCGTCCGCCCCGACGACCTCGCCGACATCCTCTTCACCTCCGGCACGACCGGCCGGCCGAAGGGAGTGATGACGAGCCACGTCCAGAACCTGCGCGGCTTCGAGGCGTGGACGGAGGTGGTCGGCCTGCGCGAGGGCGACCGCTACCTGATCGTGAACCCCTTCTTCCACGCCTTCGGATACAAGGCCGGCTGGCTCTCCTGCATCCTGCGCGGCGCCACCATCCTGCCGCACGCCGCCTTCGACGTGCCGGCCGTCCTCGAGCGCATCGCATCCGAGCGCGTGAGCGTGCTGCCGGGCCCGCCCGCGATCTACCAGTCGATCCTGATGCACCCCGACCGCGGGCGCTACGACCTGTCGAGCCTGCGCCTCGCCGTGACGGGCGGCGCGGCGATCCCGGTCGAGCTCGTGCGCCGCATGCGCGACGAGCTCGGCTTCGAGACCGTGATCACGGGCTACGGGCTCACCGAGGCCGCGGGGATCGTGACCATGTGCCGCCACGACGACGACCCCGAGACGATCGCCACGACCTCCGGCCGCGCCATCCCCGGCGTCGAGGTGCGCTGCGTCGACGACGCGGGCCGCGAGGTCGCGCCTGGCGAGCCCGGCGAGGTGGTCGTGCGCGGCTACAACGTGATGAAGGGCTACTTCGACGAGGAGGCCGAGACCCGGGCGACGATCGACGCGGAGGGCTGGCTCCACACCGGCGACATCGGCGTGCTGGACGCCCGCGGCTACCTGCGCATCACCGACCGCAAGAAGGACATGTTCATCCTGGGGGGCTTCAACTGCTACCCCGCGGAGATCGAGGGCCTGCTCTTCGAGCACCCGGAGGTCGCGCAGGCGGCCGTGATCGGGATCCCCGACGAGCGCATGGGCGAGGTCGGCATGGCCTTCGTCGTGCCGCGGCCCGGCACGCAGCCGCAGCCCGAGGCGATCATCGCCTGGTGCCGCGAGCACATGGCCAACTACAAGGTGCCGCGCCGCGTCGAGATCGTCGACACCCTGCCGATGAACGCGACCGGCAAGGTGCAGAAGTTCGTCCTGCGCGACCGCGTCCTCGGGCGCTCGTGATCCGGCCGCTCCCGGCGAGGAGATCGCCGGGCGGCGGTGTTACGACCGGTGTCTTCGCGAGCGCCCGCTGAACCCTAGCCCGGCGAGTCCCAGCGCGAGCAGGAGGGCGGTGCCCGGCTCGGGAACGAAGCCGGTGCTGTCGGGCTGGGTCCCGAGCCCGAAAAGCGCCTCGTCGGCGATGTCGGCCTCGGTGTAGCCCGAGACGCCGGTGAAGTTGTAGGTCGCCGGGCCCTTGACGAGCAGATCCCCGTCCAGGTTGTTCGTGCTGACGTCCCCGGCGTAGATCCCGTAGTTGAAACCGTTGACGATGTTCCCGTTGAATCCGTTCGGGCTCAGGCTGTTGTTCCCGGCGGTCCCGAGCCCGAAGGTGAGCAGGTCCGTCCCGGGCTGGAGGGTGAGCCCCGACTTGAACTGCCAGCTGTCGTCGTTGGGATTCACGGCCCGGATGTTCGCGCCCGCGGTCGTCAGCGGGTCGGGGTTGTCCTTGTCCCCCGTGTAGACGTCCCCGGTCGCGCTCACGTAGGTGAGCGTCGGCCGGTTCACGCCGTCGAAGATGTCGAAGTAGAAGCTCGTGAGCAGATCGTTGGGGTTCAGCGACGGAGACGGGGGACCCAGGCTCATGGACTGGTTCTCGAGCACGATCGTGAGCGTGTTCCCTGAGATCGTGAGGGAGGCCTCGAAGCTCACGTCGACCAGGGTGTCCGGAGTCGTGCCGGTGAAGCTCCGGATCACCGTCGCATCCGACCGGACCGGAACCAGCCACAGGCACAACGCAGCGCAAACCGCCCCGACTGTCGTCTTCCGCACCAACATCCCCTTTCCGCGCGACGAAACCAGCTCGCGTCGCGCGCAAGATCAGACACTTCCCGGCATGCTGCCAAGCAAGTCGCGTACCGACTCGACTCGAAGATTAGCTTTCCCTGTATTATCGAGGACTTGTGCGCACGTTCGACCGGTCCGTGAAGCGCTCGGAAAGGAAATCCGATTCCCTTCTTTGCCCGGATGGGAAATCTCTTTCCCACGGCGGCCCCAGCTCGAGGTTCGAGCCGATCTGTCGGGGTCCGCGGGCGGGGGCTCGCAGCGCGGCGCGCCTCGCCGCGGCTTGCCCCGCCGGGCCGATCGGCGGCATGCTCGGGCCGTGACCTGGCTCCCCGAGGCGGCTCCCGGCGCGAACCCGCTCGAGCGGGTCTATGGCCTGCGGCCGAACCTTTTCGCGGCCTGGCGCGAGTTCGCGCTCGTCTTCTGGGAGAAGCGGCTCCTCGACCCGGTGCTGCTCGAGCTCGTGCGCCTGCGGGTCGCGCAGCTGCACGGCGCGCGCTTCCCGCTCGCGTCGCGCCGGCCCGAGGCGCGCGCGGCGGGCCTCGACGAGGCGAAGATCGCCGAGCTCGACCGCTGGTGGCGGAGCCCCGCCTTCACGGAGACCGAGCGCCACTGCCTCCGCTTCGCCGAGCAGTTCGCGATCGATGCGAAGGGGATGAGCGACGAGCAGGCGCTCCCCGTGGTGGCGGTGCTCGGTGAGGCGGGCACCGTCGCGCTCGCCCTGGCGCTCGCGATCTTCGACGGCTTCGGCCGTTTCTGCCGCATGCTCGAGATCGAGCCCGAGCCGGCATGAGCGCTCCCCGCGTGAAGCCGCCGGCGAACGCCGGCAGCGACCCGATCTCCGCCAGCGCCCTCGGCCACCAGCCCGAGGCGCTCGCCGCGTTCATGAAGCTCTACGGGACGCTCTGGAGCCACGGCATCCTCGACCACTCGACGAAGGAGATGGCGCGGATCCGCAACGCGCGCACCCTCGACTGCGGGATCTGAAAGAGCACCCGCTTCGCAGGTGCGAGGCAGGAGGGGCTCTCGGAATCGATCGTCGAGAAGATCCGCGACGGCTACGAGAAGAGCGATCTCTCGCCGCGCCAGCAGGCCGTGCTGCGCTGGACGGACCGCTTCCTCTCCGCAGCGCCCGAACCCGACCGCGGTCTCGAGCGCGAGATGCTCGCGCACTTCACGTCGGCCGAGGTCGTCGAGCTCAGCGCGGCCCTCTCGATCTTCATGGGCTTCTCGAAGATCGCGCTCGCCCTCGGCGGCGTGCCGGACGACCTCCCGCTGATGGAGCGGCCGACGCCGGATTGGCCGCCCGCGGCGTAGTCAGCTGCCGATGCCGAACGGATGGCCGGGGGTGAGCACGACGAGGAGCGCGCCGACGGCGAGGGCCGGCGCGAAGCCGAACGGGGCGTCGAAGCGCCGCGCCGCGAGGGCGAAGCCGGCGCCGACCACGAGACCCGCGAAGGCCGCCGCGACCAGCGCCTCGAGCACGCCGAAGGGTCCGAGCACGGCGCCGATCATGGCGAGGAGCTTCACGTCGCCGAAGCCGAGGCCCGGGAACCAGGTCCAGTAGTCGAGGCTCCCGGGGCGCGGCGGGGGCTCGCCGGCGCCCGGCCAGTGCTCGAAGCGCCGGCCGAGCGCCACCGCGAGGCGCGCGTGCACGAAGCCGACCGCCCAGAGCAGGCCTCCCCCGAGCAGGGCTCCCGCGGCGGAGCTCGCGAGCGCGTCGCCGAGCGGCGTCCCGGAGGCGGCCTTTGCCGCCGGCACGAGCACGAGGGCGATCCCGAGCCCCCCGACCGAGATGCGGTCGGGGATGATGCGGTGGTCGAAGTCGATCGCGGCCGCCGCGACCAGGGCCGCGGCGAAGAGCAGGTAGACCGCCGCGATCGGCGACACGCCGTGGCGCGCGACGAGCAGGGCGAAGAGCAGACCGGTCGCCGCCTCGATGGCCGGATAGCGCAGCGAGATCCGCATGCCGCAGCCGCGGCAACGCCCGCGCAGCCACAGGTACGAGAGCAGCGGCACGTTCTCGAGGGGTGGGACGCGCCGCCCGCAGCCGGGGCAGTGGGACGGGGGGTTCACGACCGACTCGCCGCGCGGGAGCCGGTGGATCACGACATTCAGGAAGGAGCCGATGACGAGACCGAGCCCTCCCGCGGCGGCGATCGGCAGGCCGGCGGGAAGCGCTCCGAGCGCATCCATCAGCGCAGCGTAGCAAGCCGTCCCGGGCATCGGGCTGGGGCGGAAGGGCCGGCTAGCGGAAGTCGCGCCGCTCGAAGATCGCCACGGCCAGGATGAGCACGACGGCGCAGTAGGCCACGCCGTAGGCGAGCGGCAGCCAGACGTCCGAAGCGGCGACCGGGAGCCCGTGGACCGCCTCGATGGAGAGGTTGAAGCTCGCGAGGTCCGGGAGGACCCGGTGCGCCCAGGCGGTGGCGAGCTCCACCCCCGGCTGTTGCGAGCCGGCTCCGATCTCGCGCAGGTCGCGCGTCAGGTTCCCGACCAGCCAGAGCCCCCCGGCGAAGAGCGACGAGAGCATCGGCGTGCTGAACGCCGAGAAGAGGGTCGCGATCGCGACGACCAGGGCGAGCTCGGCCCCGAGCAGCACGCACGCGGCCGCGTGCCCGCTCCCGAGCGGCGCCCCGCTCGCCAGGGAGACGGCCGCGAAGGCCAGCGCCATGATCGCGAGCTGCATCCACACGGTCAGCACGAGCCCGACGAACTTCCCGAGCAGGAACTCCGCCCGCGAGAGCGGCTTCGAGAGGATCGTGTAGACCGTGCGCCGATCGACCTCCTTGTGGATCAGGCCGACTCCGACGAAGAGCGCGATGGCGACGCCGAAGAGGCGCATCGCGCCGAACCCGACGTCCTGGAGGATGCGCTCGCTCTCGACGTAGGAGAGGGTCGAGAGGAGCACGCCCGCGCAGATCAGCAGGATCGCGAACACGAGCAGCGCGTAGAGGAGCCGGCTGCGCACCGCCTCGCGGACCGTGTTCCCGGCGATGGCGAGGATGCGCAGGCCGGAGAGGAGGACCTTCGTCATCGCGCCCGCTCCGGCGCGTCGGCGGCGACCGCCGAGAGGAAGACCGCCTCGAGGGAGACGCGGTGGGGCGTGATCGAGATCACGCTGGCGCCGGCGCCGAGCGCCATGCCCAGCAGCGCGTCCACGTCCTTCTCGCGCACGCGCACCTCCACCCGGTCCGCGATCGGCCGCGGCCGCGCGCCGAGGCGCTCCTCGAGCGCCAGGGCGAGCTGCGCCGGGATCCGGCCGAGGACGACGTCCGTCTCGCGCTCGCCCGACCCGAGGAAGTCGTCGATCGCGCCCTCGTGGACGATGCGCCCGCGCGAGATGATCGCCACCCGGTCGCAGACGAGCTCCACGTCCGAGAGGATGTGGGTGTTCATGAAGACTGTCTTGCCCTCCGCGCGCAGGCGCAGGATCAGGTCCCGGATCTCCTTGCGTCCGATCGGGTCGAGGCCGCTCATCGGCTCGTCGAGGAAGATCACGCTCGGGTCGTGGACGAGCGCCTGGGCGATGCCGATGCGCTGCAGCATCCCCTTCGAGTAGGTGCGCAGCCGCGCATCGGCTGCCGACGCGAGCCCCACCTGCTCGAGCAAGGCCTCGATGCGCGCGCTCCGCTGCGCGCGACGCAGGCCCGAAAGCCGGGCGTAGAAGGCGAGGATCTCGCGCCCGGTCAGATACTCGTAGAAGTAGGGGTTCTCCGGCAGGAAGCCGATGTGGCGGCGGAAGGCCGTCTCGCGCACGTCGTGACCGAGGATCCGGGCCCGGCCGCTGGTCGGGCGGATCAGGCCCATCAGGATCTTGAGCGTCGTCGTCTTGCCCGCGCCGTTCGGGCCGACGAAGCCGAAGATCTCGCCCTCGCGCACGGCGAAGGAGATGCCGTGGAGCACGCGCCGGCGGCGCAGCCCGAGGCCGGGGCGGAACTCCTTCACGACCTCGTCGACGCGGACGATCTCGGGCGCGCCCGGCCTCATCCCGCGGCCTCCGACCGCCAGCGTTCGCGGCGCGCGCGATCGAAGGGGTGGACGTGGAGCGCGTAGCGCGAGCCGTAGAAGGAGGAGACGATCGCTCCCGTCTTCGGGTCGAGCTCCCAGGCGAACCCGGCAAAGTGCGGGTGCGCGGGCGGAAGCTCCGCGAGCACCCGGCCCGGCCCGCGCACGAGGTCGAGCGCCTCGGCGATGTCGCGTCCGCTGCGGCGGCGGAATGCGGCGCGCGCGGCGTCGAGCTGCCGCGCCCAGCGCTCGACCTGGATCTCGTCGAGCTCCTTCAGGTACTCGGCGCGCTTGTACTCGTCGTCGGCGTCGCGCAAGAGGCCGGCCAGGAAGATGGCCGTCGCGTCGAGCCCGCCCTGGCCGAGGCGCAGCTTCGCCACCAACGCGCCGAGGTAGGGCGGCGCTCCGCGCAGCCCGACGGCGAACTCGAGCACCTGGGCCGCGCGCGCCTCTTCGCCCAGGTAGTAGAAGTGATTGAAGCCCAAGTAGTGGCGGTTGCGCCAGTCGCGCGGATGATAGGCGATCCCGCGCGCGAGGAGCCGATTCGCGAAGCGGACGCGCTCGGGGCTGTCGGTGAGCCAGAGCGCTGCGAAGCGGTACGGGTGGTCGACCCAGGGGTTGAGCGCGGTCACCACGTCGAGCAGGCGCGAGAGCAGCGGTGCGCGCTGCTCGGTCCGGCCCGTCTCCCCGCCGACGATCTGCACCGCGTGCAGCCAGTGGTAGTCGGCGACGAGCGCCGCGAAGCCGAGCGAGGAGAGCCGCGCCTGCTCGGGGCGCGGCACGAAGGTCTCGCCCTGGCCGAAGCGAGGGACGGGCGGTATGCGCGCGTGCGCCGCGGCGGCTGCCGCGACGGCCACGACCAGACCGGCGAGCCGCGCGTGGCCGCCGCGGCGGCCCCGGTTCCCTTTCATCGCGCCTCCCCCCGAAGGCATCTCTCGAGCCCGATGAGCCCGCCGGCTAGAACTCGTCGGTCGAGCGGTTGATCGCGACCTCGTCGTAGACGGGGTCCCCCGTGCCGAGCCGCGTGGGCGCCCAGAAGGGGCGGAAGCGCGCGGGGCACTCGTCGAAGCCGCCGCCGCCGTCGGGCTCCGGATGGGAGTACATCACGGCGGAGACCTGACCGTTGGCGTCGACGTCGCCGAACGCGGTGGCGGAGAAGCACACGTTGCACTGGCAGCCGCTTCCGGGGACCTCGGGCGTGTTCGTCTCGTAGGTGTAGTAGACCTGGCCCTCGGGCGCCCAGCCGAGCTGCGAGAAGGCCGCCTCCGAGGGGGCGTCCCAGCTCATGCGCATCGTGCCGGGCCCGCCGTACGGCAGCGGATCCGGCCAGGACACCCCCGTCCCGTGGTAGAGGCCCTTGACCGCGTAGAATGCGGTCTGGGCCTGCGCCACGGCGTTCAGGTTGGCGTACGCTTCGCTGCGCCGCGCGCGCGCCTGGTAGCTGATGAAGCCCGGGATCGCCACCGAGGCCAGCACTCCGATGAGCGCGACCACGATCATGACCTCGACCAGGGTGAATCCCGCGCTCTGCTTCTTTCGACGCATCGCAGTGTCTCCCGCTCTGCGTGGAGCCAGGAAGGAGGAGGGCCGGGCGCGAGCCCGGCCCTCCCGGATCGACCGCTCTGCTAGAACCAGCTCTGGCCCGAGTTGCCGTCGCAGGGGCCGACGGTCTCCGGCGTCAGGAAGGCCTGGGCACACTGCCCATCCGCGTGAGCCTTGGCAGTTTCGGTGCCCTTCCTGTAGCCCCACGCCTGCTCTTGGGTGTCGGCGTCGATGTCCGCGACCGCGCCGACCGTGAACTCGTTGCCGAGGAGCGGAACCGCCACCGAGTAGTTGAAGTAGACCTCGCCCTCGGGGGACCAGCCCACGCGGTCGAAGCCGAGGCCCGGACCCATGTCGTTCACGAAGGTCGCCTTCTGGTTGTAGAGGATGGCGATCGGCGAGGGGTCTGCGGACACGTAGTTGCCGTACTCGGCGAAGAACGACTCCTCGGCCGTGCGGATCGCGGCAATGTTCGTCTTGCCCTCGCTCGACTTCGCCTTCAGCTGGAAGCGCAGGAAGTTCGGAATGGCGATGGCCGCCAGGATACCGATGATGGCGACGACGATCATCAGCTCGATGAGCGTGAAGCCACCGCGCCGTGTGTGGAGCTTCGTCACGGATCTCTTCTCCTTGTTTCTCGGGCTGGCTCGATCCCGTCGATCGATGCCGCCCGGCCGAACCCCGGCCGGTACGACTGCCCGAATCCCGTCACGCGGGGCCAGGAGCAACCCCTGTGCCAATCCTCACGTGTCGGTCGCACTCATCGGCAGCTACGCACTCCAACCTGAGGCCCGGCGCGGCCCCCGCTCGCGCCGCTGCCGCCGCCGGGCGGCGCCGCGGCGACCCGGCCTCGGCACCTGCGCGGTGCCGTTGCGCGGCGCTCGGGTGACGAATCGCGTCACCCGGCCCGATGAGCTTCGCTCGCCTGCGGCTCGCTGCGCGCGCCTTCGGCGCTTGCGCGGCGATGAACTTCGCTCGCCTGCGGCTCGCTGCGCGCGCCTTCGGCGCTTGCGCCGCCCGGCCTCGTGGCCCGCCTTGACGATCGCGCCGGCCCGGGGCTAGCCTCCCGGCGCCTCCCGCCCCGTGCTCCCATCGTCTAGCGGTCTAGGACGTGGCCCTCTCAAGGCCAAAACACGGGTTCGATTCCCGTTGGGAGCGCCACCCCACCGCCAGCGAAGCGTGCAGCGAGCCCACGCGAGCGGAGGCGGCCGCAAGCGAAGCGCGCAGCGAGCCGAAGGCGAGCGGAGGCGGCCGCAAGCGAAGCGCGCAGCGAGCCGAAGGCGAGCGGAGGCAGCGGTGGGTTCTCGGAGGCACTCGTTGCCCGACTTCGCCTTCCTCTTCCTCGACTGCGAGTTCGGCGGGCTCGACCCCGAGCTGCACGACATCACCGAGATCGCGGTGATCGCAACCGACTACCGCCTCGCCGAGCTCGCCAGCGCGGAGTGGCGCATCCACGCGCGGCCCGAGCGGGTGACGGCCGAGGCGGCGGAGATGTCGGGCTACGGGCCCGAGCGCTGGGCGGACGCGGTGCCGCTGCGCCAGGCGCTCGGCGACCTCGTCGCCCTGCTGCCGCCGGGCAAGACGATCGTCCCCGCCGGCCAGAACGTGCGCATGGACGTGGCCTTCCTGGAACGGGGCTTCAAGAGCTGCAGGGTCCCCTACCCCTTCGACTACCACGTGATCGATCTCGCGACGCTCTTCTACGCGTGGTCGCTCGTGGTCGGCGAGCCCGTCGCGGCGCTCTCCCTGCGCCAGGCTGCGATCACTGCGGGCCTGATCGAGGGCCCCGTCCCGCACCGCGCGATGGCCGACGCGCGCCTCACGCTCGACACCTTCCGGTACTACGTGGGCCGGCTCGCGCCGCGGGGTCCGTCGGAGGTTGCCGTACCGTAGAACGGGGCGTGCGGGGTAGGAGGCGTATTGGGGAGGCCGGCCTTATTTACTCCGCTCGCCTACGGCTCGCTGCGCGCGAGGCGCTGCCGCGCCTCGCTTGCGAAGAGCGATCCGGAACGCCACCCGCAGTAATTCCGGGGTTTGCCTACGACCGACCGGGGATAGGCCGAGCCCGCGCCGCCGCAGCCGACGTTCCGGAAAGCTCTTCGCAAGCGGAGCGCGGCAGCGCGGAGCGCGCAGCGAGGCGAAGCCGAGCGGAGTAAATAAGGGCGGCTTCCCTCAGACGTCCACGAGCCCGGCGAACCGAACGCCTGCGTCGAAGCCCCTAGCTCCCGCCCCCATTTTCGCAGCGCGCGGCGGTCTGCCAGCGCGAGCGCGCGAAAGAGCCAGCGGCCGACCGGGCGATCGGGCCGCAGGCACAGCGCCGCGCCGAGGTCGAAGACCACGGGCCTCCCGTCCGCGTCGGCGCCGACGTTGCCCCGGTGCGCGAGGTCGAGGTGGATCACGCCGCGCGCGTGAATCTCCGCGACGGCACCCGCCAGATCGGCGGCGAAGCCGGAGTGGAAGATCCAGGGCCGTCGCCGCGAGATCCGGGTGCCGGCGCGGTACTCGAGCACGAGGGCAAAGGCGTCGAGTCGCCCGAGGAGCCGCGGTACGCAGCCGAGGCCGTCGAGGCGGCGGTGGGCGCGCGCCTCGCGCCCCACCGCGATCCGCCCGAGCGTGGCGCGCACCGGACGAGGTCGGGCCGACCAGTCCTTGACGACGACGGGGCCGCTCCCGGTGGCGGCGAGCAGCACGTCCGGCCGCAGGCAGCCCCCGCGCTTGATCGCGAAGAGGATCCTCCCGGCAAGCCGCCCGCGCGTGAGCTCGCCCGGGATGGGGGAGCTCACAGGATCGCCCCGCGCAGCGCGAGCAGCCCCCAGGCCAGGGCGACGGCGAGCAGCGCCCCGTCCTCGTCGTTCTCGCGGAAGCGCGCAGCGCTCCAGCGCGGGGGAGGACCGTCCCGTCCTGCGGTCTGCCACGGCGCGAGACGGGGCGCGAGCGACGGCACGGCGCGCCGCCAGGCGGCATACGCTTCGCCGTGACGGCGCCCGAGGCGCGCCCCCTCGCTGCGTTCCTTGCGGGGGAGGTAGTAGCCGAAGAAGAACGGCGCGAAGACGAGCGCCACCAGCGCGAACCCCGGGGGGCCCGCGGCGACCCCGAGCCCGACCGCCACCAGCAGCGTCCCGGCGTAGAGCGGGTGACGCAGATGGGCGTAGGGACCCGACGAGACGAGGCGCTCGGTCTTCACCAGATGGCCGGCGCCCCACGCGCGCAGCCCGGCTCCGAGCGCCATCACGAGCCCCCCGGAGAGGAGGCGCCCGGGCGTGGGCTCGGCGAGCCACACGAAGAGGGCGCCGAGCGCGTAGAGCGGGAGCAGCCTCGGGCTCAGGTTCTTGCGGCGGAAGGGATGGCGCACCGGAGAACCGAACGTCGGTACCTCAGGATCGGTCCCCGCGCCAGCGGCGCCGCTGCTCCTGGACCAGCCCCCAGAGTTTCTCGCGCAGGCGCTCCTTGAACTCGGGGCGCGCGCGGACGCCGTGCCGGCCGGCGTCCAGGAACTCCTCGAGCTCCTCCAGCGTCACCTCGACGGAGCCGTCGCTGGTGGCGTCGTTCTCCGGCTTGGCGCCCGTCGCGACCCCCCCCACGCGGCGCGGCCCGAAGCGGCCGGCGCCCCCGATCCTCCGGCCCATCCGGCCTACCCCGCCGCCGCCAGGTTCGGATCGACGGCCTCCACGAGCAGCCGCTTGATCCGGTACAGGCTGGAGCGGACCGCGTCGTTCGAGCGTGCCACGCGGCGCGCGATCTCGCCAATCGGGAGATTCTCGATGTGGCGCAGCACGAACACCTCGTGATGCCAGTCCGCGACCGTGGCGAGGCGATCCTGGATCGCGTCCTGGTAGCGGCGCAGGCAGAGGTGCTCCTCCGGGGTGCACGCATCGAGCGAGTGGGCCGAACGCACGAGCTCCAGCTCCGCGCGCTCGACGCGCTGGTCGTGGGCGCGCGACCGGCGGACGTGATTGTTGACGGTGTTCTTCGCGATGCCGTAGATCCACGAGAGCAGCGACGATTGCCCCCGGTAGGCCTCGATGGAGCGGAACACCGCCATGAAGGTCTCCTGGACCACCTCCTCGGTGTCCGCGTGGCTGCGGAGCCTTCCGTAGGCGAAGGCGTAGATGCGCGGGAAGTAGCGGTCGTAGAGGAGGGCGAAATCGGCCTGGTTCGCGCGCCGGATCCCTTCGATCAGCTGCGCGTCGGGCCTTAGTCCCGCAGCGCGCGGGCGAGTTCGGCAAGACTTTCGGGGCAACGCGGTTCCACCTCGCGTCACCCCTCCCCAGGAGGCGGGGTCTCTCGACCCTCGTTGGATATGTAGCGTGGCAGCGAAATTGGTGGCACGAGATGGCAACGAAAGGGGTCGCGCGAGGATCCGAACCGCCGCGGGTCCCGGCCACTCCCCGCGGGAGCGGGCGGGGCCGGCCCGTCAGCGGCCCAGGAGCGACTCGATGCCGGGGGCGCCGTCCGCGATCGCGCGGCGCATCCGATAGAGATTCGCCTTGATCGCGTCCTCGGACTTCCCGAGGGCACGGGCGATGGCCCGGATGGACTGCCGGCGCAGGTGCTTCAGATGGAAGATCCGACGTTGGAGCGGTGTGAGCTGGTTCTCGATCACGGCTTCGCACTGCGAGAGGACCCGGCGGGCGTCCACGGTGCGATCGGCGGGGGCCTCCCCGGTCGGGATCTCGCGAGCGTCGTCCGCGTCGAGCGACTCGATGCTGGGCCTCGCCCGTCGGAAGCGCCGGTTGACGGTGTTCCGGGTGATGCCGAAGATCCACACGAGCAGCGACGAGTTGCCCCGGAAGCTCGCCAGGGCGTTGAAGACGGTGAAGAAGACCTCCTGCGTGACGTCTTCGGCCTCCGCAGGGTCGCGCAGGCGCTTCAGGGCGAAGCGGTAGACCCGGGGGAAGTACGCCTCATAGAGCATGTCGAAGTGCTCGACGCTCCCCTGCAGGATGCAGGTGACGAGCTCGCCGTCGTCCGACCAGGGCTCTTCACGGTGCGCCACGTCGCTCTCCTGCACCTCGCGTCGCAGGGAGCCGCTGCCAGGGACCCGAATCGAGTGGCGAGATGCACTACCTCCGGATGGATGGGGGCGTGCCCACCCATTCCAGTCGCCTCTCTCCCCTTACCCCGGCGTCGGCTCCTCGACTCGTCGAGGAATCCGGCTCATCAAAAGTGGGGACCGAAGTCCCGTCCCACGGATGAGCAATCGCCGTGCCAGGAGGGCATCAGCGCGCAGGCAGTTGATTCAACCTTCGAACAACAAACAAAAAACGATCGGATCGACGTGGGAAATCTCTTGCCCAGCCAGTGAGAGCAAGAGGAAAATTTTTCCCCATCTGTGGACGCGACTCTTCCCTTTTTGCAGGGGATTCCCCTCGAACCGGGTCCTGCTAGAGCTTGCCCGGCACCAGCCACCAGGAGCCGTTCGCAAGCTCCCAGCGGTCGCGGCGGACCAGGAGCGTGGAGTCGGGCCGCAGCGGCCGGTCGTCCGCCCCCCGGAACCGCACCTGGACCCAGGCGAGGGCGTCGGTCTCGAAGACCAGCTCCAGGACCTCCACCCCGCTCGGCCGGCTCTTCTCGAAGTGCGCCAGGTCGAGGTGGTGAGCCAGGTCCGCGTAGTAGTCGAAGAACGCGTCCTTGGTGCGGAAGTGCTCGCGCAGGAGGGCGTCGTTGAAGGTCTCGAGGGCGTTCAGGCGCCGCTTCGCGAGCCGCGCGTAGAAGGCCTCCGCGCGCGCGTAGAAGCCGAGGACCGCGTCCGCCCCGGGCGCCACCCCGGTGCCGGGGGGCAGCGGGATCGGGCCGCCGCCCGACCCCGCACAGCCGAGCGCCAGCACCGCCCCGACCAGGCCGGCGAGTCTCACGCGCAGGGACCGAGCCGATCGGCGAGGTAGGCGGCGACGGCCCCGATCGGGATGCGCTCCTGCTGCATCGAGTCGCGCTCCCGGACCGTCGCCTTGCCGTCCGCCTCCGAGTCGAAGTCGACGGTCACGCAGTAGGGGGTGCCGGCCTCGTCCTGGCGCCGGTAGCGGCGACCGATGTTGCCGGCGTCGTCGTAGAAGACGTTCCAGCGCCGGCGCAGCTCGCTCGCGAGGCGCCGGGCGGGCTCCGCGAGCTTCTTGGAGAGCGGAAGCGCGGCGACCTTGATCGGCGCGAGCCGCGGGTGCAGGCGCAGCAGCGTACGCGTCTCCCCGCCCTCGAGCGTCTCCTCTGCGTACGCGTGGCAGAGCAGCGCCAGACAGCTGCGGTCGATCCCGACCGAGGTCTCGATCACCACGGGGAAGTAGCGCTGCTTGGTCTCGGGGTCGGTCACGGCGAGGTCCTTGCCCGAGAACTCCGAGTGGCGGGAGAGGTCGAAGTCCCCGCGGTCGTGGATGCCCTCGATCTCCTGCCAGCCGAAGGGGAAGTGGAACTCGATGTCGATCGCGCGCTTGCAGTAGTGGGCGAGCTCCTCGGGGGCGTGCGCCCGCGTGCGCAGATGCTCGGAACCGAGGCCGAGCTCGCGGTGGAAGCGCAGGCGCTCTGCGAGCCAGTGATCGAACCAGGCGTCGCGCTCGGATTCCCGGCAGAAGAACTCGAGCTCGGCCTGCTCGAACTCGCGCGAGCGGAAGGTGAAGTTGCGCGGATTGATCTCGTTGCGGAACGCCTTGCCGACCTGCGCGATGCCGAAGGGGATCTGCTGGCGCGCGACCTCGCGTACGCGGCGGAAGTCGTTGAAGATCGGCTGACAGGTCTCCGCCCGCAGGTAGGCGATGGCCGCCGCGTCCTCGGAGGCCCCGATGCGCGTCTGGAGCATCAGGTTGAAGCGACGAGGCTCGGTCCAGTCGTGCTGCGAGCTGCCCTCGCGCGCCGGGCAGGGCCCCGCGTCGTCGAGCTGGTCGGCGCGCAAGCGTTTCTTGCAGGCGCGGCAGTCCACCATCGGGTCGCTGAAGTGCTCGACGTGACCGGAGGCTTCCCAGGTGCGCGGGTGGCAGATGATCGAGCTGTCGATGCCCTCCACGTCGTCGCGCTCGCGCACCACGGCCTGCCACCACGCCGCCTTCAGGTTGTTCTTGAGCTCGACCCCGAGGGGGCCGTAATCCCAGAAGCCGTTGATCCCCCCGTAGATCTCGCTCGAGGGGAACACGAAGCCGCGGCGCGCGCAGAGCGCCACGAGGTCGTCCATGCGCTGGAGCGGGCGGCTCTTGCCAGGGGCTTGCGAGGTCATGGGATCCTTCGGGCTTCGGCGGGTCGCGAGTATATCCGGCGGTCGCCCCGGGCGCGTGCTACGCGACGGGCGCGCTCGCGGGGCGCGGCGTCGGCCCGGGGAAGAGCTCGTCGAGGACGCGCTCGCTGCGCAGCTCGACGCCCAGGTGGAAGCGGTGGAAGCGCGCGAGCAGCATGCGGGCCTCTTCGAGCGCCCGCGGTCCGAGCACCAGGCGCCCCTGCTGCTGTGGCGACAGCCGGAGGGCCCCCTCGAGGGCGCGCAGCGTGCCGAGCTGCACGAGGAGGGCCCCCTGGACCCCCGCGGCGCAGCGCCCGCACACGGGTCCTCCTTCGGCCACGTGGAAGGCGACGGGGCCGCGCTGCCGGGCCTCGCTCGGCGCGTCGCGCGCGCCGCGCAGCTCCGCGCCGCAACGGACGCAGCGGCGCAGCTCGGGGCGCAGCCCCAGCGCATCGAGCGCCCGCAGCTCGAGCAAGGGGCGTAGCTTCGAATCGAGCGGAGCCACGGCGGCGTGATCGAGCGCAGCGAGCGCGAACGCGAAGAGCCGCCGCGCGTCGCTGCCCGCGGCAGCCTCGGGCGCGAGCCGGTCGAGGAGCTCGACCAGATAGCAGCCGAGCGCGAAACGCGCGGCCTCGCCGCGCAGCCCAGGGAACGCCCGGATCAGCGCGGCCGAGTCCAGGCGCGCCATCGAGGCAGAGGCCGACCGGGGCCGCTCGAGCTGCACGCGCAGCTGATTGAAGAGATCCAGCGTCCCCGGGAAACGCCGGACGCTGCGTCGCGCCCCTTTGGCGATGGCGGTGAGCCGACCGGAGTCCGGCACGAGCAGGTGGACGATCCGGTCGGATTCGCCGAACTCGATGACGCGCAGCACCAACGCCTCGCTCTGGACCAGGGCCATGCGGGAAGGGTAGGCGAAGGGAGGGGGGGGCCCGACGGGCCAGTCTAGGGGGCGGCGGCCGGGTCGGCGGCAGCCGGCGGCGCTGCGGCGGGGGGTGCCTCGGGGAGGATCCCGGGGACGGGAGGCTCCAGTAGCGCGCCGGCCGGCTCGCGCTCCGCCTCCGCTGGCGCTCCGGGCCCTGCGGGCAGCGCGCCCGGGACTGGCGCCGACGGGCCCGCCTCGGCTCTCGGGGACAGGGCCGCCGCCTCGCGCGCGAGCGCCCGGATGGGGTCGTGGCGGAGCACGACCCCGTCTGCGCGCGGGGCGGAGGGCCGCGAGCGCAGGCTCGTGGCGAGCCAGCCGAGCGCGCCGGCCGCGAGCAGGCCCCCGAAGGCGAGCACCGCCCAGCGCGCGCTCGGACCCCTCCACCCGGCGATCTCGCCGCGCGCGTCCGCACCCTCGACGGCCGGCTCGCAGAGCAGGCGCATCACGGTCTCGTCGGGGTCGAGGCCGAGCGCCGCCGCGACGGTCCGCACGAACCCCCGCACGAAGCCGTCGGGCGCGCGATCGAAGACGCCGGACTCGAGCCGCGCCAGCGATCGGCGCGGAATGCGGGTCAGCGTCGCGAGCTCGTCGAGGGAGATGCCGCGGAGCTCCCGTTGCCGCGCGAGGTAGACGCCGATCGAGCGCTCCGGGTCCGCGCTCAGCGCAGGCGCTGCAGGCTTTCCTCGGATTTTCTGCCCCATGGACCGTTCGGCGCCTTCTCGATCGCCGCCGCCAGGTGGCTCGCGGCGCGCTTGCGCTCACCCAGCGCGGCGTACAGCTCGCCCAGGCGGTAGTTGGCCTCGGCCTCGGCACCCGGTCCGGGACGCAGCGCCAGAACCTGCTCCAAGAGTGCGACGGCCTGCCGGCGGTTGCCCTGATCCGCCTCGAGGATGCCGAGGTTCAGGAGCGTCGACCAGTCCCGGGCGTCGTAGTCGCGCGAGAGCTCGAGCAGGCGCCGGGCCTCTTCGACGCGTCCGGACCGGTACTCGCACCAGCCTCGCGTCGTGAGCGCGCGCCACGGTGCGACGAAGGTCGGGTCGTCGAAGAGCCGATGCGCCTCGGCGATGCACTCGGCGAAGCGCCCCTCGCGCAGCAGGAACACGCTCAGGTTGAATCGGGCCTCGTGGTAGTCCGGGTCGAGCTCGAGAGCGCGCCGCAGGTGGAGCTCGCCGTCCGCGACGCGTCCCTTCCGGTAGTAGGTCACGCCGAGGCTGTTCTGGATCCGCTTGTCTCGCGGGTCGAGGCGCTCGGCGGCGAGGAGCTCGCGCAACCCGAGCTCGATCTGGCCCTTCTGGATGTGGTCGAGCGCGATGTCGTATTGCGATCGCGCCTGGCGCTTGCGCAGCTCGGCCTCGGCGCGTCCCGAGGGCGAGGCGCAGCCGAGCGAGCTCGCGACGAGCGCCCCCGCGAGGAGCAGCGCGCGGATGGCGGTCGACGGCCTCACGAGCTCCTCCGATCGGGACGGACGGGGAAGCGGGCGAGCGGCCGGCGCGCGACCCCTGCCGGGCTCCTCCCGCGAGGTCGCGTCGGGGCGGCGCCCGCGGAGCGGAACTTGGTGAGGGGAATGGAGCGGCCGATCGGCGGGCCGGGAGCCGCGACCTCTTCCAACCAGAGCTCCTCCTCCAGGGGCGCTGCGGGGGACTCCGCCGGCGCAGGGGCGGGGTCCGCGGCGTGCAGCGGCCGGGCGCGCCCTCCCGCCTCCAGGAGCGCCTCCCAGAGCTGCCAGGCCTCGGCCGGCGCCTCGGCCAGCCGATCGTCCTCGAAGAGGAAACCCATGCTCTCGGCGAACGAGAACGCCGCGTCGAGGGCGACGTCGGGCGCCTGCCGCTCGCGCAGCTCCTCGTCGGGACCGAAGAAGACCACCTGGCCGCTGCGCTGCGAGCGGATCGCGAGCGCCACCCGCGACCCCCCGGCACCCGTGACGCAGGCGATCACCGCCGTGGCCGGCCCGGCCGGCAGGTCGTCGACCACCACGACGGGGGTGTTCATCGAGGGCAGGAGCGAGCGCAGGGCGCTCCGAGCCGGATCCGGAGCGTCCTGGCGTACGAAGAACACCTTCCGTGCATCGGAGCGGAGCGCTGGGGCCTTGAGCCAGCGCGGGTGCACCCCAGCCGATACAATCGGGGGTGGACTCGAGGAGGGGGTGAGGGCCCGAGCGGCCCGAGGTGCCATGCCCGCGAAGCCGACCCAGGAGATCGACAGCGTCGCCATCCGCTTCACCGGAGATTCGGGCGACGGCATGCAGCTCACGGGAACCAAGTTCACCGAGGCGACCGCCCTCGCCGGCAACGACCTCTCGACCCTTCCGGACTTCCCCGCCGAGATCCGCGCGCCGGCCGGGACGCTGGCCGGCGTCTCGGGATTCCAGATCCACTTCTCGTCGCACGACATCCGCACGCCGGCCGACCAGCCGGACGTCCTCGTGGCCTTCAACCCGGCGGCGCTCCGCGCCAACGTCGACGATCTGCGGCCCCGCGGAATGCTGATCCTGAACAGCGACGCCTTCCACCAGAAGTCGCTCCAGCGCGCCGGCTACGAGGACGACCCGCTCCCCGCGCTGCGCGAGCGCCTGCAGGTGGTCGAGATCCCCTTCACGCGGCTCAACCGCGAGGCCCTCTCCGACCTGAACCTCTCGCAGCGCGACGCCGACCGCTGCAAGAACTTCTTCGCGCTCGGCCTCATGTACTGGCTCTACAACCGGCCGCTCGAGTCGACGCTGCGCTGGCTCGAGACGCGCTTCGAGGGCGCCGTCCTCGAGGCGAACCTCCGCGTCGTGAAGGCCGGGTACGCGTTCGGGGAGACGACGGAGCTCTTCGCCACCTCCTACATCGTGCCCAGGGCCAAGATCCAGCCGGGCCGCTACCGGAACATCACCGGGAACACGGCGCTCGCGTGGGGCATCGTCGCGGCCAGCCGGCAGATGGAGCGGCCCGTCTTCCTCGGCGCCTACCCGATCACGCCCGCGAGCGACGTGCTCCACGAGGTCTCGCGCTTCCGGCACTTCGGCGTCAAGACCTTCCAGGCCGAGGACGAGATCGCGGCGATCAGCGCCGCGATCGGCGCCTCGTTCGCCGGCTCGCTCGGCATCTGCACCACCAGCGGCCCGGGCATGGTGCTGAAGCAGGAGGCGCTCGGGCTCGCGGTGATGGCCGAGCTGCCGCTCGTCGTCGTCGACATCCAGCGCGCGGGCCCGTCGACCGGCATGCCCACGAAGATCGAGCAGGGCGACCTGCTGCTCGCGCTCTACGGCCGCAACTCCGAGAGCCCCGTCGCGGTCCTCGCCCCGGCGACCCCGGGCGAGTGCTTCTCCTGCGTGCTCGAGGCCTTCCGGCTCGCGGTCAAGTACATGACCCCGGTCGTGGTGCTCTCCGACTCCTACCTCGCGAACAGCTCCGAGCCCTGGCTCATTCCCGACGTCGACGCGCTGCCGAAGGCGCCGGTGCGCCTGCGCACGGATCCCGCGGGCTTCCAGCCCTACGTGCGCGACCCGGAGACGCTGGCGCGCCCCTGGGCCGTGCCCGGCACCCCCGGGCTCGAGCACCGGATCGGCGGACTCGGCAAGCAGGAGGACACCGGCAACGTCTCCTACGAGCCGAGGAACAACCAGCGCATGAACGAGCTGCGCGCCGAGAAGGTGGCGCGCATCGCGGCCGAGATCCCGCCCGTCGAGGTGCTCGGCCCGGAGCGCGGCGAGCTGCTCGTCGTCGGCTGGGGCGGCACCCACGGTGCCATCACCTCGGCCGTCGAGGCCGCGCGCGCCGACGGCCTCCCGGTCTCGGGCGTGCATCTCCGCCACCTGAACCCGCTGCCGGCGAACCTCGGCGCGGTGCTCGCAGGGTTCGAGAAGATCCTCGTTCCCGAGCTCAACCTGGGCCAGCTCACCCGCCTGCTGCGCGACCGCTACCTGGTACCCGCCCAGGTGCTCGCGAAGGTCGAGGGCCAGCCCTTCAAGGTGAGCGAGATCCGGGCGCGGATCGAGCGCATGCTGGCCGAGGAGGTGTGAACGTGACCGCCGCCGAGAACCTGCTCACCCCGAAGGACTTCGCGTCGGACCAGGACGTGCGCTGGTGCCCGGGCTGCGGAGACTACTCGGTCCTCGCCAACATGCAGCGCGTGATGCCCGAGCTCGGGATCGCGCGCGAGAACTTCGTCTTCGTCTCGGGGATCGGCTGCTCGAGCCGCTTCCCCTACTACATGAACACCTACGGCTTCCACACCATCCACGGCCGCGCGCCGGCCTTCGCGACCGGCATCAAGGCCGCCCGTCCCGAGCTCTCCGTGTGGGTGGTGACGGGCGACGGCGACGGGCTCTCGATCGGCGGGAACCACCTGCTGCACACGATCCGCCGCAACCTCGACCTCCAGATCCTGCTCTTCAACAACCGGGTCTACGGCCTCACCAAGGGGCAGTACTCCCCCACCTCGCGCGTCGGCATGAAGACCAAGTCCACCCCCGACGGCGCGATCGACCACCCCGTCGACCCGATCGCCTTCGCGCTCGGCTCCGGCGCCACCTTCGTGGCGCGCTCCGTCGACGTGGACGCGCCGCATCTCCAGCAGGTGCTGCGGCGCGCCTTCGATCACCCCGGCACCGCCTTCGTCGAGATCCTCCAGAACTGCCCCGTCTACAACGACGACGAATGGCTCGAGGTGGAGGACAAGAAGACGCGTGGCGAGGCGTCGCTCAAGCTCGCGGACGGGGAGCCCCTGGTCTTCGGCCCCCCCGGCCGCCGGCGCGGGATCCGCATCGAGAACGGGATCCCCTCGCTGGTGGCGCTCGCCGACGGCCAGGACCCCGCCTCGGCCGGCATCGCGCTCCACCACGAGCGCCACGAGTCGCCCGCCTACGCCTTCGCCCTCGCGAGCCTCCAGCGCCCGAGCTTCCCGATCCCGCTCGGCGTCTTCCGCGCCGTCGAGAAACCCACCTACGAGTCGCTGCTCGAGCAGCAGGTGCAAAACGCCATCTCCCGCCGCGGCCCCGGCGACCTGCGCCAGCTCCTCGACTCGGGCGACACCTGGACGGTCGAGGCGTAGCCGTGACGCTGGCCCGACGCTGTCGGCCGGTGCCGGCGTCCGTCGCCACTTGAGATCTGATAGCCAATCGGCTATTGGAGCTGGATGGCGGTACGGCACCTGGTGCGCGAGGCGCGCCGCCGAGCCGGGCTCTCGCAGGCCGAGCTCGCGGAGCGCGCGGGCGTGCCGCAGTCGACGATCGGCCGGATCGAGTCCGGCGCGCGGATGCCGTCCGCCGCGCTGGTGGACCGCCTGATTCGCGCCGCAGGCTTCGAGCTCCGCGTGGGGCTCGGCGAGCCCGACCCCGGGACCGAGTCGCTCTTCGAGCGCACGCTGCGCAGGACACCGCGCCAGCGCCTCGCCGATGCGACGCGCGCGGCCCGCTTCGCCCTCCGCGGCCGCCAGGCGCTCGGGCGCGCGCGGCGTGCCTGACGCGGACTTCGATCCGGCGCGGATGCTCGCCGCCCTCGAGAGCGCCGGAGCCCGCTTCGTCTTGATCGGGGGCATGGCCGCGATCCTCCACGGCGACGTGGGGGTCACCGTCGACCTCGACATCGTGCCGGACCACGAACCCGGAAACCTCGATCGCCTGGCTCGCGCGCTTCTCGAGCTCGGCGCGCGGATCCGCGCGGCCGGCGTTCCGGAGGGGCTCGCCTTCGACTGCTCGGCCGCGTTCCTACGCAACCTCTCGCCGGACGCGATCCTCAACCTGACTACCCGGGCGGGAGACCTCGACCTCACCTTCCGGCCGAGCGGCACCCAGGGCTACGCGGATCTCCGACGCGATGCGATCGAGGTCGAGGCCGCGGACGGCGTCCGCGTCCTCGTCGCGTCGCTCGCCGACGTGATCCGATCCAAGGAGGCAGCGGGCCGCGAGAAGGACCGCCTGGCCCTGCCCCGCCTGCGCCGGCTGCTCGACCGCGTGAGCGAGGACGAGTAGCCGCGAGCGTCGAAGCCCAGGGTCAGTCCCGAAAGGGATCGAGCGTCCGCACGCTGCCGTAGAGGCGGTCGTGCTCGAAGTCCTCGGAGTAGAGCGGCGAGAGGCCGTACTGCTCGGCGTGTGTCCAGAGGTGAGCCTCTCGCACGCCCTGCTCGATCTGCACAGTACCCGATACCGCTAACGGCGCCCGTCCCGCTCCGGCGTGCTCGAAGGGTGCGAAGCGGTCCGGAAACTCGGGGTGCCCTTCATGCTGGCGAAATGCGACTCCGAGAAGGGGTTGTCGTTCGAGACGTGGGGCCGGCTGTGCGAGCGCTCGACGCCGAGATCGGCGAGCAGCCGCGCCACGCTCTTCGGCGGGCGCCGAGCCCCGGTCGGCGTGGATCGTGGGCTGGCCCGGGCGGATCCCGTGGCGCTCGCAGCTCTCGGCGATTAGGTTAGGCGCCGCGCGAGCGCGCCGGACTCGCGGCGCGCGAGCAGCCCACCCCACGACGGCGCATAGGGATTTCTAGCTGCGTTCCTTGGCAACGTCCGATAATCCCCGATTTCGGTCAAGCAGGGACCAGGTGAGGTGAACAAGCCCCGCGCGGGGATCCCGTCGCCGTCAACGTCCCGAGGGCCCTGCCTCCCTATGGCCGCTTTTCAGATGTCCATGCAGGGCCGGTTTTGGGTGTCCACCGAGGAGATGGGGATGGGGCCACCGATCCGGGAGAGCGGGCGTACAACGCATTGGGTGCCTCACCCCGTCGGTGTGCACACGGATAGAAGGTCGAACCCTCGTTACTGCGAAGAATCAGAAGGCTTGACAGGGTCACCGCCATCGAAGGCGGCGCGGGGGGTCTACGAGCCAGTGTTGTCGCCGAGCATGTTGCAGAATAGCTCTCCCTGCTCGATCGCGTCGTCGAGCGCGATGTGGGTATGAGGCCGGTTCGGGAACCATCGCTTCGGCATGGCACGTTTCACGCACGAGCGGTAGTCCTTCTTGAGGAGAGCCATTGCGTAGGTCTTGATATCGAGAGCTGAGTGCGAGAACGGGCTTTTGCCGGCAAAGCGCACTAGGTACCAGTACACGAACGTGAAGTCGAAGCCTGCAGGGTATGCCACGAACACGGGCCGCGCCGGAAGCGCTTCGAGCCAGGCCCGGTAGTCCGGCATGACCTCCTCCGGTGGTCGCGCGTCCGCGCGGCAGGCCTCCCACGCGGCAGGGTGGCTTTCCCACCACTTCATCGTCTCAGGGTGGACCGAGGCCCCGGGAAGAACCTCGAGATTGGCGCTAAAGGTGCTGACAAGGCGGCCGCCGGCATTGAACGCCGCGGAGGCGAGACTCAGCATTGAGTGCGGTCCGGGGATTGGCCCGTCCGTCTCGACGTCTGTGCTCACGTAGATCTCAGACATGCTCATGACCACCGACGGTGGGTGAGGCGCCCAAGTTCAATGCCAGACGGTACCACGGGTCGATTGGAACGCGCTGTGCCACGCAGCTGAGCGCCTTGTTATGTCGCGACGTGATCCCCCTCGTCAAAGGACCATGCCTGGATTCGCCCTACGTTCTTAGCCTCGATCGGTTCCGCTCTCCTTAGAAGAGGCCAGGTCGCAGGGGCCAAGCTCCTGTAAAGCGTGTTACTCATGACTATTTGCCCCGGCTGTGCGTGAGACGAGAGCCGCGCCGCGATATTAATCACGTCGCCGACTGCGCCGAGATGCGTTCGGCTAAAGGGTCGCAACGAGACAATCCGAAGATCTCCCATAGCCATGCCGATGTGCGCACCTCGCACCGGCTGAAGCCGATCCAATTCGCGCTGCCATGCGTGTGAGATCTTGTCACCGAGCATCAGGAGGGATCGGGCACAGTCGAAGCTCCGCTTTTGGTATCCGGGCCGCTGATCCGGAATCCCAAACAGCCCGATGACTGCATCGCCGAGGAACTGGTAGAGCATTCCGCCATCGTTGATGATCTGAAGTCGGGCCTTTGCGCAAAACGCGCTCAAGCAATCCTGAATGACTCTCCTACTTGGAGTGTCTCGGACATAGCCGGAAAAACCGCTGAGGTCAGCAAAGACGACGACCACTCCTTCGTAGGTATCGGGCGGTAGAATCGCTCGCTTCTTCCGATCCGCGTATTGAAAGAGATCCCGCAAGAGCCAATATCCAAATGCCCAAAGGAGCGAGCCATCCAGGGGCTCGTTGGAGTAGTCCTTCCCAAAGACGTAACTGCCCTTGGCACGGTCGATGGCGGTCCTTAGAGACTGTAACGAAATTACTTGACTATTGTGCGTTTTCCGCGAGGCAAGATGGTGTAGTTCCAGTCCGCGTGGAAGGGCTCCGGCTTCAGGTGGATGGCGGCCATCTGTGCGTCCGTGGGCTTCAGGCCTTTCGGATAC